>NZ_CAXUSO020000001.1:3440000-3920000 GCF_964254135.1 Neorhizobium tomejilense
GCAGGAAGATTACCCGAACTTCGACCCGATGACGATCTTCTCGTCGAGCGAGACCCCGCCGCCGCCTGCCGCGCGTGCCGGCGTTATCTACGGCTCGAATGTCGAGTCCGAGGTCAGTCTCCAGACCGTGGCCTTCCCCATCAAGGGCAGCATGTATGCCTTCGCGCAGGCGATGACGCTGGAAGAGGTCGAAGAAAACGTCCGCTCCAACGGTTCCGTGCTCACCGACGGCAGCGGCCAGCTTTCGGCACTCTATTATGTCGACCCGCAACGCTTCTCGTCGAAGGAGGACGGCGGCGGCCTTGACATCACCGCCGGCCTGTCGGCCCGTGTCGTCGAGGAAAACATCTCGGTTTCTGTGCCTGAGGCGATCAACGCCCGCACCCGCGAATATGCCGACGACATCATTCCGGTCCGCAAGGCCGAGACGGTCAGCCAGGCAATGACCGAGGTCGGTTATCCGGAAGGCAAGGCGCGCGAGATTTCCGGCTACCTGCAGTCCCGCCTCGGCGAGGCCAACCTTTCCATCGGCGACGTGCTGCGCATCGGCGTCATCCAGGAAGGCGACATGGTCCTCGTCGTCCGCGCCAGCCTCTATCGGCGCGGCGACCACCGGGTAACCGTCGCTCTCGACGATCGCGGCCGCTTTGTGGATGGCCAGGAGCCGCCGATGCTGGATGCGGTCGCCTCCGCCTTCAGCGAACAATCACCACAGATCGTTGCCGGCCGAGAACTGCCGCGCGTCTACGACGGCATCTACCGGGCAGCCCTCTCCTACGGCATGAGCAAGGAGATGACCGGCACGCTGGTAAAACTGCTTGCCAGTAATGTCGATCTGCAGGCCCAGCTGAAGCCGACGGACAAGATCGAGGCCTTCTTCTCGGTCGCCGACGAAAAAGGCCAGGCGAACAGGGATTCCCAGCTGCTTTACGTCAACGCCCGGTTCGGCGACACGACGAGCCGCTTCTACCGCTTTCAGAACCCCGACGACAACGCGGTCGATTATTTCGACGAGGACGGCAAGAGCATCCGGCAGTTCCTGCTGCGCAACCCGCTTCCGAACGGCCGCATGACCTCCGGCTTCGGCATGCGCGGCCACCCGCTGCTCGGTTATTCCCGCATGCATACCGGCACCGACTGGGCCGCCCCGCGCGGCACGCCGATCATCGCCACGGGCAACGGCATCGTCGAAAAGGCCGGCTGGGATTCCGGCGGCTATGGCAACCAGACGCTCATCCGTCATGCCAATGGCTACGTCTCCTCCTACAATCACCAGAGCGCCATCGCGCCAGGTGTTCGCGAAGGCGCCAAGATCACCCAAGGCCAGGTAATCGGTTACGTCGGCTCCACCGGCCAATCGACCGGCGCCCACCTTCATTACGAACTGATCGTCAATGGCACCAAGGTCGATGCGATGAAGATCCGCCTGCCGGGCGGCAATTCGCTGAACGGCAAGGCGCTCGCCCGTTTCGAAGAGGAACGCAAGCGGATCGATACGATCCTCAACACCCAGTCGGCCGACGAGGTCGCCAGCCGCTGAGGCCTTTACCGGATCAGTTGGGCACGAACAAAAATGGCGGCCGAAGCCGCCATTCTGCTTTTTAACGTTCGGTTCGGCTTACGCAGCCTCACTCACCACCCGTTTGACCCGGAAGAGCAGCCGGTCGGAACCGGCGCTGACCGCAACGGCCGAGCCGTCCGGGATCTGGCCGCCGAGAATCTGCTCTGCGAGCGGATCCTGCATGAACTTCTGGATCACCCGCTTCAGCGGACGAGCGCCGTAGACCGGATCGTAACCCTTGTCGGCCAGCCATTCGCGGGCGTCCGAACCGAGATCGATGCTGATCTTACGCTCCGCCAGCAGCAGCAGCAGCCGCTTCATCTGGATATCGACGATCGCGCCCATCTCGTTGCGCTTCAGGCGATGGAACAGGATGATCTCATCGACGCGGTTCAAAAATTCAGGCCGGAACGAGGCTTTCACGACGTCCATCACCTGCTCGCGCACGCTTTCGGAATCCTCACCCTCGCGAAGAGCGGTCAGGTATTCCGCTCCCAGATTGGAGGTCATGATGATCATCGTGTTCTTGAAGTCGACCGTGCGGCCTTGCCCGTCCGTCAGGCGCCCGTCGTCGAGCACCTGTAGAAGAACGTTGAACACGTCCGGATGCGCCTTCTCGATCTCGTCGAACAGCACGATCTGGTAGGGCTTGCGCCGCACCGCCTCGGTCAGCGCGCCGCCTTCCTCGTAACCGACATAACCCGGAGGCGCACCGATCAGCCGCGCGACCGAATGCTTCTCCATGTATTCCGACATGTCGAGGCGAACCATCGCGGACTCGTCGTCGAACAGGAAGCGGGCCAGCGACTTCGTCAGCTCCGTCTTACCGACACCGGTCGGGCCAAGGAAGATGAACGAGCCGATCGGCCGGTTCGGATCCTGCAGCCCTGCGCGCGAACGGCGAACCGCACGCGAGACAGCCTGGACCGCGTCGCCCTGGCCGATGACGGATTTTGCCAGTTCATCTTCCATGCGCAGCAGCTTGTCGCGCTCGCCTTCCAGCATCTTGTCGACCGGGATGCCGGTCCAGCGCGACACCACGTGGGCGATCGCATCCGGGTTCACGACTTCCTGCACCATGGCATTGGTCGAGGTATCCTGGGCTTCCGCTTCCACGAGGCGCTTTTCCAGTTCGGGGATCACGCCATAGGTCAGCTCGCCGGCACGCTGGAACTCACCCTTGCGCTGGGCGGTCGCCAGTTCGTTGCGGGCCTCGTCGAGCTGCCGCTTCAGGTCGGCGGCAAGGCCGAGCTTCTGCTTTTCCGCCTGCCAGCGGGCCGTCAGGGCATCCGCCTGTTCTTCGAGCGACGTCACTTCGCCTTCAAGACGCTGCAGCCGGTCGGCCGAGGCGCTGTCGGTTTCCTTCTTCAGGGCTTCGCGCTCGATCTTCAGCTGCATGATGCGGCGGTCGAGTTCGTCGAGTTCCTCGGGCTTTGAATCCACCTGCATGCGCAGCCGCGATGCGGCCTCGTCCATCAGGTCGATCGCCTTGTCGGGCAGGAACCGGTCGGTGATGTAGCGGTTGGAAAGCGTAGCAGCCGCAACCAGGGCCGAATCCGAGATGCGGACCTTGTGGTGCTGCTCGTATTTTTCCTTGAGCCCGCGCAGGATCGAGATCGTATCCTCGACCGTCGGCTCCTCGACCATGACCGGCTGGAAACGACGGGCAAGCGCCGGATCCTTTTCCACATGCTTGCGGTATTCATCGAGCGTGGTGGCGCCGACGCAATGCAGTTCGCCGCGGGCAAGCGCGGGCTTCAGGAGGTTGGACGCATCCATCGCGCCGTCGGATTTGCCGGCGCCCACCAGCGTGTGCATCTCGTCGATAAACAGGATGATCTCGCCGTTTTCCGACTGCACTTCGTTCAGGACGCTCTTCAGGCGCTCCTCGAACTCGCCGCGATATTTGGCGCCAGCGATCAGGGCGCCCATGTCGAGCGCCATCAGCTTCTTGTCTTTCAGGCTTTCCGGCACGTCGCCGTTGATGATGCGCAGCGCCAGGCCTTCGGCGATCGCCGTCTTGCCGACGCCGGGCTCGCCGATCAGCACCGGATTGTTCTTGGTACGGCGGGAGAGAACCTGGATCGTGCGGCGGATTTCGTCGTCGCGGCCGATCACCGGATCGAGCCTGCCGTCGCGGGCTTCCGCCGTCAGGTCGCGCGCATATTTCTTCAGGGCCTCGAAACCGGCCTCGGCATTGGCGCCGTCGGCCGTGCGACCCTTGCGGATGTCATTGATGACCTGGTTGAGCCCCTGCGCGGTCACACCAGCCTTTTTCAAGGTCGCGGAGGTCGAGGCCGACGTTTCGATGACAAGCGCCAGAAGCAGGCGCTCGACGGTGACGAAACTGTCGCCGGCCTTCTTGGCTGCCTCTTCCGCGGTCGAGAAAACCTTGGCGAGGGGCTGGGAGAGATAGATCTCGCCATTGCCGCCGGAAACCTTGGGAAGCTTGGCAAGTGCGGCGTCGTTGGCGATGCCCGCTTCCTTGGCATTGCCACCCGCCCGGTCGATCAGCGAGGACGCCATGCCCTGGTCGTCGTCGAGCAGCACCTTCAGCACGTGTTCGGGCGTGAACTGCTGGTGACCCGAAGCCAAAGCCTGGGTCTGAGCCGACTGCAGGAAACCGCGGACGCGCTCGGAGTATTTTTCGATGTTCATTCTGGTACCTCCAGTGATCGACCCGCCCATTATAAGGCACGGACCGATGATTGAGATTGAGCTCCCTCAAAGGCGAGCCCTGCCGAAGTCTCGGCGTTGCTGGAAATATGGTAAGCGGATTCTCGTGTTTAAAGTGTTCAGAAGCTCAAAATCCGCGAGCGGAAACCTCGCAAATTTTCCGCGTGACAATCCACAATCGAGCGAATACAGAAAACCGCATGTCTTTCACGTCCGCCAACGCCTCGCGATTTTATAGCTACCGCTTTCCCCAGCGGATGCGGGTCCGTGCGTAGCTGATTTCGACGCAACGACATTCCCTCAAGCCGCTAGTCTACCTGGCGGCTTTTTCAATTCCGCACGGTAGCACCAAACAGGAGCCATACCCGTGCCGAATGCCAAACCCGCCAATGCCTCGATAGATACGATCGACGATCGGCGCATCGTCGAGATCACACCGCTAACCATACCCGCCGACATCATCGCCGAAATCCCGCGCAACGAGGCGGTTACCGGGACGGTGACCAGGACGCGCGACACCGTCCACCGCATCCTGCATGGCGAGGACGACCGGCTGATCGTCGTCATCGGTCCCTGCTCGATCCATGATCCCGCGGCCGCGCGGGACTATGCGGCCCGGCTGGAAGAACAGCGACGACGTTTCAGCGGCGACCTCGAAATCGTCATGCGCGTCTATTTCGAAAAGCCCCGCACCACCGTCGGGTGGAAGGGCCTGATGAACGACCCGCATCTCGACGGCAGCTACCGGATCGAAGAGGGTTTGAGGATCGCCCGGCAGCTTCTTCTGAACATCAATGCGACGGGCCTTCCGGCCGGCTGCGAATTCCTCGATACGATCACCCCGCAATATATCGCCGACCTCGTCAGCTGGGGCGCGATCGGCGCCCGTACGACCGAAAGCCAGGTACATCGCCAGCTCGCATCCGGCCTCTCCTGCCCGATCGGCTTCAAGAATGGCACCGATGGCGGCGTCGCGGTTGCGCTCGATGCCATACTGGCCGCCTCGCAGACGCACCATTTCCCGGCGGTGACCAAGGACGGCCGGGCCGCGATCGCCACAACGACCGGCAACGAGGATTGCCACGTCATCCTTCGCGGCGGCAAGCAGCCGAACTATGACGCGGCCGACGTCGAGGCCGTTTCAAGGGATGCCGCAAAACGCGGTTTGGAGCCGCGCATTCTCATCGATGCCAGCCATGCCAACAGCGGCAAGGATCCGATGAACCAGCCGCTGGTCGTCAAGAACGTTGCGACGCAGATCGCTGCCGGCAACATGGCCATCAAGGGCATGATGATCGAGAGCAATATCGTCGGCGGCCGCCAGGATCTGGTGCCCGGCAAGCCTCTCGTCTACGGCCAGAGCATCACCGACGGCTGCATCGACTGGGAGACATCGGTCCTGGTGCTCGAGGAGCTTGCCCGCTCCGTCCGTGATCGGCGCCAGCCGACGGCTTGAAGCAGAAGGCAATCTCCGCTCGAAGAAAAAGGCCGCCCGGTTTCCCGAGCGGCCTTTTTGATCTCGTTATTTGAAGGATGGCTTATTCAGAAGCTGCATCCGCCAGGGCCGGCTGCGAGCCGTCGCCCGAGGCTTCGCCTTCGGAACCACCCTCTTCACCGGCGCCTTCGCCACGACGCGGACGACGCGGGCGGCTGCCGGCGGCGCGACGACGGCGCGGAGCCGCTTCTGCCTGTGCCTCTTCCTCGACCGCCACTTCGGCAGGCGTGCCTTCGATCACCGGCTGCGGGCCGGAACCATCCATGACCGGAGCGACTGGCTGAGGTGCTGCGACCTGGGTCGGAACCGCTGCCACTGCCGGCTGTTCCTGACGGTTTTCGCGGCGGGGGCGTTCGCGCTGCTGGTCACGCTGTTCGCGAGGTTCGCGCTGTTGGTCGCGAGGTTCGCGTTGTTCACGGGGCTCGCGCTGTTCACGCTGCTCCCGGCGCGGCTGCTGTTGCTGGACCTGCGGCTGCGGAGCCTCATCCATGGACGGCTGCTGCGAGTAACCGTTGTCCTCGCCGTCGCTATTGTCCATGTCGTCCTGATCCTGAACGTTGCCGTCCCGGTCCTGGTAGTCGCCACGATTGTCGTGCTGGAACCGATCCTGCATCTGCGCCTGTGCGGCGGCAATGATGCGGTTATAGTGTTCGGCGTGCTGGAGATAGTTCTCCGCCATCACACGGTCGCCGGAGCTTTGGGCATCACGGCCGAGTTGGCTATATTTTTCGGCGATATGCTGGGCGGTCCCGCGGATCTTCACGTCCGGGCCGGAGCTGTCGTAGGTGCGGCTGAGAGGATTGCCGCCCTTACGGTTGAAGTTGTTATTTCCGCCGCCGCCGCCACTATTGTTATTATTGTTACTGCCGCGACCTCGACCGCGTTTGTTCTGCTGTCCTGGCCTCATCTATCGTTCACCAATTCTCTGTCTTCGCTGATAAGGGGCCACGCGGTCTGCCGGACAGAGCCGAACAAGACTTCGCGTGCCGCGCACAGGCCGATCAAAGCGTCCTGCCGCTTGTGAAAGTCAAATTAACTGATTCACGCACCGGGAATTGTTCAACCTTCGCAACTCTTCGAAAAGAGAAGGATCAAAGGGTTGCCCTGTAACCCGAACGAATCGCTGTTCATTCCCAGCCGTCCCAGTGCGTATTTGCAAGCTATCCCGCTTCCTCCGGAAATCCAAGCCTTTTCTTTTGCCTGCAAAATCAAGGATGATTCACGGTAAATACGAGAACCCGATCGTTGTCGCCATAATCGCGGACCGCCTCCACCGGCGTAAAGCCGGCGACGCGGAAAATCGCGGTCACGGTTTCCTTCTGATCGAACCCGATCTCGACGCCGATAACGCCGTCCTTTTCGAGGAAATCTCCTGCACTCGCCGCAATCGCGCGATAGGCTTCGAGCCCATCCGGACCTCCATCTAGCGCTGCCAGCGGATCGAAATCCCGGACTTCCGGGTCCAATGCGGGGATAACATCGCTTCGTATATAGGGCGGATTTGACACGATTATGTCGAACCGGCCGGAAATTGCGTCGAACCAATGGCTGCGGACCGCCTGAAATCTCTCGGCCATTCCCAGCCGCGCCGCGTTCCGCGCCGCCGTCTGCAGGGCATCCTGCGAAATATCGCTGCCGATCCCCTGGGCCTTTGGGCTTTCCTTCAGCAGTGCCAAAACGACCGCTCCGGTTCCGGTACCAAGATCGAGAATACGTGCCGAACCCTTGTCTGCGACAATCTGCCTCACATAGGCAAGCATCGAATCCACCAGGATTTCGGTGTCCGGGCGTGGCTCCAGCGTTTCCTTCGAAATCAGGAGCTCCATGCCGTGGAATTCACGTAATCCTAATATGCGGTGCACGGGCTCCCGTTTCAAGCGGCGCTCGACCGCTTTCGAGATTCGGGAGGTTTCCTCCTCCGTCAGCAGCCGCTCGCCGCCGGTGAAGACTTCGGTGCTGGAAAGCCCGAGCAACCCGCCGATCAGCAGCCGTGCCTCGATCGCCGCATCCGGCAGGCCCGCCGCCGAGAACCGCGATCTGGCATCCGCGACGGCTGCTCCGAGCGTCGTCATCCGTGTTGCTCGCCGAGCTGCGCCAGCTGGCCGGCCTGGTAGTCGGAAATGAGCGCATCGACCACTTCGTCGATATCGCCTTCCATCATCCGGTCGAGCTTGTAGAGCGTCAGGTTGATCCGGTGGTCGGTCACCCGCCCCTGCGGGAAATTATAGGTGCGGATGCGCTCGGACCGGTCGCCGGAGCCGACCTGGCTCCTGCGGTCGGCGGAACGTTCGCTGTCCGCCTTCTGGCGCTCCATGTCGTAGAGGCGGGTGCGCAGCACCTGCATCGCCTTGGCGCGGTTCTGGTGCTGAGACTTTTCCGAACTGGTCACCACGATGCCGCTCGGCATGTGGGTGATGCGGACCGCGGAGTCCGTGGTGTTGACGTGCTGGCCGCCGGCACCCGACGAGCGCATCGTATCGATGCGGATGTCTTCCGGCCGGATTTCGATATCGATCTCTTCGGCCTCCGGCATCACGGCCACGGTCGCCGCCGAGGTGTGGATGCGGCCGCTCGCTTCCGTATCGGGCACGCGTTGCACACGGTGCACACCGGATTCGAACTTCAGCTTGGAGAACACCCCGCGTCCGGTCACAGTCGCGATGATTTCCTTGTAGCCGCCCGCCTCGCCTTCGCTTGCCGACAACACCTCGACCTTCCAGCCCTTGGTGGCGGCATAACGCTCGTACATGCGGAACAGGTCGCCGGCAAAAAGAGCCGCCTCGTTGCCGCCCGTTCCGGCGCGGATTTCGAGGATCGCGCTCCTCTCGTCGGCCGCGTCCTTCGGCAGAAGCAGGACCTGCATGTCCTTTTCCAGCGCCTCGAGCCGTTCCTCGGCTTCCGGCAGCTCCATTTCCGCAAGCTCGTGCATCTCGCGGTCGGTGCCCTTGTCGGTCAGCATCGCCCGCAGGTCGGCCACTTCCGCGATCGACTTCTCGTATTCGCGGATCTTGCGCACCACCGGCTGCAGTTCGGAATATTCGGACGCCAGCTTCACATAGACGTCGGCAGCCGGGCCTTCCGACATGCGCGCCTCGATCTCGCCGAACCGGCGTTCCAGCTCGCGCATCTTTTCGATAGGAAGCTTCGCCACCCACTAACTCCGTTTATTCTTTTTATCCGCTAGACGGGAATATTGTTGGCCTCGGCGAACCGCACAAGCAGCGCGCGGATCGGCTCCGTCGACCTTATATCGTCGAGCGCCACGTTCAATTCGGCGGACAGCTTGTCGATGTCAAGCCCGAGCAGCATCGCCTTGACCGGTCCGATCGAAGTCGGGGACATCGAAACCGAGCGGAAACCGACCCCCAGAAGCGCCATGGCGGAGAGCGGCTTGCCCGCCATCTCGCCGCACAGCGTCACCACCGTCTTGTTGCGTTCGCCGGCCCGCGCGATGTCGCGCAGAATGCGCAGGAACGGCTTGCCGAGATTGTCGAAACGATCGGAAACCCGGGCATTGCCGCGGTCCGCCGCCATGGTGAACTGGAACAGGTCGTTCGAACCGACCGAGACGAAATCCACTTCCGCCATCAGTTCGTCGAGCTGCCACATCAGCGCCGGCACTTCGAGCATCGCCCCGAACTGCAGCTTGCGCGGCAGGCTGTGGCCGAATTTCGAAAGGTGCTGCACTTCCTTCTGCATCAGCTCGCGCACCGCGTGGATTTCCGAAACCTCGGTCACCATCGGCAGCATCATCTTGAGCTCGGCGCCGGCAGAGGCCCGGAGCAGCGCCCGAAGCTGGGTGCGCAGCAGGCCTGGACGATCGAGCGACAGGCGGATCGCCCGCCAGCCGAGCGCCGGATTTTCCTCTTCCTGGGCCCGGAAATAGGAGACAACCTTGTCGCCGCCGATATCGAGGGTGCGGAACGTCACCGGGCGGCCGGCCGCCTGCTTGATGACGTTGCGGTAGAAGCTCTCCTGCTCCTCGAGCTTCGGCATGGTCGAGGCGATCATGAACTGCAGTTCGGTGCGGAAGAGACCGATGCCGTCGGCGCCGGACTCGGCAAGCTGTGGCAGATCCACCAGCAGGCCGGCATTCATCTGCAGGCTGATGCGCTTGCCGTCCTTTGTGACCGGCTCGACGTCCCGCAGCGCCTTGAACTGCTCCTGCCGGCGGGCCCGCAGGCGCACCTTTTCCTCGTAGGCCTTCTGCAGGTCGAGAACCGGCCGCAGATGAATCTGGCCATCGTCGCCGTCGATGATGATCGGATCGCCGTTTTCGGCAAGCGCCACGACACCCGCCGCCTGGCCGACGACCGGAATGCCCATGGCCCGCGCAACGATCACCACGTGGCTCGTCACGGCTCCGTCTTCGAGCACCAGGCCGCGCAGGCTGGCGCGCGGATAGTCGAGCAGTTCGGCCGCACCCATGGCGCGGGCGAGAATGATGGCGTCCGTCGGGAAACCTTCGTCGAAGGCGCGGCCGGAAAAGCCCGTCAGCTGGCGCAGAAGCCGGTTGGCCAGATCGTCGAAATCATGCATCCGCTCGCGCAGATAGGGATCGGTCAGGCGCATCATCCGCGCCTTGGTATCGCTCTGGACCTTCTCGACCGCGGCTTCCGCCGTCAGGCCGTTATGGATCGCCTCTTCCATGCGGCGGACCCAGCCCTGGTCGTGGGCGAACATCCGATAGGTTTCGAGCACCTCGCGATGTTCGCCTTCCTGGGATACTTCGCGGCGCGACAGCATGTCGTCGATCGAGATGCGCAGGGACCCGAGCGATTCCGCCAGCCGGATCACTTCCTTCTCCGCATCTTCGTTGAGGAGATTGGTGACGACAATACGCGGTTCGTGCAGCACCACATGGCCAAGGCCGATGCCTTCGTTATAGGCGTCGGCATCGATGGTGATGGCACGCGTGAGGTCCAGCTCGAGGCCCGGCCGGGTGATCTTCTTGAGCTCGCCGGTGGCGATCATCTCGGCGATCACCATCGCCGTGGTTTCGAGCGCCTCGACCTCGTCCTCGCGATAGTTGCGGCTCGCCTTGTTCTGGACGACGAGAACGCCAAGCGTGCGGCCTGCCCGCAGGATCGGCACGCCGAGGAAGGAATGGTAGATTTCCTCACCCGTTTCGGGGAGATAGCGGAAGGCTGGATGCGCCTGCGCATCGGAAAGGTTGAGTGGCTGCGCGGAGGCCGCGATCGTGCCGACGAGGCCCTGGCCCATCTTCAGCTGCGAAGTGTGGACGGCTTCCTTGTTGAGGCCTTCGGTGGCGTAGAGTTCGAGAACGCCGTCGGAGCGGAGCACATAGACCGAGCAGACCTCGGCCACCATGTTGCTGGCGATCTGGCGGACGATCCGGTCAAGGCGCTCCTGTGGCTCGAGCGGCTCCGCCATCAACTCGCGCAGCCGCTTCAACAGAACGCGCGGACCTGCCGACAGGTCTCTCATCGCCTATGCTCTCCCGAAACGAGGTCACCCCAGCCGCAAGACGACGCCCACAACTGCCGGCGCGTCCAAACGGTTCATTCTCAACTCTTATCGAGACCGTACGCGGAATGCAAAGTCCGAACGGCGAGTTCGGAATAGGCACCGTCGATCAGGATCGAAATCTTGATTTCCGAGGTGGTGATCGCCTTGATGTTGATGGATTTTTCGGCAAGTGCCTTGAAAGCGTGCGCGGCAACGCCGGCATGGCTGCGCATGCCGATGCCGATGACCGAGACTTTCGCCAGGCCTGATTCGGTCTGGACGACGTCGAAGCCGATCTTTTCCTTGTTGTCGTCGAGCACCTTCATGGCCTTCTGCACGTCGCCCGAAGGTACGGTGAAGGTCATGTCGGTGCGCGAACCGTCTTCCGACGTGTTCTGCACGATCATGTCGACATTGATATGCGCTTCGGCGAGCGGGCCGAAAATCGCAGCCGACACGCCCGGCCGGTCGGCAAGGCGCCGGAGCGAGATCTGCGCTTCATCCTTGGCATAGGCGATGCCGGTGACGACTTCCTGTTCCACGATTTCTTCCTCGTCGCAAATCAAAGTACCGGGCGGGTTCAAAAGGTCACCCATGCCCGGCGCATCGGGATCCTCGAAACTGGAACGCACGAAGGTGCGGACCTTATGGACCATGGCGAGCTCGACCGAGCGCACCTGCAGAACCTTCGAGCCGAGCGACGCCATTTCGAGCATTTCCTCGAAGGAAACCTTCTTCATGCGCCGCGCCTGGGGCACGATACGCGGGTCGGTCGTATAGACGCCGTCGACGTCCGTATAGATGTCGCAGCGGTCGGCCTTGACCGCGGCCGCGATCGCCACCGCCGACGTGTCGGAACCGCCGCGGCCGAGCGTGGCGATCCGGTTGTCCGGGCCGAGCCCCTGGAAGCCGGCAACGACAGCCACCTGGCCCTCGCCCATCCGCTTGACGATCTCGGAACCGTCGATCTCCATGATCCGCGCTGCCCCATGGGCGCTGTCGGTGCGGATCGGGATCTGCCAGCCCTGCCAGGACCGGGCGTTGATGCCCATCGACTGCAGGGCGATGGCGAGAATGCCGGACGTCACCTGCTCGCCGGATGCGACGACGGCGTCATATTCGCGTGCGTCGTAAAAAGGCGAGTTGGCGCCGGAGACCTTCGGCATGTCCTGAACCCAGCCGACGAGCTCGTTGGTCTTGCCGGACATGGCGGAGACGACGACCGCGACCTCGTGCCCTGCCTCAACCTCACGTTTCACATGGCGCGCGACGTTGTGAATGCGTTCGAGATTGGCGACCGAAGTGCCGCCGAACTTCATGACGATGCGAGCCATACCGACAAAAACCACTGTTTCGCCAAGAGGCTCGGGAGCCTTGGGCGCCTGCTTTCAAACCGTTCCGAAATCCCGTCGTTTGTGACAGGATCATCGAGTTGCGGCGTCTCTTATCGAAAAGGCTGAAAAGGCGCAATGGTCAGAACATAGCCGAACGGTACGCTTCGGTGTGAGCTTGCCCGAATGCCGGGCGCAAAAAAGCCACCCGTAGGCGGCCTCCTTGAATTTTTGGGCGGGATCAGCGGTTCGGGTTGCGGGTCATCCTCACGGCCGAACCGCGGAGGGGCCGGCTGCAGTCAACCCCGATCCCTGTAGAAACGGTCGCGATCTCCCTGCCAGACTGGCGGAAGCGGCGGCTGCCGGTCGCCCGGCCTCCAGCTGCGATCCCGGTCCCAACGTGGAGTTCCGTCACGATCCCAGCGCGGCGGCGAGGGCGGAGGCGGCGGAAGGCGCGATTCGCGTCTCCAGTCGTAGCGATCCCAACGATCGCGATCGCGATAGAAGTCGCGGTCGCGATAGTAGCGGCCCCAATAGTTGCCGACGTCGAACGTGACCATCGGAATGCCGAGGCCCTCGTAATAGTCGGGGGCGACATAGACGCGGTTGGAACGATAGGTCGCCTGCACGTAGTTGCCCGACACCCAGCCGCGTCCGCCGACGAAGGCGACGTCGCACCAGTTGACGCTGCTCATGCAGCCGTAGATCGTTACCGCCGCACCGACCGGAATGACGTCGACGGCCGGATAGCCGGTGCTTGGCCCGGACCGCATGTTGACATTGGCCGTGGCAACCCCGCGCACGGCCGCATCCGCAATCGACGGCGCCGCGAACAGGGCGCAAAGTGCCGCAACGGACATCAGAATTTTCTTCACGGGCTTCCTCCTGAGAAACCAATAACGCGCGAACCGGACTGACAATCTGCCGAACGGATTTCGCCGGATATCAATGTTCGAGACGTTCCCATTGTTCCAGCACGGCTCTGAATGGCGCATGAATAAACGAGTTGGCCGGGGTTAGCCTCTGGCCGGTCCGGTCGACTGCCGCTCGGCAATGTGACAAGCAAGCTCCACCCGCCGTGCCGGATTTGCAAATCCGGTCATCCCGTCCCGTAAAAGATCGAGCGCCACGGCGCCGAGCTCGCGCATCGGTACATGCACTGTGGTCAGCGGCGGATTGAGGAAGGCGGCCTGCGGCAGGTCGTCCATGCCCATCACCGAAACGTCGCCCGGCACGGTATAACCCATCTGCTGCACCCCCATCATCGCGCCGACTGCGAGACTGTCGCCCGCCGTCAGCACGGCGGTGAAATCGAGCCCGTTCCTGCGCAACCGCTCGCTAATCGCCTGGGCGGCAAGCTCCGGCAGCCAGTCCTCGACCGGCACGACGAGATCCGGGGGACAAGGCAATCCGTGATGTTGGAACGCATCCTGCCAGCCTTCGCGGCGCCGGTCGATCGTCCGCCGGCCCGGACGCATCAGGAAGAGGATGCGTTTGTGCCCCAGCCGGATGAGATAGTCGGTGGCCAGATGCGCCGCCGACCGATTGCAGGGGGTTACGCTCGACAGCCGCATCATCGGATCGTCACCGTTGATCAGCACGACCGGCTTTCCGAAGCCGCGGGTGGCCTCGAGCATTCCTTCGTCGTCGACGGTCAGAAACAGCAGTCCCGCGACGTCCGGATCGACCAGCGCCTCCTCCAGCACCACCTTTTCCTCCGACTGGTCGGCGACCGCGCGGGTGACGATATCGAGCCCGAGAGCCTGCGCGCGATCCCGCAACCCTTCCAGCACATAGAGCGTGAACTGGTTGCGCACGTAGTCGATCATCGCTGCGCTCGAAGCTGCCAGGATCACCTTCTTGCCGGCGACCGGCGTCGGCATTGCGTAATTGGCGTCTTTCGCAGCCTCCATGATCCGCTGGCGGATGTCCGCGCGCACGCCCTTCTCGCCGGCCAGCGCCCGCGACACGGTGCTCAGCGACACGCCCACCTTTCCCGCAATATCCTCCAGCCGCACCCGCCGGCTTTTCTTGCCGCGCTTGCCCGGCACGATCGTCGCCGCCATGACATCCTCCCATCATCGATGCGCACACTGCAAAAAATTTTCAGATTGCGCAATCAATTTTCAGATGTTTTCATGAAGGCACGCTTGGGAGAAGCGGATCGCAATGCTGCGCAGCAAATGCTGCAGCACAGGGAGGAATTGAGACATGGGCCTTTCAGCCCGGGACATCCGTGAAAAGCTTGACCGCCTCGTGACCGGCATAACCGGGCTTCGCGACGATGGCCGTTTCCACGAACCCAATCTCGACGGGACCGCCGGCGACTATATCTCTTTCGAAAGCTGGGAATGGCCGCAGGGCGTGGGCCTCTACGGCCTGATCCGTCTCTGGCTGTTCACCGGCCGCGACGATTTGAAGGCGCTGATCGAGAACTGGTATTCGGCCCGCATCGAAGCCGGGCTCCCGACGCTCAATGTCAACACCACGGCGCCGATGCTCGGCCTTTCCGTCCTCTGGCGCGAAACCCGCGACCCGCGCTGGAAGCCGGTTCTCGACGCCTGGGCGGACCGCGTCATGAGCGAGATGGGCCGCACCGAGGAAGGCGCCTTCGAGCACCACGTCTCTGACAAGGTCAACAACGACGAGCTCTGGGACGATACGCTTTATATGGTCGCCCTCTTCCTCGCCTCCTACGGCGAGGCGAGCGGTCGCCGCGAACTGGTCGATGAGGCATCAAAACAGTTCCTCGTCCATTCCCGTTACCTCGCCGACACGAAGACCGGCCTCTGGTTCCATGGCTGGACGTTCCAGGGCCGCCATAATTTTGCGGAAGCCCGCTGGGCGCGCGGCAATGCCTGGATCACCGCCGGCATGCTCGACCTTTTCGACCTCGCCGAGGTTTCGAAACCGGTAAAAGATTTCCTGCTCGGCGTGCTGACGGCGCAGGTCAACGCATTGCTGCCGCTGCAGGCCGCTTCCGGCGCCTGGCGCACTCTGCTCGACGACCCGTCCTCCTACGAGGAGATCTCGGCGACGGCGGGTTTCGGTTACGGCCTGCTCAAGGGTTACCGCCTCGGCCTCGGCACCCCTGAATGGCGCGCCGCCGGCCTCAAGGCCGTTGAAGCGGTGCTTGCCAATATCGATGAAACCGGCACCGTGCTCAACGTTTCCTATGGAACGCGCATGGGCCATGACCTGCAATTCTATCGGGATATTCCCATCCAGCCGACCGGCTACGGACAGGCGCTTGCGATCCTGTGCCTCTCCGAAGCCATCCGGCATGTGGAACCGGGAGGCGAGACAGCATGACGATGAAGGTTCTCTACGGGGCTGGCCCCAACGACATCAAGACCTATGACACCGCCCGCCTCCGGGCCGAATTCCTGATGGAAGACCTGTTCCAGGCCGACAGGGTGAGCTTCACCTACACCCATGTCGACCGCTTGATCGTCGGCGGCGCTGTTCCGGTATCGTCGACGCTGAGCTTCGGTTCGGGCGAAGAGATCGGCACGCCCTTCCTGCTGTCGGCCCGAGAAATGGGCATCGCCAATCTCGGCGGCACCGGCGTCGTCTCGGTCGACGGCAAGAGTTTCACCCTGGAAAACCGCGACGTGCTTTATGTCGGCCGCGGCGCCCAGGAAATCTCCGTCGCCAGCGCCTCGGCCGAAAAGCCGGCCCGGTTCTACATGAATTCCGTTCCTGCAGGCGCCGACATTCCGCACCGCCTCATCAAGCGGTCGGAATCGAAGATGCTGACATTCGGCGATCCCAAGCGCGCCAATCTGCGGAACCTGCGCATGTACATCCATCCGGAAGTCACGCCGTCCTGCCTGCTTCTGCTCGGCATCACCGACCTTGCCGACGGCAGCATCTGGAACACCATGCCGCCGCATCTGCATGAGCGCCGCATGGAAGCCTATTGTTATTTCGACCTGCCCGAAGAGGAGCGGGTCATCCACCTGATGGGCCGCCCGGAAGAGACGCGCCATCTGGTGGTCAAGAACCTCGACGCGGTTCTCTCGCCCGCCTGGTCGATCCATATGGGTGCCGGCACCGCGCAATACGCCTTCGTCTGGGGCATGACCGGCGAGAACCAGGAATACAACGACGTGGCCCCCGTGGCCCTGAGCGAGCTGAGATAAGACTGCCATGAATCCCGAAGCAAACTGGATGCGAAAGACGTTGAAGCCGGGCGAAGCCGTCCGGTACTGGCAGCTCGGCCGCATCGCCGAAGAGCGTTTCGACGTGCCCGATGCCCCGATGAAGGGCGAGATGGACCCGTTCTTCTTCCTGACCAAGGTCAAGAACTTCATTCCGCACGAATATCCGTGCCGCACCATCTTTGCAGACACCTATCGCGGCAAGCGTCCGGATGTCCGCGGCTCCTTCGACGCCACCCGCTGGTGGCTGCCTTTCGGTTCGCCGCGGCTCGATCTCTCCGGCTTCTGGTTCCGCCCGACCCGGCTCGCCACCTGGACCCGCACCTATATCGAGGCGGAAACAGCCGGCACGGCGAAGATCCGCCTCGGCACCTGCGGCGGCGCCGTCATCTGGGTCAACGGCGCGGAAGCCGGCTGGATGGCGCCCTACAGCCGCAATCTCGAAGCCAAGCAGGAATTCGAATTGCCGCTGGTCGCCGGCCTCAACGAGATCACGCTGTTCTTCGACGACCTCGCCGAGCGTGACGCCCGCTATTTCTATCAGTTCGACTATCTCTCCGGCCCGGCTGCCAGTGTCGCCATGCCGGTTCCGGTCACGAGCCCCGTCGCCGCAAGCCTCGAAAAGGCGCTCGACACCATGTATTTCGACCGCCAGCACTATTTCGGCGGCGATATCACCCTGCTTCTCTCCGCGCCCCTGCCGGTCGAGGTTAAGGTCAATGTCGCGGTCGAAGGCGATTTCATGTCGCGCGAGCGCTTCGATTTCGACTTCACCCTGGCCGCCGGCGCCACAAGCCTCAATATCGGCCCGTCGGAAAAGGCGCCCGCCGACTTCCGCCACTTCCGCATCACCCTCAATGCCGGCGGCTTCGTCGTGTCCCGTTCGCTGGGCGTCGAGATCTGCCACGCCGAAAGCCAAGGGCAGGCTCCTGCATCGCTGAGCGATCGCATCACCGAGACCCTGGCGCAAATCTCGGAAAATTCCGAACGCGATACGGTCCGCGCCTTCGCCCGTCTGGCAAGCGGCCGTTCCGGCCCCGATACGGATGCGATGATCGAGGAAATCCTGCCCTCGATCGAGGACTGCCACGACTGCGCCGACTTCTCGCTGGTGCCGCTCATCTGGTCGCGCACCGTCTGGGGCAAGGACATCAACGAAAAGACCCGTGCCCGCATCGACGGTGCCATCCTCAATTACCGCTACTGGATGGATGAACCGGGTAACGACGTGCAGTGGTATTTCTCCGAAAACCACGCGCTGCTGTTCCACACCTCGGCCTATCTCGGCGGCAGTCTGCTCCCAGACGCCACCTTCGCCCGTTCCGGCCGCAAGGGTTCGGAGCAGGCGAAGGTCGGTGCCGCCCGCGTCCGCGCCTGGCTCGACCATTTCGAACATTGGGAAATGGCCGAGTTCAACTCCGCCCCCTATTTCCCGATCGATCTCAAGGGCCTGACGGCGCTTGCAGCCCTTTCGCCTGACAGGGATATCGCCGACCGCGCCAAGGCGGGCATTGTCCGCCTCTGCGAAATTATCGCCCGCTCCGCCCATCACGGCATGGTGACGGCAGCGCAAGGCCGCTCCTACGAGCACACGCTCTGCGCCGGCCGCTCGCTGGAACTGTCCGGCGTCGCCCGCCTGCTCTGGGGCAAGGGTTGGTACGGCCGCCGCGTCCACTGCCTGCCGCAGATGGCCGTCTGCCTGCGCGATCATGGTCTCGAAATCCCTGCCGAATTCGCCGCGATTGCCGATCACCGCGGCAGCCAGCACCAGGAATGGCGTTTCGCCCAGGGCGAAAATTCCTTTGCGGCGCTCTACCACTACAAGGGCGAGCATTTCGCCATGGGCTCGACGGCTCATTACCGCTGGGACGAATGGGGTTACCAGGAGACCATCCTGCATCTGCGCCTCGGCGACAAGCCGGAAGCTGCGATCTGGATCAATCATCCGGGCGAGACCATCCAGTTCGGCTACGGCCGCCCGTCCTACTGGGGCGGCTGCGGCACCATCCCCCGCGCGCAGCAATACCGCGGTCTAGCGATCCTCGAATTCACCACCTATGAGGAACAGCCGGATTTCACCCATGCTTGGTTCCCCAAGGCCGAGTTCGACGAAACACTCGTTTCCGGCGGCGTGGCGCTTGCCCGCTCCGGCAAGGGCGCCGTCATGCTGCGCACCGCCTCGAAGCTGGAGGCCGTCACCGACGGTCCGTCGGCAGGGGCTGAACTGCGCCAATACGGCCAGAAGACACGCTGGATTGTCCGCGTCTGCGAAGCGGACAATCTCACTGCCGTCGAGTACCGCTTCAGCGGGCTCGCCCCGAGACAGGAATCCGACGGCACCGTCGTTGTCGAGGACCCGGAATATGGTACCGTCCGCTTCAGGAAAGACGGCTCCGTGGAAGCCGAAGGCCGCGTGATCACGCGGGCGGATTACACAGTAAAAGGCGAAGCGACGATGCTGAGCGCTTCGTGATCTAAAAACCGGACGGGTGGAGGCCCGTCCATTCAGAGGAGGAAATGAGCATGAAAACCAAATCGCTTCTGGCGGGCGCTGCGCTCGCCCTTCTCATGTCGACGGCAGCACATGCCGGCGACGTGCGGATCATGTGGTATTCGGACGGCGTCGAAGGCGACGTCATGAAGGACCTCGTTGGCCGTTTCATGAAGGAAAACCCGGGCATCAACGTCATCCTCGACAACGTTGCCTACAGCGTCATCAAGGACCAGCTGCCCGTGCAGCTCGAAGCCGGCAACGGCCCGGACATCGCCCGCGTCACGGCGATCAAGGACCTCTCCAGGCACTGGCTCGACCTGCGCCCGCTGGTCAAGGACGCCAAGTACTGGGACGACAATTTTGGCGCCCAGGCCGACTGGATGCGTCCGGACGGCTCCAAGCAGATCTCCGGCTTCATGACGCAGATCACCCTGACCGGCGGTTATGCCAACAAAACCCTGTTCGACCAGGCCGGCGTTCCGCTTCCGGGCCCGAAGGCCACCTGGGAAGAATGGGCGGCTGCTTCCAAAAAGGTCAAGGACAGCCAGAAGCTTCCGTTCGCCATGGCGATCGACCGCTCCGGCCACCGCCTGACCGCTCCGCTCCTGTCCTACGGCGCCAACTATGTCGGCAAGGACGGCAAGCCGGCACCTCTCGACAAGGGCGCCAAGGACTTCCTGACCAAGTTCGTCGGTTGGGTCGGCGAAGGCTCCTTCGCCAAGGACGTCTGGGTCTCCGCAGCCGGCTCGACCTACCGCGCCGCAGCCGAAGACTTCATCAACGGCCAGCTCGCCTTCTATTATTCCGGTTCCTGGCAGGTGGCGAACCTCACCACCAAGATCGGCAACAGCTTTGACTGGGTGGCGACCGGCAGCCCCTGCGGCCCGGCAGCCTGCACGGGCATGCCCGGCGGCGCGGCACTCGTCGCCGTGAAATACACCAAGAACCCGAAGGACGTCGCGGCCGTCATGGACTGGTTCGCCCAGGAGAAGATCGTCAAGGAATTCTCCGAGCGCACCCTCTTCCTGCCCGGCCACAAGGGCGTCGTCGACAAGGGCGGCCTCGACTTCAAGACCGACAACGCCTTCGCCAAGGCTGCCCTGACCAAATATGTCGAGGCATCCAAGACCACGGCCGACACCGCCCTGAAGCTGCCCGGCTGGCGCTGGTCCGACACGGTCTATGCCGCGGTCGTCACCCGCGTCGGTCAGACGCTGGCCGGCGAACTGAAACTCGATGACGCTTTCACGCGCATCGACGCCGACATCGCCCAGAAGGTCAAGGACAGCGGCCTTTGATGACAGCATTGGGGTGAGCCTCTCACCCCGCCTCCGCTCCGCTCGGCGCACCCTCTCCCCGTAGGCGGGCGAGGGTGACCGGCGACGGCGCGGCAAATCCCTTCTCCCCGCCTGCGGGGAGAAGGTGCCGGTAGGCTGGATGAGGGGCGAGCCTCGTCATCCGGACAAGAAGACAAGGAGGGATGGAATACGAACATGAGCACGACGTCTCTCACCGACCGTCTCGGCAGCCTTCTCATGGCGCCCGTGCATCTCCTGATGCGCATCATCGACATACCGCTCCGCGCCGTCCAGAAGGCGACCGGCATCGGCGGCATGGCGGCCGTGTTCCTCGCCCCGAACATGCTGATCTTCGGCATTTTCGTGCTCCTGCCCCTCGTCATCAACTTCGTCTATTCGATGACCGGCGGCACGGCCTTCTTCCTTTCCGAGCGTAATTTCATCGGCGCCGAGGAGTATCAGCGCCTCTTCACCTGCACGAACTACCTCGACCCGATGTCCTGCCAGGAGGATGCCTTCTGGACCGCCGTCGGCAACACGTTGTGGTTCGTGATCCTGCAGGTGACGCTGATGATCGGCGTGTCGCTGATCACGGCATTGATCCTCAACCGCGATCTCGCCGCCCGCTCCTTCTGGCGCGCCGTGTTCTTTTTCCCGGTCCTCTTGTCGCCCGTGGTCGTCGGCCTGATCTGGAAGTGGATCCTGCAGCGCCAGGGCCTGCTGAATTTCGGCCTCTACCAGTTCGGCATCGAGCCCTATACCTGGCTCACCGACCGCAACTGGACCTTCATCGCCACGATCGGCGTCTCGATCTGGGCGCATATGGGCCTCTACACGCTGATCCTGCTCGCCGGCCTGCAGGCGATCCCGAAGGATCTCTATGAAGCTGCCGAAATGGACGGCACCAAGCCGGCGCGCGTGTTCCGGCGCATCACGCTGCCGCTTCTCGCGCCGAACCTTCTGGTCGTCGTGGTCCTCGCCCTGATCAAGGCCGTGCAGATCTTCGACGAGGTCTACGTGCTGACCGGCGGCGGTCCGGGGACCAGCACGCTCTACCTGACCCAGTACATCTACGAGACCGGCTTTGCCTCGGTGCTCCGCAATCCGGGCCTCGCCGCTGCCGCCTCGATCCTGATGGGCCTCGTGCTCGTCGTCCTGACACTGATCCAGCTCGGCATAGGCCAGCGTGGCGAAAAGAAGGGGAAACGCTGATGGGTGTCGCCTCTCGCTTCATTCTGCGCCGTCGCGGCGGCAAAAGCTGGCACTGGACGGATATCGTCACCTGGGTCTGGCTCGTCGGCGGCCTGATCATTATGTTCGGTCCGGCCGTCTGGCTCGCCTTTTCGTCCTTCAAGACGCCGGCAGCCCTTGCCGAATTCCCGCCGTCCATCCTGCCCTATGTCACCAGCCAGGCGACGGTCCAGGGTTATGACAAGCCGCTGCAGCTCTTCGAAGCCAAGATGCCGGATGGTTCGACCAAGGTGCTGGCCGAGGTGCGCCGCATCGGTCTCGTCGCCCAGATGGTCGATCCGACGACGCCCGGAGAAATCGTCCGCGTCAACATCGGCGACCGCACGCCGGTCCGCTCGGTCTCGTTCGCCACGGAAAACTACACGACGCCCTTCACCCAGTTCGATTTCCTGCGCTACCTGTGGAACTCCGTTTTCGTGACGGTGACGGCGACGCTGATCACCTTGATCGTCAATTCCATGGCCGCCTTCGCGCTGTCGAAATACGAGTTCAAGGGCCGCGGCCTCGCGATGCTGATCATCCTTGCGACGCTGATGGTGCCGCTTTCGGTGATCATGGTGCCGCTCTATTCGATCATCTCGTCGCTCGGGCTGTTCAACAGTCTCTGGGGCGTCATCCTGCCGACGGTCGCGACACCGACCGGCGTCTTCATCCTGCGCCAGTACATGCTGACCATCCCGGACGAGTTGATCGACGCAGCCCGCATGGACAAGGCGTCCGAATGGCAGATCTACTGGCGCATCGTCCTGCCGCTGACGGCACCGGCGCTCGCGGTTCTGGCGATCTTCTCGGTCGTCTGGCGCTGGAACGACTTCCTGTGGCCGTTGATCGTATTGTCGCGGCGCGAACTCTACACCCTGCAAGTGGGCCTGAGCATCTATTCCGGCGAATTGAACGTCCAGTGGCACTTCATCCTGGCGATGACGGTCGTGACCATGATCCCGGTCGTGCTTGTCTTCATCTTCCTGCAGCGTTTCATCACCACCGGCATTGCCGGCACCGGCCTTAAGTAAGGATCACCGATGGGCGAGATCACCCTCACCAAAATCAAGAAGTCCTTCGGCGCGGTCGACGTCCTGAAGGACATCGACCTCGATATCAAGGACGGCGAGTTCATCGTTTTCGTCGGCCCGTCCGGCTGCGGAAAATCGACCTTGCTGCGCACCATCGCCGGCCTTGAAAAGGTCACCGGCGGCGAGATCGAGATCGACGGCAAGCGCGTCAACGAAGTGTCCGCTGCCGACCGCGGCCTTGCCATGGTCTTCCAGTCCTATGCGCTCTATCCCCATATGAGCGTGCGCCAGAACCTCGCCTTTGGCCTTGAAAATTCCAACATGCCCAAGGACGAGGTCGCCGAGCGCATCCTCGAAGCCGCCCGCATGCTGGAGATCGAAGCCTACCTGGAACGCCGGCCCGGCCAGCTTTCCGGCGGCCAGCGCCAGCGCGTCGCGATCGGCCGCGCCATCGTGCGCCGCCCGACCGCCTTCCTGCTCGACGAGCCGCTGTCGAACCTCGACGCCGAACTGCGCGTCTCGACCCGCGCCGAGCTCGCGGCCCTCCACGCCCGCCTCGGCTCGACGATGATCTACGTCACCCACGACCAGGTGGAGGCGATGACATTGGCCCACCGCATCGTCGTCATGCGCGCCGGCAAGATCGAACAGGTCGGCACCCCGCTCGACCTCTACAACACGCCCGCCAACCGCTTCGTCGCCGGCTTCATCGGCGCACCCCACATGAACTTCCTGGCCGGCGAAGTCGCCGAGCTGGAAACCGGCACGGCGACGCTTGCGACCTCGGGGGGCCACCGCCTGCTCGTGCCGTTCTCGGGCCACTCCCTGTCGGTCGGCGACAAGCTGACGATCGGCATCCGCCCGCAGCACATCACGCTCGCCAATGATCCGGGAAGCCTCAAGGTCAAGGTGCGCCTCGTCGAAGCGCTCGGCTCCGAAACGGTCATCCACGCCGATCTGAACGGCGAAAAACTCCTCGCTGTCGTTCCCGGCCAGAAGCTGATTTCGCCGGGCGACGAAGCTTACCTCTCCGTCGCCGGTGCTCCGCTGCACCTGTTCGACCGGAACGGATTGAGGGTGAAGGGGACGTGAACCGCGCCTCCCGGCGATTCATTAGGACAAGCTGATAACCCGATGATAAGAAATTGAACGCTAATATGCCCCTCGGGCAAAGCGTCATCATCGGGAAAGATCATGGGCGAATATCAGAACAGAGCTGTCGCACTGGTAGCGGCAAGCGTGGGTGAAAATTTCGCCTTCGACCAGGAGCAACGCAGCCAGGCCTGTCTCGTGGCCGCGATAGAACTTTTTTACGTTCTTGGCGGTTCTGCCGAAGGGCTTGCAACTGCCGCGGACACTGCTGCCACCAGGCCTGCCCCCGCCACGGATACCGCAATTGGCGAGCTGATGAAGGAGATTGCCGCGATCGGCGCCATGAAGGATCTCGACATCATGCAGGCAGCGTACAATACGCTCGACCGGCAGATGCGGGCGATCAAGGCAGGTCGAGCAAGCCGCCGCCTCTACGACCGCTTTTGACCTGCGCGTCTCCCCTCACAGATACCCCTTGAAAAAGGCCAGCATCGCCCGCCGCATCTCCGCCGTCTCACGGTGACCGACGCCCGCTTGCGGCAGAAACACCAGCGCACCGAGCGCCTGGGCCCCCAGATAGGCGGCTTCCGTCTCGGCAAAGGCGCGCTCCACCGCGTCAGGCGGCGTCAGCGGATCGTCCCAGCCGACGCAGATCAGCTGCGGCCGCGGCGCCACCAGCCCGGCAATTTCGCCGATCGAGGTTTCCTTGAGCAGCCCCGGCACGGTCAGGTAATGCCCGTGCAGATCATGGGCGCCGATTTCGACCAGCGTCGCGAAATCCGCATAACAACACAGATGCGCCGTCGCCTTCACCCTCGGATCGATCGCCGCCAGGAAATAGGCAAGTGTCGCCCCCATCGACAGGCCCGTAACGCCGATCCTTTGCAGATCGACTTCCGGCCGGCCGGCGAGCCAGGTCAGCGCCGCCGCCTGTTCGGAAAGCATCTGCCCGAACAGCGTTTTGCCGTGCCAGAGCGCCGCCTTGGTCGCCGCATCCTCCGTCACCCCGGCCCGCTCGCCAAACGTCGGCATGTCGATGCAAAGCGCCACATATCCTTCGCGCGCCAGAACCGGCCCGGGGGCATCGAGCAGGGCCGGCCGGCCGTCGATCAGTTCGGATGCGCCGATATCCCAGCGGGCGCCATGTGCATGCGCATAGACGATCGCCGGGCCGCGGGTGAGGAAACCTTCGCTCGGCCGGGTGAGGAAACCCCGAACCTCCGCGCCATCCTCGAGCCGAAAACGCAACCTTTCGACAATATAGCCGTCATGGATCTCCGCGGAACTGTCCGCCAGCGTCATGGAGACCTCCTCGAAGGCAAGCAGCTCCTTCAATCGCTCAACCGTGATCGCCATCTTGCCCTCCTCCCGGTGCGCCATCCCTCCCCTCCAGAGAGGATAACCGCGATCTGTGCCTGCCGGATCTTCAAAGACATAGACGAAATCGCCCGTCGCCGCATCAGGCCCGGCGGGCCCGCCACTACGAAAATTTCGGCCCCATCCTCCGGCTATTGAGGCAGAGGATGGAACAGCGCCCCGACGCCAGCTGGCTTGCGATCCTCGGGTACACGGTGTCAAAAAGACGCTGACCATCGCAGAACTCTTGACTTCCGCGCCCTATCATCCGACTTCAAACGCTGAAACGAAGGGATGACGACCATGACCGAAGCCGCCCGCAGCACGATCGACCAGAGCGAAGTCGACCGGTTTTCCGCAATGGCCGCGGAGTGGTGGGACCCGACTGGCAAGTTCAAGCCGCTCCACAAGTTCAACCCCGTGCGGCTCGCCTATCTCCGCGACCGCATCTGTGAAAATTTCGGCCGCGACCCGAAGAGCCATCTGCCGCTTTCCGGCCTGCGCATCCTCGATATCGGCTGCGGCGGCGGCCTGCTCTCCGAGCCGATCGCCCGCATGGGCGCGACCGTCGTCGGCGCCGACCCGTCGGAAAAGAACATCGGCATCGCCTCCACCCATGCCGCCGAGACGGGCACCTCGGTCGACTACCGCGCCGTGACCGCCGAGCAGCTCGCCGAAGCCGGCGAGACGTTCGACGTCGTGCTGAACATGGAAGTGGTCGAGCACGTCGCGGACGTCAATTTCTTCATGACGACCTGCGCCAACATGGTCCGCCCCGGCGGCCTGATGTTCGTCGCCACCATCAACCGTACCTTCAAGGCGGGCGCGCTGGCGATCTTCGCTGCCGAAAACATCCTGCGCTGGCTGCCCCGCGGCACCCATCAATACGAAAAGCTGGTCCGCCCGGAAGAGCTCGAAAGACCGATCTCCTCAGCCGGCATGGAAATCATCCACCGCACCGGCGTCTTCTTCAATCCGCTCCAGGACCGCTGGAACCTTTCGCCGGACATGGACGTCAACTACATGATGCTGGCCAAGCGGCCGGCGTGATGGAAATTCGTGGCGTCTGTGGTACCATGTCGGAGTAGAAGGAGCTGCATATGCCGCAAGTAACCGTAAAGCTTGACGCAGTCCTGGATAGCCACATCCAAGATGCTATCGAACGAGGTGAAACCAAGTCACGCGATCGATATATCGAGGACGCGCTCCGTGATCGCTATCTCCGCGACCTCCAAAGACAGAAGTTACATGAGTCTCTTGATCGGGCGATAGCCGACGCCGATGCGGGTCGCGTCACCCCGCTCGAAGAGGCCTTCGATCGCATCTTGAGCGACCTCGAAAAGTAGGGAAAGCCCGTGAAAGTCGTCATCACGGACGAAGCGCTTTCGGACATTTCCTCAATCACAAAATTTATCAGGAAAGATAATCCTCCGCGGGCGATCTCATTCGCGCTGGAATTAAGGGAAGCCTGCCGCCAGCTCGGAAATTCGCCGGGCGCTTTTGCCGCTTTATCAGACTATCCGGAAAGCGGGATCAGGCGACGCCCCTATGGCAACTATGTGATCCTGTACAGGATCGGCGGCGCGACGGTTGAGATCCTCCATATCTTCCACGGCGCCCAGGACTACGAGAGCGTCCTCTTTCCGAAAGAGTAGCCATCCCCAACCCCGCCGCGCACGCTGGCCTCTCCCCGATCGCCAGCCGCTCGTTCAGTTCGCGTCTTCGGGAATGATCGGCAGCGGCGCGATCTCGATGCCCTCGTCGAGCAGATCGCGCACCTCGCCGAGGCTCGCCTGGCCGATGATGCCGCGGGCATCCGCCTCGCCGTAATGGATCTTGCGGGCCTCCTCGGGAAACTTCTCGCCGACGTCCTCGGCATTGGCCTTGATCGCCGCCACGGCTTCCTTGAGCTTGGCGATAGCCTCCTGGCGGGCGAGGTCCATCACCATCGCCTGCTTCTCTTCCTTCTTTCGGGCGGTCGAGACTGAGGGCGCCATCAGCGTCTTGGAAATGGAAGCGGAATTGCAGATCGGACAGGTGAGGAACCCGCTCGCCACCTGCCGGTCGAAATCGGCGCCTTCCGAAAACCAGCCTTCGAACGTGTGGGCGTTCTCGCAGGAGAGGGAATACTTGATCAAGCGGCCACCTCTCCCGCCGCGTCCGTAACCGCATCGAGCGAGAACTCGCGGGCGTTCTTGAGGTTCGGGATCTTTCCCCGGGCCGCAGCAACGGCGGCAATATCGATCTCGGCGAGCACGATGCCTTCGCCGGTGCCGCCGGCGGACGCCAGCAGCCTGCCCCAGGGATCGACGATCATCGAATGGCCAAATGTCTCGCGGCCGTCTTCATGCACGCCACCTTGAGCGGCGGCGATCACGAAAGCGCCGTTCTCGATCGCACGGGCACGCAGCAGGATTTCCCAATGTGCCTCGCCGGTCTGGCGGGTGAAGGCGGCCGGCACGGTCAGGATTTCGGCGCCGGCCAAGGCCTCAGTGCGGAAAAGCTGCGGAAAACGGACGTCGTAGCAGATTGCAAAACCGAGCTTGCCGAACGGCAGGTCGGCAACGCGCGCTTCGCTGCCGGGCTCGTAAGCGGAGCTTTCACGCCAGCTCTCGCCATTGTCCAGATCGACATCGAACATATGAATCTTGTCATAGGTGCAGACCTGCCGGCCGCTGGGCGCAAACAGGAAGGCGCGATTGGCAATCTTGCCGCCGTCGACAGCGATCGCCGTCGAGCCGACATGCAGATGGATGCCGAGCTCGCTCGCAAGGCTGCGGGCGGTCGAAACGATGATGTCGCCCGCCTCGTCGCGCAACACGGCACGCATAGCCTTGCGGTCCCGCTGCAGGAAGCCGGTCATCTCGGGGGTCTGGACATAAACCGCCCCATGCGCCGCGGCCTCGCGGACCAGCCGCGCCATGTCGGCAGCGTTCTTTTCCGGATCGACGCCGGAGCACATCTGGATGGCGGCAGCCTTGAAAGCCATGGAGGATACCTCTCAGTTCGCCAGCATCGGGTCCAACCGCCCGGCCCGGTCGAGTGCATGCAGATCGTCGCAACCGCCAACATGCGTGCCGTCGATGAAGATCTGCGGGAAGGTCGAGCGACCGCTCGCCTTGCCGATCATCTCCTGGCGCAATTCCTGCGAATAAGTGGCGTCATGCTCGGTGTAGGAAACGCCTTTCGTCTCCAGCAATGCCTTGGCGCGTGCGCAGTAACCGCAATATTCGCGGGTATAGATAGTAACCTCTGCCATGATCGTCTCCGGGCGCGGCCCAGGGGGAAAAATGTCGGGAATGGGCCGCGCGCAATAGTGTCTTCTTCTGTCATATAGGCCCGGTAACAGCCATTGCAAAGGTCAAAACCGTGACCTCGGCGGCGCCGGCTCGTCTCAATGCGCGCGTGGCGGACGAAACCGTCGCACCGGTCGTGTAGACGTCGTCGACCAGCACCAGCCGCTTGCCGAAGACGCGATCCTCATGGCCCGGCGCGATCGCGAAAGCTGCCCGCACGTTGTCTTCGCGGGCCCGCGCCGAAAGCCCGACCTGCCGGTTCGTACGTTTGACGCGGATGAGCGTGGACGGCAGGAACGGCTGGCCGGATTTTCGCGACAGATGCCGGGCAAGCTCCGCCGCCTGATTGAATTTCCGCGATGCGAAGCGCGAGCGATGCAGCGGCACCGGCAGGATGCCGTCGCAGTTTGCGACGTAACCATCGGAGGCACGCAGCATCCATCCGGCCATCATACCCGCGAGATCGGTGCGGTCGCGATATTTCAGCGAATGGACGAGGTCGCGGGCCGCACCCTCGAAGATTGCCGCCGAACGCAGGCGGTCGAAGACGGGCGGTTCGGCAATCGCCTGCGCCGACAGAATGCCGGGCCCCGGATCGTAGGAAAACGGCAGGCCGAGCGTCTCGCAATAGGGCCGTTCGATGAACCGGATTTCCCGCCAGCAGGCGGGGCAGAAGCCCTGATGCGCGCCCGTTCGCACACCGCAGCCGGGGCAAGTCGGAGGATAGACGAGGTCGCCTACCCATCTCGTCCACCCCACGGCAAACGATGTTAAAAGTCGCAAGGCATTGACGTTGGGCTCGGCGGACATGACTTGACAATAGCGGACGGAGCGCGCCTTTGCGACGGCAGAATACGAGTGGACGGCCATGGAAATTCTTTTCGACGAACAGCTGGTGAGTGCACGGCGCAGACGCGCGATAACCGCCAAGGACAGCAACGCCGCCTTCCTTCTGGACATTGCCGGCCGCGAGCTTGCAGACCGGCTGGCGGTCGTCGAACGGAAGTTCGAAACCGCGGTCGAACTCCATGGCGGAACCGGCATCGCGGCCCGCGAGGCGCTTGCCACCGGCAAGATCGGCACCTTGAGCCGCGTCGAGACCGACGCCGCTTTCGCAAGGCCCGGAGATGCCTTCACCGCGGCTCCGTTCGAAGACGTCCCGCTGGAACCCGAATCCGTCAATCTGGTCCTGTCGCCGCTCTCGCTGCACCTGGTCAACGACATGCCTGGCACGCTGGTCCGCATCCGCCGCGCCCTGAAGCCCGACGGGCTTTTTCTGGCGGCGATCCCCGGCTCCGGCACGCTGCAGGAAATGCGCGACGTCCTTCTCTCCGCCGAGGCGGAACTGACCGGTGGCGCGAGCCCCCGCGTCATCCCGTTTGCCGATGTGCGCGATGTCGGCGCCCTGCTGCAGCGGGCCGGTTTCTCCCTGCCGGTCGTCGATGCCGAGACCTACACGGTGCGCTACGACTCGCTTTTCCCGCTGATGCGCGATCTACGCGCCATGGGCATGACCAACCCCCTCGCGGGCCGCAGTCGCGTGCCGGTCACGAGGCGTTTCTTCGTAAGGGCTGCAGAACTTTATGCGGAACGTTATTCCGATCCGGACGGCCGCATCCGCGCGACATTCTCGATCATCTACGCATCCGGCTGGGCACCGCACGAAAGCCAGCAGCAGCCGCTGAAGCCGGGTTCGGCCAAGATGCGGTTGGCCGAGGCTCTCAACAGTCGCAGCCCGCGCTGAACGGCCCCGACCCAAATTCAGGGAACAGGGTCGTCAACGCTGTTAGAGATGGTTTTGAACGTATTCGTCAATGCGTCGGTAAAGGTGGTGAACCCGGCGATCATCGACAGCGAGATGATCCCGATAATGAGGCCATATTCCACGGCCGTTGCGCCGCTATTGTTCTTCAGAAGAAACCTGAAAAGGCGCATGGAATATCCTTCAATCAACATCAGCGGGCCTAAAAAAGCCCCTGGTGTCAGCAGTCGCTGCCGACGCCATAGCCCTGCACGATGCAGACCGAGCCCGGCGTTTCCTGCAGCACGCTGCGCCGGATCGTATAATGTCTTGCGCCCTTTTCGCCGGGCTTGATGGAGCCCGTGCTGATCAGGTCGAAATCCTCCTGGACATGCGCCAGTCGGCGCTCGTCATTGCGGCCAGCGAGCATCGGCGTCACGATCAGTGAAAGAGCGATCGCAGCCGTTCCGAACAGAAGAGCGATATTGAGCGCGCCGGTTTTGCCGGAACCATGCGTCGCCCGCTGACGGACCCGCACAGTTTTCCAGAATTCCTCGTCCATGCCTTCTAAAGCCTCATCAACGCGTTACCGGATAAGCCTTGAAGGTGCCACAATCGGTTAAACGATCCCTTAACGCCGTATGAATTCGGCGGCTCTAATTTTATCGATCAGAGCAGATCCTGCAGGATCGGGATCAGCGGCTCGTCGGCCGGCGGCATCGGGTAATCCCTGAGCGCGTTCGGCCGCACCCATTTGATGGCCTGCCCTTCCCTTCCCGTCGGAATGCCTTCGAAGCGACGGCAGACATAGAGCGGCATCAGGAGGTGGAAGGTCTCGTAGGTGTGGCTGGCGAAGGTGAGCGGCGCCAGGCAGGGGATTTTGGTCTTGATGCCGAGCTCTTCCTCGAGCTCGCGCACCAGCGTCTCCTCGGGCGTCTCACCGAGCTCGACCTTACCGCCGGGAAATTCCCAGAGACCGGCCAGCGACTTGCCTTCGGGACGCTGCGCCAGAAGGATGCGGCCGTCGGTATCGATCAGCGCGCAGGCGGCGACGAGCAGGATCTCGCGGGGGGCGTCGCTCATGCCTGGCTTTCCTGCCGCCAATAACGGTATTCGTAGGCCTTGCGGAAGCCGAACCTCCGATAGAGCGCCAGCGCCGGTTCGTTGGTCGAGACCACCTGCAGCCAGGCCGACCGTGCACCGCTGATACGGGCCCAGCGCAGCGCCGAGGACAGGATTTCGGTGCCGAGACCCTCGCGCCGATGCGCCTGGGCCACGGCAAAGGAGATGATGCCGGCAAGATCGTTGTCCTGGACGCAGAGCGCCACGGCCGCGGCTCCTTCCTGCGGATTCTCCTTGATGAAGAAGCCGGAGGTCGGCTTGATCGAACTCAGGATCTCGGCAAGCGCCGGCTTCAGCGCCGGATCTTCGTTATCGATCGCCAGGCTCGCGTCACAGAACCGGCCGATATCGTGGCTCGGCAGGTGATCGAGCGTGTCCGGCAGTTCCAGTTCGGTGAGGTTGACAGTCAGGACGTCGACGGTCTCGAACACCCGCCAGCCGGCGGCATCGAGATGGTCGATCAGCCTGGGAGGAGCGAGCGGCGTCTCCCGGACGACCAACTCACGGCCATAATTCTCGAACCGCTTGCGCGCCTTCTCGAGCCGCATCGCCATGTCGCGGTGATCGGACGGGTCGAGCGGCACGATGCAGTTCAGGCGCTTTGAAGGATGGCCGCCGGTCAGTCGAACCTGCCAGCTTCCGTCATAAACGACGGACGCCGCCGGCCAGGCTCGAAAGCCCACGGCTTCGAGCCGCCTGACCAATGGCAGATCGTTCTGAGGAGATGATGCTTCGTTCAATTCCTGTCAGCTCCGGTAGTCGCCGTTGATGGCAACATATTCCTTGGTGAGGTCGCAGGTCCAGACGGTCGCTCGGCCGCTGCCGAGACCGATATCGACCTTCACCGGAATGTCCTGTTCCTTCATGACGGCAGTGGTCGCGGCTTCGGAATAGGCCGGATCGCGCTCGCCGTCGACGGCGACGCGCACGTCGCCGAACCAGATCGCCAGCCGGTCGCGGTCGGCCATTTCGCCGGACTTGCCGACGGCCATGACGATGCGGCCCCAATTGGCGTCTTCGCCGGCGATCGCGGTCTTGACCAGCGGCGAATTGGCGATCGACAGCGCGATCGTCTTTGCCGCGGCATCGCTTTCGGCGCCGGTGACGGTGATCTCGACCATCTTGCGGGCGCCTTCGCCGTCGCGCACGACCTGCAGGGCCAGATCCTTGAGCAGGTCGTTGAGCGCGGCGCGGAAGCTCGTGAGGCGCGGATCGTCGGCGGCCTCGACGCGGGCCTGCCCATCGTCGGCGGCGGCACCGGTCGCAAACAGCATCAGCGTATCGGAGGTCGAGGTGTCGCTGTCGACGGTGACCGAATTGAAGGTCGGGCCGACGCCGGCGGAAAGCAGGTTCTGCAGCGCCGGCGACGCGATGTCGGCATCGGTCGCCACGAAGGACAGCATGGTCGCCATGTCGGGCGCGATCATGCCGGCGCCCTTGGCGATGCCGTTGATCGTCACCGTGACGCCGCCGATCTCGGCAGTGCGGGTCGCGACCTTTGGATAGGTATCGGTGGTCATGATCGCCTTGGCAGCTTCGAGCCAGAAGTCGCCGGTGGCGCCGCTGTTCATGTCGCCGAGAACGCCTGCGAATTTCGTCGCGTCGAGCGGCTCGCCGATGACGCCGGTCGAAGCCAGATAGACCTCGTTCCCGCCGCAGCCGACAGCCTCGGAGGCCGATCTGGCGGTGAGTTCAGTCGCAGCCTTGCCCCTGATGCCGGTAAAGGCGTTGGCATTGCCGGAATTGACGACCACGGCGCGTGCCACCCCGTGCGACAGATTGGCACGGCAGAAATCGACCGGCGCCGAAGGGCACTTGGAGCGGGTGAAGACGCCCGCGACAGTCGCCGGCTCGTCGAACACCATCAGCAGCACGTCGGTGCGGTTCTTGTACTTGATCCCGGCGGCGGCGGTCGCCATGCGCACGCCGCGGATCGCCGGCATGTCGGGATAGGATTTCGGAGCGAGCGGCGAAACGGAATCGGACATCGGAAATTACCTGGCTCAAATATGGAGAGGGCCCGGAAAATCCGGGCCCGTTGTCGAGAATTACTGCTGGACCGGCGCGTCGCCTGCGTCCTGCATCTTGCTGACGTCTTCATAGCCCTTCTTGAGAGCCGCATCCTTGATGTCGATCTTCTGCTCGCTCTTGGCCTTGGTGATGAGAGCGACATACTTGTCGCGCATCACCAGCTGCTTGACCTGGTCCTCGACCTGGTCAAAAGCCGGCGCCGGGGCATCGCGCGTGTCTTCCAGCTTGATGACGTGATAGCCGAACTGCGACTTGACCGGCGTCTTGCTATATTCGCCCTTCTTCAGCGTGAAGGCGACTTCTTCGAATTCCGGAACCATACGGCCGCGGCCGAACCAGCCAAGGTCGCCGCCTTCATCCTTGTTGGAATCCTGGGACTTTTCCTTGGCGATCGCGGCGAAATCCTTGCCCTTGTCGAGATCGGCGATGATCGCCTTGGCCTCGTCCTCGGTCTTCACGAGGATGTGGCGGGCATGCACCTCTTCCTGCTTCGGCAGAGAAGCGATTTCCTTGTCGTAACGGGCCTTGATCTCTGCCGGGGTCGTGGCGTCGATCACATGCTTGCGGAAGTAGGCGTTATGCAGTTCGCGGTCGGCGATATAGTCCATCCGCTTCTTGAAGTCCGGCGTATCCTTGATGCCTTCGGCGAGAGCACCCTTGGCGAGCAGCTTGACGTCGATGGCGCCGGAAAGGGCTGCGACCTTCTTCTGTTCGTCCGGAAGCTGGGCGAGCTGTGGGTCGAGGTTCTGAACCGCAATATCCAGTTCCGACTGGTGAATTTCCAGGTCGCCAACCTTGGCAACGACGGCATCCTCCGCCGCAAAGGCGGGAGCCTGGCAGAGGATCGCGGCGGCCAGCGCGGCCGTCATGAGAAATTTGTGGCGCAACATCGATAAAGACCTTTCGATAAGGATACCGGTTTCAGAACGTCTGATTCCGGCCAGAAAACCTTCACAAACACCGGATTGTGGCCATTCTGTATCGGCCGCCACCGTTGACATCATTCGACCCCCCTCTTATCTGTCACGCAACTTGGCGTCCAGCAGAGTTTCCGGGCGTGGCGGGTCATTTTATCGGCATCAGAAACCGATGGTTCGACCGGTCCCGCGCCCCCATGGGACAGATTTCAGAAAGGACCATTCGTATGGTCAGCCTTGGCGGCATCGCCCGCAAATTGTTCGGTTCGGCAAACGATCGCCGCGTGCGCGGCTACCAGCCGACTGTCGACGCCATCAATGCAATCGAGGAGAAGACCAAGGCTCTCTCCGACGAACAGCTTGCAGCCCAGACGGTGGAGTTCAGGAAACTGCTCGCCGAGGGCAAGACGCTCGACGACCTCCTGATCCCGGCCTTTGCGGTCGTGCGCGAGGCTTCCCGCCGCGTACTCGGCATGCGCCCGTTCGACGTGCAGCTGACCGGCGGCATGATCCTTCACGATGGCGCGATCGCCGAGATGAAGACCGGCGAAGGCAAAACGCTGGTGGCGACGCTGGCGGTCTACCTGAACGCCCTCGCCGGCAAGGGTGTGCATGTGGTCACCGTCAACGACTACCTGGCCCAGCGCGACGCCCATACGATGGGCAAGCTCTACGGCTTCCTGGGCCTGACGACCGGCGTCATCGTTCATGGCCTCAGCGACGAAGAGCGCCGCGCCAACTATGCCTGCGATATCACCTACGCCACCAACAACGAGCTCGGCTTCGATTATCTGCGCGATAACATGAAGTACGAGCGCAGCCAGATGGTCCAGCGCGGCCACAATTACGCGATCGTCGACGAAGTGGACTCGATCCTGGTCGACGAGGCGCGCACGCCGCTGATCATCTCCGGCCCGCTCGACGACCGTTCGGAACTCTATAACACGATCGACGCCTTCATCCCGGTCCTGACGCCGGAAGACTACGAGATCGACGAGAAGCAGCGCTCTGCAAACTTCTCCGAGGTCGGCACCGAAAAGCTCGAGAACCTGCTGCGCCAGGCCGGCCTGCTGAAGGGCGAATCCCTCTACGACGTCGAGAACGTGGCGATCGTCCACCATATCAACAACGCGCTGAAGGCCCATAAGCTCTTCACCCGCGACAAGGACTATATCGTCCGCAACGACGAGATCGTCATCATCGACGAATTCACCGGCCGCATGATGCCCGGCCGCCGTTATTCGGAAGGCCAGCACCAGGCGCTCGAAGCCAAGGAAAAGGTGACGATCCAGCCGGAGAACCAGACGCTCTCCTCGATCACCTTCCAGAACTATTTCCGCATGTACGGAAAGCTTGCCGGGATGACCGGTACGGCCCAGACCGAAGCGGAAGAGTTCGGTAACATCTACAAGCTCGAAGTGATCGAAGTGCCGACCAACCTGCCGATCCAGCGTATCGACGAGGACGACGAGGTCTACCGGACCTTCGACGAAAAGTTCAAGGCGATCATCGAAGAGATCAAACAAGCCCATGAACGCGGCCAGCCGGTTCTGGTCGGCACCACGTCGATCGAGAAATCGGAACTGCTGGCGACAATGCTGCGCCAGTCGGGCTTCAACAATTTCCAGGTGCTGAACGCCCGTTACCACGAGCAGGAAGCCTATATCGTCTCGCAGGCCGGTGTGCCGGGCGCAGTGACGATCGCCACCAACATGGCCGGCCGCGGCACCGACATCCAGCTCGGCGGCAATATCGACATGCGTCTCGAACGCGAGCTCGAAGGCATGGAGCCGGGTCCGGAGCGCGATGCACTGGAAGCGGCAAGCCGCGAGGAAGTGAAGCAGCTCAAGGAAAAGGCGCTTGCCGCCGGCGGCCTCTACGTCATCGCCACCGAGCGCCACGAAAGCCGCCGCATCGACAACCAGCTGCGCGGCCGCTCCGGCCGTCAGGGCGACCCCGGCCGTTCGAAATTCTACCTGTCGCTCCAGGACGACCTGATGCGCATCTTCGGCTCCGACCGCATGGACAGCATGCTGCAGAAGCTCGGGCTCAAAGAAGGCGAGGCGATCGTCCATCCGTGGATCAACAAGGCGCTCGAACGCGCCCAGAAGAAGGTCGAAGCCCGCAACTTCGATATCCGTAAGAACCTTCTGAAATATGACGACGTCACCAACGACCAGCGCAAGGTGATCTTCGAGCAGCGCATCGAGATGATGGATTCGGAAGACGTATCCGAGACCGTCGAGGACATGCGCAACGAGGTGATCGAGGTTCTCGTCGCCAAGCACATTCCCGAACGCGCCTATGCCGAACAATGGAATGCCTCCGGCCTTCGCGAAGACGTCGACCGGATGCTCAACCTCGACCTGCCGATCGAGGACTGGGTCAAGGAAGAAGGCATCGGCGAGACCGATATCCGCGAACGCATCACCGAGGCTGCCGACAAGGCCGCGGCCGATCGCAAGGAGCGCTTCGGCGCCGATATCATGACCTATGTGGAGCGCTCGGTGCTGCTCCAGACGCTCGACCACCTGTGGCGCGAGCATATCGTCAATCTCGACCACCTGCGCTCGGTCATCGGCTTCCGCGGTTACGCCCAGCGCGATCCACTGCAGGAGTACAAGGCGGAAGCCTTCGAGCTGTTCCAGGCCCTGCTCGCCAACCTGCGCGAGGCGGTCACCGCCCAGCTGATGCGCGTCGAGCTGGTGCAGAACCCCGAGCCGCCGCAGCCGCCGACCGTCTACGACGAACAGCATGTCGATCCGACGACCGGCCTCAACCAGGTCAACGGCTTCGACAGCGAGAACTTCATCGCCGCGCCGGAAGACCGCCGGCCGGAAGATCCCTCCACCTGGGGCAAGATCGGCCGCAACGAGGCATGCCCCTGCGGGTCCGGCAAGAAATACAAGCATTGCCACGGCGCCTTCGAGCAGGCCTGAGGCTTCCGCAAAACCTGATGATGCGAACGCCGCCCCTGGGCGGCGTTTTCGTTTCCGCCTTCCGGAAGGACTGCATCAACCTTCGGCTGGAGACCCGGCGCAGATTTCCCGAACACATGTCCGCAGCCACCGGTGAGCCGGATCGGCATCCAGCCGCGGATGCCAGAGCAATGACACGGTAATCTCAGGCACCGGGACCGGCAGGGCGAAACTGAACATCCCGGCACGCAGGTTGCCGCTGTGCCGCTCGGGAATGCTGGCGATCAGATCCGAAGACCTGGCGAGAGCCAGCGCCGTCGCGAAACCGTCAACGATTGTCGCGATCCGCCGTTCCAGCCCCGACGCCGCCAGGGCCTCGTCGATCGTCCCCTTTTCAAGCCCCCGTCGCGAAACCAGGATATGATCGCCAGCCGCGTATCGCCGAGCCGATATCTCGCCCTCGGCCAGCGGATGCCCGCTGCGCACCACCCCGATGAAACGGTCCCGGAACAGTGCTTGGGCCCGCACTTCCGGACCGATCGTCGCGCCGACGACCCCGGTTTCCAGATCGACGCTTCCGTCGCGAAGCGAGGTGCTCTCCTTGTCCGGCTTGCGGATGAACCGCAGCCGCACGCCGGGCGCCTGAGCGCTGACACGAGCGATGAGGCCAGGCCCGAAATTCTCGACGAAGCCCTCGCTGGTGCGCAGCGTGAATGTCCGGACGAGCTTACCGAGATCGAGCATCTCGACCGGCCGCAAGACCGCTTCCGCATCCTGCACGAGGCCGCCAACCCGTTCGCGCAGTTCGATCGCCCTTGGCGTCGGCACGAGCCCACGGCCAGCCCTCACCAGCAGCGGATCGCCCGTCGTCTCGCGCAATCGCGCCAGGGCCCGGCTCATAGCCGACTGGCTGAGCCGCAACCGTTTGGCCGCCCGCGCCACGCTGCCTTCGGCCAAAAGAACGTCGAGGGTGAAAAGCAGGTTGAGATCAGGTCTGGACATGCGCGCAGCATAACACAGGCGCTTCGATATGACATGGCGCCCGATGCATTGAATTGATGCAAACGATGCGCCTTCCGCCATGCGTGCCCTTGAGATAGCCATCGGAAAGCAATTTCTGGAGGTTCCCTCATGATACCCGTACGACTGATACCCGTCATTTTCGGCTTTGTTCTTTCCTGCCTGATGTCCCTGCTTATCTCCGGCGTTTCCACGCTCCGTAGCGCGGGGCTGATCGACGGCTTCTTCAGGATCTGGATGGGAGCATGGCTCCCCTCCTGGATAATCGCCTTTCCCGTCGTGCTGGTTGTCGCGCCGCTGGCGCGCCGGATCGTCAGCAACCTCGCGAAGCCCGCCCCGAAACTGGCGGAGGGCGAAAAACGATGACCTCTGCCGCCCACGATCCGGTTCCGAAACCGGCAGAACGGGCGAGTGCCTTGCGTGGGGCGCTCGCCGGTCTTTCGCTCTCGATGTTGCTGTCTTCGCTCGGCACCAGCGTCGCCAATGTCGGCCTGCCGACATTGGCGCAGGCGTACGACGCCTCCTTCCAGCAGGTCCAATGGGTGGTCCTTGCCTATCTTCTCGCCATCACCACACTGATCGTCAGTGTCGGGCGGCTTGGCGACATTGCGGGACGTCGGCGGCTCCTGCTCGCTGGCATCACCCTTTTCACGGTAGCCTCGATCGCCTGCGGAATTGCTCCGACGCTGGGCATCCTGATTGCCGCAAGAGCCGCACAGGGTCTCGGAGCCGCCGCCATGATGGCGCTCACCATGGCTTTTGTCGCTGACATATTTCCAAAGACACGTACCGGCGCGGCCATGGGATTGCTCGGCACCATGTCGGCAATCGGCACCGCGCTCGGCCCTTCCCTGGGCGGCCTTCTGATCGCCGGCGCCGGCTGGCGGGCGATCTTCCTGATCAACGTGCCGCTGGGGCTGCTGGCGCTTCTTCTTGCCTTTCGTTACCTGCCTGCCGATCTTCGCCGCGAAAGACCGGACCAAAGGCCCGGCTTCGACGTCTCGGGCACGCTGCTGCTTGCCCTGGTGCTTGCAGCCTATGCACTCGCCATGACGATCGGCCGCGGCAGCCTTGGTCCAGTCAACGCCGCTCTGCTGCTGTTGGCTGCCGTCGGAGCCGGCCTGTTTGTTCTCGTCGAAGCGAAAGCGGCGTCGCCCCTGATCCGACTGTCGATGTTGCGCAATCCGGCCTTGAGCACGGGATTGATAACCAGCGCGCTTGTCTCGGCGGTGATGATGTCGACGCTGGTGGTCGGGCCGTTCTATCTTTCGCGTTCGCTCGGTCTCGACGCGGCTTTCGTCGGGCTCGTCATGTCGATCGGCCCGATTGTTTCCACATTCAGCGGCGTACCGGCCGGCCGGCTCGTCGACCGCCTGGGCGCGGGGACGGCGGTCGTCATCGGCCTCGTCGGAATGGTGGCGGGCTCGTTTGCCCTTACCCTGCTTCCCGGAACGTTCGGCATTGGCGGCTACATCGCTGCCATCGCAGTGCTGACGCCCGGCTATCAACTGTTCCAGGCAGCCAACAACACCGCGATCATGGTGGACGTCGGCGCGCAGCAGCGCGGCGTCGTTTCCGGCCTGCTCAATCTGTCGCGCAATCTCGGCCTCATCACCGGCGCTTCGCTTATGGGCGCGGTGTTCGCAATGGCCTCGGGAACGGGCGATGTCGCGACGGCACCTCGCGAAGCCGTGGCCGCCGGCATGTCGTTCACCTTCGCGATTGCCGTGGGGATGATTGCCGTCGCACTCGCCATTGCGGCCACTCGCCAGGCTGTTCCGGCCGTCCGCAACCTTTTGACCCGTTCTTCCAGGGAGCCTTGAAGTTCACAGTTCGTGAAGCCATCGACGGCTGGGCGAACCCTTTCTTAACCCTGCTGTGGCAACACTTTTGCCCATTGTTCCCGTCGTCGTTACGAGTATTGCGTGCCCATCATGGCGGTTATCGAAACAGCGGAAAGATTGCTTCCGCCTGGTCTTAGGACCCGGCTGGCACCGCTGACCCGCAAGCTCGAATCCATCCTCACCGACGACGACGAGACAGCCCGCGCCCAGCGTCGCGCGCTGACCGCCTTCGTAATCCGGGTCGCAAGCGCGGCCATCGCCTTCGTGTCGCAGATCGTGCTCGCCCGCCTGATGGGCGAGTTCGAATACGGCATCTTCGCATTCGTCTGGGTTCTGGTCGTGCTCGCCGGCAATCTCTCCTGTCTCGGCTTCCACACGTCCGTCATCCGCTTCCTGCACCAACACAAGGCGCGCGACGAGGTGGCGACCGTGCGGGGGCTCAATCTTGCCGTCCGCCTGGTGGCGCTGATCTCGGCAAGTGCGGTGGCCGGCCTCGGCTTCCTGTTTCTGAATATCTACGGCCACACGGTCGAGGCCTATTACCTCGTGCCGGTGTCGCTGGCCTTCTTCACCATACCGATGATCGCGCTCGGTGACGTGCTCGACGGCACGGCGCGTTCGAACGGCTGGACGGTGACGGCGCTTTCGCCAACCTACCTGATCCGCCCGACCCTGATCCTCGCGTTCATGCTGGGTGCACTCTGGTTCGGCGCTGCCCACACGGCCGTTACCGCCATGCAGGCGGCCCTTGCCGCGACCTATGTCACGACGCTCCTGCAGCTGCTGCGCTTGACGCTGCGCCTGCGCCGGCTTTACGGCCCTGGCCCGATGCAGTTCGAGATCGGCGCCTGGTTCCGTTATTCCCTGCCGCTCTTCCTCGTCGACGGCATCGGCTTCCTGCTGACCAACGCCGACGTCGTCGTCGTCGGCCTCTACCTGCCGCCGGACCAGGTCGGCATCTATTACGCCGCCGCAAAGACGATCGTGCTGGTGCAGTTCGTCTACTTCTCGATCAAGGCAGCCGCCGGCCCCCGCTTCTCCGCCATCATGGCGGAGGACGACATGCCGGCGCTGGCCGCCTTTGCCGGACAGACCGCGCGCTGGAGTTTTTGGCCGTCGCTTGCCGTCGGGCTCATGGCGCTGGCAGCCGGCGAACTGCTCCTGTCGCTGTTCGGCAGTGCATTCACGGCCGGCTACTGGCTGATGGCGATCCTGTTTTGCGGCATCCTCGCCAAATCCATGGTCGGCCCCGGCGAGGTGCTGCTCAGCATGGCCGGTCGCCAGAAGCTCTGCGTCCTGCTTTACGCCGTGACGCTGCTGGCGAGCATCGCTCTCAACATCGCGCTGATCCCCCGCTTCGGCCTGACCGGGGCCGCGATGGCGACGGCGGCGGCGATGATGATCGAGGCTATCCTGCTGCATATCGCAGTCCGCCGTACGCTCGGCATCGTGCTCTTCGCCTTTGCCGATCCGACGCCCTCTGCTCCTTCAAAGGCTTCCTGACCATGGCGCAACCTCCGTTCAGCAGCGAATTCGAGGGCAATGGCGGCGGCCGGATGAGCATGGTCCAGGCGCTCCGCGCCGAGCGGCCGGATGCCGACACGCATCTCCAGGTCGGCCGGCCCGGCCGCGAGCTCTGCCTTTATCCCGCCGCCTTCGGTTACGACCTGCAGGAAGAACTCGAATTCCTCTCCAACCGTGCGCTGGAGCCGAACATCTTCTTTTCGGCCCGACTGCTCGCCCCCGCCATGCCGCGGGTCGAGGACAAGCAGGTCCGCCTGGCGCTGATCCGCGACGAGACCGGCACGCGCAGCCGTATGCGGCTGCTGATGCCGTTTACCGTCGAGAAGCCGGGCTTTTCGGTCGGCGCCTCGATCATCCGCGCCTGGGCCAATCCCTTCGGGCCGATCGGCACGCCGCTCGTTGACGCGGAAGACAGTGCCGAGACGATCGACAATCTTTTCGACGCGCTCAGCATGCGCGAAGCCCGCCTGCCCTCCGTGCTGGTCATGCCGGACGTGAGGCTCGCCGGTCCGTTCGCCCAGCTTGCCAAGGCGGTCGCGATCGGCCGCAACCTGCCGGTCACCGTCACCGATCCCCAACAGCGGCCGATGCTGGAAAGCCTGCTCGACGGCGAGGCCTATCTGAAACACTCGATCTCGTCGCACCACTACCGCGAAATGCGCCGCCTGTGGCGCAATCTCGGCAACAAGGGCGCGCTCAGCTACTCGGTTGCCCGCCAGCCGGAAGAGATCCGGTTGCGGATGGAGGAATTCCTGGCGCTCGAAGCCAAGGGCTGGAAGGGCCGCAAACGCTCGGCCCTGATCAACGACCGTTACCGCGCCGCCTTCGCCCGCGAGGCGATCACCAACCTGGCGGAAGTCGACGCGGTCCGCATCCACACCATCGATTTCGACGGCCACGCGATCGCTTCGCTCATCGTCTTCATCATGGCCGGCGAGGCCTATACGTGGAAGACCGCCTATGACGAGGGGTTTTCCCGGTTCTCCCCCGGCAAGCTGCTGATGGTGAAACTGACCGAGTGGCATCTCGAAGACGCCAACATCATGCGCACCGACAGTTGCGCGATTCCCGATCACCCGATCATGAGCCGCTTCTGGGAAGAGCGCGAGGAGATGGGGACGCTGGTGATCGGCCTGAGGCAGAACGGCGACCGCGACGTGCGCCAGGTGGCAGCCCAGCTTCACCTCTACCGCAACACCCGCAACATGGCCCGCATGCTGCGGGAAAAGATCATGTCGCTTGCCGGCCGTTCCGGAGTAGTTACGCCTTAACGATCACTCGGCGGCCGCCTTGTCCCGCAGCAGCCGGCGGATGACCTTGCCGCTTGTCGTTAGCGGAATATCGTCGACGAAAGCGACCTCGCGCGGATATTCGTGCATCGACAGCCGCGTCTTCACCCAGTCGCGGATCTCCAGAGCCAGCTCGTCGCTCGGACGATAGCCGGGCGCGAGCGCGATATAAGCCTTGACGATCTCGGTACGGATCGGGTCCGGCTTGCCGACCACGGCTGCCAGCCGCACCGCCGGATGGCCGGTCAGGCAGTCCTCGATCTCGCTCGGCCCGATGCGGTAACCGGACGAGGTGATGACGTCGTCGTCCCGCCCGATGAATTCCACATAACCGTCGCGGTCCTGTCGTCCGAGATCGCCGGTGATGAGCCAGTCGCCGGCGAATTTTGCTTCCGTGGCGGCCTCGTCGTTCCAGTAGCCGAGGAACATCACCGGATCCGGACGGCGGATGGCGATCTGCCCCATCTTGCCGGCCGGCAGCTCGATGCCCCTGCCGTCGACCACCGCCACATGATGGCCCGGCACCGCCCGCCCGATCGCCCCGCCGCGCGACACGCCGAGATTGGCGGCCGAGGACAGCACGAAATTGCATTCGGTCTGGCCGTAGAATTCGTTGACCGTCAGCCCCAGTGCCGCCTTCGCCCAGTCATAGGTCTCGCGGCCGAGCGCCTCGCCCGCCGACGCGATGGTCCGCAGCTTGAGATCGTATTTTTCAAGCGGCTTTTCGACGGATTTCAGGAGCCGCAGCGCCGTTGGCGGGATGAACGCGTTGCGCACATCCATTTCGCTCATGATACGGAAGGCCATGTCGGCATCAAATTTCTGAGCGGGCGAAGAGACGACGGGAATGCCGAGCATCAGCGCCGGCATCAGCACGTTGAGCAGGCCGCCGGCCCAGGCCCAGTCGGAAGGCGTCCAGATCCGGTCCCCTTGCTGCGGTGCGAATTCATGCGCCAGCTGGAAACCGGGAATATGGCCGGCCAGCACCCGATGACCATGCAGCGCCGCCTTCGGCGGGCCGGTGGTGCCGGAGGTGAAGATCATCAGAGCCGGATCGTCCGGCCCGCTGTCGACGACCTCGAACAGCGGCGGGTGCGCGGCAATCAGCGCATCGAGCGCCAGCAGGCCGTCGCCGGCGGGCGTATCTCCAGTAACGATCACATGCCGCAGCTCCGGCAGCTTTTCCCGCAAGCCCACCAACCGCGACAGGCCGAAGGGATTGGTGACGATCGCCGCCGCCCCCGAAGCCTTCAACCGGTATTCGAGCGCCTCGGCACCGAACAGAAGCGCCAGCGGCAGGGCAATGCCGCCCATCTTGTAGATCGCCACATGCGCGATCACCGTTTCGAAACTCTGCGGCAGAAGAAGTGCGACGCGGTCGCCGGGCTTCAGACCCAACGCGACAAAGGCGTTCGCAAGCGAGGCGGACCGCCCGGACAGCTCACCATAGGTCAGCGCCGGATGAGAGCCGTCCGGGCTGAAATGCTGGAGACAGATGCGATCTTGAAATTTCTCCGCCCAGGCATCGCTGACCGCCTCCCCCATGTTGAATCGCTGCGGGATTTCCCAGGCGAAATCGCGAAAAAGGTCTTCATAGGACTTGGCAGCAGGCAGTTTCATGGGCAGCGCTTCTATTTTTGCTGCACCAGCTAACATCCCGGATGCTTAAAATACAAGGGGGACACGGGAGGGGACCTGACATGCGAAGCCGTGGAGGAAAGGGAAAAACCCACATCCGGCAGCCTTGATCCGGGACAATCTCTTGAGCGTCAGGTACGCGAGATTGCAACCTCACTTCACCCTTGCATGCCGGTGCGGCCCCGTGATAGAGCGCATACCGCTACCTGAGTGCCCCGTTGGCGGAATTGGTAGACGCGCCTGACTCAAAATCAGGTTCCGAAAGGAGTGCTGGTTCGATTCCGGCACGGGGCACCACAGAATTTTTAAGTCTTTGATTTAATTATGCTATTTCATGGGTCGAGAGGCCAAGCGGGCTGCTGAATTCTCGCACGGCCAGGCCGGTTACCTGTGGAAGATTCCGCAGTAAAGTCGAAGGCCGGATTTTTGGCGTACAAACATCGTTTGCGACACCATCTTATAGCCCCTACCTGCGAAAGACCGCTTGAATGAAGGCAGGTTGTTCCAGCCGCTGATAAGCCAATCGATGTGCTTGACGTTCCTGCTGTAGGTAAGGCGCACCAATGCGCTATCGTAATCAAGCGATGCCTGCCCGCTGTCCTTGCATTCCATCCCGGTGACAATGTCACCGCCGGCATTCAGTTTTCCGGCAAATCTGAGGGAATCCATGCCTTTCATCCAATCGGTCGTCTCGGCCTGAGCCGGCTGGCAGAAAATAAAAGCAACGGCAAGGGCGGCGAAAAACTGCTTGTTGTAACGCTTCATAAAATGCTCCCCGGAATTTCCGAGACATCTATGCCAGACGAAAAAGCAGCCAGCAATATCGGTTGCAATTAAAAGTAGTCTCCGCGGATGACGCGTAACGCCCCATCGTCGCGCCTCTTGAAAAGCTTATGATCATGTTCGGTTTTCCGGCGCAGTGGCCGTTCGGCGGATTAGTTTAAGTGAAACCGTCCAAAAGCAGCAATCCAGGAAGCGTGGCCGCATTCGTTATTTCCGATGTCCTTTCGTTTTTCCGCAAATGCAGGGAGTACGGCCGGGGATTGCGACTATAGTATCCCAGGTGCCCTGGCGCTTCCGGATCAGCTTCAAACACCTTCTGGAATCTATCCGTGGCCCCGATCGCTCAACTCCTCTTTCGGACAGGTTCTCGGCAGAGGGCTGCAATCAGAAGACTTGATAGCCAGGTGTCAGTGTATGACGGGGGTCATAACGCTCCTTGGCTTGGCGCAGGCGCGGCCAGGCCGGCCCGAAGTGATCCTGCCAATCGCCGCTCGTCATCGGGAAAGCGCTGACCGGATACAGAACTCCGCCTTCGCTGCGGACGCGCTCGTAGAGCGCGCGGTTCCTTGCAACCATGGCATCGATCTTGGCCACATCGTTCGAGGGCGGAAAACAGATGATGTTGAAGGGAAAGGCAACGTCCTCATCCGGCATCCCGACCAGAGGTGTCTGCACGGCGCCTGTCAGGAGTGGATAACAGGTGATGCGCCCGAAGGGGCCGACGTCCTCGTTGGTCAGGCCCTGCAATATCCCGGCGGCAAGACGCTCGGCGTTGGAGCCGCGCAGGAAGGTGAGCCACCACGGGTGAGGATTGGACCATTGGCCGTTCGACCGCAGAAGGGTCTCCAGCTTGGCAAAGGCGACGGCGTCGTCGAGATACGTGAGGTCCGAGATCACCGCGGCGCCACGCTGGTCCGACAAACCGGCAAGCACCGTCGGGTCCGGTGCCGCGTCGCTGTCGTAAAAGACCGCACCGTCGAGCTGGTAGCGCCAGCCGCCCGTACCATCGGGAAGGACGGCACCCTGCAACTGGTCGAAACGCCCGTCCTCCAGCACGAGGCGCTGATCCGCGGCCAGCGATTTGAAATCGGGATAGAATAACTGGAACCGACGCACCCGCTCGGGTGCCCGGACCAGGCGCAGCGTCGCCCGCGTGATGACGGCGCACTGACCGAGGCCGCCCCGGACGGCATCGAAGAGATCGGCGTTGAGGTCCGGCGAACAGGTGAGTTCCCGCCCTTCCCCCGTCACGACATCCATCTCGAGAACGTTGTCCGTCTGCATGCCGTGGCGGGACGTCGACCCGCCGATACCGCCGACGGCAAGCGTGCCGCCTACCGATAGCTCCAGATAATTCGTGAGGACCGGCGGGGCGAGCCCGCTCGTCAAGGCGGCGATGAGCACCTCGCGCCAGGTCGCTCCGGCGCCGACGACAATGCGATCGGCGTCGACACGCTGGATGGTGTTTATCTCACGCATGTCGATCACCACGCCGCCATCCGCCATGGAGCGGCCATAGATCGAGTGACCCTGCCCGCGGGCTGCGACCTTCAGCCCCCTGTCGCCGGCCCATCGGATCGCCATCCCGACTTCGGCGGCGGAGGACGGCCTGAACACGGAGCGAGGCCGGCGGTGGATGATATGCCCGAAATCTTCCGACGCTTCACCGACCACCTCGGCGCAGCAGTTAAATCTCCCGGCGGCAGGGAACGCGGGGCGTTCGACAGCTCCTGCTGCCTTCGTCGCGTCCGTCGCAAACGCTGCGGCACAGGTGAGGCCGCCGCCGAGTAGTCTACGTCTGTTGAGGGTCATGAGATGCCTCCGTAAGAGGGAATGCCGGTACGACACTTGACGGCCGTCGCGTGCTGGAACTCCCCATGCGGGGCCGAGCTCCGGCGGTGCGCCGGGTTCACAAGTCGCTGCCTTTCCCGTTTCCGCTGCGGCCTGTTTCAGGTCCGTGCCGCGCCACATGCTCGACGTAGCTGCGGCTCAGGCCGATATCGCGCAGTATATGGTCGTCAAGAGCTCCCAGTTTCCTGACGCGGGCACGAATTCGGCGCTCGGCGCGGAACCGGTCCCACCAGCGCAACAGCGTCCTCGGGAACCCGCCAGCTCGGTCGCTGGTATGAAGAATTCGCGGCGCTTCGAATGCTTTGCTCATCGTGAAGTCTCCGTCTTTATCTGACGAAATCGGCACAGGGCCGGCACGTCACTCGTAGATGGAGGGTGGCCCGCGACGCGACAATTGGCGGCGGCCGCGATATACTTTTCCGCAAAACGAGAGAATGGATATGGAGCGACTGGATGACCTCGAGGCCTTCCTGGCCATCGGCGAGAAAGGCAGCCAGACAGCGGCGGCGCGTCATCTGCGCCGGTCGCTGCAGTCTATCAACCGCTCGCTTGCGGCACTGGAGCAGAGCGTCGGCGTCGAACTGGTGCGGCGCACCACCCGCCGCTCATATCTGACGGAAGCCGGACGGGCTTTCTACGATCGTGTCAAACCGGCGTTGGCGGAAATCCGCGATGCCAGGCTGGAGGCTGCCGATGCGCGCAGCGAGCCGACCGGCCTGCTCAGGATAGCGGCCCCGGTGCTCTTCGCACCGGCCTATGTGGTCCCTGCAATCACCGCCTTCATGCAGCACTATCCCGGCATCGAGATCCAGCTCAAGGTCTCCGACCGGATGGTCGATCTACTGGAAGAGGGTCTCGACCTGGCGGTGCGGATCAGGGATATGGCCGACTCCAGTCTCAAGGCGCGGCGGCTCGGCGACCTTCGCGCGGTGGTCTTCGGATCGCCTGATTACTTTGCCAGACATGGCCGCCCCGAACATCCCGACGATCTGACGCAACATCAATGCGTCCTGCGCCATGCCGAAGGATCGAGCGAGACGTGGACATTCCGGATCGGCGGGCGGCCCAAGGCCGTGCGTGTGCATGGACGCTTCGGCAGCGACAGCGCGGCAGCGACGCATGCCGCGGTGGCAAGCGGGCTCGGCATCGGGCTCACGCCGTTATGGCAGATTCGCAGTCTCGTTGATGAGGGCGCCGTCGAGGTGGTTCTCGAAGACTTCGAAGACAGCAAGATTCCAATTTACGCGGTCTGGCCGTCCGGCAAGATACCGCTCGCCAAGACGCGCCTGTTCGTCGACGAGTTGGCGGCCCGGCTGAAGCGCGAGCGGTTATAGTCCACGGCCTGAAGAGAGATCATGTCGGCCCACTGCCCCCTCCCGCGAACCCCGGGGCCTACCCGCATTCTCTCGCATTTCGGAAGAGTAAATCGCCATCGAGGCCGATTGTAACGCGCCGCACGCTGATCGATGCTGCCAGGGCCATCTCAGCGGAAGGACAGAGGAAATGCTGAAACGAGATTTCTACCTGCTTGGGCAAGGCGAAGCCGAGAGCCGCCGGCTCCTGGAGCAAACCGATCTGCTCAAGCCGGAGGCGGAGCGCTTTCTCGATCGCCTGAACATCGCCGGCGGCGCGCGCGTGGTCGATCTCGGCTGCGGCCCACGCGGGCTTCTGGGCCTCCTCGCGGCGCGGGTCGGCATCGACGGACAGGTCGTCGGTGTTGAAAGGAACGCGGCGTTTGTGGAGGCCGCGCGCCGGTTCATCGCCGCGCAACGGATCGCCAATGTCGAGATCGTCGAGGCCGACGCAAAAGCAAGCGGCCTTCCTCCTGACGCCTTCGACCTCGTCACCGCCCGGCTCGTCCTCGTGAATGTGCCGGAGCCGGAGCGCATCGTCGCGGAAATGGCTGCATTGGTGCGGCCGGGCGGCACCGTTGCGAGCTACGAGGCGGACCTCGGTGCGCTTCTCTGCGATCCGCCGTCGCGGGCATGGGACCACTTGCTGAAAATTTATACCGCCTATGCCGAAGCGCACGGCGTCGATCTGTTCATCGGCCGAAAGACCCACCGCCTGCTGTGCGATGCCGGGCTGGTCGAGATCGACGTGAAGCCGATTGTGAACGTCTATCCGCCGGGACATGCGAGACGCACGATCCTGCTGGATTTCGTAACCAACTGCCGCGGCGAACTCGCCCATGAGACGTTTGCCGACGGGAATGAATTGAACGACCTGATCGCGGAATTGCAGCATGATCTCGCCGATCCGGGCAGGCTCGTGACCTCGCATCTGTTCTACGAAACGACCGGCCGTAAGCCGCTATAGAGCAGGCCAAGCCGGCCCCAGTCACTGGGTGGCAGGGAAGTGGGTTGATCGCACCGGCCGCCCTGCGTTCAGGCACAGACGGCCAGCGTGTTGGGGGTGACGCAAGTCTGTAAGCAGCCAGCCTGTTGACGCTGGATCGCTCAAGACCTTCGTCACCCCCGCCCGGATCAGCCAGCGGTGCGCGGCACGGGCGTGTTGAGAAGCTGCTGCTCCCACAGATACGCGATGCCGCTGCCGCTCATGTGCGAGATGAGCACTTCGGTCAGCTCTTCGACGTGCTCGGTGCGCGCCCAGTCCCGCTGCCATTCGCCAGCAAGAGCCATCCAGGTCATCATGTTAACGCCGGCGGCGATCATCCGCTGGATGGCGACCTGGTGAGACTCGGTTGAACTTCCGCCCGATGCGTCGGTAATGACGGTCACGTCCCAGCCTTCGCCGGCTGCCTGAATTGCGGGCATCGCTACGCAAACTTCGGTCCACAGACCTGCGATGATCAATTGCTTGCGGCCGGTCGCCTTGACCAGGTCCACCACCTTCTTGTCCTCCCAGGTATTCACCCAGGTCCGATCGATCACTTCCTGCCCCGGGAAGACGTCAGTGATTTGCTTGAAGAGCCTGCCGCCACGATCCGCTATCACGCTGGTGAGGATCGTCGGAACATTGAAAGCTTTTGCCAGCTTCGCCAGCGCGGTCACATTGTTGACGACTGCCTGAGGATCATGGCTATTGAGGTTGGTCAGCTGATAGGGCTGATGATCGATCAGGACGAGGACGGAATCTTCGGGGCGGAGAAGTGAGTCAAGGCCGTTACGAAAGGTCATGGTTTCATCCTATGTTGGCGGTTTATTGAAGCGTTTGCGCAAAAGGCATGCGTCCTCCGAGGCGCTGCCGCGGGACGAAAGTTGTCATTCCTGTTTGTGATGCGGTAGCCCTCGCCTGTGCTAAGCTGTGTCGCAGAATGAGGAACGCTGAGTGGATATCGAAGATCTCCGGACATTCGTCGAAGTTGCTGATGCGGGAGGCGTCACCTCGGCCGCGCTGCGGCTTGGCGTCTCCAAATCGATGGTCAGCCGACGGCTTGTGCGGCTTGAAGCGGAGCTTGGTGTCCAACTCCTGGCCCGATCCACACGCGGGGCTTCTCTGACAGAGGCAGGCGCAACCTTCCGGGACCACGCAGCCAGGGTTTCCGCCGAAATCGAGGTGGCGAGGGAAACGATCCTACCCGCCGGTGACCTTCGCGGGCGCTTGCGAGTCGCCGCGCCGCTTTCCTTCGGCCCCACGCACTTCGCTCCCGTGCTGGCGGAAATGGCGCGACGCCACCCGCAGCTCCAAATCCACACGTGCTACAGCGATCACGTCGTCGATCTCATCGCGGAGGGCTATGATTGTGCGATACGGCTTGGCTATCTTCAGGATTCCAGCCTGATCGCCAGACGCGTCGGACCGATCTATGGGAAGGTCGTTGCGAGCCCGGACTATATCAAAGCGCATGGGTCGCCTGAGACGCCGGAAGAATTGCTCACCCATCAGGCCCTTATGCAGGGCACGGAAGCCTGGCAACTCATGGACGGCGACAAAACCATCACGGTCCGCCCGCAAGGGCGCTTCAAGGCCGACAATGGCACGGCTCTGGTCGCCGCCGCTTTGGCAGGGCTCGGGATCGCATACCTCCCCGATGGCCTGATCGGTGAATATCTAGCCTCCGGCGCGTTGGTTCCCGTTATGACACGCCATCCAGTCCCTCCGGCAGGTATATATGTTGTCCGCCCGCCAGCGCAGCATCCCGCCAGGAAGGTAGGGGTCCTCATCGAAATGCTGATCGAGTGTTTCGACCCGTCTCCGCACCCTTAGGTCTCTACCGCCAAGGCACGAACGACGCAAAGCCCTTGCCGGCCCACGACAGCCGAGGCGGCTGCAACCGAGGATCGATCCATAGCCATCACGTCAGATCTGTTCAGGTCTGAATTGGCAGATGTGAATCGATCGCGTCCGCCACTTGGCCTTCGCATAAACTCGATCGAGCACACGCACGAGCCCGCCGCAACCAGGGGAACGACGTGACAATCAGCGGCTACAGCATATTGTGGAGGGAAATCGGCGGTGGCGCACCCGACAGGATTCGAACCTGTGACCTTTGGAATCGGAATCCAACACTCTATCCAGCTGAGCTACGGGTGCTAACCTGTAAGGCGATGACTCGCCTCCGTCCGATGGTGGTTCTTAGCTCAGGATGTTGCCCGCATCAATCGCCAATTTGCGGTCGACGCAAATCATCCGAAGGCGACACCCATGTTTTCCGCAGGGCGGAGACTTGGTAACGCGCCTCCCGTGGCGATCGGGTGCCGAGTTCAAGATAATTTGTCTTACGGCGCCGGCACATCTGCTCTAAGGGAGGCCACGGCGTCCCGGCCGGTCAAACCATTCAGGAGAAGCGCATGGCGCTGACAGCTTCCACACCCCGTTCCCGCGCCGGTATCGGCTACGCCGTGGCCGTGACGCTCGGCATGGCGGCGACTGTCGGCGGGGCGCTGGCATTTCAGTATATCGGCGGCTACATCCCCTGCGCGCTCTGCCTCCTGCAGCGCGATCCCTATTATTACGGCATTCCGGTCGGTATCCTGGCGATCGTCGTCTCGGCAATCGGCCTGCCCGCCTCGGTCACCCGGGCGCTGCTCGTCGTCATCGGCGTGATGATGCTGGTCGGCGCCGGCATGGGCGTCTATCACGCGGGCGTCGAATGGGCTTTCTGGGAGGGTCCGGCAAGCTGCGGCGGCGGGGCTGGCGTCACCACCAATGCCGGCAGCCTGCTTTCCGATCTGAACACGGTCCACGGCCCGTCCTGCACCGAGGCGGCCCTTCGCGTGGCTGGCCTCTCGTTTGCCGGCTGGAACGTGATTGCGAGCGTGATCCTCGCCGCCATCGCGTTCCTCGGCGCAAAAAAGGCCGCGTGAAGCGGCCTTCCAAATTCCAGATCCTTGCAGCGTCCATCCGTCTTACGGCTGCAGTTCCGTATCCCAGTAGAGATAGTCCATCCAGCTTTCGTGCAGATAGTTCGGCGGGAACAGCCGGCCGTTATTATGCAGGTCCTGCACCGTCGGCTGGTAGGGCTTCTGGTGCGGAAACATGGCGGCCTGCTTCGGCAGCTTGCTGCCCTTCCTCAGATTGCAGGGCGAACAGGCGGCCACGACATTCTCCCAGGTCGTCTCGCCGCCATGAGCGCGCGGGATGACGTGGTCGAAGGTCAGGTCGTCATGGTCGCCGCAATACTGGCACTCGAACCTGTCGCGCAGGAAGACGTTGAACCGGGTGAACGCGGGGTTGCGGGTCGGCTGGACATAGGTCTTGAGGCTGACGACGCTCGGCAGCTTCATCGAGAAGCTCGGCGAGCAGACCGAATGATCGTATTCCGCGATGATGTTCACACGGTCAAGAAAAACTGCCTTGATCGCGTCCTGCCAGGACCAAAGCGACAAGGGATAATAACTCAGCGGCCGGTAGTCGGCGTTCAGGACGAGCGCCGGCAGGGCCTGCGGGGAGACTGCAATCGTCAAATGACGCTCCTACCCGATTCGGCATCCGTACTTTCTATATTAGGTCCGTTGTTACAGGAATGTGAAGCCCAATAAATGCAGTGGGATACTTGTTCCCGGCTTCAGCCGAGAGGCGTGACGTCGCGGCGCATTTTCGCCGCATAATAAGCCCAGAAAAGCCGGGCCGCGACGGATCGCCACGGCGCCCAGATTTCAGCCATCACCCCCAGATTTTTAGCCGACGGCCGTGTTTCGAGGCCGAGCGCATGGCTGACCGCGGCCTGCAGCGCCACATCGCCCGTCGGAAAAATATCGGCATGTCCGCCGCAGAACATCAGGTAGACTTCCGCCGTCCATGGACCGATGCCGGGAAGTGCCGTCATCTTGCGGATCGCTTCACCCGTTTCGAGCGCGCAGACGGATGCGAGATCGAAATGGCCTTCCGAAATTGCTGTGGACAAATGAAGAAGCGTCGCCGCCTTTGCCCGCGAGAGGCCGAACGTGGCGACTACGGCGGGGTCGAGCGCCCTATACCCTTCGGCGGTCACCGGGCCGGCGGCCGCCATCCTCCGCCAGATCGCCTCGGCACTCGCCCTCGACACCATCTGCGAGACGACGATCGACGCAAGGCCGGAAAAGCCCGGCTCGTTCAGCCTGAGCGGCACCGGGCCGGAAGCCTCGACGACATCGGCAAGCCGCGGATCGAGCGCCACCAGCGCCTCGAGCCCCGCCTGGATGTCGGAATGATCGCGGATGATCGCCACCGCCTGTCTCCCCACCGGTTGCTCCCCATGGCCGTTTTTCAAAAAGCATGGCAGAAGAAATCATGCCCGCTCCGCCTTCTGATAAACCGGTCTATCGTTTCGCGCCAAGCCCGAACGGATTTCTGCATCTCGGCCACGCCCTGTCGGCATTCCTCAACCACGACATGGCGAGAGCGAATGGCGGCCGTTCCCTGCTACGCATCGAGGATATCGACCTTGCGCGCTGCACGCCGGAGTTCGAGCAGGCGATCTATCGTGATCTCGCCTGGCTGGGGCTTGGATGGGAAGAGCCGGTGCGGCGGCAATCCGAACATTTCGATGCCTACCATGCGGCCCTCGACCGGTTGACCGAAATGGATCTCGTCTATCCGGCCTTCCTGACCCGCGGCGAGGTGAAAGCCAGGGTCGCGGCCTCCGAGGCGGACGGGAAGAGCTGGCCGCGCGATCCGGATGGGTCGCCGCTCTATCCCGACGATGACCGCCATCGCAGCCAGATGGAGCGGCGGAGGCTGATCGCCGATGGTGTCCGGCACGCCTTTCGTCTCGACATGGGAAAGGCGCTTGGCCTGATCGAGGCCCCGCTGAGTTGGATCGAGACCGGCGACGGAAAACGCGGCGAGATCATCGCCGATCCGTCGGCCTGGGGCGATGTGATCCTCTCCCGCTCGGATGCACCGTCAAGCTACCACCTGTCGGTGACGGTGGATGATGCCGCGCAGGGGATCAGCCACGTCGTGCGCGGGCTCGATCTTTTCGAAGCGACGGCGGTACACAGGCTGTTGCAGGAATTGCTGGGCCTTCCCCAGCCGGTCTATCACCACCACCGGCTGGTCATGGGAGCGGATGGCAGGAAGCTTTCGAAAAGCGAGGGCTCAACCGGGCTCGCGGCGCTTCGCGGCCAGGGTTTCTCCGTTGCCGACATCCGTCGCCTGGTTGGCTTTTGACGGCGCTTGGCCGCGCTTGCGGCGCTCCCGCCGGAACCGGGAGAAGACCGAATAGATCCGGTATTTCATCAAGGCGGCGTTGAACTCGGCGCCGAGGATGAAGATCACGCTGATCATGTAGAGGAAGACTAGCACGATCATGATCGACGCCAGCCCCGCATAGGTCGCCGCATAGTTGGCGAAAGTCGAGAGGTAGGAGGCGAAACCGAGACCGAACGCGGTCCAGATGACGATCGTCAGCGTCACGCCCGGCAGCACGTCGATGATCCGCCTCCGCCCGGCTGGCAGCCATTTGTGCGAAAGCAGCAGACCGATCATCAGCAAGAGGGCTGTGCCATAAAGGCCCCAGTTGGCGGCCCGCGTCAGGTCGCCGATCAGCCAGGGAAAACGGGTTTCGGCAAAGCGGAGCGCGACCGGCACCGCGACGAGCAGGATGCTGATCACCGCGAAGATGACGACGGCGACGATCACATAACCGAGGCTGGCGAGACGGGTCACGTACCAGGGCCGGGTTTCCGTCACGCGGTAGGCGCGGTTGAGGGAAATCCTGAGCGCCTCGACCCCGTTGGAGGCGAAATACGCAGCCGCCAGGACCGAGATCGTCAGCAGCCCGCCGCGCGGGATTTCCAGCACCTGGCGGATCTCGGAAGCGATCGGTGCGGCGATATTCGCCGGCCAGGTGTCGAAGAGGAGATGCACCGCGGTTTCCGAAAAACCGCCGGCTCCCAGGAAACCGGCGAGCGCCGTGCCGAAGATCAGGAACGGAAACAGCGCCAGCAGGCCGGAAAGCGCGACATGGCTCGCCATCGCCCAGCCATCGTCATCCGAGAAGTGCCAGTAGGCGTCCCAAAGAACCTTGAAGGCGAGGCGATACCACCGGACGGGGCGGTTTTCTTCGGGCAAGGGCAACTCCGTTGTGACGTGGCGGGAAATATGGGAGGAACTCTTTCGATTGTACAGGGAGCCTTACTGAATGGCCGAAAATAGAACGATCATCGTTACCGGCTGTTCCTCCGGCATCGGCGCCCATTGCGCCCGGGCTCTGAAGGCGGACGGCTGGCGGGTGTTCGCGACGGTGCGCAGGCAGGCAGATCTTACCCCGCTCGAAGCAGACGGCATCGAAACCCTGCTGATGGATTATACTAGGCCCGATACGATCGCAGCCTTGGTGGAAACCGTGCTGGATCGCACCGGCGGACGGCTCGATGCACTGTTCAACAACGGCGCCTACGGCCAGGCGGGTGCAGTGGAGGACCTGGGGACCGACGTGCTGCGCGAGCAGTTCGAGACGAATTTCTTCGGTTGGCATGAGCTGACGCGGCGGGTGATCCCGGTCATGCGCGCAAGGGGCCAGGGCCGCATCGTCAACTGCTCGTCGATATTGGGGCTATTGCCCTATCGTTACCGCGGCGCCTACACGGCCTCGAAATACGCACTTGAAGGGCTGACGATCACCATGCGCATGGAACTCGAAGGCAGCGGCATCGCGGTGAGCCTCATCGAACCCGGCCCGATCACCTCGCGCTTCACGGCCAATGCTCTTGCCAAGATCCGCGAGCATGTCGACCTCGAAGGTTCGGTCCATGCGGAGCAGTATCGCAGGCAGCTGAGCCGCCTCGAGGGAGGGGGTCAGGCCAGCCGCCACAAGCTTGGGCCCGAAGCGGTCTATGACGTCTTGACGCATGCCTTGACCGCACCTCGTCCGAAGCCACATTATCTGGTAACGAAGCCCGCCAAGCAGGGCGCTTTCCTGAAAAGAATACTCCCGGCCGCGCTCTTTTATAACCTGATGCGCCGGCTGGATTGAAAGGCAGCAATCCGACAATGTCTACTTTCACAACCGTGCTTGCCCTGATCGTCATGGGCCTCGTCGCGCTCGTACTGATCCGTGGGCTGTTCAACATGCTGAAGGGCACCGACGCCAACAAATCCAATAAGCTGATGCAATTGCGTATTCTCTTGCAGGCGGTTGCAATCGTCCTCATCATGCTCACTCTCTGGATTACGGGCGGCGGTCGCCCGACCTGATTCTGATGACGGCGGATGGTAAAGCTCAACAAGATCTACACGCGCACCGGCGATAACGGCACCACGGCGCTGGTTTCGGGTCCGCGCCGCGACAAGCACGACCTGCGTGTCGAAGCCTATGGCACGGTCGACGAGACCAATTCGACGATCGGACTGGCACGCCTGCACATTTCGGGCATGGCCGAGCTCGATGCCATGCTCTTCCGTATCCAGAACGACCTTTTCGATCTCGGCGCCGATCTAGCCGCGCCGGATACCGGCGAGAAGCTCGACTACGAGCCGCTCCGCATCATCGAAGCCCAGGCGACGCGGCTGGAAACGGAGATCGACGCGCTCAACGCCCATCTCGATCCGCTGACCTCCTTCGTGCTGCCCGGCGGCTCTGCCGCCGCCGCTCATCTTCATCTTGCCCGCACCGTGTCGCGCCGCGCCGAACGGCTGATGGTCGAGCTGTCCCGAAGCGAGACCGTCGGCGCGCCGGCGTTGAAATATATCAACCGGCTTTCCGACTTTCTGTTCGTGGCGGCGCGTTTTGCCAATGACGGCGGCAAAGCCGATATACTCTGGATCCCGGGCAAGAACCGATAACCGCAACGGCGGAGGAGCCACAGCATGTTCATCCCGCTGCACGACGCCGTCGAACTCAAATACATCCGCGTGCAATATGTCACGATCAGCATCATCGCCATCAACGTGCTGATATGGCTGTTCACCAATTTTTCCGCACCTGAAGTGGCCGAACACGCCTCGCTCGGGCTCGGCTTCATTCCGGCGGTGATCTTCAACTACGCGACGCTCGATCCGTCTCTCGTGATCGTGCCCGACGACCTGACCTTCGTCACCTATGCCTTCCTGCATATCGACTTCTGGCATCTCGCCTCGAACATGCTGTTCCTCTGGGTGTTCGGCGACAATGTCGAGGACGCGCTGGGACATGTGAAGTTCCTCGCCTTCTATCTTATCTGCGCAGCGGCGGGCGCCGCTCTCCATGGTTTCGTGGCGTCGAGTTCGGAGGGCCCGCTGATCGGCGCATCCGGGGCGATCTCCGGCGTGGTTGCGGCCTATTTCCTGCTGCATCCTCGCGTGCGGGTCTGGGTGCTGGTGCTCTTCCGAATTCCGCTGCCGCTGCCCGCCTTCATTCCGCTTGCGCTCTGGATCGTCCAGCAGTTCGCCATGCTGGCGCTCGATCTCGACGGCATGGTCTCCTGGGGCGCGCATGTGGGCGGCATCATCGCGGGCGCCATCCTCGTGCTCTTCATGCGCCGCAAGGGCGTGCCGCTGTTCGACCGCAACATCGTGACCCCGAAGGCAGTCGAGCTTAAGCCGGACGTTCCGCGGGTCGCCGCGGCAACCGAATAGAACTATGAGAAAACGGCAATGCCCGGCGGCAAATCCGCGTTGTAATCGCGCGAAAAATGCGTATCCATGTCGCCAACTGACAAATGAGGAAGCAGCAAATGTCGCAATTTGCGGCTGGAGATAGTCAAGGAAGGACCCCATGAAGATCCTGGTGCCAGTCAAGCGAGTGGTCGATTACAACGTGAAGATCCGGGTGAAGCCGGACGGCACGGGTGTCGAGCTTGCCAATGTGAAGATGTCGATGAACCCCTTCGACGAAATCTCCGTCGAGGAGGCTTTGCGGCTGAAGGAAGCCGGCAAGGCGGAAGAAGTGGTGGTCGTGTCGATCGGCCCGGCCAAGGCCGAAGAGACACTGCGCACCGCGCTTGCCATGGGCGCCGATCGGGCGATCCTGGTCGAGACCGACGACGTGGTCGAGCCGCTTGCCGTGGCCAAGATCCTGAAGGGTATCGTCGATGCCGAACAGCCGGGGCTGATCATCGTCGGCAAGCAGGCGATCGATGACGATTCGAACCAGACCGGCCAGATGCTGGCAGCCCTGCTCGGTTCCGCCCAGGCGACCTTTGCCTCGAAGATCGAGCTCGCAGACGGTTCCGCAAAAGTGACCCGCGAAGTCGACGGCGGCCTGCAGACGATCGAAGTCAAGCTTCCGGCCGTCGTCACCACCGACCTTCGCCTGAACGAGCCGCGTTACGCCTCGCTGCCGAACATCATGAAGGCCAAGAAGAAGCCGCTCGACAAGAAGACGCCGTCGGATTTCGGCGTCGACACCGCGCCGCGGCTCAAGGTCCTGAAGACCGAGGAGCCGGGCGGCCGCAAGGCAGGCATCAAGGTGAAGACGGTCGAGGAACTTGTCAGCGCCTTGAAGACATCAGGCGTTCTGTAAGGAAAGGGAGAACATCATCATGGCCATTCTTCTTCTGGCAGAACACGACGGTTCGAGCCTCAACGACCAGACCGCCAAGGCGCTCTCTGCCGCCTCCAAGATCGGCGGTGACGTGCACGTGCTGGTCGCCGGTTCCGGCGCCAAGGCTGCGGCCGATGCCGCCGCCAAGCTTGCCGGCGTTTCCAAGGTCCTGCTCGCTGATAGCGCCGACTACGCCAACAACCTCGCAGAGCCGCTTTCGGCTCTGATCGTTTCGCTGGCCGGTTCCTACGACACGATCATCGCCGCCGCGACGGCGTCGGCCAAGAACGTCATGCCCCGCGTCGCGGCGCTGCTCGACGTCATGCAGATCTCGGAAGTCATCGAGGTGGTTTCGGCGGATACGTTCAAGCGCCCAATCTACGCCGGCAACGCCATCCAGACGGTCCAGTCGGCCGACGCCAAAAAGGTGATCACGGTGCGCACCGCTTCCTTCCAGGCGGCTGGCGAAGGCGGCTCCGCCTCGATCGAAAGTGTCTCGGCTGCGGCGAACCCGGGCCTGTCGAGCTTCGTCTCGGATGCCCTCTCGTCGTCCGAACGCCCGGAACTGACCTCTGCGAAGATCATCATTTCCGGCGGCCGAGCGCTTGGTTCGTCTGAAAAATTCCAGGAAGTCATCCTTCCGGTCGCCGATAAGCTCGGCGCTGCCGTCGGCGCAAGCCGTGCCGCGGTCGACGCCGGTTACGCCCCCAACGACTGGCAGGTCGGCCAGACCGGCAAAGTGGTCGCGCCGGCGCTCTATATTGCGGTCGGCATTTCGGGCGCCATCCAGCATCTCGCCGGCATGAAGGATTCGAAGGTCATCGTCGCCATCAACAAGGACGAGGAAGCTCCGATCTTCCAGGTCGCCGACTACGGCATCGTCGGCGATCTCTTCGAAATCCTGCCTAAGCTTGAAAAGGCGCTTTGAGCCCGGTTCATTTCGCAAGCGCGAAAAATGCTGGCAAAACGACATGTAGCGGAATAACAATCTGCCGGGCTGCATACATGCAGTCCGGCATTTTCATAAAATCGGCGTACGCTAGAGATAGCGTAAACGCCCAGGGAGCGAAACCATGGGTTTGGTCATAAAAAGCATCGGCGTCATCGGAGCAGGCCAGATGGGCTGCGGCATTGCACATGTTTCGGCTCTCGCCGGTTACAAGGTGCAGATGTACGACGTGTCCAAGGACCGGATCGAAGCAGCGCTCGCAACCATCAACGGCAATCTCGCCCGCCAGGTCTCCAACGGCAAACTCGGCGACGACGAGCGCAAGGCTGCCCTTTCGCTGATTTCCGGTTCTTCGGACCTCAACGACCTCGCGCCGATGGACCTGGTGATCGAGGCTGCGACGGAAGACGAGAGCGTCAAGCGCAAGATCTATGCGCAGGTCTGTCCGGTCCTGAAGCCTGATGCCCTGCTCGCCACCAACACCTCGTCGCTCTCGATTACCCGTCTCGCGTCCGCCACCGACCGTCCGGAGCGCTTCATGGGTATACATTTCATGAACCCGGTTCCGGTCATGAAACTTGTCGAACTGGTCCGCGGCATTGCCACCGACGAGCCGACCTTCCGGGCCGCCAAGGACTATGTCACCGCGCTCGAAAAGACCGCGACCGTCGCTGAGGACTTTCCGGCCTTCATCGTCAACCGCATCCTGCTGCCGATGATCAACGAAGCGATCTACACGCTTTATGAAGGCGTCGGCTCGGTCGAGGCGATCGACACCGCCATGAAGCTTGGCGCCAATCATCCGATGGGCCCGCTGCAGCTCGCCGATTTCATCGGCCTCGACACCTGCCTGTCGATCATGCAGGTTCTGCACGACGGCTTGGCGGACAGCAAATACCGCCCCTGCCCGCTTCTGGTGAAATATGTCGAAGCCGGCTGGCTGGGCCGCAAGGCCGGTCGCGGGTTCTATGACTATCGCGGCGAAGTGCCGGTTCCGACGCGGTAAGCGGACGCTATTTTGGCCTTCCCTTGTCAGAAAAGGCATTTCAAACTATATTGACGGAGTGAGAGGCGAGCTTTCGCCCGCCTCTCTGGTTTATTTTTGGAATGTGACCCGCACGCTTGCCTGCCAGCTCGTGCGGGTTTTCCGTATCATAAACGTGATGCTAAATGGTTTGAACCACATAGCACACCCTCCGATTGGATGGCGAGGCCTTCGCCGGGTCGGAGGAGCCCATCTCCTCCGATGCGCCTGACAGGGGCGCGTCTGCTTTGGCCATCACAACCAAAAGCAGCATAGAGTAGCGGTCTGCATTATTTCAATTGGAAATTGCGGGCTATGGCCCCTTCGCCGCCGTGATCAGCGCCTTGGCATCCGGGCTGTCCCAGGCGGCCGGGCCGTTCATCGCGGAAATCAGGCAGCCCTTCTTGTCCATGATCAAGGTCACCGGCAGGCCGAAGGCGAGGCCTTCCTTCTTCAGCGAATTGAAGACGCCCATCGAGCTGTCGCGGTAATAGCCGAGAGTATCGATGCCGTATTCGGCGAGAAAGGCCTTGGGCTTCTCGTCGCTGCCGGTATCGATATTCACCGCCACGACCTCGAAGTCCGGACCGCCCATGCCCTTCTGCAGCGCGTTCAGCGCCGGCATCTCTTCCCGGCACGGGCCACACCATGTGGCCCAGAGATTGAGGAGAACCGTCTTGCCGGCAAAATCCGCGGTCTTGAGGTCCTTTCCGTCCGGTCCCTTGAAGACCAGATCGAGCGGCCTCGGCGGTTGGGCGGCAACCATGGCGGCGACCTGGCCCTTGGAGAATTGCGAGACCGACTTTACCGTCTCGACGGCACCTTCGCAGGCGCCGGAGGATTGGGCGAGAAGCCCGCTCTCGCCATTGCCAGACCCCATACTACTCACGTATACCGCCACGGCACCGGCAAGTATTCCCGCAACGGCGGCAATCACGATCAATCTGGCGGACGGAAGACCGAAAAGTCTTTTGGTCGTCATCAATTACTCCAGGACTAGGCATCATGGCTGACGGCACGAAGGACGCAGTATCCTCCAACCAGATGTGGGGCGGACGCTTCGCTTCAGGGCCGGATGCGATCATGGAGGAGATAAATGCCTCGATCGGTTTCGACAAGAAGCTGTTCGCCCAGGATATCCGCGGCTCAATAGCGCATGCGACGATGCTGGCGGAAAAGGGCATTATTTCGGGCGAAGATAAAGACCTTATCGTGTCCGGCCTGAACACGATCATGTCAGAGATCGAAACCGGCAAGTTCGAATTCTCTAGGCAGCTCGAAGACATTCACATGAACATCGAGGCGCGGCTGGCCGTGCTGATCGGCCCCGCTGCCGGGCGCCTGCACACGGCGCGCTCGCGCAACGACCAGGTGGCGCTCGATTTCCGCCTTTGGGTGAAGGAAGAGCTCATCAAGACGGAAGCGATGCTGACCGGCCTGATCGCCGCCTTCCTCGACCGCGCCGAAGAGCACGCCGATACGGTCATGCCCGGTTTCACCCACCTCCAGACCGCCCAGCCGGTCACCTTCGGGCATCACTGCATGGCCTATGTGGAAATGTTCGGCCGTGACCGCGCCCGCGTCCGTCACGCGATCGACCATCTCGACGAAAGCCCGATCGGCGCCGCAGCGCTGGCCGGCACGCCCTACCCGATCGACCGCCACATGACGGCCAAGGCTCTCGGCTTCCGCGAGCCGACCCGCAACTCGATCGACACCGTTTCCGACCGCGATTTCGCGCTGGAATTCCTGTCGGTCGCGGCGATCTGCGCCGTGCACCTGTCGCGCCTCGCCGAAGAGATCGTCATCTGGTCGACGCCGCAATTCGGTTTCGTGCGCCTGTCGGATGCTTTTTCGACCGGCTCGTCGATCATGCCGCAGAAGAAGAACCCGGATGCCGCCGAACTGGTGCGCGCCAAGACCGGCCGCATCAACGGTTCGCTGGTGGCGCTCCTGACGGTCATGAAGGGCCTGCCGCTCGCCTATTCCAAGGACATGCAGGAAGACAAGGAACAGGTCTTCGATTGCGCCGAGAACCTGGAACTGGCGATCGCGGCCATGACCGGCATGATGCGCGACATGACGATCCGTGCCGACAAGATGCGCGCAGCCGCCGGTGCCGGTTATTCGATAGCGACCGACCTTGCCGACTGGCTGGTGCGTGAAGTTGGCCTCCCCTTTCGCGACGCCCATCATGTGACCGGTCGCGCCGTGGCGCTTGCTGAAGAGAAGGGCTGCGACCTTTCCGAACTGTCGCTGGAAGAACTGCAGTCGATCAATCCTGATATCACCGACAAGGTCTTCAACGTCCTGTCCGTCGACGCCTCGGTGGCCAGCCGCACCAGCTTCGGCGGCACCGCGCCGGCGGAAGTGAGGAAGCAGATCGCCTGGTGGCGCGCCCGGAATTGATGCCGGCCGCAACGAACGCCGAGAAGTGATGCCGGATAGTGACTGCACAAGGGCGCGGAACTTCGCTATGAAAGTTCCGCAGCCGTGCCGGAGAAGGAATAGAATGTCGAAGTCCCTGGTAAAAATTGCCCGCATCGCCTTTGTGCTGAGCCTCGCCGGCATCGTTGTCGTCGGCTGCGGCCGCAAGGGCAGCCTCGACCGCCCGAGCACGCCGGTGGAGCAGCAGAACATCCGCAAGAGCGGCAAACCGGGCGAACAGAAAGCCGAGCCGGTTGCCAACCGGCCTTTCCTGCTCGACCCGCTCCTGTAATTTTCCGAGTTTTACCGTGAATCATTTTCATTACATCGACGGCGTGCTGCACGCCGAGAACGTGCCGATCCCGGAAATCGCCAAGGCGGTCGGGACCCCCTTTTACGTCTATTCGACAGCCACTCTGGAACGCCACTACAAGGTTTTCGCCAAGGCGTTCTCCGATGTGGACGCAATGGTCTGCTACGCGATGAAGGCGAATTCCAACCAGGCGGTGCTGAAGACGCTCGGCCGGCTCGGAGCCGGGGTCGATGTCGTTTCCGGCGGAGAGCTGCGTCGCGCGCTGGCAGCCGGCATTCCGGCAAACCGCATCATGTTCTCGGGCGTCGGCAAGACGGTGCAGGAAATGGATCTGGCGCTATCGGCCGGCATCTACTGCTTCAACGTCGAGTCCGAGCCGGAACTGGAAGTCCTCAACCTGCGCGCCCGGAAAGCCGGCAGAAAAGCGCATGTCTCCTTCCGCATCAACCCGGATGTCGATGCGGGCACGCATGCCAAGATCTCGACCGGCAAGAAGGAAAACAAGTTCGGCATCGCCTATGAGCGTGCCCGCGCCGTTTACGCTCATGCCGCGACGCTCGATGGCATCGACGTCAAGGGCATCGACATGCATATCGGCAGCCAGATCACCGAACTGCAGCCGTTCGAGCACGCCTTCCGGCTGTTGCGCGAACTGGTCGATACGTTGCGCACTGACGGCCACCGCATCGATCACCTCGATATCGGCGGCGGTCTCGGCATTCCCTACCGCCAGGACAACAATCCCCCGCCGCTGCCCGATGCCTATGCGGAGACGGTGAAGCGCCAGCTGCGGTCGCTGAACTGCAAGATCGTCACCGAGCCCGGCCGATTGATCGTCGGCAATGCCGGCATTCTGGTGACCGAGGTCATCTACGTGAAGGACGGCGGCGAAAAGTCCTTCGTGGTCGTCGACGGCGCGATGAACGACCTGATCCGTCCGACGCTCTACGACGCCTATCACGAGATCCGTCCGGTCGTCGTGCCGGCCGCCGATGCGCCGCGCATCAAGGGCGACGTCGTCGGCCCGGTCTGCGAAACCGGCGACTATCTGGCGCTCGACCGCGAGATGGCCGAACCCAGGCCCGGCGACCTGATCGCAGTCTCGTCCGCCGGCGCCTACGGCGCCGTGCAGGCAAGCACCTACAACAGCCGCCTGCTGGTGCCGGAGGTTCTGGTGAAGGGATCGGAGTTCCATGTGGTGCGCCCGCGCGGCAGCTACGAAGAGCTCATCGGCCTCGATTCCGTGCCCGCATGGCTTGACTGAACCTTTAACGCGCCGTTCACTTTTACGGGAAAGCCCGGAAAATATGGGGGTGGATCGCCCCCTGCCCTCGTCTTCGCCACAAACATCGTTATCTTAAAAGCTTGATTTGCGCCGCCACGACTGGAGTCGGACCGCATGAGCTTCATCCGCAAAGGTGCCTTCGAATTGCATCCTGTGCTTGCGCGCCGCGTTGCACTGAAACGGTCCTTCGCCCGGATCGTGTTGTTTTTCGAACGGATTTTGCCGCTGCTGCTCGCGCCCCTCGCTATAGCGGCGCTCTTCCTGTCGGCTGCCTGGTTCGGGATTTTCCGGATCGCTCCGGATTGGCTGCGATGGGTCCTGGTCGGCGGCTTTGCCTTTGCCTTCGTATATGCGCTGCTGCCGTTCAGCCGCCTCCGATGGCCGGAAGTGGCCGATGCTGATCGGCTTCTCGAAGTCCGCAACAACCTGCCGCACCAGCCGGTCGGCGTCCAGGACGACCATCCGGCTTTCGAGACGCCTTTTTCACGCGCGCTCTGGAAGGAGCACCAGATCCGCATGGCTGAGCGCATCGCGGCGCTCGATGCGGGCCTGCCGCAGCCGGATATCGCCCGGCACGACCGGTTCGCCCTGCGTGCCATTCCCGCTCTCGTCTTCGTCGTCGCCCTCGGTTATTCCTTTTCGAACGGCGGCGGCTCTCCGGCCGATGCCTTCCGGCCCGCGCCACCGGCGCCGAGCATCAACCCGGACCTGCGCATCGACGCCTGGCTGACGCCGCCGTCCTATACCGGCCGCGCCCCGGTCTTCCTGACCGGCCGCGAGGTCACCACCACCACTGCTGCCGTCTCGATCCCGCAGAATTCGGCGCTGACCGTGCGCGTCACCGGCGGTGAAGGCGGCGAGGCCGTGGTCTTCGCCCCGAAGGCCGGCGGGCAACCGTCGACATTGATCACCGAGGAAGCCAAGAAGGCGGCGGAAACGGCGGCGCAGCAACCGCAGCAGGGCGCCCCCGGCCAGCAGGGGCAGCAGACCACCCAGCAGCCACCGGCTCAGCAGGCCGCGCCGCAGCAGCCCAACCAGCAGCGGCAGCCCCGCACCTATGCGCTTAACGTCGCCGAGAGCGGCAGCCTGACCGTCAACGGCCAGAGTTGGGCCTTTGACGTCATCCCCGACCGACCGCCGGAAATTGCCTTCGACGGCCAGCCGAAGCGTTCGGTCAACGGCGCGCTCGAAATCGGCTTCACCGGCAAGGACGATTACGGCATCCGCGAAGCCCATGCGCTGATCGAACCGGTCGATCAGCCGGCTCCGGGCGCGACCCCGCTCTATCCGGCCCCGGACTACCGACTCGACCTGCCGCGGCAGAACAGCCGCGAGGTCAAGGCCCTGACGAGCCGCAGCCTGATCGAGCATCCGCTCGCCGGCAAACGCGTCAGGATCACCTTGGTTGCCAGGGACGGCGCTGGCCAGACCGGCCGCAGCCCGGCCCATGAAATGGTGCTGCCGTCGCGCGGCTTCTCCGAGCCGCTCGCAGCCGCAGTCGCGGAAGAGCGCCAGGTCTTCGCGCTCGACACCCACCAGATGCCCCGCGCCATCGAACTCAACGAGGCGCTGGCGATCCGCCCCGACGAAACCATCCCTAATCTCAGCCACTTCCTGCTGATCCGCTCGGCGCTCGAGCGCATGAAGCTCGCCCGCAACGAGGAGCAGCTGAAGGATACCGCCGAATACCTGTGGGAGATCGCGCTCGGCATCGAGGATGGCGACCTGTCGCAGGCCGAGCGCCGTCTGCGCGACGCCCAGCGCAATCTCGCCGAAGCGCTGCAGAACAAGGCGTCCGATCAGGAGATCGCCCGGCTGATGCAGGAACTGCGCGAAGCCATGCAGCAGTTCATGAACGAGCTCGCCCAGCGGATGCAGAACGCCCCGCAGGCGCCCAACAACATGCAGTCCCAGAACGTCATCCGTCAGCGCGACCTGCAGAACATGATGGACCAGATCGAGAACCTCGCCCGGTCCGGCAATCGCGATGCCGCCCAGCAGATGCTCAACGAGCTGCAGCGGATGATGAACAACCTGCAGGCCGGCAGGCCGCAGCGCGGCCAGCAGGGCCAGCAGCAGCAGAACGGCCAGATGCGCCAGCAGATCGACAAGCTCGGCGAGATCATGCAGGAACAGCAGCGGCTGATGGACCAGACCTTCAAGCTGGATCAGGCGCTGCGCGACCGCATGCAGCGCGGCGATCCCAGCGAGCGACCCGGCGATCAAAGCCAGCAAGGGCAACAGCAGCAGGGCCAACAACAGCAGGGCCAACAGGGTCAGCAAGGACAGCAGAACAGCGACCAGATGACCGCGGAGCAGCTTCGGGAAGCGCTGAAGAACCTCCGCGCCCAGCAGGAAGGCCTCGGCAAGAAACTGGAAGAGCTGCAGCAGGCGCTCAAGGGCCTCGGCATGCAGCCGGGCGAAGGTTTCGGCAAGGCGCAGAGCGAGATGGGCAATGCCGGCAAGGCACTCGGCGAAGGCCAAGGCGACCAGGCGGTTCAGGGCCAGGGCAATGCGCTCAACGCGCTGCGTCAGGGTGCCCAGAACATGATGCAGCAGATGATGCAGGCCATGCAGCAGCAGGGCCAGGGTCAGGGCGAAGGCCAGGAGCGCGGCGGCCCGGGCGAGAACGTGACCCAGGGCAGCCAGAACGGGCGCGATCCGCTCGGGCGCCCGCGCGCCACGTCAGGCCCGGATTTCGGCGATCAGGTGAAGGTGCCTGACGAAATAGACGTCCAGCGTGCCCGGGAAATCCTCGAAGCGATCCGCGAAAAGCTCGGCAATGCGCTCTCCGGCGAAGCGGAGCGGCAATACCTGGAACGGCTTCTGGATATTCGCTGAGCGATCAGGCGGCCCGGGAGTTTCCGGTCGCCAACGCCGAGGCGACTGCCCGGCGGATATCGGGCAGCGCGAACGGCTTCTGCACCACGTCGATCACCTTGGCCGCGAGATCGTCTGCTCGCTCCCGCTGCTCCGCGTAACCGGTCATCAGCAGGATCTTGAGATCCGGGAACCTGGCCGACGCCTGGTGCACTAGTTCTATGCCATCCATGACCGGCATGCGGATGTCGGAAAGCAGCAGATCGAAGGGCCCTTCGCTCAGCTTTTCGAGACCTTCCGCGCCGTCGCCCGCTTCATGGGTCTCATGACCATCGAGACGAAGCGCCCGCGCAACGAACATGCGGAGCGAATCCTCGTCTTCGGTAATCAGGATTTTTGCCATTGCGGTGATCGCTCCCGTGTTTTGTTTATGTGGGAAGCAAATCAACAGAGTTTTCTTGTCGAGGAGTAAACGCCGGCCCATTGCGGGCCGACATGGTTAACACCTCGTCTCGCCCGGGCCAGGCAAATCGGTCAGGCGTCTCCGGTCACGACACCGACGAAAGGCAGCTCGCGGAAAGCGTAGGCGACATCCATGCCATAGCCGACGACGAAGTAGTCCGGGCATTCGAAACCGACGTAATCCGCCTCCAGATCCTCCTGGCGCTTGACGCGCTTGTCGAGCAGCACGGCGACGGAAACATTGCGGGCGCCCCGCTCATAGAGCATTTCCTTGGCGAATTTCAGCGTCCGGCCGGATTCCAGAATGTCGTCGATCAACAGGACGTCGCGATCCTTCACGTCGCTGTCGATATCCTTGACGATCCGCACCCCTTGCGAAACGGTTCCGGCTCCGTAGCTCGACAGCGTGACGAACTCGACTTCCGGCGCCAGACCCACGTCATGCAACGCCCGCAACAGGTCGGCGGCGAAGATGAACGAGCCCTTGAGAATGGCGATGACCAGCAGATCCTTGGTCGGCCCGGTGGCGATCTGCGCCGCGATCGCATGGTTGCGCTCGGCGATCTGTTCGGCGGTATAAAGCGGCTCGATGATTTTGCCGCGTACGACGGGCATGAGGTTCTCCTGCGTGTCCGTAAAAAACCGCGATACCACAATCAGCCGGAAAAGAGAAAGCTCTAGGCGCCGCGCTCGGCAAAGGAAAGCCGCAGATCGGGCAGTTTTCCACCGGGGTGGGGCACGCGCGCCGAAAACCCGCGGCTCTGGCCGCCTTCGAGGGACGACGCCGGCGGCGTGATCAGCGTCGTCGCAATGAGCGTCTGGCCGGACATCAGCTCGGCGCGGATCTGCGGCATGGCACGATTGTCGCCGCCGCGGTTCTCGACGATGCCGTTGATCAGCAGCACGCGCATGCCGTTGGCATCCTGCGGCGTCATCGTCACATGGGTGATGTCGAGCGTCGGTCCGGCCTCGGCCGTCGACGAACCGGCAAACAGGAAGGTGAAGCCGCCCGCAAGGCTGAAAACGGCGACGAAGACGATGGCCACGACCGCCGAGAAGAAATCGGCGGAAAGACGCATCAGGCCACGCTCTATACGGGCGAGGACCCGCTCAGCGAACGACGATGCGGCGACCGCGGAATCCGCACGCCTGGTTCGGTTGTCGTTGTGCGAACGCGGAGCCGGGCCCCTGCGGAAGGTCTCGCGAACCGGGACGAACTGGGCGTCGACCACCTCGCCGCGCCGCGCATTCACCCGGGTCGTACGCATGGAAGGTTCCGGCGGCAGGATGTCCATCCGGATGGCTGTTTTGCCCTGATGGCTGCCAAACGTGCTCATGGGGGCCCTCTTCGGCCCGTTTTCCCCTTTGTTCGGGATTGCGGGCATTGAATCGAATCCTGCTCAGTCGTAAATTGAAATGGTTAACGCTTCGCAAATACGGCCTGAAATTAGCCCTTTTCCGCGCGTGATTTACCGTTCGTTTACCCGGGTCGTTAAGAGATAGACGGGCACCAGAGAGTCGAAAGAGCGAGGACTGGGTCATCCGTTGATTCATTTCGAAAATGTTGGTCTGCGCTATGGGATGGGTCCCGAGATCCTGCGGGATATGACCTTCGACATCCCCAAGCGCTCATTCCAGTTCCTCACGGGCCCATCGGGCGCTGGGAAGACCACCCTGCTGCGCCTGCTGTTCATGTCGCTGCATCCGACCCGCGGCATCATCCACATGTTCGGCCGCGATCTGTCGCAGATCCCCCGCGCCGAACTGCCGATGCTGCGCCGCCGGGTCGGCATCGTCTTCCAGGATTTCCGCCTGCTCGACCATTTGACGACATACGAGAACGTCGCGCTGCCGCTGCGCGTGCGCGGCAAGGACGAAAGCTCCTACCGCAACGACGTGATCGAACTTCTGAAATGGGTCGGCCTCGGAGAGCGTATCAACGTGCTGCCCGCCGTCCTCTCGGGTGGTGAGAAGCAGCGTGCGGCGATCGCCCGTGCCCTCATGGACCAGCCGGAAATCCTGCTCGCCGACGAACCGACCGGCAATGTCGATCCGCCGATGGCGCGTCGGCTCCTCAATCTCTTCCTGGAACTCAACCGCCTCGGCACCGCCGTCGTCATCGCCACCCACGATCTGGCGCTGATGGACCAGGTGGATGCAAGGCGGATGATCCTCACCGAAGGGCGGCTCGACATCTATGAATGAGCTGAGCCGCCCGAAAGCGCCGAAGAGCGCCCAATCGCAGAGGCCCGAAAGCGAGCAGCAGGTTCACCCGGCAGGCCAGAAGCAGGCACGCCGAGTCGAGATGCGGGTGCGGCCGACCGCACCGATCCTGCCGCCCTCCAACATCCAGGGCAATGCGCTGATGGTGGTGATTGCCATCATGGCCTTCCTTGCCTGCCTGACGCTCGGCGCGGTGAGCATGGTGAGGGCCACGGCCTCGAGCTGGCAGAGTCAGATCTCCCGCGAGATCACCATCCAGATCAAGCCGGAAGACGGGCTCGACATGAACGCGGCGTTGAAGAAGGCCCGCGACCTGGCACTCACCTTCGTCGGCACCCGCGAAGGCACGATCATGGACGAAAGCGCGACCGCAAGGCTTCTGGAGCCGTGGCTGGGTACCGGGCTGAACCTCGCCGACCTGCCCGTGCCGCGCCTCGTCATCGTCACCATAGACGAGCAGAACCCGCCCGACTTCGCCGGGATGCGCGATCTCCTGAAGACCGAAATCCCGCAGGCCTTCCTCGACGATCACCGCACCTGGGTGGACCGCCTGGTGTCCATGGCCCATACGACGGTGCTGATCGGCATGGGCGTCCTCGTCCTGGTTTTCACGGCAATGATCCTGACGGTAATCTTCGCGACCCGCGGGGCGCTGTCCGGCAATCGCCATATCGTCGAGGTGCTGCATTTCGTCGGTGCCGAAAGCTCTTTCGTGGCCGGTGAATTCCAGAAACATTTCCTGAAGATCAGCATCAAGGGCTCGGCCGCCGGCGGCGCGCTTGCGGCCGCGATATTCGCCATCGCCAACATGTGGCAGGCCAATTCCCTGGCGACGCCGGAGAGCGACCAGGCGAGCGCCCTGTTCGGTTCCTTTACAATAGGCGCCGGCGGTTATCTCGGCATATTCGCGACGATCATCGTGATCGCGCTGCTGACGACGCTGACGGCCCGGTTCACGGTGATGCGCACGATCGACGAGATCGACCTGATCCGTTCCGATCCGGCGCGATCCGACGGGTTATCAGCTTCTTGAATCGAGTTCCTTCCCTCTGTAGGTTGGCCCTGTTCTCGCCACGAATCTCCGGCTATGGACAATCATGACACCGGCCCCGACCACACCCGAAAATGGAACGGAGCGCCACCCGCGGCGGTGGTTCGGCGGAGTGTTTTCGCGCAACAGCCGGCTGCGATGGGCAGCGCGCCGCATCATCATGGTCTGCGTGCTCGGATTGGCCCTGCTTTTCGGCGGTTTTTTGTGGTTTGCGAACGCCGTGACGTCGCTGAAGACGCCTGACGGCGTCAAGGCCGATGCGATCGTCGTCCTGACCGGCGGTTATCTGCGCATCGAGCAGGCTCTCGGGCTTTTGCGGGACGGAGCCGGCCAGCGCCTGCTGATCTCGGGCGCGCATCCGTCCACCAGCCCGACCCAGATCCGCAAGGTCACGCAGGCCTCGCCGGACCTTTTCGCCTGCTGCGTCGATATCGGCTACGATGCGATCGACACGATCGGCAATGCCAACGAAATCACCCGCTGGATCCACGACCACGGATACAGGTCCGTGCTGGTCGTCACCAACAATTATCACATGCTGCGCAGCCTGCACGAACTTCGCCGTGCCGATCCGGTAACGGAGTTCATTGCCTATCCGGTGGTCAGTTCCGATCTCACCCGGAAAGCCTGGTTCGCCGAGCCGGACGTGTTGCGCACCATGCTTTCGGAATACGGCAAGGTCGTGCTCGCCACCTTCCGCGACTGGTTCGGCATCGAGCGCGGTACGGGACTGCGCAACGAAGACCCGCCGAAGACAGCGGCAAAGCCCGCGCCCTGACACTTTTCCCTCCGGATGACGAGCCGACGCTTTTTTCCCCGCCCGATCTCGTGTAGGCAACGCCTGTCCAAGAGGAAGCTTCCATGCTGCTGGTGCGTTCGGTTCTTTTCAACATCGCCTTCTACACAAACCTGATCGTCCGCATGATCGTGCTGAGCCCGATCTATTTCCTGATGCCGCGCAAGGCGGCCTACCGCATCCCCAAAGCCTGGGCCGCCTCCTGCAACTGGCTGATGGCAAAGATCGTCGGCGCCACCTTCGAGATCGAAGGGCTGGAAAACGTGCCCGAGGGCGGCTGCATCTTCGCCCCCAAACATCAATCCGCCTGGGATACCGTGGCACTCCTGCCCTGGCAGCGGGATCCGGTCTATATCCTCAAGCGCGAACTGATGTGGATCCCGCTGTTCGGTTGGTACGCCGCCAAGCAGAAGATGATCCCGGTCAACCGCGGCGCCCGCGGCAAGGTGATGGTCGACGTCATGAACCGGACGAAGGAGGAGATGGCCAACAACCGCCAGCTCATCATCTACCCGGAAGGCACGCGCCGCTCGCCGGGCGCCGAGCCGCAATACCGCTACGGCATCGCCCGTATCTATCGCGACGTGCAGGTGCCGGTCGTGCCGGTCGTTGCCCATTGGGGCCTGTTCTGGGGCCGCCGCAAGCTCATCAAATATCCCGGCCACTTTAAGGTCCGCATCCTGCCGCCGATCGCACCGGGCATGGATCCGGATGCCTTCTACGCCCATCTGGTCGAGACGCTGGAGCGGGAAAGCGACAAGCTGCTGGTCGAGACCGTGGCCGCCAATCCGCACCTGCCGCTGCCGCCCTCGGCGGTCAAACGGCTCGCGGAGCTGAAGGGCCAGACTGCGGCGTAAGTCAGATGGCAGCCGCCACCGCGGCGCCGACGCCTTCCAGCCAGTGATCTCGGATCCCCATCTCCTTGAGATGCTCGAGCGTGTTGAACACGTAAGTGTCGTTCGGCCCGGACTGGCCGGCGGAGACGCGGACGATCTGCGCCGCCTGCTCGATCTCGAGCGCGCCGGCATATTGGACATGATGGCGATCGACGATATAGCCGACCGCCCTCGCCTGCCGCCCATCTCCGAGCGCCACCGGCAAAGTTTTCTCGAGATAGACATTGGTGACCAGTTCGCGCCGGCGCAGGTAGTCAAGCACGTCCACCCGGTTCTCCTCGCTCACCCGGAAGGCGACGCCGCGGCATGAGCCGCCGCGGTCGAGACCGAGGACAAGGCCCGGGCGATCCGGAGTGCCGCGATGCACATGAGACCAGACGCAGAGGGAGCGGCGGAAGCCGAAGGCACGTGCGGTCAGTCTTTCCTCAAACGCAAAACCCGGGTTCCACATCAGGGACCCGTAGCCAAACACCCAAAATTCGTCCATATCCCGCGCCACACCATTCCAATCGAAGCGACCCGCCCCAACTTCCCAGCACCATTGGAGAACATCATGGCAGCGTCAAGCCGAACTGGCGTCAGCGGAAAATTATGGCTCCTCGCCTCCGGGGTGGTGCTGGTGATCGCCCTTTATACGGCCGGCTGGTTCTATGGCGCCTCGGTGCTGAAGGAGCGGACGCTGAGCCTGCTCGGCAGCCAGGAAAAGCGCGGCATCTCGGCCGAATGCACTGACGCAGACTATCGCGGCTACCCGTTCCGGATCGGCCTGTTCTGCTCGAAGGTCTCGGTCGACGACCGCGCCAACGGCATTTCCGCAATGTTCGGATCCCTGCGGTCCGCCGCCCAGGTCTATAATCCCGGCCATATCGTCTGGGAACTCGATTCGCCGATCGAGATCCGCACAGGCCACGGGCTTTCGGTCTCGACCACCTGGGAGAATTTCCAGTCGAGCCTGACCACACGGTTTCGCGGGGTGGAGCGCACCTCGACGGTGGTCGAGAACGCCAGGACGAACATCCTGTCGTCGGCCACCGGCCAGGCCTTCAATATCAGCGCCGGTCACACCGAAATCCATCTGCGCCAGAACGGCACCGACCTCGACGCGGCCATGACGCTGCAAAACACCGATGTGGTGATGAAGGACCTGCCGCAGCTTCTGCCGCGGTTCACGGCCAATCTCGACCTGACCCTGACCGGCCGCGCCGGCATGATCGACGGATCCGATCCGAACGGAACCGTTCTCTATGGCACTGAGGGGCGGATGCGCAGCGTTTCAGCTGATCTCGGCGATGGCAAGCTGATCACCGTTTCCGGGCCCTTCTCCTTCGACGAGCAGGGTTATCTGTCAGGCAAGCTGAAGCTCCGGATCGAACAGATCGATGCCTGGCGCGACAGCCTGAGCCAGGCGTTTCCGCAGATCGCCCCGACGCTGAAGACCGCCGCCAACATGCTGTCCGCGCTCGGCCGCGGCAAGAGCGCGTCGCTCGACCTCACCATCAACCGCGGCAAGGTGTTCGCCGGCGGCTTTATCCAGATCGGCGAAATCCCGCCGATCTGAGCGCGATCACTTCTTGGCGTCGAGCGCGTGGCGACCAAAATCCGGCGCGTCGACGTCCTGGCCGGCCTGGATGATCGACCGACGGATGGCGCGGGTGCGGGTGAAGAGTTCGAACAGCTTGTCGCCCTCGCCCCAGCGGATCGCCCGCTGCAGATAGGCGAGATCTTCCGAAAAGCGCGCCAGCATTTCCAGGATCGCATCCTTGTTGTGCAGGCAGACATCCCGCCACATGGTGGGATCAGACGCGGCAAGGCGCGTGAAATCGCGAAAACCGGAGGCGGAATATTTGATCACTTCCGCGTCGGTCACCGTCTCGAGATCGTCCGCCGTGCCGACGATGTTGTAGGCGATGATGTGCGGCAGGTGGGAGACGATCGCCAGCACCTTATCATGGTGCTGAGGGTCCATTTCGTCGATGCGCGAGCCGAGCGCCATCCAGAAGGATTTCAGCTTGTCGAGCGCGACCGGATCCGTCTCCGGGAGCGGCGTAAAGATGCACCAGCGATCCCGGAACAAGCCGACAAAACCGGCGTCCGGGCCGGATTTTTCGGTGCCCGCCAGCGGATGGCCCGGGATGAAATGCACGCCTTCCGGCATATGCGGCGCCATCTGCGCGATGACGGAGGCCTTGGTGGAACCGACATCCGTGACAATCGCGCCGGGCTTCAGGCTGCCGGCGATCTGCTTTGCAACCGCTTCCGACGCGCCAACCGGCACCGAGACGATGACCAGATCGGCATCCTTCACCGCGTCCGCGGCTGAGGAAACGTAATGCGTGCCGAGCGCCAATTCTTCGGCACGCTTGAGCGTTTCAGCGCTGCGCGTGGAAATCACCACCTCGCCGGCTAGGCCCAGTTCCTTGACGTCCCGTGCGATCGAGGAGCCGATCAGGCCGATGCCGATCAACGCGATCCTGTCGAAAAGCAGCGTGCTCATGCGCTTTTGCCCATGAATTCGCCGAGCGTCTCAATGACGCCGCGATTGGCCTCTTCCGAGCCGATCGTCATGCGCAGCGCGTTCGGAAAACCGTAACCGCGGACGGCGCGAAGGATGTAACCGCGGCTGGTGAGGAAGGCGTCCGCTTCCGGCGCCCGCTTGCCGTCGACATCCGGAAAATGGATGAGCACGAAATTGGCGACCGAGGGCGTCACCTTGAGGCCGATCGTCTCCAGCGCATGGGTGAGTTTGCCCTGCCAGAGATTGTTGTGCTCGACGGCCTTTTCGACGAAAGCCTGGTCGCGGATGGCGGCGGCACCCGCGGCAATCGCCGGGGCGTTCATGTTGAACGGGCCGCGCACACGGTTGAGCGCGTCGAGAATGCCGGCCGGGCCATACATCCAGCCGATGCGCAGCGCCGCAAGGCCGTAGACCTTGGAGAAGGTGCGGGTCATCACGACGTTCCTGTTGGACGACACCAGTTCGAGGCCGGCTTCGTAATCGTTCTTGCGCACATATTCCGCGTAGGCCGCGTCGAGCACGAGGATGACGCTCTTCGGCAGGCTGGCATGCAGGCGGCGAATATCGGCGACCGGGACGTAGGTGCCGGTCGGATTGCCGGGATTGGCGATGAACACCATCTTCGTCTTGTCGGTGACGGCGGCAAGGATCGCATCGACGTCGACGGTGCAGTCCTTCTCCTTCACCTCGACCGCCTTGGCGCCGGCGCCCATGATCTGGATCTTGTAGACGAGGAAACCATGCTCGGTGATGATCGCTTCGTCGCCGGTGCCGAGATAGACGTGGCAAAGCAGGCCCAGCAGCTCGTCCGAGCCGTTGCCGCACATGATGTTTGCGACATTGAGCCCGTGCACCGAGGCGATCGCCTCGCGCAGCGCCATCGCCTGACCGTCGGGATAAAGTTCGAGATTGCCGGCCGCCTGCTTGAAAGCTTCGATCGCCTTCGGGCTGGCGCCGAGCGGCGTCTCGTTGGACGAAAGCTTGAAGACGCGCGCTACGCCCGGAGCATGTTCCTTGCCGGGCACATAGGCGGCGATATCCAGGATGCCTGGACGCGGAACGGGCTCACTCGTGACGATGCTCATCGGATCAACCTTTTTGGAAAGCCTTAAACGGCGGGTGTGATCCAGTGGGATTAAAGCCGAATTTCGGCTTTGTCGAGGGGTGAGGAATGGCCGGCGCAGCCGACGAAACGATCCCGTGAATCGTTTCGAATGACGAACGCCCTGAGCCAAGCGAAGGGCAGGACTATCGCTTCTTCACCGGGTCCGCGTCGTCGGCACGCCCCGCGGCGCCAGCACCGGCACGAAGACGCGCCGGGAGGCGCGAGCGGCGACCGGCAGGCCCTGGTAGAGCCGCTTCTGGGCCTCAACCACGATCACCCCGGAAAAGACCGGCCAGAAGCGCCGGCCCATGCGCTCGAAGGCCTGGCGCAGCTTCAGCACGGCGCGGATCTTCGACGGCGGGAAGAACAATGCCTCGGCGCTGGCGCCCGGCGTAAAGTTGGTCTCGCGCAGCAGCGAGGTGAGCTGCCCGCGCGAATAAGGCCGGCCGGAGCCGAACGGCGTGTGTTCCATGCGCGCCCAGACGCCGCGCCGGTTGGGCACGACGATGACCAGCCGCCCGCCGGGCGCCAGCACCCGCCAGAGCTCCTTCAGGGTCTCCCGCGGGTTTTCGGCAAATTCCAGCGAATGCACCATCAGCACGCGGTCGACGGAAGAGTCCGGCAGCGGCAGCTCCTCGTCGAAGACGAGAGCGGTCGAGGAAAGCTCGCTGACCGGCCAGTTCACCGCCCCCTGCCCCGCCGGCATGAAGGCGAAGGTGCGTTCCGTATCGGCGCGGAATCGGTCGAGATAGGGCACCGCGTAACCAAGGCCCACCAGCCGCTCTTCCGGCAGCCGCGCCCAGAGCGAAGACAGCGCGAACGTGATCGACTGCTCTGCAAGGTGGCCGAGGGGCGAGTGATAGAATTCGCGAAGATCGACGATATCCGTATGCATGCGTAATTTGGTACCAGACGATGGTTGGACTTCAAGGGACCAGTCTCTACATTGTGACGCAAAACACTTTCAGCAATGGGGTTATGTTATGAGACCACTGGAACTCGAAGTTTTTTCATGCCGCAGCGATAATTACGGCGTTCTCGTGCACGATCCGGAAAACGGCCTGACGGCCTCGATCGATGCGCCGGAGGAAAAGCCGATCCTCGATGCGGCGGCCCGCCGCGGCTGGAAGATCACCCACATCTTCACCACCCATCACCACGGCGACCACGTCGAAGCCAACCTGGCGCTCAAGGAAAAATTCGGGCTGGAGATCATCGGCCCGTTCAACGAAGCGGTTGCTATTCCCGGCCTCGACAGGACCATGGCGGATGGCGACGAGTTCCAGTTCGGCGATCATCTCGTCTGCGTCCTCGAGACGCCGGGCCACACGGCCGGCCATATCTGCTACCATTTCCCCGACGACAAAATCCTGTTCGCGGCAGATACGCTGTTTGCGCTCGGCTGCGGCCGGCTGTTCGAACGCCCGGCGGCCGACATGTGGCATTCGCTGCAGAAGCTCGCCGTTCTGCCTGACGAGACGGCCGTCTATTTCGGTCACGAATACACGCTTTCAAATGCGAAGTTCGCGCTGAGCGTCGATCCGGCAAACGGGCGTCTGCAGGCGCGCGCGAGCGAGATCGAGGCGCAGCGCGCGGCCGGCCAGTTCACCATTCCGACGACGATCGGGCTGGAGAAGGAGACCAATCCCTTCCTGCGCGCATCGGACCCGGCCATCCGCCGCAACCTCCTGATGGAGAGCAAATCCAACGAGGAAGTGTTTGCCGAAATCCGCAAGCGCAAGGATAATTTCTGAATGACGCCAGAGAAGATCATCACCACGCTCGGCATGCAGCGGCATCCGGAGGGCGGCTGGTATGTCGAGACATTTCGGGACGCCGAAGGCGGCACGCGCGGCCATTCGACGGCGATTTATTACCTGTTGGAAGCCGGCGAACGCTCCCACTGGCATCGGGTTCGCGACGCAGCGGAGACCTGGCATTTCTATGCCGGCGATGCCCTGCTGCTGCGGATTTCCAACGGCGAAACTGTCGAAGAGGTGAGGCTCGGAACAGACCTTGCCACAGGAGAACGACCGCAGGCCGTGGTCCCGGCCGACGCCTGGCAGTCAGCGGAACCGCTTGGCCGCTTCACGCTGGTGGGCTGCACGGTCGCACCCGGCTTTCAGTTTTTGAGCTTCGAGATGGCGCCGCCCGGCTGGGAGCCGTCGACCTAGGCCGAAGGAAGCCCGGCAATCGCCAACGTGAAGATCAGCTGTGCCGCGAAGTAAGTGCCCCACACGAACGGCCTCAACCTCGCCATGACAGGCGCATCCGGCTTGACCAGGAATTTATGGATCGCCAGTGCGGTGTCGGACATGACGAACAGCGCAGCACCGGCCGCCGGCAGGATCGGCTTCACCGCCAGCGCTGAAAGCGCCATGGCGACGATCGCGATCCCATAGGCGGCGACGGGGATGGCAAGCCGTCCGGCAGGCCGCCACAACATGAAAAGCGTCATGCCCGTCAGCACCACGAAGATCCATGCCGCCGTATAACGCCAGGCGGAGGTGAAAAGCAGGCTCGGTTCTATCGACGGCCAGAACAGCGCCGCATAGGCAATATGCGAAGCGAGGAAGGCCGCGAGCCCGGCGACGAAGGCTGGCTCTCCCTCGTAGGCGAGGCAGGCGTCTCCGAGTGCACCCAGCGCCAGCGCTGCGACGAGCAGCGCCGGGGCGCCGGAAAGACCGGCATAGAGCACAAGCAGCAAGACCGGTAAGATCTTCAGCACCGCGCGAAGATGGCCCGCCGGCCTTTTCAGCCAGCGGAAATAATGGATCGCAAGCGCGATCGAGACGGCAAGCACCGCCCACAACAACAGATACATCTCTTCCCCCCACGTCCCCGACCCTTAAGGAACGCCTATTCGGCCACGGCTTCCGCAATCGGCTTCGGCCGGAACATATCCCGCGCCGCCAGCACCGCCCCTCCGGTGATCAGCAGGCAGGCAAGCAGGATGCTCCAATTCGCTTCGGCAAAACCCGATGCGACCAGGATCAGCGTCGACAGCAGCGGCGCCGCATAACTGGCCGCGCCGATGATCTGGATATCGCCGTTCTTGACACCGTAGTCCCAGGCATAGAAGGCCGCGCCGACCGGCAGCAGGCCAAGCCCGACGACCGCCGCCCACTCGCCGCCATCGGCTGGCCAGACGGTCGTCTCCAGCGCCAGATGGCAGACCAGCGAGAGCAGCGAGGTACCGAGGCAGAATCCGGTGACGACATCGGTCGAAACCCGGTCGAAGCGCCGCGTCAGCAGCGAATAGCCTGACCAGGTGAAAGCGCAGAGAAAGGCGGCGCCATAACCCATGAGATAAGCGTCGTCGAAGGCAAGTCCGTTGCGGGAAACGATGGCGATCGTGCCGCAAAGCCCGGCGACAGCACCAGCCACGTGATACCAGCGCAGCTTCTCGCCCGGCAGCAGGGCCGAACCGACGACGATGAACAGCGGCCAGAGATAGGCGATCAGCCCCGCCTCGACTGCCGGTGCGTTCCGGAGCGCTGTGAAATAGAGAAAATGATAGCCGAACAGGCCGCCTATGCCGGTGATCCAGACCTTGGCCGGCTGCTTCAGGAGGGCGATCCGTTCCGGTTTGACGATGAACAGCACGATGCCCGGCAGGCTGCCGATCGCGAAGGTGAGCGCATTCATCTGGAATGGCGGCACTTTTCCGGATGCAGCCGTCATCAGGGCCAGCAACGACCACATCAGGATCGCCGTAAAACCGATCAACGTCCCCCGGATTTTCACCCCTGCCCCCTTGGACGCCCCGACGGGCGCTTTAGTCAGCCGCCATATTTGACGGCCGTCACGTAAACCTGCCCCATCCTGGTCGGGATGACGGCATAGACCGGAGCATATACATTTACCGACTGCGCCTTGGCAAACCAGATTTCCATCGGCGTCTTGCGCAGGTATTCGATATCGCTGCGCCCGCGCTTGAAGCCCGATCTCGGAAGGTAGCGGATCGAACAGACGATCGCCTCGCCCTTGAAGCCGTCGGTCGAAAACGGCCTGGTGCCCTTCGGCGTCAGCACCAGGTCCATGCGCGACTCACCGTCGTAGATCGGCAGCCGGCTGGGGCAGACCTTGGCGTCGCCCGGGAAGATGAGGCCGCTCAAAGGGTCCAGTACGGCACGCAGATCCTTTTCGGTCACGGGGATCCAGGTCTCCGGATTGCGGGTCGGCTCGGGCTTGACCGTCGTCCCGGTGACATTGCCGTTGCGGTATTCGACATCGTAGATGCGCGTGCGTTTTCCGGTGCTGTAGACGAGGTTGTAGCGATCGGCCTGCAGCTTGTCGGCCTGCATGCGCCCGCTGACGCTGGTTTCGGCGGAGATGCGGCTGATGATGTTGACGATCCCTGCCGATTTGAACCTTCCGGTGATCTTGTAGTCGCTGCTGTTGAATTCGCTGGCAAAAGACGCCTTGGCGATCGGCAGGATCCCGAGCGAGATATTGTATTCGCTGACATGCCGGATTTCCGCCGAGCCGAGCGGATTGGCCGTGAACCCGAAGACGAGCACGAAGGCACTGACGAAACTGCCGCGAAGGTTCATGATTTTGCCCTGACCGATGAGGACGCCGAAAAGCGTCTTCCCGCAGACATATAGACGGTGCATCATGGCAAGAAAATAGCGGCTTCACGGCACTGGCGGCGGATTCTCTTAGGGTGAGGTCAAGGTTTTGGCTTGACGCGACGAGCCCCACTGACTATAGAACCGCAACTTTCCACTCAGGACCAGTTGGATCGGCGCACCGGCATTGTCCGGAAGTACCATCCGATTGCAGAAGAACAAAGGTGTATCCATGTCTCGTGTGTGCGAACTGACCGGCAAGGGCGTTCAGACCGGCAACAACGTAAGCCACGCCAACAACAAGACCCGCCGTCGGTTCCTGCCGAACCTGTGCCAGGTTACGTTGATCTCCGACGCTCTCGGCCAGCGTTATCGCCTGCGCGTCTCGGCACACGCTCTGCGCTCCGTCGAACATCGTGGCGGCCTCGATGCCTTCCTGTTGAAGTCCGATGAGACCGAACTGTCGATGCGCGCCCGCCTGCTGCGCCGCCAGATCGTCAAGAAGACCGCTGAAGTCGCTGCTGCGGCTTAATCGGCCTGACGACAAATCATCCGGCTTTGAACAAGGCTTGAACGGGTAATACCGGCCAGGCCTTTTCTCTTGGCCTTCATAGAACTCCAACTGGTGGCATCACCCAGGATAAAAAAATGCTGAGCTCACGCTATACTTTCATCTATGCCCTGCTGATGGCGGCCGTCGTTGTCGCGTCGAACTTCCTGGTCCAGTTCCCGGTCGTCGGCACGTTCTGGGGCATCGCCCTCGGCGATCTTCTGACCTGGGGCGCCTTTATCTATCCCTTTGCCTTCCTGGTGACCGATCTCGCCAACCGGCAGTTCGGGCCTTCGATCGCCCGACGCGTCGTTCTCGCAGGCTTTGTCGTCGGCGTGACGCTGTCGTTCCTGGCCTCCGCCCCGCGCATCGCCATCGCCTCGGGCACCGCCTATCTGGTCGGCCAGCTTCTCGACATCTCTGTGTTCAATCGGCTCCGCCGCCAGACCTGGTGGCGCGCGCCGCTCGCTGGCTCCCTGCTCGGTTCGGCGCTCGACACGCTGCTATTCTTCTCGCTGGCCTTCGCCCCGCTCTTCGTCTTCATCGGCCCGAACGAAGACTTCGCGATCCAGTCCGCACCGCTCCTCGGCGCGTTTGCCGCAGAAGCCCCGCGCTGGATCTCCTGGGCGCTCGGCGACCTCGTGGTCAAGATCCTGGTCGGCGTCGTTCTTCTCCTGCCCTATGGAGCCCTGATGAACGTGCTGAAGCCGATGCCGCAGGCCGCCCCGGCCCGCTAAACTCAAGCGCAGACATTCCGCCTGGCATCACTGCGTCAGGCGGAATTCCAGCATCACGTTACGCTGCAGCAGATTGCCGTTGTCATCCGAAATCAGGATCAGATGTGGCTTGCCCTCCGGCCCGGTGATGACGTCGAGCCCTTCCATGTTGTCGATCGCATAGCCCATGTCGGCTTCGAGAAGCACGTCGCCATCCACCGCAGCGCCGGGTCGGATGTTGTCGCCCTTGATCAGGCGAATGCGCATGCCGAGGCCGCCGATGAAGCTGAAGCGGCGTTCGAGCAGCAGGAAATCGCCGTTTGGCAGAAAGGCGCCATCGGTCGCGTCGAACGGATCGTGCCGCACCACCGTGAACACGCCCTTGAGCGGCCCTTCCAGGATCGCGGCGAAAAGGTTGCCCCGGTCATCGAGGCTATGCTCGGTGACCGCAACAGGCGCCCCCTTGAGCGGACTTGCCTGAGGTGACACCGCCACCGTCTCCATGCCCGCATTCATCCGGAACTCGTGGCGGGGAATGGGGAGATCGAGGCTCTTCAAAGGCGCCGATGTTTCGAACCCCGGATCGGGATAGGCATCGACGCGGTGCAGCTGCTCGAAGCCGACGATCGCCTGGCCGTCCCGCAGCGCCAGCCCCTCGGCGTCCGAATTGTATTTCGAGCCGACCCGGCCGCCACGGATGAGGATCGGGTTGATGGCGAGATCGGTGAGGTTGGCCAGACGCCCCTTCGCATCCCGTTCAACGCGGCCGGTCAGCCAGGAACCGGTATCGAGCACCGACACGAACCTTTCGCCATCGGCGCGAAAGCGGATGCTCGATAGCGACTGAAGCCGGCTATCAGGTGACGAAAATTCTATCCCGCCGAGAAATTCAAGCGAACCGAAGCGCGTCTCCGCCGAACCGCGCTTGAATTCCGTGATAGCCCGCGTCCTGACCGAGACATTGTCGGTGGCAGGCGCCACCGGGGAAGCGATGGCGCCGAAAAGGCCGGCGCAGACGACGAGGCGAGAAAGTTTCAAGCGGCGAACCTCAGCTGGCCCGTCGCATGCGGCCCTGCTGCCTGCCATTTTCCGCAAACAGTTCGGCAAGCTGCTCGGTCATTGCCCCGGCAAGCTCGTCCGCATCGACGATCGTCACGGCCTTGCGATAGTAGCGCGTCACGTCGTGGCCGATGCCGATCGCCAGTAGCTCCACCGGCGAGCGCGTCTCGATCTGTTCGATCACGGCGCGCAGGTGCCGCTCGAGATAATTGCCGGGATTGACCGACAGCGTCGAATCGTCGACCGGCGCGCCATCCGAGATCATCATCAGGATTTTGCGCTGCTCGCGGCGGGCGATCAGGCGGTTATGCGCCCACATCAGCGCCTCGCCGTCGATGTTTTCCTTGAGCAGGCCTTCGCGCATCATCAGGCCGAGATTGCGGCGTGAACGGCGCCATGGCGCATCCGCCGACTTGTAAACGATATGGCGCAGGTCGTTGAGGCGGCCGGGCGTCGGCGGTTTGCCGCTCGCCAGCCACTTTTCGCGCGCCTGCCCGCCCTTCCAGGCCTTGGTGGTGAAGCCGAGGATCTCGACCTTGACGCCGCAGCGCTCCAGCGTGCGGGCGAGGATGTCGGCGCAGGTGGCGGCAACCGTGATCGGCCGGCCGCGCATCGAGCCGGAATTGTCGATGACCAGCGTCACGACCGTATCGCGGAACTGCGTGTCCCGCTCCTTCTTGAACGAGAGCGGCTGCATCGGATCGATGATCAGGCGCACCAGGCGGGCCGGATCGAGATACCCCTCTTCCAGGTCAAAGTCCCAGGAGCGGTTCTGCTGCGCCATCAGGCGGCGCTGCAGGCGGTTGGCAAGCCGGCCGACGGCGCCCTGGAGATGGGCAAGCTGCTTGTCGAGGAAAGCCCGCAGCCGGTCGAGTTCCGCTTCGTCGCAAAGCTCTTCGGCGGTGATTTCCTCGTCGAATTCCTGGGTGAAGATCTTGTAGTCGACCTTCTCGTTGAAATCGTCGAACGGGCTGTTGGGCCGCCGGGTTTCGCCGGGTGTTTCCGAATGTTCGTCGCTGTCGTCCGACATGTCGTCGTCGGACATTTCCGCGCCGTCCATCTCGCCGTCGTCCATTTCCTCGTCGGAAGCATCGCTCTGCTCGGCAGGTGCGGCGTCGGAGCCGGCTTCTTCCTCGACCTCGTCGTTCTCGGTCTCGTTGCTGCGCGGCTGGTCATCCTGATCCGGGTTTTCCATCTCCTCCGGCTCGGCGTCCTCGTCGGCAAACTCCTCCGCCATCTGCATGGAGGTGAGCATGTGCCGCACCAGCTTGGCGAATGCCTGCTGGTCCTCGATCACGTTTCGGAGGTTGTCGAGGTCGCCGGCCGCCTTGTCCTCGATGAACGGGCGCCAGAGATCCAGCACCTTGCCCGCGCTCGGCGGCGGCTTGATGCCGGTCAGCTTTTCGCGCACCAGCATGGCGACCGCTTCGCCGATCGGCGCGTCTTCCTGCCGTTCGATGCCCGAAAAATTCGCCTTCGAGTATTTTTCGGCATGCATCGAACTGATATTCGAGGCCATGCCGGCCATGCGCAATGCGCCGATCGACTCGACGCGCGCCTGTTCGACCGCATCGAAGACGACGCGTGCGTCAGCACCCTGCGGCGACATGCTGGCATGCATGCCAGTATCGTGGCAGGCAATTCGCAGCGCCATGGAATCGCCGAGCCCGCGGGTCACCGCGAGCTCATGGGCCGTCGGTCGCTTGGAGATTTCCGGCAGGCGGATGCGCTCGCCGGCAAGGCCCGGACGCTCGTTGGCGAACGTGACCTCGACTTCCGCGTCACCGGCGATGGAACGCACGCAGCCGGTAATTGCCCGCCGCAACGGTTCGGTGTCGACCGGACCGCCGGATTTGGCTTTCGAATTGTCTCCGCGACCTGCCATGATCTCGTCTCCGCTTAGGCTCCGAGAACGATGTTGGCGGCACTTTCCTTCAGCTCGACGCCGAAGGCGCGCTGGTACTGTTCGGCGACCAGCGTGCGTTCCAGTTCGTCGCACTTGTTGAGGAAGGTGATGCGGAAAGCAAACGCAATGTCACCGAAGATCTCGGCGTTTTCCGCCCAGGTAATGACGGTACGCGGGCTCATGACGGTCGACAGATCGCCGTTGATGAAGGCCGAACGGGTAAGATCCGCGACGCGCACCATCTTCGACACCGTCTCGCGACCCTCGGCCGTGCGACCGAAGGACTTGACCTTGGCGGCGACGATATCGACTTCCTTCTGGTGCGGCAGATAGTTCAGCGTCGTCACGATCGACCAGCGGTCCATCTGCGCCTGGTTGATCTGCTGCGTGCCGTGATAAAGGCCGGTCGTATCGCCGAGGCCGACCGTGTTGGCGGTCGCGAAGATGCGGAATGCCGGGTGAGGACGGATGACGCGGCTCTGGTCGAGCAGGGTCAGGCGGCCGGAGGATTCCAGGACGCGCTGGATGACGAACATGACGTCCGGGCGGCCGGCATCGTATTCGTCGAAGACGAGCGCGACATTGTGCTGGTAGGCCCAGGGCAGGATGCCGTCCTTGAATTCGGTGACCTGCTTGCCATCCTTCAGCACGATCGCGTCCTTGCCGACGAGATCGATACGGCTGACATGGCTGTCGAGGTTGATACGCACGCACGGCCAGTTGAGGCGAGCTGCGACCTGCTCGATATGGGTGGACTTGCCGGTGCCGTGGAAGCCGGACACCATGACGCGTCGGTTATGTGCAAAGCCGGCGAGAATGGCGAGCGTCGTATCGCGGTCGAACAAGTAGTCCGGGTCGAGATCCGGTACGTAGGGGTCGCCGCTGCTATATGCCGGAACCCTGATATCGCTGTCGATGCCGAAGACTTCCCTGACCGAAACGGTGGTATCGGGAAGGTTGGAAATATCTAGATCAATCTTACTCATCGTCTCTCCAAGGCGCGAGCCGCCGCCCGGCCGTCATCCTTACTGCCATAATTTTTACGGCTTAGCAGAAACCCGCCTGCTTCAACAACTGATATGCTTGAATGACGGCACGAAAACGTTCTTCCGAACCGCGGTCGCCGCCATTCGCATCCGGATGGTGTTTCTTGACCAGTTCCTTGTAGCGGGTCTTGATCTCCGCCGCGGACGCATTGGCCGCCAACTCCATCGTATCGAAGGCTTTGGCTTCCAATGTCTTCAGCTTGCGCCCCTGCGTCTGGAAACGGGGGCCGGCCGCCCGCGCACTGGACACGAAGCCGAACGGATCCCTGAAGCGCTGCTGGGCGCCGGCAGCGCCCGAACGCGCCGTCGAATGAAGCGGGGCATCCTTGGCGGCCTTGTTGACGCCGACGGTCCAGGTCGGACGATGGCCGGTGATCGCCTCTTTCTGGTAACGGGCGATCTCGTTGTCCGAGAGGCCGGAAAAATAGTTGTAGCCCTTGTTGTATTCCCTGACATGTTCGAAGCAGAACAGAAAGAACTGGCCTTCCGCGTTGCGGCCAACGGGTGCACGATGGACGCCGGGCTTGTCGCACCCGTCCCATTGGCAAGTGGGCGCTTCAGGCACAGCTTCCTGCTGCCTGTTCTTGCGCGTCCGGATGCGGTCGAAATATTTGGAATCTAGTTTCATCAGGCCCTCATTATGGGGCGACGAAGAAGGCGCGGCAAGAATTGACAAAGTCCTTTCTTACTGGTTTGTGAGATGCCCTTTTGCGTCGCAACGGAGACCGCGATGTCCGTCAAATCCCGAATCGAAATCACGCTCACCGACAATCTCGAGCCGGAACGGCTGATCGTCATCGATGAAAGCCATCAGCACGCCGGCCATCAACCCGACATCACCGGAACCGGCGAAACCCATATGCGGGTCCGCATCGTTTCGAAAAAATTTTCCGGAATGAGCCGGCTCGACCGGCATCGGACGGTGAATGCCCTGCTGAAGCCGGAACTCGACGCCGGCCTCCACGCTCTGGCGGTGGAAGCCTCGGCACCGGGCGAACCGACGCGCTGGTAGCGGGATATAGATAGGAAGGGATGGCCGATTGGCCAACGTTGAAATCGAATTCTTCTGAGGCACCCCCTCATCCGAGCCTTCGGGCCACCTTCTCCCCGAGGGGAGAAGAAGATATGTCGCGACGTCTCCACTCCTCCTCTCCCCTCGGGGAGAGGGTGGCCGAGCGAAGCGGAGGTCGGGTGAGGGGGAGCCGCGGCAGATTACTCCGCCGGCAGCGTCACATCTTCCGCAGGCCGAATTCTCAGCCGCGTAATCCGGTTCTTCTCCCGCTTCATCACCGTGAAGCGCTTCCCATAGAACGTAAACGCCTGCCGTTCTTCCGGGATCAGCTTCGATTCGTGGATGACGAGGCCGGCGATCGTGGTTGCTTCCGCATCCGGCAGGCTCCAGTCCAGCGCGCGGTTCAGATCCCGGATCGGCACGGAACCGTCGACGACGATCGATCCATCCGCTTCCTGGCGCACGCCCTGGATCTCGATATCGTGCTCGTCGGCAATGTCGCCGACGATTTCCTCCAGGATGTCTTCCAGCGTGACGATACCCTGCACCTCGCCATATTCGTCGACGACGACCGCAAAGTGCCCCTTGCGGCGCAGGAAGGCGCTGAGCTGGTCCTTGAGGCTGGTGCTGTCCGGCACGAACCAGGGTTTTTGGGCGATCTTGACGATGTCGAGGTTTTCCGGCTCGACATTCGGCTCGGCGAGCGCCCGGAGCAGGTCCTTGGCATGGACGACGCCGATGATGTTCTCGGTCGAATTGCGCCAGAGCGGCATGCGCGTATAGGGGCTTTCGAGCACGGTGCGGACCGCCACTTCCGGCGGATCGTCGGCATTGACCGCCCGCATGACCGTGCGATGCCGCATCACGTCGGAGACTTCGAGCTCCTCGAGTTCGAAGAGGCCGCTCAGCCGGTCGCGATCCTGCTTGTCGAAATTCCCCTCGCGATGAACGAGGTCGAGAGCGGCGTGCAGATCGTCATGGCTGGAAAGCGCCAGGGTCTGCTCGGAAAGGGAAGCGCCGAACGCGCGAAGAAGCCCGCGGATCACCGCGTTGACAGCACGCGACTTGAGGCCCTGTTTGGACGTCATTTCGGCCGCTTTTCCTCCAGGAAGCTCAAGACCTCGGACGACGGAACGTCGTTGGCGACGAAGGACCGGCCGATGCCATGGGTCAGGATGAAGGTGAGCTTGCCGCTCTGTACCTTCTTGTCCTGCGCGATCGCGTCCAGGAGCTTCTCCGTCGGCGGCAGCTTTCCGGGAATATCGCTCATCGACGTCGGCAGGCCGACGGCTTTCAGATGGGCCGTGACCCGTGCCGCGTCGTCCGGGCTTGCAAGGTTCATGCGCGCCGAGAACTGATGCGCGAGAACCATGCCGATCGCGACGCCTTCGCCATGCACGAGACGGCTGCTGTCATATTCGGTTGCCGCTTCCAGCGCGTGGCCGAACGTGTGGCCGAGATTGAGCAGCGCCCGGCGGCCGGTCTCGCGCTCGTCCTCGACCACCACGTCGGATTTCGCCTGGCAGCTGATCGCGATCGCCTCGATCCGCTCCGGGCCGCCCGCAAATACGGCCTTCCAGTTCTTTTCGAGCCAGGCGAAGAAATCCGGCTGGTCGATCAGGCCGTATTTCGCCACTTCCGCATAGCCGGCCCGGAATTCCCGCTCGGAGAGCGAATCAAGCGTCGCGGTGTCGGCGAGAACGAGGTCCGGCTGGTGGAAGACGCCGAGCAGGTTCTTGCCATGCCGGGTGTTGATACCGGTCTTGCCGCCGACCGACGAATCGACCTGCGCCAGAAGCGAGGTCGGAATCTGCACAAAACGCACGCCGCGCCTGACGATGCCGGCAGCAAAGCCGGCAAGGTCGCCGATCACCCCGCCGCCGAGCGCGATCACCGCGTCGTTGCGCTCGATACGGGCCGACAGCACCATGTCGGTAACGGTCGCCAGATGTTCGAAGCTCTTGGTCTTCTCGCCGGGCGGCAGAGTCAGCGAGACGGCTTCGATCCCGTCCGTCTGCAGGCTGTCCATCAGCGCTTCGAGATAAAGCGGCGCGACGTGCTCGTCGGTGACGATAGCCGCCTTGCGGCCCTTCAGCCGCGCGGTGATCTCGCCGCCGGCACGCGTGATCAGGCCGGGGCCGATCAGGATGTCATAGGCCCGTTCGCCGAGCGGCACATGCACCAGACGCTCGGCGTTACGGCCCTCGGATCGGGAAGACATGTTCATTGCAATTCACCTTCGCTGGGCAATTCACTTTCGCCGGGCAGATTGGCCACAGCGGAAAGCACCTCGTTGACCATCACGTCCTTGCGGACATTTTCGGACAGTACCGTCACATCGGCCTCGGCATAGATCGGATAACGCTGGATCATCAGATTTTCGAGCGTCTGCCTGGGGTTCTCGGTCTTCAGCAACGGCCGGTGGTCGCGTTTGTTCACCCGCTCCCACAAAACGTCGAGATCCGCCTTCAGCCAGATGGAAATGCCGCCGATCTTGATCTGGTGGCGGGTGTTCTCGTTGATGAAGGCACCGCCGCCGGTGGAAACCACGCGGGGACCGCCCCTCAGCAACCGCTCGATGACACGGGTCTCCAATGCCCTGAACTCTACCTCGCCGTAGGCAGCGAAGAGTTCGCTGATGGTCATGCGCGAAACCTTTTCGATCTCCGCATCCGTATCGATGAAGGGAATGGAAAGGGTCTGCGCCACCAGCCGGCCGATCGCCGATTTGCCGGCCCCCATCAGCCCGACGAAGATCAGGTTGCGCTTGCCGAGGACGGCGCGCGCCTTTTCGCTGAGTGGAGTTGCGACTTCTGTCATTGTCAGGTCCATTTCGAAAAACGGTATCGACAAATGCATCGGCAGCGTCAAGCCGTCGCAACCCTCAAAGAATGCGGGGGATTGTTTGTTCTTGCCGATATGTAAACCTTTATCGATATATTGCGGCGCAACTCCGGGAGTCCTTTATGCCCACCCTTTTCCGTTTCCTCTTCGTGCTGGCGGCGATCGCAGGCATCGTTTATGGAAGCATGGTGGCTCTCGTCATGCTGGTGGATCCGCGCGAGCGCGACGTGACCGTGCGCATTCCTTCCGAGCGGTTGAACCCGGCAACGCCGCAACAATAACGGCAGGTAGATGGCCGACCTTTCCCGAGCCCATATCGAAGCCTTTCTGGAAATGATGAGCGCCGAACGGGGTGCCGCCGGCAACACGCTCTCATCCTACGAACGCGACCTCGAAGATCTGCAGTCCTTCCTCGCCGGCGTCAACGTTTCGGCCCTGACGGCCCAAAGCGCCAATCTCTCCGCCTATCTCGCCCATCTCGGCGCCCAGGGTTTTGCGGCCTCGTCCCAGGCGAGAAAATTGTCGGCCATGCGGCAGTTCTACAAGTTCCTCTATGCCGAGGGCCTGCGCGGCGACGATCCGACCGCCATCCTCGACGCACCGAAAAAAGGCCGCTCGCTGCCGAAGATCATGAGCGAGGACGACGTGACGCGGCTCCTGGACCTGGCCGCCAAGGAAGCCGCCGAACCCGGCCCGGATCAGCTTGCGCGGCTCAGAATGCTGGCGCTGCTCGAACTTCTCTACGCAACCGGCATGCGCGTCAGCGAACTCGTGTCGCTGCCGGTCAAGGTTCTCGACCAGGAAGGACGTTTCCTGATCATCCGCGGCAAGGGCAACAAGGAACGGCTGGTGCCGCTATCCAGGTCGGCGATCGCGGCTCTCGGGCCCTATGGCCAGGCCCGGCAGGCCTCGCTCGCCAAGACAGGTGACAGTCCCTGGCTCTTCCCGTCCGCCGGCAAGGAGGGGTATTTGCCAAGGCAGGTGTTTGCCCGCGACCTCAAGGGCCTGGCGGCGCGCGCCGGACTTCGCACGGCCGCGATCTCTCCGCATGTGATGCGCCATGCCTTCGCAAGCCACCTCCTCCAGAACGGCGCGGACCTGCGCGTTGTACAGGAACTGCTCGGCCATTCGGACATTTCCACCACACAAATCTACACGCATGTACTGGAAGAACGGCTGCGAGAGCTGGTTCAAACACACCACCCTCTTGCAAAACAGGCCAAAAACCGGGATTAGAGGCCCCAAACATAAAATAGGAACTCCGTGTTCCTGAGATAAAACAACCGGAAACCGGCTCTCATGCAGACTTATCTCGATTTCGAAAAGCCCATCTCGGACCTCGAAGGCAAGATTCACGAGCTCAAAAAGCTCGCCTCCGAGGACGAAAGCATCGATACGTCCGAGGAAATCGGCAGGTTGGAGACCCGAGTCAGGGAAGCGACCCGGGAAATCTATTCCAAGCTCGGCGCCTGGGAGAAAACGCAGGTCGCGCGCCATCCGCAGCGTCCGCATTTCGTCGATTATTCCGCCCATCTGTTCACCGACTTCACGCCGCTCGCCGGCGATCGCAATTTTGGCGAGGATGCCGCCATCCAGGCAGGCCTTGCCCGCTTCAACGGCATGCCCGTCGCTGTCATCGGCCAGGAAAAGGGCCATGACACCAAGACCCGCCTGAAGCACAATTTCGGCAGCCCGCGTCCGGAAGGTTACCGCAAGGCAATCCGGATCATGGAAATGGCCGATCGTTTCCGCCTGCCGGTCATCACCCTCATCGATACGGCAGGCGCCTATCCGGGCGTCGGCGCCGAGGAACGCGGCCAGGCGGAAGCCATCGCCCGCTCGACCGAAATGTGCCTGGGCCTGAAAGTGCCGATGGTCTCGGTCGTGATCGGCGAAGGCGGCTCCGGCGGCGCAATCGCGATCGCCACCGGCAACCGCGTCTATATGCTCGAACATTCGATCTATTCGGTCATTTCCCCGGAAGGCGCGGCCTCCATCCTCTGGCGCGATTCGACCCGCGCCCGCGAGGCTGCGACCAACATGAAGATCACCGCCGAAGACCTGAAGGGCCTCGGCATTATCGACGCCATCATCCCCGAACCGGTCGGCGGCGCGCATCGCGAACCGGAGGTCGTGATTGCCGCGACGGGCAAGGTCATTGCTTCGGCGCTGGAAGATCTCGGCAGGCTATCGGGCGATGAAGTGCGGGCTGCACGCCGGCAGAAATTCCTCGATATCGGCCGCAATCTCTGATCTTCGGGCCTCCGCCACGCCAATAGCCAAATTTGGCCATATTGCTGATAACATTGGGTGCCGGGCGGTTTTGCTGGACAGGCCGGCGCAAGCGGTTAAGAATATGTAAAGATTACCGCTTTATTCATAGAAGTCCTGTACCGAATTCTTTCGTCGTTCCAAGTCTATGTGGTCCGTACCGATGCGCCTGAAACACATCGCTTTTGCTCTCCTCGTGGCAACTGCCCTGACGGGCTGCAACGACACGCTCGATTCCGCGAGCATCGACCTGAAGAGCGTCAAGAACAAGGTCGAGCAGCCTCTGCCTTCGAGCATTCTCGCCGAGATGCAGAAGAAGAACATGCCGCGCACTTCGCCGATCATGATCCGCATCCTCAAGGAAGAGGGCAAGCTGGAAGTCTGGAAGGCAAGGGCCGACAACCGCTTCGAGGTGATCAAGAGCTACGACATCTGCGCCTGGTCCGGAAAGCTCGGCCCGAAGGTCAAGGAAGGCGACCGCCAGGCTCCGGAAGGATTCTATAACCTGACGCCGGCGCACCTGAACCCGAATTCGAAATATTACCTCGCCATCAATACCGGCTTCCCGAACCGCTACGATGCCGCCAACGGCCGCAGCGGATCGAACCTGATGATCCACGGCGCCTGCTCGTCGTCCGGCTGTTATTCGATGACCGACGAACAGGTTCTGGAAATCTACGCCTTCGCCCGCGACGCCTTCAAGGGCGGCCAGACCTCCGTGCAGCTCCAGGCTCTCCCCTTCCGGATGAACGCGGAGAACATGGCGCGCCACCGCGACAGCCAGAATTATGATTTCTGGAAAATGCTGAAGACCGGCTTCGATCATTTCGAAGTCACCAAGCGCCCGCCGGAAGTCAACGTCTGCGAAAAGAAGTATGTCTTCAACCAGCAGGTCGACAGCAACGGCACATTTGCGCCTGCCGCGGCCTGCCCGCCCATGTCCACGCCGCCGGCTCTCTCGGCTGCGCTGACCTCCTACGAAAAGACCTACCAGGTCGCCTACGCCAAGGCGCTCGAGAATTTCGACGGCAAGGTCTGGTATGAGCCGACCGAAGCCGAGCGCAAGGCCGTGGTTGCCGGCAAGCGCAAGGGCCGCGACATCGCCTATGCGCCGACCGGAACCTCGCTGGAAGCCGGCAAGCTGCTGAGCCAGTCCGAATTCCGCGATATGATGGAAAAGCGGATGGCCTCCCAGAACAAGCCGGCCAATACCATGCTTGCCTCCGCCGCGCCCGTCACGTTTCGTCCCGGCACCGCCGCCGATCGTATGAAGCAGGACCGCCTGCCGGGAGCCGGCCCGATCGCCCAGAGCAATGCCGCGCAGAGCACCGGTACGGTCCCCACTGTCACAACGGCGCAGGGCACGACGACCACGGTTCCGATCCCGGCCCAGAACCCGCTCGCTTACGCAGCACCGCCGATCAGCGAGGAAAAGAAGAAGCCGTTCTGGAAGTTCTGGAGCCAGGAATGAGCTTTGAGACCGCAGGCCTCTACGATCTGAGAGGCCTGAAGTGTCCGCTGCCCGTCCTGAAGACGCGCCGCCGGCTGAAAGGCATGGAGAGCGGCGCGGAGCTTGCGATCGAAACCACCGACCCTCTCGCCGGCATCGACATCCCGCATTTCTGCAATGAGGAAGGCCACAAACTGGTCCGCTCGGAAAAGACCGCGACGGGGCACCGTTTTCTGATCCGCAAGGGTTAAGCGGGCCTACATCCGCAGGCCGGGAACGGCGAGCGGATTGTCTTCCAGCGCGGCGCGGTCCGGGCGGTCGAGGCGGGGCTGGCCGGTAAATGCCGCGAAAAGATCCGAGACGAAGGCTTCTTCCAGCCCTTGCGTGATCAGCACCATGCGCGTGCGCCGGTCCGAGCCGTCAGGCCATTTCGGCAGGCGCTGCGGCGGATGGAAGACGCTCTGCACCCCATGCAGCACCAGCGGCCGTTCCGGATTGTCGGAAAGCGCCACGATCGCCTTCATCCGGAGCAGTTTCTCGCCATGCGCCGAGCGCAGGAGGTCGATGAACATCTCGATCGCCATCGGATCGATCGGCTTGTCGTGGATGATCGAGAACGAGCGGATGTCGTCGCCATGGCGGTTCACGTCATGATGATGGTGGTGATGGCCATGCCCGTGGTGGCCATGGTGATGATCGCCGTGATCATGACCGTGATCGTGGTTATGATGCGCCTCGGCATCGTTCGCCAGCTCATCTTGCAGCCAGCGATCGACGTCGGCGATCTTCGTCGCCGGATCGTAGAGGCCGTTCACCAGAATGGCCGCCGTGCCGGCCGCTTCGCTGTCGCCATCGACAATCGGCGCCCGCGGGTTGAGCGCCGCAAGCCGGCTTTTCAGCGCGGCCAACTGGGATGCATCCGCCATCGACAGTTTGGAGATGATCAGCCGGTCGGCCACCGCCACCTGCTTCACGGCCTCCTGATGACGGTTGAGCGTGGAGACGCCGTTCACCGCATCGACGACGGTGATGACGCCGTCGAGCTCGAAATTCTGCGCGATGACCGGATTGCCCATCACCGACTGCATGACCGGCGCCGGGTCCGCAAGACCCGTGGTTTCGATCACGACGCGGCGAATCGGCCTCAGCCGGCCAGTCTGGATGCCGTCCATGATCGAGGCGAGCGAATCCACCAGCTCGCCGCGCACCGTGCAGCAGAGGCAGCCATTGGCGATCTCCAGCAAAGCGTCGCCCGAAGCTTCGACCAGGAAATTGTCGATCCCGACTTCGCCGAACTCGTTGATGATCACCGCCGTATCGCTGGTGCCCGGATCCTTGAGGATACGGTTCAGCAGCGTCGATTTTCCAGCGCCGAGAAACCCGGTGAGGATGGAGACGGGAATCCGGCTGCGGGCAGAAGACATGACCTGTTCTCGTTCAGAATGTCGGGCGCGGCTGCGGGATCGGCACGTTGGCGATCTCGTTCTTGCCCTTGGTTGAAGCGATCTGTTCGCTGCCCGGAATAAGGCCAGCGAAGCTGTAGACGGGCGGGCGGTCCATCTCGTGGATATAGGGCGAGTGCTGGACAGTCCGGCCGGCATCGTCACGGGTTTCGCTGCGCACCTTGGCCGCCTGCGGATTGCAGATCGTGGCGCTGACGTCGTTGACCTCGGCCATGTCTCCGTAGGGCTGCAGCGATGTCAGCGGCACGCCCTGGTTCGACGGCGAGGTCAATCCCTGCTGCAGAAGGTTGGCGGTGTCGTCGGCGCGGCCGGCAAGACTGTCGGACCCCAGCACCACGGAGATCACCGTGCGGCCGTCACGGGTCGCCGAACCGACCTGATTGAAGCCGGAGGCACAGATGAAGCCGGTCTTCATCCCGTCGGCGCCATCGAAGCGGCCGATCAGCGTATTGAAGTTCGGATATTGCTTGGCGCCGGTATCGATGCCCTCGAGCGAAAAATAGCTCTGGTATTCCGGAAAATCCTGCTTCAGGCGCAGCGTCAGCAGCGCAAGATCGCGCGCTGTCGAATACTGGCCCTTGCCGGGCAGGCCATGGGGGTTGATATAGCGCGTCGAGGTCATGCCGAGCGCCTGGGCCTGGCTGTTCATCATCGCCACGAACTGGTCGAGCGAACCGCCGACCGTCTCGGCGACCGCGACCGCCACATCGTTGGCCGACTTGACGAGCAGGATTTTCAAGGCGCTGTCCATGGTGAGCTTGGAACCCGGCTTGAAATACATCTTGCTCGCCGGCTGATCGGTTGCCTTCTTGCTCATCACGATAGGCGTATCGAGCGTAAGCCTGCCGGACTTCAACGCCTTGAAGGTGACATATGCGGTCATCAGCTTGGTCAGCGAGGCCGGATACCATTTCAGGAACGCGTCCTCATGGGCGATCACCTTACCGGTCCGGGCGTCGATCACCATCTTGGGATTGGCGGCGGCGCTTCCTGCGGATACGAAAAGCCCAATGGCCGTCACGGCAGAAATCAGCCGGGTGGCGGACACGGATCGGAGGCTTGAAGTCGGCAAGGGTGTCCCTCGTTGTTGCGGCTTTAACGAGTGTGGCGCATATGCGGCCTATGTGGCCAAGCAATGGCAAAGAAGATTGATTACGTCAATCATGACAGGCACACTCCGGGCGGGAGGACTTGTCATAACCGCGTGACCAGCCAGCAACAGGGAACATTATGCCGATTTTGAACCGAGCCGCCGAACTTCAGGGCGAAGTCAGCGAGTGGCGACGATATCTTCATGAAAATCCTGAGATTCTTTACGAGGTCGAGAACACCGCCTCGTTCGTGGAACAGAAGCTGAAGGAATTCGGCGTCGACGAAGTCGTACCGGGCATCGGCCGCACCGGCGTCGTCGGCATCATTCGCGGAAAGGGGCCGGGCGTCCGCACGATCGGGCTCCGCGCCGATATGGACGCGCTGCCGCTCAGCGAAATCACCGGCAAACCCTGGGCCTCCAAGGTCCCCGGCAAGATGCACGCCTGCGGCCATGACGGGCACACGTCGATGCTCCTGGGTGCGGCGAAATATCTCGCCGAAACCCGCAATTTCAACGGCACCGTGGCACTGATCTTCCAGCCGGCCGAAGAGGGCGGCGCCGGCGCGCTGGCGATGGTCGACGACGGCATGATGGAGCGTTTCGGCATCGAGGAAGTCTACGGCATGCACAACATGCCCGGCATTCCGCTCGGCCAGTTCGCCATCCGCAAGGGCGGCATCATGGCGGCGCCCGACCGCTTCACCATCACCATCAAGGGCCGCGGTGGCCATGCGGCCCAGCCGCACAGGACCATCGACCCGATCTTCATCGGCTCGCAGTTGGTCGGCAGCCTGCAGGCGATCGCCGCCCGCAACGCGGACCCGGTCCGCTCGATTGTCATTTCGGTGACCCGTTTCGACGCCGGCACCGCCTATAACATCATCCCCGACCAGGCGACGCTCTGGGGCACGGTCCGGACGCTCAGCGAGGAGAACCGCGATCTTGCCGAAAACCGCATCCGCCAGATCGTCGAAGGCATTGTCAGCGCCCATGGCGCCGAGGCTGAGATCGATTATTACCGCCAGTGTCCGGTCACCTTCAACCACGACCTGGAGACCGACCACGCGATCGGCGTCGCGACGGAAGTGGTCGGTGCTGCCAACGTCGACACCAATGTCGATCCGACCATGGCCGGCGAGGATTTCGCCTTCATGCTGAAACGCCGCCCCGGCGCCTTCATCTTCATCGGCAACGGCGACACGGCAGCACTGCACAACCCGCATTACGATTTCGACGACGAGGCGATTTCCTATGGCATTTCCTACTGGGTTCGGCTCGCCGAACAGCGGTTGACGGAATGAGGGAAAGGAAAAGGCTTGGCTAAACGCCTCGCCTTTTGTATGGAATTCCTCACGTGGTCCCATAGCTCAGCAGGATAGAGCGCAGGATTCCTAATCCTGAGGCCGATGGTTCGAATCCATCTGGGATCACCACCCTCGTTTATCGCGCAATCGTCGACGTCTGGTCTGTCCGTTTCGGCCGCCTTACCGTGCGAACGACGCCGCGGCGGGCGGCGCCGAGAAGTGCCGCGATCAGCCAGCCGCAGAACAATCCGCCTGCCGCCCAGGTGAGACCCGCGAAATCCACCGGCACGGCGGGCACGAAGTCGCGCCAGGCATTTGCAAACGTCGTCGAATCGGGATTGCGCATCACCACAAACGGCTTGGTGAAAGGCGGCGCCAGGGTCAGCTCCTTCTGTTGCTCGGCGAGCATCTCGTAACGCGAAAAAGTCCGCCGCATCGCTTCGCCCTGATTGCGCAGGAAGATCTGCGGCGAGGCGGAATAGATGTTGAGCGCCTCCTGGCGGTCGAGGCCGTTGTGGTTGGCCTGGGCGTCGAATTCCGAGATGATGATCTTGAGCTCGTCGAGCGCGCCGCCGATCCGCTGGCGGTATTGCTGCGCGAATTCCGGCGCCTGGGAAAAGAAGACCCCGCCAAGCAGCGCCATCGCCATCGTCAGCATTCTTCCGAGCATGAGCATGGCAAAACCTCGATTGTTTGCCGATCAACGACGCCGGGTCGTCAAAGGTTGCCTTGTTTTACCCGCACATGCTCCATGCGGAAACCGAGCCCGATCAGCCGGCCGGCCAGATGGGCGAGCAGCGGAAAGCGGGCAATGCCCCGGATGAAGGCCGGCGGACCTTTGCGCTTCCGGTCGTCTCCCTCATCGGTGCGGCGGCTGCTCCTCATCATCAGCTGCAGCTTCTGCGTCGCCCTGGTCGGAAACCCGCGGCGCTTTTCGACGGCGGCGAGATCGGCATCGGCAAGGCGCCTCTCGCGCAGCGGTGCGGCGAGGATATTGGCGGCCGCCACCGCATCCTGGATCGCCAGGTTGACGCCGACGCCGCCGATCGGCGACATCGCATGCGCCGCGTCACCGATGCAGATCAATCCCTTCCGCCACCACTGCTTCAGCCGGTCGATCCGCACCGTCAGCAGGTTGGTATCCTCGAAACTGCGGACCTCCTGCATTCGCTCGGCCGGCAGCGGTGAAACGTCGATCACCATCTGCCGAAAAGCCTCGATGCCCTTCTCGCGGATATCGGCGAACGTGGTGCGGCGGATCACATACCCGCATTGCCAATAGTCACCGCGGTCGATCAGCACGAAACCCTGGCGCGGTCCGCCATGCCCCATCACCTCGTTCGGGTCGCCCGGCTGTTTCGACAGCTTCATCCAGACGACTTCGCTCGGCATGCCGAAACTCTCGACATCAAGGCGAGCCTTTTCCCGCACGACCGAATTGCGGCCGTCGGCGCCGACGACAAGCGTCGAGCGGATGGCGAGCTCTCCTTCCGGCGTCTCCAGGACGAGGCCGGAGATTGCGCCCTGATCCTCCAGCACGTCCACCACCCTCGCCTGCATGATCAGCCGGAAGTTCGGAAAACCTTGCGCCTTTTCAGCGAGAAAGCTCAGAAAATCCCATTGCGGCATGAAGGCGATGAAGCGGTTCCTGACCGGCAGCCGCGAAAAATCCGCGATGGTGATGGTCTTGCCGCCCATTTCGGCCGAAAGCTTCGGTGCTCGCGTGTGAGGCAATTTGAGGAATTCGTCGATCAGGCCGAGTTCGTGCATCACCTCCAGCGTCGAGGGATGGATCGTGTCACCACGAAAATCGCGCAGGAAATCGGCGTGCTTTTCGACGACCGTGACATCGATGCCGGCGCGCGCCAGCAGGAGGCCGAGCATCAGCCCCGCCGGGCCGGCGCCCGCGATCACGCAAGCCGTCTGGATTTCACGGTGTTCGCTCATCGTCCCACTTCGCGCAAAGATCATCCGTCGTGCAAGCTGCACTTGGTCGCAGCCGGGCCGAATTCAAGCCCGCTCTTGTGAGCCGTGGCTTTCGCTTGTAGACCAACGGCAGCTTTAGGAAATGGAAGACAGCATGGCCGAAACCGGCAAGCGCCGTATCAGCATCCTCGGTTCCACCGGCTCGATCGGCGTCAATACGTTGGATGTGGTGAACCAGCTCGGCGGCCGCGAGGCCTTCGAGGTCGTCGCCATCACCGGCAACAGCAATATCGCGCTTCTGGCAGATCAGGCGAAGGCATGCGGTGCAAAACTGGCCGTCACCGCCGACGACCGCCAGTATGCGGCACTGAAAGACGCGCTTGCTGGCAGCGGCATCGAGGTCGCCGCCGGCCGTGAGGCGCTGATCGAGGCGGGTGCGCGTCCGTCCGACTGGGTAATGGCGGCGATCGTCGGCACCGCCGGGCTTGCCCCGACGCTCGCCGCCGCGCAACGTGGCGCCGATATCGCGCTCGCCAACAAGGAATGCCTCGTCTCCGCCGGCGAACTGTTCATCAGGGCGGTCGCCGAGGGCGGCGGACGGCTGATCCCGGTCGACAGCGAACACAGCGCCATCTTCCAGTCGCTCGAAGACGACCAGCACCACGCGGTCGAGCGCATCGTGCTCACCGCCTCCGGTGGTCCTTTCCGCACCTGGACGCGCGAGCAGATGGCCGGCGTTACCGCGGATATCGCACGCGCCCATCCCAATTGGTCGATGGGCCTGAAAATCTCGATCGGCAGCGCCTCGATGTTCAACAAGGCGCTGGAGATGATCGAGGCGAAACATCTCTTCGATCTGCGGCCGGACCAGATCGAGGTGATCGTCCATCCGCAATCTGTCATCCATTCCATGGTCGGGTACAGGGACGGGTCGGTGCTGGCACAGCTCGGCTGTCCGGACATGCGCACCGCGATCGGTTATGCGCTCGCCTACCCGAACCGTCCGGAGCTCGATGTCGAGCGGCTGGATTTCGCCAGGCTCGCAAGGCTGGATTTCGAAGCGCCGGACGAGGTTCGGTTCCCCGCGCTGAGACTGGCTCGCACGGCTCTGGAACGTGGTGGCGTACAGGGCGCGGTCATGAACGCTGCCGAGGAGATCGCCTTCCACGCCTTCTGCGCCGGCCGCATCGGTTTTCTCAACATGGCGGATGTCGCCGAACAGGTGATGGACGACATGGCGGGCTATCCGCCCGCCGCGACGATGGATGAGGTTTTCGCGGCCGATGCCGAGGCAAGGCGTCGTGCCGGAGAGATCGTCGCGCAAAAAGAAATGGCCGCGTAAGCGGCCATTCGTGATCCGGATATTTGTCTCGAACCTTCAAGCCACGTGCCGCGCCAGCGCGCAACGCGACCAGAGCTGGTGCAGCGAGCCGACCAGGTGTTCGATGTCCGCATCGCTATGCAGCGGCGTCGGGGTGATACGCAGGCGTTCGGTCTTGCGCGGCACGGTCGGATAGTTGATCGGCTGCACATAGACGCCGCAGGTATCGAGCAGGATATCCGAGATCCACTTGCACTTGGCCGCATCGCCGACCATGACCGGCACGATATGGCTCGGGTTGTGCATGTGCGGAATACCCTGTTGATCCAGCATCGTGCGCAGCTTGCGGACGCGGTCCTGATGGCGGACCCGCTCGAAAGGGCTTGCCTTCAGGTGCCGGATCGAGGCGATCGCCCCGGCTGCCAGCGTCGGCGGCAGTGCCGTCGTGAAGATGAAGCCCGAGGCAAAGGAACGGATGAAATCACAGAGCGCCGTCGAAGCGGCGATATAACCGCCCATCACGCCGAAGGACTTGCCGAGCGTGCCTTCGATGATCGTCAGGCGGTCCATCAGGCCTTCGCGTTCGGCGATGCCGCCGCCGCGCGGGCCGTACATGCCGACCGCATGCACTTCGTCGAGATAGGTCATCGCGCCGTATTTGTCGGCGAGGTCGCAGATTTCCCTGATCGGTGAGATGTCGCCATCCATCGAATAAATGCTCTCGAAGGCGATCAGCTTCGGCGCGTTCGGATCGGCTGCCGCGAGCTTCGTCTCAAGGTCGTTGAGGTCGTTGTGCTTCCAGATCACCCGCTCGCACTTGGCGTAACGAATGCCCTCGATCATCGAGGCGTGGTTCAGCGCGTCGGAGAAAATGATCAGGCCGGGGATCTTCTGGCCGAGCGTGCCGAGCGTTGCCCAGTTCGACATATAGCCGGAATTGAAGATCAGCGCCGCTTCCTTGCCGTGCAGGTCCGCGAGTTCCTGCTCGAGAACCACGTGGTAGTGCGTCGTGCCAGAAATATTCCGGGTGCCTCCCGCACCCGCGCCACAGTGATCGATGGCTTCTTTCATCGCCTCGATCACGGCGGGGTGCTGGCCCATGCCGAGATAGTCGTTGGAACACCAGACGGTCACTTCCTTCGGACCATCGGGAGTATGGCGCGTGGCGCGGGGAAAATTGCCGCGATGCCTCTCCAGATCGGCGAACACCCGGTACCGGCCTTCGCCGTGAAGACCGTCCAGTTCGCTCTTGAAAAATGCCTCGAAGTCCATGCTCACACTCCAGAACCTGCCTTGGTTTTGATTTCAGCCGCGCTTTTCGTCAACCCCGGACAAAGCGAATAGAACCAACCTGCGGCAAAAGGCCCCCTTTTTTTGAATTATTCCAATAAAAAGGTAAGCGATATCGAAAATGTGAGAATTGATCCAAGTCAAGCAGCAGGAAAGAAGAGCGGCCCTCGCCGCTCTTCCCGGCCTTTTCCGGTGATCCCGATTCGCCTCAGCCCGCAGAGATGACCGCCCTTTTCGCCATGACCTTGACCAGATTGGCGCGGTATTCCGCGTTCGCGTGCATGTCCGACATCAGGTTGGAGGCATCGACCGCGACACTGCCCAGCGCATCCGCCGACCAGTTGGAGGCCAGCGCCTGCTCGAAGCCGGGATGGCGGAAGACGCCGGATGAGCCGGCGCCGGTCACGGCCACGCGCACGCCGCCGGCGGTCTTGGCCACGAACACGCCGGTCATCGCAAAACGCGAGGCCGGGTTGTTGAACTTGGCATAGCCCGCCTTTTCCGGCGCCTCGAAGGTGACTGATGTCACCATCTCGCCCTCCTCCAGCGCGGTGTCGAAAAGGCCGGTGAAGAAATCGTCGGCCGGGATCGAACGCCGGTCGGTAACGATGGTCGCGCCGAGCCCGAGCAGACCGGCGGGATAGTCCGCCGCCGGGTCGTTGTTGGCGATCGAACCGCCGATCGTGCCCATGTGGCGCACATGCGGATCGCCGATGTGGCCGGCGAGCTTGCAGATCGCCGGACAGATGGCCGCAAGCTCCCGCGAAGCCGCCACATCCGCATGCGGCGTGGCAGCCCCGATCGTCACCTTGCGGCCGTCGATCGAAATCCCGCGCAGCGTCGGGATATGACGAAGGTCGATCAGGTCGCTCGGTGCGGCAAGCCGCTGTTTCATGGTCGCGATCAGGGTCATGCCGCCGGAGAGGTATTTGCCCTCCTCGTTGGCGGACTTGAGCTTGACGGCATCTTCCACCGAGGATGCACGATGATAGCTGGTAGCATACATGTCTTTTCTCCTCAGTGAGCCGCGTGCAATGCTTGCCAGACCTTCATCGGGGTCGCCGGCATGGTGAGCTTGTTATGGCCGATCGCATCGGTGATGGCGTTGATGAGCGCCGGCGGCGAACCGATGGCACCGGCCTCGCCGCAGCCCTTGATCCCGAGCGGATTGCTCGGGCAAGGCGTGTTCTGATGCGAGAGCGTGAACGACGGCAGGTCGTCGGCGCGCGGCATCGCATAGTCCATGTAGCTTGCCGTCAGCAGCTGGCCGTTCGCATCATACTGCACGTTCTCGAGCAGCGCCTGGCCGATGCCCTGGGCAATGCCGCCATGCACCTGGCCCTCGACGATCATCGGGTTGATGATATTGCCGAAATCGTCCGCCGCGACGAACTGGACGATGTCCGTCTCGCCGGTATCCGGATCGATCTCCACCTCGGCAATGTAGCAGCCGGCCGGGAAGGTGAAGTTGGAGGGATCGTAGAAGGCGGTTTCCTTCAGGCCCGGCTCCATGCCCGAAGGCAGGTTGTGGGCAGTGTAGGAGGCGAGCGCCACCTGGAACCACGGCACCGACTTGTCGGTGCCTGCGACCTTCAGCTCGCCGTTCTCGATGACGATATCCTCCTCGGAGGCTTCCATCAGGTGCGCGGCGATCTTCTTCGCCTTGGCCTCGACCTTGTCGAGCGCCTTGACGACCGCCGACATGCCGACCGCGCCGGAGCGCGAGCCGTAGGTGCCCATGCCCATCTGCACCTTGTCGGTATCGCCATGGACGATGCTGATGCTTTCGATCGGCACGCCGAGGCGACCGGCGACAAGCTGCGCGAAGGTCGTTTCATGCCCCTGGCCATGGCTGTGCGAGCCGGTCAGCACTTCGATCGTGCCGACCGCATTGACCCGCACTTCGGCGGATTCCCAGAGGCCGACCCCGGCGCCGAGCGAACCCACCGCAGCCGATGGCGCAATACCGCAGGCCTCGATATAGCAGCTCATGCCGATGCCGCGTTTCTTGCCTTTGGCTTCGGATTGCGACCGCCGGGCGGCAAAACCTGCCCAGTCGGCCGCCTGCATCGCCGCATTCAGCGAAGCTTCGTAATCGCCCGCGTCGTAGTTCATGATGACGGGCGTCTGGTAGGGGAAGGAGCGGATGAAGTTCGTCCGGCGCAGTTCCGCCGGCGAGACGCCGAGTTCGCGGGCCGCCGTCTCCATTGTCCGTTCCAGCAGATAGGTCGCCTCCGGACGGCCGGCGCCGCGATAGGCGTCCACCGGCACGGTATTGGTATAGACGGTGCGGACATTGGCATGGATCGCCGGGATCGCATACTGGCCGGACAGCAGCGTCGCATAGAGATAGGTCGGCACGGCCGAGGAGAACAGCGACATATAGGCGCCGAGATTGGCGATCGTATCGACCTTCAGCGCCGTGATGCGGTTATTCGCGTCGAAGGCCATCTTCACCTTGGAGACGTGGTCGCGGCCATGCGCGTCGGTGAGGAAGGCCTCGGTGCGGTCCGATGTCCATTTCACCGGCACGCCGGTCTTCTTCGAAGCCCAGAGACAGATGATCTCTTCCGGGTAGATATAGATTTTCGAGCCGAAACCGCCGCCGACATCCGGCGCGATGACGCGCAGCTTGTTTTCCGGCGCGACATTGTAGAAGGCGCTCATCACCAGCCGCGCCACATGCGGGTTCTGGCTGGTCGTGTAACAGGTATAGTGATCTTCCGCCGTATCGTAGATGCCGAGCGTGGCGCGCGGCTCCATCGGGTTCGGCGACAGGCGGTTGTTGAGGATCTCAATCTCGGTGACATGCGCGGCCGCCGCAATCGCCTTGTCGACAGCATCGGGTTCGCCGATCTGCCAGTCGAAGATCAGGTTACCTGGCGCTTCCGGATGGATCTGCGGTGCGCCGGAGGCGAGTGCTGCGACGGCCTCGGTCACCACCGGGAGCTGTTCGTAATCGATGACCACGGCTTCCGCGGCATCGCGCGCCTCGCCCGAGGAGTCGGCGACAACGATGGCGATCGCGTCGCCCACATAACGCACGGTATCGACCGCCAGCGGGTGCCAGGCGCCCATCTTCATCGGCGACCCGTCCTTGGAATGGATCATCCAGCCGCAGATGAGATTGCCGATGCCGTCCGCCTGAAGCTGCTTGCCGTCGAGCACGTCGATGACGCCCGGCATGGCCTTCGCCGCGGTCGCATCGATATTGCCGATCTTCGCATGCGCATAGGGACTGCGGACGAAACAGGCATATTTCATGCCCGGTACGGTCATGTCGTCCGTGTAACGGCCCTTGCCGGTCAAGAAGCGTTTGTCTTCCTTGCGGGTAACGCGTGCACCGATTCCTTCAACACCCATGTTCATCTCCTCCCGAGATGGTGATTAAGTGAGTAGTGATTAGGAATTAGTCGGTAGTAAGGAGTTCAAAACCAAAGCGGCGCGTGAACCACTGCTCACTAACGACTATTCACTACTCACCTATTCAGCGGCCTGACGGCCCGTTGCCATTTCGGCATCGGCGGCAAGGATCGCCTTGACGATATTGTGGTAGCCGGTGCACCGACAGATATTGCCTTCGAGCCCGGCGCGGACCGTCTCTTCGGTGAGCGTCCCGCCTTCGCGGTTGATCAGGTCGACGGCCGTCATCACCATGCCGGGCGTACAGAAGCCGCATTGCAGGCCATGGTGCTCCTTGAAGGCGGCTTGAACCGGATGCAATTCCCCCCGGCCGGCGAGGCCCTCGATCGTCGTGATCGTCGAGCCGGATGCCTGCACCGCCAGGATCGAACAGCTCTTCACCGAATGGCCGTCCATATGAACGACGCAGGCGCCGCACTGGGTCGTATCGCAGCCCACATGCGTTCCCGTCAGACCAAGTTTTTCGCGGATGAAATGCACGAGCAGGGTGCGGTCCTCGCACTCGCCGCTCATAGCGCGGCCGTTCACGGTCAGCGTCACTTTCGTCATATGATCCTCCTCGTATCCCTCCCGGACACGCCCATCATCATTTGCTTTTTTACCTAAGGGATCAACCGCTACTTTCTAGGGAAACGGCAATATTTTGGTCGGCGACCAGACGAGCGGCCGCCCTTCGCTTCCGTCGAATACCGAGTAACTATCGGCAAACCAAAACAAAAATCGGTGCGCAAAATATTGAGCTCATATGGACTCTTGTTCCCCGCGACCTATTGTTCCCATTGATGGCTGTTGAATTGACCCGCGGAAACGTTCGGAGTCTGCGAGACAGCCGGGCAAGATGAAGAACAAACAGGAGGATCTCATGAAGAAGGCCTTGGTGCTTTTGATCGTCGGCGCTTCGCTCGCGAGCTGCACGGCAACTGAACAGGGCGCCGGCATCGGCGCAGCATCCGGCGCCGTGATCGGCGGCCTGGCTACCGGCAACGTCCGCGGCGCCGCCGTTGGCGCTGCGATCGGCGGCGTTTCCGGCGCATTGATCGGCTCCGTCGCCGAACAGCCGGGACAGTGCTACTACCGCGACCGTTATGGCCGTCGCTATATCGACAGCTGCCCGCGCCGTTACTAATAAACGGCTGGATTGCAGGAAAAACTGTGGCCCCGGAGCACACTCCGGGGCTTTTTCTTTCATGAAATCATCACGAAGGGGTACCCGGCTTCCTCTTTTGCAGTTAGATAGTCCGCTTCGTCGGATGCTATGAAGGCTTCCAGCCGGGGGATCCACAGCAGTTTGCGTATGCGGAACGAAAACACTGGGCGGACAGAAAAGCGGAGGTTGAGGGGGGCAGGCACGGCCACGATGCTCGCCGCTGCACTTCTCGTTTCCCCGCCGCTTTCCGGCAACGCCTACGCTTTCAAACTCTTCGGCATTACCCTGTTCGGCGACGACGAAGACAAGGTCGAGATCATCGATCCCGTCCGTTACGACGCGACGCTCGAAGCCGGCAATGCGGACAAGGACCTCAAGAAGCGTCTCGAATCCGCCGCCTCCCTGATCACCGACGAAAAGCAGCCGGTCTCCGGCGATCTCGGCGTCATCATCAAGGCGCGCGAAGACCGCGACCGGCTCGTCGCCGTGCTCTACGAAGAGGCCCGTTACGGCGGCACCGTGCATATCTCCGTCGCCGGAACCGATATCGACCGCCTGCCGCCCAACCCTGCATTCGACCACGCGGCACCCGTGCCGGTCACGGTCCGCGTCGATCCCGGTCCGGTTTTCAAACTCGGCTCGGTCCGTTTCGAGGGGGACGCCGTCGGCCGCGATCCGGAAAAATACGATCTCGTCGCCGGCGGCGCGGCGGGTTCGCGGCTGATCCTGAAGGCCAGCCAGCAGCTTCTCGTCGATTTGAAGGACGAGGGCCGCCCGCTCGCAAAGCTGACCGAGCGGCAGGTGACGGCCGATCACCGCACCAACACGATCAACGTGGTGCTCGGTGCGATCGGCGGCCCTGTTGCCCCGTTCGGAGCTGTCGCGGTGAAGGGATCGCGCACCGTCGACGCCACCTTCATCAGCCGTTATTCGCGGCTCGACAAACATGGACAATATTCGCCCGGACAATTGAAGAAGGCGAACGACCGCCTGCGCGAACTCGGCGTCTTCTCGAGCGTGACTATCCACGAGGCGGACAAGCTGGCGCCGGACGGTTCGTTGCCGCTGACGATCGAGGTGTCGGAAGGCAAGCATCGCTATTTCGGCTTCGGCGCCGAATATTCCTCGATCGACGGCGCCGGCCTCGAAGGATACTGGGGCCACCGCAACCTCTTCGGGGAAGCCGAATCTCTTCGCATCGAAGGCAAGGTGTCCGGTATCGGCGCCACCACCGACGTCACCACCTTCGATTACTCCGCCGGGATCATCTTCACCAAGCCTGGCGCTTTTGTGCCCGAAGCGACCTTCGAATCCCGCCTGGAAGCCAAGAGTGAAACGCCTGACGTCTACGAGGCGCAGACCATCATCTATTCGGCCGGCATCACCTACGAGCTGAACGAGACTGACAAGCTCAAGGGCGGCGGAGAGATCGCCTATATCGACGCCGACGACGCGTTCGGCAACAACCAGTACCTCACGCTCAGCCTGCCGGTCAGCTTCGAGCGCGATGCGCGGGACAACAAGCTCGACCCGACCAAGGGATATTACGCGACCCTATCCGCCAAGCCGAGCTACGAACTGATGGACGGCACGATCTTCTCGTCGTTCGAGGGCTCGATCTCCGGTTATCTCGGCCTCGGGCAGGAGGACAACATCGTGCTCGCCGCCCGCCTGGCCGCCGGAACGCTGGTCGGCGGAAGCGACCTTGAAAGAATCCCGGCGACACGCAGATTCTTCGCCGGCGGCGGCGGATCGGTGCGCGGTTACGCCTATCGGGAAATCTCGCCCTATAACAGCGCCGACGAAGCGACGGGCGGGCGATCCTATACGCTGGGGTCTTTCGAGGTGAGGGTAAAAGTGTCAGAAAACATAGGCATTGTACCTTTTGTCGACATTGGTACGGTATCGACCGGAATCGTGCCCGATTTTTCTGATATACGTGCCGGTGCAGGGATTGGCGTGCGATATGCCACGCCTTTTGGACCGCTAAGATTGGACGTTGCAATCCCCTTGCAGCGCTATGACGGCGGTAGCCAGTACGGTATCTATGCGGGCATAGGACAGGCATTCTGAAAGGCAGTGAAGGGTAGCGTTTAAGGCATGATGCTGATGGTACGCCTGTTGAAATGGGTCTTGAAGGCTGCGCTTGGCGTGGTCGCGATCCTGTTCGTCATGGCCTTGGGCGTCTTCCTTTTCGTCGCCCTCACCCCGGTCGGCGGACGCGTCGCCGCGGACCGCATTTCCGCCATCGTTTCCACGCCTGACCGCAGCATTTCCTTCACACGCCCGGAAGGCCTTCTGACCGGCGACCTGCGTATCGATGCCCTTACGCTGTCCGACGACGCAGGCCCCTATGCCCAGATCGGCGGAATCAAGATCGACTGGTCGCCGACATCCCTGGTGACCGGGGTCTTCCGCGCCGAGCACATTTCGGCCGACACCGTCAATTTCATCCGTGCGCCGCGGCCGCCGAAAGCGCCCGCCCCGACACAGACGGCATCGACGGGCTCCTCCGGCTCGCCCTTGCCGGTCGGTATCCGCGTTGCGCAGATCGACCTGCCGGACATCAATCTCTCCCAGGCATTTTCGGGACGGGACTTCTCCCTTTCGGTGAAGGGATCGATCGACGCGACCGGGCCCGACATTTCGCTCGACCTGCAGGCGACCCGCAAGGACGAGCCGGATGCCAGGGCATCGGCCGACGTGGTCTATGCGCCGTCCGAAAATCGCCTGACCCTCAAGGCTGCCGTGTCCGAGCCGCAGGGCGGCCTGCTCGCTCGCCTTCTGCGTCTGCCCGGCACGCCGGCGGTCGAGCTGGCGCTCGATGGCGAAGGACCTCTTTCCGACTGGGCCGGCAAGTTGCAGGGCAGCGTCGGCGGCACTCCCGTGATCGCGGTCGACGGCAAACATCTGCTGGTCGAAAACGGCAGGCACAGGGTGGAAGTGACCGGCGGCGGCCAGCTGTCGACGCTTCTTCCGCCTGCCTTTCGTCCGCTGTTCGGCGGCACGACCGATATCAATATCGCTGCGATCTATGCGCCCTCCGGCCGGGTGGATATCGAACGCGGCGATCTCACCTCCGGCGCCGTGAAGATTGCCGCCAAGGGGGCATGGGACCCGACGGGCGACAACAGCCTCACCGCCAGCCTCAACGGCGTGAAGGGCCCGGTCGACTTCGTGTGGCCGATCAGCGGACAGGAGAGCCGCTTCTCCTTCGAAAGCATCAATTTCACGCTGACCGGAGCATCCACCTCGGCGCGCTTCAACGCGACGGCGGCACTCAGCGCCGCCGAACTGCCGCAGGGGCGCTTCGGCCAGATCCGTCTGCAGGCGGAAAGCGAAGACCTCAACCTCATCAGCCGCTCGGGCAGCATCCGCAGCCGCTTCACCGTCGCCCGCACGGATTTCGCCAACGACGATCTCGACCGGGTGATCCGCGGGCCGGTGACACTGGATGCGCCGCTCAGGCTCGCACCACCGGCGATCGGCCTGGATGCGGCGACCTTCGACAGTGGCAACGTCAACGGTACGCTTTCCGGCGCCTATGACATGTCGAAACAGGCGGTCACCGGCAATTTCCGGGTTTTCGCCAATCCCGCCGTCCTGCCGCCGGGACTGGTTTCTAAGTTCGAGGGCAAGCTTTCCGCCGAAGGCTACGTCAATATGGTGAACGGCGGTCGCATCAGCCTCGAGAACTTCGTGATGCGCTCGAACGCCATCGAAGCGCACGGAAACATGCTGCTCGACAATCGGACCGTCACCGGGCGCCTCGCCGGCCGCGTGCCGGATCTGAAGCGTTGGCTGCCGGAGGCCGAGGGGGCTGCCGGTTTCGACATCTCCGCCAAGGGACCGTTGACTGCAATGGGCGTCAGGGCGGTGGTCAATTCTGCCGACGCGCGACTGGTCGGCCGCAAGCTCCAGGACATGAGCTTCATCCTGGAAGGCACCGCCGATCCGAACGCACCCAAGGGCAAGCTGACCGGCACGGGTTCGCTCGACGGCCAGCCGATCCGCGTCAATGCCGACGTCGCCTCCGTCCAGGGCCGCACAAGCGCGCCGGCGATCACTGCCCAGATCGGCCCGAACAAGCTGACCGGCGCCCTGAGCTTCTCTCCTGCCTTCCTGCCGGAAGGCCAGCTCACCTTCGATTTCCCGGATGTCTCCCTGCTTGCAGCACTTGCGGCCCAGCAGGCCCAGGGCGACCTGAAGGGAACGGTAATGTTCAGCAATACCGGCGGCAAGGCCGGCGCCGTGATCCGGGCTTCCGGCAAGGCGCTTCGCCGCGGCACGATCGAGATCGCCCAGCCGAATATCGATCTCGCCATTGCCGACATCAAGGCGATTGCGGCCGAGGGTACGGTCCGCGCCACGCGCATCGGCGCCGGCTCGGTCGGCATCAACGACGTCAACCTCGGCGTCAGCCAGGGCGGCAACCGGACCAACTTCAATCTCGCCGCCCAGTACGACAACGCCCCCCTCACGGCGGTCGGCGATATCCAGGCCGGCACCGATATCTCGGTCGGCATCGAGAGCTTCGCAGCGGCACCGCGCAACATCCCGGTCCGGCTTGCTGCCCCGACCCGCGTCGCGGTCGCCAATGGCGGTGCGCGTCTTGCCGACCTCACCATCGCAACCGGGTCCGGCAGCGTCACCGTCAACGGCACGGCTGGCTCGGCGCTGGACTTGACCGCCAATATCAGGGCGCTGCCCGCCAATCTCATCAACGCGTTCGTCCCCGCGATCAACGCCGCCGGCATGATATCCGGCACGATCAACGCCACCGGCGCCGCGTCTGCCCCTGCCATACGTTACGATTTAGAATGGAGTGATGCACAGCTTCGCCAGTCGCGCGATGCTGGCATCAGTCCGTTTCGAGTCCAGGCAAGCGGCAGCTTCGCCAACGGGACAGTCACGTTAGACAAGACCCGCCTGACGGGCTCCGGCGGCCTCGATCTCTCGGCTGCCGGCAAGGTCATCCTGAAGGACGGCATTCCCGCACTCGACATCAACGCCCGCGCCAATGCCGTGCCCGCCAGCCTGGTCAACGCGTTTGCGCCGAGCCTCGGCGCCCGCGGCACGATTTCCGGCACGGTTACCGCGACGGGGACACCGCAAGCCCCCGCTGTCCGTTATGATCTGCGCTGGGCCGATGCCGGCGTTGCGCAGACGACGTCCGCCGGGGTCGCGGCTTTCAACATCACCGCCGGCGGCACGTTTCAGAACGGCACCGTCACCCTCGACACCCGCCTTTCGGGCGGCGGCGGCGTCTCGTTGTCCGGCGGCGGCTCCATCTCGCTTGCAGGCGAAAAGCCGCTCAATCTGAAATTCAGCGGGAAACTGCCCTTCTCGATCCTCGCCGGACAGATGGCTGCGCAAGGCTTCGTCCTGGAAGGCACCGGCAATGTCGACCTCGCGATAGCCGGCACGGCGGCGGCGCCGGCGATCACCGGCACGGCATCCTCGTCCGGCGCAAGACTGGTGGATGTCCGACGCAATCTCGCCCTGACGGATCTTGCCGCCAATGTCGCCTTCGATGGCAAAAGCGCCAATATCTCCAGGCTTACGGCCAAGCTCTCGGGTGGTGGCACGGTTTCGGTCCAGGGCTCGGTCGGCATCACGCCGGGCTCCGGCTTCCCGGCCGACCTCAGGATCACTCTGGCTCAGGCAGCCTATGCCGATGGCGCGCTTTTCGCCGCTACCGCCGACGGCGCCCTGACCATCACCGGCCCTCTGACTTCAGGCCCCGTCCTCGGAGGTCGCGTAACACTGACCAAGGCGGCGATCACCGTGCCCGCCCGCCTGCCGACCTCGCTTTCCGCCATCGATATCCGCCACCGCAACGCACCGCCCGGCGTGCTGCGCCAGATGGAAAAGATGCGGCCGAAGAGCGCCAGCGGCAGCTCGAACCCGATCGCCCTCAATCTTCAGATCAGCGCACCGAACGGCATCTTCGTTCGCGGTCGAGGCATCGACGCCGAACTCGGCGGCGAGCTGACCGTGACGGGCACGGCGATCGCACCGGTCGTCGCCGGCGGCTTCGAGATGCGCCGCGGCCGTATCGTGATCCTCGCCAAACGGATGGATTTCACCGATGGCGACATCACCTTCGGCGGCGGCCTGATCCCGGTTCTCAACATGGAGGCGAACACGACCTCCGCCTCGACGACGATCACGGTGAAAGTCACCGGCGTCGCCAACGATCCGACGATCGCCTTCTCCTCCTCGCCCGCCCTGCCCCAGGACGAGGTTCTGGCGCGACTGATCTTCGGCCAGTCGATGTCGCGGCTGTCGCCGCTGCAGATCGCCCAGCTGGCCGATGCCGTCGGGCAGCTGGCAGGCGGGGGTTCCACATCGCTACTCGAAACGCTGCGCAACAATCTCGGTGTCGACGATCTCGACATCAACACCGATGCGACCGGCCAGACCACCGTGTCGGTCGGCCGCTACATCAACAACCGCACCTATATCCAGGTCGAGCAGGGCGGCGAGAGCGGCGCCGAAGCGACGATCAATCTCGATGTCGGCCGCGGTGTGAAGCTCAAGGCCGGCGCCGGCACCGAAGGTGGCAAGGCCGGCATCTTTTATGAGCGCGAATACTGATCTCGCATATTTCGTTTCATTCCTGCTTGCTCGGGAGAAAAAGCATGACCTCCAAAGACATCACATTGATCGGCGTTCCTCTGGAAGAGGGCTCCGGTCGCGGCGGCTGCGCCATGGGTCCGGCAGCCTTCAGGCTTGCCGGCATCGTCAAGGCGCTGGAGGGCCTCGGTTTCCGGGTCGTCGACAATGGCGACCTGCGCCCGGAACCGGCAGCTGACCTGCCGGAGAGAAACGACGCGAAGAACCTGCCGATCGTCGCTGCGTTCACGCGCGCTCTCGAAACCCGGACCTATGAAATGGCCAAGGCCGGCACCATTCCGGTGATCATGGGCGGCGACCACGCCCTTTCCATGGGCAGCGTGCCGGGCATGGCGCGTTACGCTTCCGAGATCAGCCGGCCGCTCTTCGTCCTCTGGCTCGATGCCCATACGGATTTCAACACGCCCGAGACATCGCCCTCCGGCAACATCCATGGCATGCCGGTCGCCTTCTTTACCGGCCAGGCGGAGTTTGCGCCTATCCTCGACAGCGCCCGGCCCATGGTCGATCCAAAGAACGTCTTCCAGATCGGCATCCGCTCGGTCGACGAGATCGAGCGGAAGCTCATCGCCGATCACGGCGTCAACGTCTTCGACATGCGCGCCATCGACGAGCACGGGATCGCCGCTATCATGCGCCAGGTGATCGCAGCGGTGAATGCCGCCAATGGCCTCTTGCATGTGAGCCTGGACGTCGATTTCCTGGATCCCGACATAGCGCCGGGCGTCGGTACCACCGTGCCGGGCGGCGCAACCTTCCGCGAGGCGCATCTGATCATGGAAATGCTCCACGATACCGGGCTCGTCGCGTCGCTCGATCTCGTCGAGCTCAATCCGTTCCTCGACGATCGCGGCAAGAGCGCCCGGATCATGGTGGAGCTGGCGGCGAGCCTTTTCGGCCGGCGCGTTCTTGATCGTCCAACCCGCTCCGCATAATCAGAGGCACAAGTCTATATCTGAAATAAAGATTTCAGTTGCTCGCGATAGACCTCGATATAAATTCGATGAAACAGAATAAAATATAGATCTACTTTCTGTCCGGAAATTTGACAATAGACAATTGGATACGTATTTTCCACAAGTTCGCGAGAACAGAACTATTGACCTTCCGTTAATTCCTCAATGCTATTTTTAGCAAGACTCAGTGTCCCGGCGGCGAGATGGTTATCTCGTTAGGCTGTTGGAAAATTGAGCCAGTTCGGGAACTTACAGACGGGGGGCGTGCAAGCCAGATGTCCATACTTTCACTTCCAGGCGCTGACGCGAAAGCAGTACTTGCTGCGCTCAACAAGTCTCAGGCCATTATCGAGTTTGATTTGTCCGGAAAGGTTCTCACGGCCAACGAGAACTTCTGCAAGACGCTTGGCTACACACTTTCCGAAATCGTCGGCAAGCATCACAGCATGTTTTGCGACCCGGATTACGTGAAATTGCAGGCCTATAAGGATTTCTGGGCGAACCTCGGCAGCGGCAAATTTGATGCCGCCGCCTACAAGCGGATCGGCAAGGGTGGCCGCGAGATCTGGATTCAGGCCTCGTACAATCCGGTGATGTCCGGCGGCAAGCCTTACAAGGTGGTCAAGTTCGCAACCGACATCACCGCCGCGAAGCTCAAATCCGCCGATGACGAAGGCAAGATCAACGCCATCTCGCGCACTCAGGCCATCATCGAGTTCACGCCCGGCGGCGACGTCCTGACCGCCAACGAAAATTTCCTCACCTGCCTCGGCTATCAGCTTTCGGAAATCACCGGCAAACATCACAGCATGTTCTGCGAGCCGTCGTTCCGCGACAGCGCCGAATACCCGCAATTCTGGAAGAAGCTTTCCGGCGGCGAAGCGATTGCCGCCGAATTCAAGCGCATCGGCAAGGGCGGCAAGGCAGTCTGGATCCAGGCGTCCTACAACCCGATCTTCGACGCCGACGGCCGCGTCTTCAAGGTGGTCAAGTTTGCAACCGACATCACCGAACGTGTCCGCGCCGTCGATGACATCGCCGACGGCCTGACATCTCTTTCGAACGGCGACCTGACGTTCCGGATCGAAGTGCCCTTCATTTCGACACTCGAACAGATCCGCGTCGATTTCAACGAAGCCATCGGAAAACTGGCCGGGGCCATGCGCACCGTCGGCGAGAACGCCGAAGGGATTGCAGGAGGCTCCAGCGAGATCCGCCAGGCTTCCGACAGCCTTGCCAAACGCACCGAGCAGCAGGCGGCGGCAGTCGAGGAGACCGCTGCGGCGCTTGAAGAAATCAGCCGTACCGTCACCGATAGCGCCAAACGCGCGGAAGAAGCAGGTACCCTCGTCTCGCATGCTAAAAAAAGCGCCGAACATTCCGGTGCCGTGGTGCGCAATGCGGTAAACGCGATGGGCCAGATCGAGACGTCGTCCCGGGAAATCTCCAATATCATCGGCGTGATCGACGAGATCGCCTTCCAGACAAACCTGCTGGCGCTCAATGCGGGTGTCGAGGCGGCACGCGCCGGCGAAGCGGGCAAGGGCTTTGCGGTCGTTGCCCAGGAAGTCCGCGAACTGGCTCAACGTTCCGCCAGTGCGGCCAAGGAAATCAAGACGCTGATCTCGACCTCCTCCGAACAGGTCAAACGTGGCGTCGCGCTCGTCGGCGAAACCGGCAAGGCGCTCGACGAGATCATGTCCCAGGTGGACGAGATCAACGGCAATGTCACAGCGATCGTCGAGGCTGCCCGTGAACAGTCCACGGGCATCAAGGAGATCAGCAAGGCCGTGAACTCCATGGACCAGAACACGCAGCAGAATGCTGCGATGGTCGAGGAAACAAGCGCTGCCAGCCACAGCCTGGCGCGCGAGGCCGAAACCCTGCGCGATCTTCTGTCACGATTTAGATTTGCGCAACATTCTTCGCATAAGATTGCAATAGCGCGACCTGATGCACGACCCGTTGCATCGCCGGCACGCAAACTCATGGCAACGGTCGCGCGGACCACAACGGGTGCCGCCGCTGCCGCTCAGGCAACGGATAGTTGGGAAGAATTCTGATGGCTACGACGATCAACTCCACAAGCTACAGCGGCGAAACGCTGGAAATCATCGCCTTCCGTCTTCATGACCAGGAGTTCTGCGTCAAGACGACGACGATCCGCGAAATCCGCGGATGGGCACCTTCGACGCCGATCCCGCACGCTCCGGCCGACGTCATCGGCGTCATGAACCTTCGCGGTTCGGTAATCCCGATCATCGACCTTGCCTACAAGCTCGGCATGAAGAGCACGGTTGCCAACGAGCGCAGCGCCATCGTCGTCGCCGAAGTCCACAACATGGTCATCGGCATGCTCGTCGACCGCGTCTCGGACATCCTGACGATCCCCTCGAGCCAGGTTCAGCCGGTTCCGGAAATCTCCGCGTCCTTCGACAAGTCCTTCTCCGAAGGCATCATCGCCAACGAGAACGGCATGATCTGCTTCCTGAATCTCGCCAAGATGTTCAAGGGCACCGAAGCCGACGATCTGGCTGCCTGATTTGCGATAGCGGAGGCCAAGAAAGGCCTGCGCATCCGACCTCAAGGCCAAGGCGGTTGGCTGGAAAGACCACTAAGCCGCTATTCGATTATGAAGCCCGCAGCGTTGAACCGCCGCGGGCTTTTTTCATGACTATTACTTTGGCTCGAACGGGGCCGGACGGCGCCCGGCACCCTGGCGAACCAGCATCCAGCCCGGATATTCCGGAGCAAGCGCGCTGACCTCGTCGAGCTTTGCCATGTCCTCCGTGTCGAGCTTCAGCTTCACGGCCTTCAAGTTTTCTTCGAGCTGCTCCAGCCGCTTGGCGCCGATGATGACGCTCGTCACGAAGGGTTTCGCCAGGATATAGGCCAGCGCCACTTCCGCGACACCAGCACCGTGCCTGGCGCCGACCTCGCGCATGGCCGCGACGCAGGCCCAGGCGCGATCCTTCTCGACCGGCGGGAAATCGAAATTGGCGCGGCGGCCTTCCCCGTTGCCCGGAGCACCCGGACCGTATTTGCCGGAAAGCAGCCCGCCGGCGAGCGGCGACCAGACCATCAGGCCGAGCTTCTCTTCCTGCATCAGCGGCACGATATCCCGCTCCAAGTCGCGTCCGGCGATCGAATAATAGGCCTGCACCGTCTCGAAACGGGCATAACCCTTGCGTTCGGAAATGCCGAGCGCTTTCGCCATCCGCCAGGCAGCCCAGTTGGAGAGCCCGATGTAACGCACGAGGCCGCGCGATACGAGATCGTCGAGCGCTCGCAGGGTCTCGTCGATCGGCGTCACCGTATCGGTGCCGTGCACCTGATAAAGATCGATATGGTCCATCTGCAGTCGTTCGAGGCTCTGCTCGACGGAATCCATGATGTGGCCGCGGGAGGCGCCGCGATCGTTCGGCTTGTCGCCCATCTGGCCATAAAATTTCGTGGCGATGACCACGTCCTTGCGCGGCACGCCGAGGTTCTTGATCGCCTGGCCGAGGATGTGCTCGGATCTACCCTCGGAATAGACATTGGCGGTATCTATGAAATTGACACCTGCGGCGAGCGAACGCTCGACGATCTTGTCGGCGGCGTCCTGATCGAGACCGGCGACGGCACTCCAGACGGCGCCCGTCTGGTTCTCGCCGAAGGTCATCGTGCCGAGGCAGAGTTCGGAGACAAAAAGACCGGTATTGCCCAATTGATTGTAGCGCATGGAGAGCTCCCGTGTGCACTGAAGATATGAAGCGATATAAGCAGTCGTTCGGAGCCGGATCGGGCACGCGGGCGCGTGCGTCCCGCCAGAGAAAGCGGCTTCGGGCTCCACAACGCAATCTAGTTCGGATTCTCAAGACGTCAATCGGAGCCGCCTCCGTTTTTATCCTCACATTTTCGTGCGAGACAAAAAAAGGGCGGCACAGGCCGCCCTTTCTTGGTCATTCCTGTCGACGGAATGTCAGCCGAACAGAACCAGACTGCTCCTGAGCGTCACCCAGACGCCCCAGAGAAGCGGGATGCCGACCACGGCCCAGGCGACTGCCGCCTTGGCGTCGAGACCACCCGTGCCGATGCCGAAGGAACCGGTCGGACCGGCATTCGCGGCGGCAGTCTTTGCCTGCAGCGAGGCGACTTCCTGGTCCGACATGAACCACTTGTCGGCAAGCGGGCGCACCAGCGCGTTGGCGATCAGACCCAGCACCAGCATGCCGGCGAGGATGTACATCGTGCCCGTATAGAGCGCCGGCCCGGCCGGCACGCCGGCGGTGAGCTGCGCTTCGCGGATATAGTTGACCACGACGGGACCGAGAATGCCGGCCGTCGCCCAGGCCGTCAGAAGACGACCGTGGATGGCGCCGACGAACTGGGTGCCGAAGATATCCGCGAGATAGGCAGGAATGGTCGCAAAACCACCGCCGTACATGGACAGGATGATGGCGAAGGCCGCCACGAAGAGCGCCTTGTTGCCCATGTCGGCCAGCGTCGGAGCGAGTGCGTAGAGCACGATGCCGAGCACGAAGAACGTGTAGTATGTGTTCTTGCGGCCGATCTTGTCGGAGAGCGACGCCCAGAAGAAACGCCCGCCGATATTGAAGAGCGACAGGAGGCCCGCAAAGCCGGCGGCAATCGTGGCGATCTGTGCCTTCTGGCTCGCATCAAGCTGCGAGAAGGTCAGGTTCGGCAGACCGATCAGCGATCCGGCGAAGATTTCCTGCAGCATCGGCGAGGCCATGCCGATAACCCCGATGCCAGCCGAAACGTTCAGGCAAAGCACCGCCCAGATCAGCCAGAACTGCTTGGTCTTGTGCGCATTGCGCAGGTGGACGTGCTTGGTGGTGATCATCGTCGTCTTGGAAACCGGAGGGGTCCAGCCTTCCGGACGCCAGCCGGCCGGCGGGATTCGGTAGCCGAAGGCGCCGCCCATCATGAAGCCGAAATAGATCACCGCCATGCAGATGAAGGTCTGCCATACGCCGACCGAAGTATCGGTCTTGAAATAGTTCATCAAGAGGTTGGCGAGCGGGGCACCGATCATCGCACCACCGCCGAAGCCCATGATGGCCATACCCGTCGCCATGCCGCGGCGGTCGGGGAACCACTTGATCAGCGTCGAGACCGGCGAAATATAACCGAGGCCGAGGCCGACACCGCCGATCACGCCGGCGCCGATCCACATCAGCCACAGCTGGTGGGTCATGACGCCGATTGCCGCGACGATAATGCCGCCGCACCAGCAGCAGGCCGAGACGAAGCCGGCCTTGCGCGGGCCGACCCGTTCCAGCCAGCCACCCCAGATCGCCGCCGAGCAACCGAGCAGCACGAAAAACAACGTATAGATCCAGCCAAGGTCCGCGACACGCCAGTTGCAGCTTGTCGTGAACAGGGCCGAGATGAGGTTGAGGCTGGCGCAGGACGGGTCCTGCGTGGTACCCAAGGCACGGGACAGCGGCAGCCAGAAGACGCTGAAGCCGTAAGCCATGCCGATGCAAAGATGAATGGCCAAAGCTGCCGGCGGCACGAGCCAGCGATTGAAACCTGGTTTTGCGATAATACGTTCCTTATCGAGGAGCCCGACATTGCCTGTCAGGCCCTCGTCCGTCGTTCCTGCAATTGCCATTTAAAATATCCTCCCTCGGATGATGGCTAGGCTCTATTCCTCCTCCGGCCCCTTACCTGCCGGATGGATGAATTCATGCGGCGCTCTCCGGAACGCTCGGTTCGGACAACGATTCTCCTTCGGCGGGACCTTTGCCGCCCAGCGCACCTTCCACCGCATCCTGACCGACGCCGACGCCCGATCCGACCTTCGCCTCCGGCCGGCGGATCAGCGTCGAGGCCTCGACGACGAGCGGCAGCAGCCCCGCCCCGCCATTGTCGAGATGCTCGAAAAGGTGCCGGCGCATGCGGGGCTCCCAGAACTTGTTGATATGCGTCGCGACGCCCTCGGCGCGCACCTTTTCCGGCTGCGACAGGAAGAAGGTGGCGATCTGGTTGGCCATCCGGACCAGTTTGTCGAGCACAAGTTGCTCGGGGCTTTGGTCATGCGACATCGGCGACAACTCCGGTGGTTATGCGATCGGTACGCGTAAAGATCTCGAAATCCTCGCCGCGGGTCAGCGCGATCAAGGTCATGCCCGCCGCTTCCGCCGTGCGGATGGCAAGTGCCGTCGGCGCGGAAATGGCGATCAGCACCGGGCTTCCGAGGATCGCCGTCTTCTGCACCATCTCGACCGAAATGCGGCTGGTGACGACCACGACGCCCTCCGAACCCTTGAGGCCCTTGGCGATGACCGCTCCGGCGAGCTTGTCGAGCGCATTGTGGCGGCCGACATCCTCGCGGACCGCAACCAGCCCCTTGCCCGGCACGACAAAGCCCGCGCCATGAACCGCATGGGTTTGCCGATGCAGCGGCTGCGCACTGTTGAGCGCCGCGACGGCTTCACTCACCTCTTTCGGACTGAGCGCCATCGTCACCGCGGAAACGTCCGGCACCGGACGCATGGCCTGCTCGATCGATTCGATGCCGCAAAGCCCGCAGCCGACCGGCCCCGCCATATGCCGCCGGCGGGCACGCAGCGCGTCTTCCTTATCTTCGAGAAGCGTCACCTGGACATCGAGACCGGCCCCTTCTTCGACGACGGTTATGCCCTCGATCTCCACCATCGAGGTTATGATGCCTTCCGTCAGGCTGAAGCCGACCGCGAAATCCTCGAGATCGGCAGGCGTGCCCATCATCACCGCATGGGTCGACCCGCCATAGGAAAAGGCGATCGGCACTTCCTCCGGCACCACCCGCGAGCCGGCGCGGACCACGCCGTTGTGGCGGGCGATCTCGGGGGCTGTGGCGGTGGTGTTGAATAAGGTCATGCGATTATTCCGCGGCCTCCAGCTTCCCCGCGATCCGCCGAGACCGTCGTGACAGTTCGTCATAGTCGCTCTGCCACTCGGTCGGGCCGTTGGAGGGCGACACCTGCACCGCCGTCACCTTGTATTCCGGGCAGTTGGTCGCCCAGTCGGAGAAGTCGGTGGTGATGACGTTCGCCTGCGTGTTCGGGTGGTGGAAAGTCGTATAGACCACGCCCGGCGCGACACGATCGGTGATCAGCGCACGCAGGGTCGTATCGCCCGAACGGCTGGCGAGCTTGATCCAGTCGCCTTCCTTGATACCGCGCTGTTCGGCATCGTGCGGATGGATCTCCAGCCGGTCTTCCGCATGCCAGGTGACATTTTCGGTACGACGCGTCTGGGCGCCGACATTATACTGGGAAAGGATGCGACCGGTGGTGAGCAGCAGCGGGAAGCGCGGGCCGGTGCGTTCGTCGGTCGCGACATATTCGGTGCGGATGAACTTGCCCTTGCCGCGCACGAAACCATCGACATGCATGATCGGCGAACCGGCCGGGTGAGCCTCGTTGCATGGCCACTGAACCGAGCCCATCTTGTCGAGATAGTCGTAGGAAACCAGCGCGAAGCTCGGCGTCGACACGGCGATCTCGTCCATGATCTGAGATGGATGCGCATAGTTCCAGGCAAGCCCCATCGCCTGGGCGAGCTTCTGGGTGACTTCCCAGTCGGCATAACCGTTCTTCGGGCTCATCACCTTGCGGACGCGGTTGATGCGGCGCTCGGCATTGGTGAACGTGCCGTCCTTTTCGAGAAAAGTCGAACCCGGCAGGAAGACATGCGCATAATTGGCCGTCTCGTTGAGGAAAAGGTCGTGGACGACGACGCATTCCATCGCGGCAAGGCCGGCCGAGACATGTTTGGTGTCCGGGTCGGACTGCAGGATGTCCTCGCCCTGGATGTAGATGCCCTTGAACGTGCCCTCGACGGCCGCATCCAGCATGTTCGGGATGCGCAGGCCCGGTTCGTTGTTGAGCGTCACACCCCACAGTTTTTCGAACGTGTCGCGGGTCGCGTCGTCGGAGATATGGCGGTAGCCCGGCAGCTCGTGCGGGAACGACCCCATGTCGCAGGCGCCCTGGACATTGTTCTGGCCGCGCAGCGGATTGACGCCCACACCCGGGCGACCGAGATTGCCGGTGACCATGGCAAGGTTGGCGATCGCCATGACGGTGGTCGAACCCTGGCTGTGCTCGGTGACGCCGAGACCGTAATAGATCGCCCCGTTGCCGCCCTTGGCGTAAAGCCGGGCCGCACCGCGCACGAGATCCGCCGGCACGCCGGTATATTTCTCAGTCGCCTCCGGGCTGTGTGCGTCTTCCGAAACGAAACCGGCCCAGTCCTCGAACTCGGACCAGTCGCAACGTTCACGGATGAACTTCTCGTCGAACAGGCCTTCCGTGACGATGACATGCGCCAGCGCCGTCAGCACGGCTACGTTGGTGCCCGGCTGCAGCGGCAGGTGATAATCGGCCTCCACATGCGGCGTGCGCACCAGATCGATGCGGCGCGGATCGATGACGATCAGTTTTGCACCCTGGCGCAAGCGCTTCTTCAGGCGCGAACCGAACACCGGGTGACCGTCGGTCGGGTTGGCGCCGATGACGATGACGACATCGGTGTGCTCGACCGAGTCGAAATTCTGGGTTCCGGCCGAAGTGCCGAAGGCCTGGCCGAGGCCGTAACCGGTCGGCGAGTGGCAGACGCGGGCGCAGGTATCGACATTGTTGTTGCCGAAACCGGCGCGGATCAGCTTCTGGACGAGGAAAGTCTCCTCGTTGGTGCAGCGCGACGAGGTGATCCCCCCGATCGATTCCCGGCCGTACTGATACTGGATACGACGGAATTCCGAGGCCACGTGCGAAAAGGCTTCTTCCCAGGTCACTTCCCGCCACGGATCCGAGATATTCTCGCGGATCATCGGGTTGAGGATGCGGTCCTTGTGTGTCGCATAGCCATAGGCAAAGCGGCCCTTGACGCAGGAATGGCCGCGGTTCGCCTGACCATCCTTCCATGGCACCATGCGCACAAGCTCTTCGCCGCGCATTTCCGCCTTGAAGGAGCAGCCGACGCCGCAATAGGCGCAGGTGGTGACCTCCGAATGTTCCGGCTGGCCGATCGCGATCACCGACTTTTCGGTGAGCGTCGCCGTCGGGCAGGCCTGCACGCAGGCGCCGCAGGAAACGCATTCGGAATCGAGGAAAAGTTCACGGGCACCGGGCGAGACACGGCTGCCGAAACCGCGGCCCTCGATCGTCAGCGCGAACGTGCCCTGCACTTCTTCGCAGGCGCGCACACAGCGCGAGCAGACGATGCATTTCGACGGGTCGTAGGTGAAATAAGGGTTCGACTCGTCCTTCGGCATCCACTTGGCGTTGATCGCACCATCGTTGCGTGCCTTGACGTGATTGTCGCCCTCGTAGCCGTAACGCACGTCGCGAAGGCCGACCGCGCCGGCCATGTCCTGCAATTCGCAGTCACCATTGGCGGCGCAGGTGAGACAGTCGAGCGGATGGTCGGAGATATAGAGCTCCATCACCCCCTTGCGGATGTCCTTCAGCCGGCCGGTCTGGGTGTGCACGACCATGCCTGGCATGACCGGCGTGGTGCACGAGGCCGGCGTTCCATTGCGGCCTTCGATCTCCACGAGACACAGGCGGCAGGAGCCGAAGGCGTCGACCATGTCGGTGGCGCAGAGTTTCGGCACCTTGATCCCGGCCTCCATCGAGGCGCGCATGATCGAGGTGCCCTCCGGTACGGTGATGGCGCGACCGTCGATGGTGAGTGTCACCTGGGCTTCGGAGCGCGAGGCCGGCGTGCCGTAGTCGATTTCATGAACGAGGGACATCGTGTGTCTCCTGTACGAAAATGGAATTGAGTCTTTGACCTCGGAGAAAGTCGCCCCCCTCTGCCCTGCCGGGCATCTCCCCCTCAGGTGGGGAGATCACAAAAGGCGGAATCGCCGCTTCAAAAGAGTCGACACGGAGGATGCGAGGTACAATGGAATGCGGAGAGCAAGCCCCCAGCCGATCTCCCCCCTTGAGGGGGAGATGCCCGGCAGGGCAGAGGGGGGTACTCCGGAGTTCAGCCGGAGCTGACGCGCGCAGGGCCATCATTCCGCCGCCTCCACCATCGGTGCCGGAGAAAAGTCCTCCGGAAAATGGTTCATCGCGCTCATCACCGGATAGGGCGTAAACCCGCCGAGCGCGCAGAGGGAGCCGAACTTCATCGTGTTGCAGAGGTCGGCGAGCAGCGCCTTGTTCTTTTCCGGCTCGATCCCTTGCGCGATCTTGTCGGCCGTTTCGACGCCGCGCGTCGAGCCGATGCGGCAGGGCGTGCACTTGCCGCAGCTTTCGATGGCGCAGAACTCCATCGCGAACCGCGCCTGCTTCAGCATGTCGGCGCTGTCGTCGAACACGGTGATGCCGGCATGGCCGATCAACCCGTCCCGGGCCGCGAAGGCTTCATAGTCGAACGGCGTATCGAACAGCGAGCGCGGGAAATAGGCGCCGAGCGGCCCGCCCACCTGTACCGCCTTCACCGGCCGGCCGGTTGCCGTGCCGCCGCCGATCTGGTCGACGATCTCGCCGAGCGACAGGCCGAAGGCCGTTTCGTAGAGTCCGCCATATTTGACGTTGCCGGCGATCTGGATCGGGATCGTCCCCCGCGACCGGCCCATGCCGAAGTTTTTGTAGAACTCGGCGCCGCGATCCATGATCACAGGCACGGATGCAAGCGAGATGACGTTGTTGACGACCGTCGGGCGGCCGAGAAAACCCTGCAGCGCCGGCAGCGGCGGCTTGGCGCGCACGATGCCGCGCTTGCCTTCGAGCGAATTCAGCAGCGAGGTCTCCTCGCCGCAGACATAGGCGCCGGCGCCGGAGCGAATCTCCATGTCGAAGGCATGCGCCGAGCCCAACACCGACGGCCCGAGGATGCCGGCGGCGCGGGCGATCTCGACGGCTTCCCTCATCGTCGCGATGGCGTGCGGATATTCCGAGCGGGTATAGACATAACCCTTGGTGGCGCCCGTCGCGATGCCGGCAATGATCATGCCTTCGATCAGCACGAAGGGATCGCCCTCCATGATCATCCGGTCTGCGAAGGTGGCGCTGTCGCCCTCATCCGCATTGCAGACGATGTATTTCTGCGGCCCCGCCGCATCCATCACCGTCTTCCATTTGATCCCGGTCGGGAAGCCGGCGCCGCCGCGGCCGCGAAGACCACTGTCGGTGACCTGAGCGACGATCTCGGCCCGGCTCATGGCGATCGCGTTCTCAAGACCCTTCAGACCCTGATGGTGGCGATAGTCGTCGAGCGACAGCGGATCGGTGACGCCGCAACGGGAGAAGGTCAGCCGCGTCTGCTGGCGCAGGAATGGAATGTCCTCGGTCGGCCCGAGATGCAAAGCATGCTGTCCACCGTCTACAAAGCCGGCATCGAACAATCCCTTCACGTCGCCGGCCTTGACCGGCCCATAGGCGATACGCCCGTGTTCGGTACTCACCTCGACCAATGGCTCCAGCCAGAACATGCCGCGCGAGCCGTTGCGCACGACTTTCGCATCGAGGCCGCGGGCTGCGATCTCCTGGGTAATCGCGTTTGCCACCTTTTCGGCTCCGAGAGCGAGCGCTGCGGCATCGCGCGGCACGTAGATCGTCACCGTCATCGGCTTAGCCCCGCAACGATTTCGGAAAGACAGTGTTCGTCGACGCGGCCGTAGACTTCGCCGTCAAGCATCGCGGCCGGCGCGCAGGCACAGAGCCCGAGACAGTACACGGCTTCCAGCGTCACCGAGCCATCGAGCGTCGTCTGGTGGAAGTCAATCCCGAGAAGCTGCCGGGCGCGGTCCGCAATGCGGTCGCTGCCCATCGACTGGCAGGCTTCGGCGCGACAGAGCTTTAGCACATGCCGGCCGGCCGGGTGGTCGCGGAATTCGTGATAGAAGGTGACGACGCCATGCACTTCGGCGCGCGACAGGTTGAGTTCGCTGGCGATGACCGGCTTCACCTCTTCCGGCACATAACCGAACTCCGCCTGGATCGCATGCAGGATCGGCAGCATCGGGCCTTCCAGATGCTTCAGATCCCTGATGATCTGAAGCGACCGCTCGGTGAACTCACCAGCGGAAATTCGCATATTCATAGTCTGCAGCCTCCCAGCTGATCCGTTTCCGTTTTCGGGGCATCGACGCCGCTACGGCCGTATTGGGATCAGAAAGCCGACGAAGTTGTCCGACAATCGTACTTCGCCTACTGGGAATGGAATGTCGCAACCGGTGCCGCAACCGTCAATAAAGGAGATCGGTTACGCGATAGAAAAAAGCTATCAAGCCATGGCAGCGGGAGTGAGGCTGCGAGCCTCGTGCAGCAGGGCCGACACCAGCGGCGTAAACGGCTCGCGGTGTGTCGCAACAAGCCCGACGATATGTGTGGCTTCCGGATCGACGATCGGGATCGTCCTGATTTCTTTTGTAAAGCCGAATGAACGCGCCACGTTGCGCGGCATGATGCTCGCCCAGCGCCCGGTCCCTACATGCGAAAGAAGCACCACCATGGAGTTCGATTCGAGCATCGGCTTCACCGTCACCCCCGCCTCCGCGAGGTGCTGGTTGATGATCCGGCGGTTCTGCATGTCCGGCGTCAATAGACAGAGCCTAAGATCCGCCATCTCCTTCCAGGTAACGCTTTCCCGGTCCGCATAGGGCGCCCCTTCGGCGGTCACCAGATTGTAGCGCTCCGCATAAAGCGGCACGCTCGTCACCCGCCCCAGCGGCTCGTTGTCGAGATAGGTAATGCCGGCGTCGATCTCGAAATTGTCGAGCTGGGAAAGTACCTGCAGCGAGTTGCGCGAGACGACCGAGAAGGTGACCTCCGGGTGCTTGGCCTGGAAGGGTTCGGTCAGCCTGGGGATCATCGCCAGTGCCGTCGGGATCGACGCCAGTCTTATATGGCCGACAAGACCCTTGCGGGCGGCACGCATCTCCTCGCGCATGGTGCGCGCGTCGCCGACGATCCGTTTTGCCCATTCCAGCACGCGCTGGCCTTCCGGCGTCAGACCCTGGTAACGCGAGCCGCGCACCACCAGCTGCACGCCGAGGCTCTCCTCGAGCTGGCGGATGGCGGCCGAAAGCGATGGCTGCGAGATGCCGCATTCCTCCGCCGCCCGGCCGAAATGGCCTTCTCGCGCCAGGGCAATGAAAAATTCCAGCTTGTCGATCATCGCGTTCCTCCGCCGACAAGGGCTAACAAGATGGCGCGGCACATACAAGCAGTCATCCGGTCACGACGATAGCCGCGACGGGGAGCCGACCACCGCCAAAAGTCATGACCTCCACCAGAGGTGGAGGTTTGAAACGCTGCGCTTGAACCACTAGAAGTGGTTTTGCTATAGGTTAGTAGCTACGGTTAAAGAGGTCGGCAAAGTCGGAAGCTTTGTCGACTTTTTCCTGGTTACGGATATACCGTCTGACGACCTGCTCATCATAGCCAGTGGTCGAGACGAAGTACCCTCGCGCCCAAAAGTGATAGCCTTTGTAGCGCCGCTTGCGGGCATACTTGTTGGCAACGTAAAGAGCCGTCTTGCCCTTCAAGAAGCCGACGATGTGCGAGACCGAATATTTCGGCGGGATCGATATCAGCATATGTACATGGTCGGGCATCAGGTGCCCTTCCTCGATCCGGCATTCCTTCTGCTGAGCAAGCCTGTGCAAAAGGTCACCCAACTCACGGCGCAAGTCCCCGTAAAGTCGTTTCGTTCGGTACTTACTCGCGAAGACCACATGGTATTTGCAGTCCCATGTCGCGTGTGATTGCGATCGTTCTTCCATAGAACCTCCGTTCTGTGTCTCGGCCAGCCTAGCGGTCCAAGCACGGAGGTCTCTCAATCACTATGTAGAACTCGTCCAGTCCTCCACCGAAGGTGGAGGTTTATCTTGCTTACAGAAAAAGGCGGCCTTTCGGACCGCCTCGATCTTTCGCAGAGAATTTTGGAAAATCAGGCCGGATTGACGACGCCGTTGAGATGGGTCAATTCCGCCAGGAACTGCTCGAGCTTGGTCTTGTGCTCGTCGTTCTGCGCATGGTTGATCTCGGACTGCGTCGTCTCGATCCGCTTCTGCAGCGTCGCGTGGGTCAGCTCGCTCGCCGGAACCGCAGATTCGGCAAGCAGCGTGCAGCCGGTCGGCAGGATGTCGGCAAAACCGCCGAACACGACGTATTTGTGAACCTGGCCCGAGGCAAGCTTCACCGAAACCACACCCGGCTTGATGGTCGTCATCGTCGGTGCGTGATTGGCAAGCACCGTCATTTCGCCAAGCGTCGCCGGGATCACCACTTCGGTGACCTTTTCCGAGACGAGCAGGCGCTCGGGCGAAACCAGTTCAAAGTTGAAAGCCTCGGCCATGAAGGTCCACTTCCTCAAAGCAATTCCAGCAAAAGTGCAGAGCGGTTTTGCGTCCGGGATTGCGAAAAACTAAATCACCAGGGCATCGAGGCAATTCCTTGCCGAGAAGCCCGCGTGTTTTATGCGGGAAAGGCGCGCTGGAGAAGTTCCCGCGCGCCATCTCGTTCAGGATCAGGCGGCTTCGGCCAGCTTCTTGGCCTTTTCGACGGCTTCTTCGATCGAGCCGACCATGTAGAAGGCAGCTTCCGGAAGATGGTCGTAGTCGCCGTTGACGAGGCCCTTGAAGCCCTTGATCGTGTCTTCGAGTGCAACCAGCTTACCCGGCGAACCGGTGAAGACTTCTGCGACGAAGAACGGCTGGGACAGGAAGCGCTCGATCTTGCGGGCGCGCTGGACAGTCATCTTGTCCTCTTCAGACAGTTCGTCCATGCCGAGGATGGCGATGATGTCCTGGAGAGACTTGTAGCGCTGCAGGGTCGTCTGCACCTTGCGGGCGATATCATAGTGCTCTTCGCCGACGACCAGCGGGTCGAGCATGCGCGAGGTGGAGTCGAGCGGGTCGACGGCCGGGTAGATGCCCTTTTCGGCGATCGAACGCGACAGAACCGTCGTTGCGTCCAAGTGGGCGAACGAGGTAGCCGGTGCCGGGTCGGTCAAGTCGTCGGCGGGAACGTAGATGGCCTGAACCGAGGTGATCGAGCCCTTGGTCGTGGTGGTGATGCGTTCCTGCATCTGGCCCATGTCGGTGGCGAGCGTCGGCTGATAGCCCACGGCCGAAGGAATACGGCCGAGCAGAGCCGACACTTCCGAACCTGCCTGGGTAAAGCGGAAGATGTTGTCGACGAAGAACAGAACGTCCTGGCCCTTGTCGCGGAAATCTTCAGCGATCGTCAGACCCGTCAGAGCGACGCGGGCGCGGGCGCCCGGCGGTTCGTTCATCTGGCCGTAGACGAGCGCGGCCTTGGAGCCTTCGCCGCCGCCATGCTTGTTGACGCCCGATTCGATCATTTCGTGGTAAAGGTCGTTGCCTTCGCGGGTACGCTCACCGACGCCTGCGAACACGGAGTAACCGCCGTGTGCCTTCGCGACGTTGTTGATGAGTTCCATGATCAGAACCGTCTTGCCGACGCCTGCACCGCCGAAGAGGCCGATCTTGCCGCCCTTTGCGTAAGGCGCGAGAAGGTCGACGACCTTGATGCCGGTGACCAGGATCTGGCCTTCGGTCGACTGCTCGACGTAGGAAGGCGCTTCCTGGTGGATGGCGCGCTTGCCGGAGGTGACGAGCGGACCTGCTTCGTCGACCGGCTCGCCGATGACGTTCATGATGCGGCCGAGCGTTTCCGGACCGACCGGAACGGTGATCGGAGCGCCGGTATCCGTGACCCGCTGACCACGAACCAGACCTTCGGTCGAGTCCATCGCGATGGTGCGGACGGCGCTTTCGCCGAGGTGCTGCGCGACTTCGAGAACGAGGCGGTTGCCGTTGTTGTCGGTTTCAAGCGCGTTCAAAATCGCCGGCAGTTCGCCGTCGAAAGCGACGTCGACGACAGCGCCGATAACCTGGGTCACCTTGCCGAGGGACGTGCCCGTTGCGGTAGCCATGATTCTTACCCTCTTTCTTTACCTCAGAGCGCTTCCGCGCCCGAAATGATTTCGATGAGTTCCTTGGTGATCTGCGCCTGACGCTGACGGTTGTAGGAGAGCGTCAGCTTGTTGATCATGTCACCGGCATTGCGCGTCGCGTTGTCCATCGCGGACATCTGCGCGCCATAGAAGGAAGCGTTGTTTTCGAGCAGCGCCCGGAAGATCTGCACAGCGACGTTCTTCGGCAGCAGGTCTTCGAGGATTTCCTCCTCGCTCGGCTCGTATTCGTAGAGCGCCGAGGAGGCATCCGCAGCCTGCGTCGCATCGAACTTGGCCGGGATGATCTGCGAGGCGGTCGCCACCTGCGAGATCACCGACTGAAAACGTGCGTAGAACAGCGTCGCGATGTCGAATTCGCCGGCATTGTAGAGCGCGAGCACCTTGTGTGCCACCTCGTCCGCCTGGGCGAAACCGAGCTGCTTGATTTCGCGGAACGTCACGTAGTCGACAATGTTTTCGCGGAACGTGCGGCGCAGGATGTCGTTGCCCTTGCGGCCGACGGTGAGGATCTTCACCGTCTTGCCCTGGGCAAGCAGCTTCAGCGCGTGATCGCGGGCGAGACGGATGATCGAGGAATTGAAGCCCCCGGCCAGACCGCGTTCGCCGGTCGCGACGATCAAGAGATGAACCTGATCCTTGCCCGTGCCCGAAAGCAGGAGCGGCGCTTCCGCATTGCCAGCATTGGCGGCCGAGAGGCCGGCCAGCACCTTGGTCATGCGTTCCGCGTAAGGACGGGCAGCCTCGGCCGCCTCCTGAGCACGGCGCAGCTTCGCCGCGGCGACCATTTTCATCGCCTTGGTGATCTTCTGCGTCGCCTTGACGGAGGCGATCCGGTTTTTCAGATCCTTAAGTGAAGGCATCCGTTATCGGTCCTCGAGATTGATCCGTTCTCAGGCGAAAGACTTGGCGTAGCTGTCGAGAGCGGCCTTGAGCTTCGCGCGGGTGTCGTCGGAAAGCTGCTTGTCGGTGCGGATCGCATCGAGGATAGCCTTGCCTTCGGAGCGGAGGTACGACAGGAAGCCCTGCTCGAACTTGCCGACCTGGGCAACCGCGATCTTGTCGAGGTAGCCGTTGACGCCGGCGAAGATCACCGCAACCTGCTCTTCCGTCTTCAGCGGCGCGAACTGCGGCTGCTTCAGAAGTTCCGTCAGGCGTGCACCGCGGTTCAAGAGGCGCTGCGTCGAGGCGTCGAGGTCGGAGCCGAACTGGGCGAAGGCAGCCATTTCGCGATACTGGGCGAGTTCGCCCTTGATCGAGCCGGCAACCTGCTTCATCGCCTTGACCTGCGCAGCCGAGCCGACGCGGGAAACCGACAGACCGACGTTAACGGCCGGGCGGATACCCTGATAGAACAGGTCGGTTTCAAGGAAGATCTGGCCGTCGGTGATCGAGATCACGTTGGTCGGAATGAAGGCCGAAACGTCGTTGCCCTGGGTTTCGATGACCGGCAGAGCCGTCAGCGAACCATTGCCGCGCTCGTCGGAGAGCTTTGCAGCGCGCTCCAGAAGACGGGAATGCAGGTAGAAAACGTCGCCCGGATAGGCTTCGCGGCCCGGCGGGCGGCGCAGCAGAAGCGACATCTGGCGGTAGGCGACGGCCTGCTTGGAAAGGTCGTCGTAACCGATCAGGGCATGCATGCCGTTATCGCGGAAGTATTCGCCCATGGCGCAACCGGCGAACGGTGCGAGATACTGCATCGGAGCCGGATCGGAAGCGGTCGCAGCAACGATGATCGAGTACGGCAGAGCGCCGCGCTCTTCGAGAACCTTCACGAACTGGGCAACCGTCGAGCGCTTCTGGCCGATAGCGACGTAGACGCAGAACAGCTTTTCCGACTCCGGGCCGTTGTCGTGAATGGCCTTCTGGTTGAGGATCGTGTCGAGAATGATCGCGGTCTTGCCGGTCTGGCGGTCGCCGATGACCAGCTCGCGCTGGCCGCGGCCGACCGGGATGAGCGCATCGATGGCCTTGAGGCCGGTCGACATCGGCTCATGAACCGACTTGCGCGGAATGATGCCCGGAGCCTTGACGTCGACGCGCGAACGGCGGGTCGCGTTGATCGGGCCCTTGCCGTCAATCGGATTGCCGAGCGCGTCGACGACGCGGCCGAGCAGTTCCGGACCAACCGGAACGTCGACGATGGCGCCGGTCCGCTTGACGGTGTCGCCTTCCTTGATCGCACGGTCGGAACCGAAGATGACGACGCCGACATTGTCGGCTTCGAGGTTCAGCGCCATACCACGGATGCCGCCCGGGAATTCGACCATCTCACCGGCCTGGACGTTGTCCAGACCGTAGACGCGGGCAATGCCGTCGCCGACGGACAGAACCTGTCCGACTTCGGAAACCTCAGCCTCCTGGCCGAAGTTCTTGATCTGGTCTTTCAGAATTGCGGAAATTTCCGCGGCGCGGATATCCATCAGCCAACCTCTTTCAGTGCAAGCTTAAGGGTGGAAAGTTTGGTGCGAAGGGAAGTATCGATCTGACGAGAACCGACCTTGACGATCAGGCCGCCGAGGATCGACGGGTCGATGGTCACGGCGATTGTCACGTCCTTGCCGGTTACGCCCTTCAGCGCCGACTTGAGTTCGTTTTCCTGCGCCTGGGAAAGCGCATGCGCCGAGGTGACCTCGGCAGTGATTTCACCGCGATGCTCTGCGGCGATCTGGCGGAAGGCGCGGATCATGCCGGGCATCGCGAAAAGACGACGATTGCCGGCGACCACCTTCAGGAAATTGGCGACGAGACCGGAAATGCCAGCTCGCTCGGCAACGGCGAGCACGGCCTTCTGCTGATCTTCGGCGGAAAATACCGGGCTTGCGACCAGGCGTCGCAGGTCTTCACTCTCATCCAGCAGCGCCTGAAAACGATCAAGATCGGCACCGACCTTGTCGATCGAACCAGCCTCGAGGGACAGTTCGAAAAGCGAGGAAGCATAACGCTCCGCTACACCGGAAATAAGCTGGGACGTGTCAGCCACGGGCACAGTTTCCCTGTATTGCCATCCAAGCGCCAGACCCTACGGGAGAGGTGAAGCAAGAGCTTGAAATCGTTTGATTTTTTCTCAGAACCTGCAGAGCTTGCGCCCTACCCTTTCCGACTTTCGCGGTCCGTCTAGCATAGGCTGTAAGGACTCGCAACACGCCTGATAACGGAAAAAGCCGGACACGCAAGGGCTGAGAGCGATTTTATACCGGAAGCGGAAGGATTTTCGGCAGGCAACAGCCTGCAATCTTCGAATTATGCGTCAGATATAGCCGAAGACATAGGCGAGCGGCCCGCCGGCAAGCGCAACCTGAAGTAGGGAAAACGCTATATTTCTGGGGGTGAAGCCTCGATCGAGGGCACAGGACAGCAACCGTCCCAGGGCGGCAAATCCGAGTGCAATGCCGAGCGTCATGTAGATCCAGTCCTGGGCGAGCATGATGGCCGCAAGACCGAAGCCCAGATGATGGGCGCCGGCGGAGCGGACCGCGGCATAACCTTCCGGCCGCACCTCGCCGATCTGGAATGCGGCCAGGCGCAGGACGACGGCGGGAAACAGGAAAACGAGAAGGCCGAGCGCAGCCGTTGCCGCCGCACAGACGAAAGCCACCTGCTCGCCGAGTTCAGTGGGAAAATAGAGTTCCATGTCGCCTCCGCCGCGTTGAGATTCGCAAGATATGCCACAACGTATCCTGAGCCGGAAGGGCCGGATGAGCCGGCCCCGCAGACAGGTCGCGCGGAGCAAGTGCCATTGAAATTTAATGATTTATCCCTATTATTGGGAAAATATGCCAAGCAGGGATAAATCACGGGACGAGGCGTCGATTCGATTTATCCCTTTGCCGTCTGCTCGGGAAGGAAAAGGGATAAGATGTTCGAAATCAGCGTCTTGAGCGGAGAACAATCCCGTCAGATCATCGATACCGAACAAGCCTTTTCGGCATGGAAAGCCGCATCGGCGGAATTGAAAAGCCGGTATTCAGGTTCCATGGCCTTCAAGACCGTCGCTGGCCGCGACTATCTCTACCGTAAGACCGGCACGATATGGAAATCACTAGGCCCGCGGAATGACGAGACCGAACTAACCCATCAGCGATTCCACCAGGGTCGGGAGAGATTGAGGGAGAGGACTGCCGCGCTCACCCGACGCCTGGACGAACTGGCTGCCGTCAACCGCGCGATGCGGCTCGGGCGTGTCCCGCTGATCGCAGCACGCATCCTGCGCGCCCTCGGCTCCTCGTCTCTTATGGGCAGCGCCGTCGATGTGGTCGGGACCCATTGCATTTTCGCCTATGAGCGGATGGCGGGTGCGAGGGTGGATAGCCAGCTCGTCGCGACGGGCGATATCGATCTGCTCTTCGACGCCCGCACCAGCCTGAGACTGCTCGGCAAGGGCCTCCCCGAAAACGGCTGGCTCGGCCTTCTGCAGCAGGTGGATCACTCCTTCCACCTTCTCGCGAAAGGCGATTTTCGGGCCGCCAACGACGAGGGTTTTCTGGTCGATCTCATCACACCCACCGGACCGGACCCCATACGGTCGAAGCGTACGCCCCCCGCCAAGGGCGCAGGCGACCTGACGGCTGTCGAGATCGAAGGGCTCGTCTGGCTGGTCAACAGTCCGAAAGTCGAAATCGTGGTGCTCGATGCGCGGGGCTATCCCGTCATCATGTCCGTGCCGGATCCCCGCAGCTTCGCGCTTCATAAACTCTGGGTATCGGAACGGGACGATCGCGATGCGATCAAGAAAAGGCGGGACAGGGACCAGGCCGATCTCGTGGCGCGGCTGCTCGCCGAACATATGCCGCATCTGCGCTTCGATGATCCGGCGCTGCAGGCGCTCCCTTCCGAACTTCGCCAGTTGGCGGCCAGATTTGCGGACAAACCGGAACCGGCTTCGCTGGAACCCGGCTGGTAGCCGACACGGCCGGAAAACAGGACCATCGCGTAGGCTAGAGAAAACTCTGCGGGTCGATATCGAGCTGGATCTGCACCGAGCCGCGCTGTTTCGGCCCATTCTCCATCATCGCCCGCAAAAACGCCTGCATGTCGGAATTGCGCCGGCCATGCACCAGGAGCCGGAAGCGGTGCCGGCCGCGCACCAGCGCCAGCGGCGCCTCCGCCGGACCGAGCACCGAAATTCCCGTAACTTTCGGCGCGGCGGCCCTGAGGCCCCGCGCATGGGTTTCCGCATCCGCCCGGGTATCGGCGGAGACGATCAGCGAGGCGAGCCGGCCGAATGGCGGCAGGATCGCCTTCTCGCGCTCGGCGATCTCCCGCTCGTAGAAAGCGCCGGCATCGCCGGAAACGATCGCCTGCATCACCGGATGCTGCGGCTGGAAGGTCTGCAGCAGGCCATGGCTCTTGAGGCCGGTTCGCCCGGCACGCCCCGTCACCTGGGAGAGAAGCTGGAAGGTGCGCTCGGCGGCGCGCGGATCGCCATTGGACAGACCGAGATCGGAATCGACGATGCCGACCAGCGTCATCAGCGGAAAGTTGTGGCCCTTGGCGACGAGCTGCGTGCCGATGACGATATCCGCCTCGCCCTTGGCGATCGCCTCCAGCTCCAGCCGCATGCGCTTGACGCCGCCGAGCAGGTCCGACGACATCACGATCGTCCGTGCCTCCGGAAAATGCTTTTCGACCTCCTCGGCAATCCGCTCGACGCCCGGCCCGCAGGCGACGAGGTGGTCGAACGTGCCGCATTCGGGACACGCTTCCGGGGTGCGTTCCGAATAACCGCATTGATGGCACTGGATCTGGCTCTTGAACCGGTGCTCCACCAGCCAGCTCGAACATTGCGGGCACTGGAACCGATGGCCGCAGACACGGCAGAGCGTCAGCGGCGCATACCCACGCCGGTTGAGGAACAGCAGCGACTGCTCGTTCCGTTCAAGGGTTTTCTTCATGGCCCGCAAAAGCACCGGCGACAGGAAGCCGCCGCGCTCCGGCGGGTGGCGACGCATGTCGACCAGATGCAGGTCCGGCATCGCCGCATCGCCGAAACGGGTCGGCAGGTGCACGGTGTTGTAGCGGCCGGCCAAGCCGTTGACCTGGCTCTCCACCGAGGGCGTCGCGGAAACGAGCACGATCGGAAAATCGCCGATCCGGGCCCGCACAACCGCCATGTCGCGGGCATTGTAGAAGACCCGATCCTCCTGCTTGTAGGCGGGGTCGTGCTCTTCGTCGACGATGATCAGGCCGAGATCCTCGAACGGCAGGAACAGCGCCGACCGCGCGCCGGCCACCACCTTCACCTCGCCGGTCACCACGCCGCGCCAGACCTTTTCGCGCATGCGGGGGGCAAGATCCGAATGCCATTCGCCGGGCTTGGCGCCGAACCGCTCCTGAAAGCGCTCAAGGAAGCTCGAGGTCAGCGCGATCTCCGGCAGCAGGATCAGCACCTGGCGACCCTGCCTCAAGGTTTCGGCGATCGCCTCGAAATAAACCTCCGTCTTGCCCGAGCCGGTGACGCCATCGATCAGCGAGGCGGAGAACCCGCCGGCGCGGATCGATTCCAGGATGTCCACGGACGCCTGTTTCTGCGGCCCCTCGATGCGCGGGCTGATATAGTCCGGATCGGGCCGCGCGACGACCGGCGGCGGCGGCAGGAAAACAGTCTCGAATATGCCCTGAGCCGTCAGCCCGTCGACGACGCTGATCGAGACGCCGGCGGCATGCGCCAGCCCGCTGCGCGTCCACGGAATTTCCTCCTCGCCGGCGAGATCGAGCACACGGGCACGCGCCGGCGTCAGCCGCTCCGGCTGGCCCCCGAGATACCGCAACCCTTCGACCATCGGCTCCGGATCGAGCGCGGCCGGTGCCCGGATCGCCATGCGCGCCACGAGGCCCGGGGGCGACAGTGTATAGCTCGCCACCCAGTCGACGAAGTCGCGCATTTCCTTGGAAAGCGGCGGGCAATCGAAAACGAGGGTCAGCGGCCTCAGCTTCTTGGGGTCGAGCTTGTCGTCGTTGTCCCCGTCCCAGACGACCCCGATCAACTGCCGCGGGCCGACCGGCACCTGAACCACCGAACCGGGCTCCACATGCACGCCTTCCGGCACGGCATAGCTATAGGCAACAGGCACCGGCAGCGGCACCAGAACCGGTACCACCCTCACCAATGACGGCGCTTCGAACAGCGAACCGAAGAGATCGGACGAATCTATGCCCATGGGCGGCGACCATGCCCAAACCCGGAACAAAAGGGAACCCTAAACAGGACTACTCGTCCTCGTCTTCGTCGATGGCGCCGGTCAGTCGCATGCCCTGGATCCAGGTGGCTCCTTCCTTTCGTATCACCCGCCGCGGCCGCGTGCCGCAACGCTCCTCGACCGCGGCAGCAAGCGGTTCCGAATGAGTAACGATCCAGATCTGGCTGTGGCGGGCGGCCTGGGCGATCATGTCCGCCAGCGGCGCCAGCATGTCCGGATGCAGACTTGCCTCCGGCTCGTTGAGCGCGATCAGCGGCGGCTGGCGATAGGACATCAATGCCGCCGCAAGCCCGAGGAAACGGATCTGCCCGTCGGAAAGTTCACGCGGCTGAAACACCCTTTTGGGAAAATCCGGAAAGACCAGGCCGAATTCCGCATATTCGCCGGGCTCAGGCACATGCAGTTTCGCCCCGCCAAGAGCCGCAGCAACGGCGCGGTCGAGCTCGACTGTGTCCCCGCGGGTGTGGACGAGGGTCGCGAACACCGCCGCCATGTTCCCGCCGTCCTGATCCAGCAGCGGCGAGGTAACGGCAAGGCAGGGCTGCCGCAGGGTGGAATCGCGATCCGTTCGAAAACCGTGGAAGAACCGCCAGCCATCGATCAATCGCCGAAAAGCGCCGGCTTCCGGATAATGGCCGGCATCGCCGAGCAGCGCGATTGCCGTTTCCGAGGTCATCGCCTTTTCAGGATACTCCTCCATGCGGCCGCTTGTCCCGCGCACCATGATCCCCGGCCCGGTGCGTTTTATCATTGTCACGGGCCGCGAACCGGTTTCAACGACAAGCTCCTCCTCCTTCACCTGCGGCTCGAAGGCAAAGCCCGCTGCATCGATAGGCGGGCGAAGCCCGGCCTCGACCCGGTAGCGGAACGTCACCGCCCGCTCTTCATCAAGAACCTCGACCTCGAGCTTGATGCGGAAATTCTTCTCCTGCCGGCGCTGACCGGACCAGAGCGCCGAGGCCATGCCGCCTTCGGCCGCGATCTCATAGGCCAGATTGCCGCGCACCGCCGCCTGCACCAGCTGCAGGGCGCGGTAAAGATTGGACTTTCCGACACCGTTTTCGCCGATGAACAGGTTGACACCGGCCAGATCCATGCGGATCGAGCGCAGCGAGCGATAATTGGCGGCAAACATCGAGCGAAGCAGCATGCGCTATTCCTAGCCGAAGAGCGGGGTGAAAAAATGCCGCTCAGGTGAGGCGCAAGGTATGCGTATAGGTTTCACCGGTCAGCGGCAGAAAGCCCATGGCCTGCCAGAAACTGGTGGCATCGTCGCTGCCGGCATGGACCGTCACGACCGGCGTGAAAGAACGGGCGTGTTCGAGCAGGTATTCGGCAAGGCGCCTACCGATGCCTCCGCCGCGGTATTGCCGCGATACATAAAAGCGACGCATCCGCAGCCAGTCGCCCCGCGACGGTTCGAGCGTCATCCCGCCAACGGCGATCAACAAACCTTGATCATGAGCGCCGAGCAGGCTTTCGCCGCGTCGCTCGAAGCGATTAATTCCGGAAGACCATTCCTCGGCGATGCGGAGGATGTGACTATAACCTTCCTGCCTGGCGGCCTCGGCGAGCGGCATGACGCCTCCGGCCAGCGGGTCTCCGAGCGGAGCAATCACCACACCCATGCCGAAGGGGGCTATATCCACGGGACGCACTCTTTCACGCCGCCGAAGCCGTCTGCGATTTCTCGGCAGGCTTGAACGTCGCGTCGCCATCCGCGGCCAGTTCGAACACGGTGTGCTGTTCCAGCGCCTTGGTGACCTCGGTCATATCGCCATCGAGCGCGCTCGGCGGGATCATCTGGCCGACGGTGAAATCGAAATGGTCGCCCTTCTTATTCAGGAGCTCGTAGAACACCGTCATGTCGCGCAGTTCCGTCGACCATTTGGCGAACCAGTAGAACAGGCCGGAATTGCGCGCCCGCATGTGGATCGGCAGGATCGGCAGATTGTACTTGCGGGCGAGACTGACGGCGGAGGTTTTCCACGGCCGTTCGTTGAGCTTGCCCTCCGCCCAGTAGGCGATACGCCCCGAGGGAAACAGCACCATGACCTTGCCGTCCTCGATGGTCTTGTTGGTCAGAACCAGCGTCTCGCGCGCCTTCAGCTTGGTCTTGTATTCCTCCCGCCATTCGACGGGGATGATCATCTCGGAAAAACGGGGATTGACGCGCACCGCATCTCGGTTGGCAAACACCATCATGTCCGGACGGCGCGACTTCAGGAGGTCGAAGACGGCAACCCCGTCGGCGATCCCGGTCGGATGGTTGCTGACGAGAATGAAGCCTCCCTTTTCGGGAATGCGCTCCGCATTGGCGACAGTCACATCCAGCTTCAGGAGGTCGCTCATGTATTCGAAGCACTGGAAGCCGCTGAGCGTCGAGATGTCGTTGGCGAAGTTGATCGCCCGTCCATAACGGAGCAGCGTGTAGAGAAATGGCCGCATTACCGGCCAGAGCGGATTCTGGACGATCCGCTGGCCGCGCTCGGCAATCAATGTGTCGACGATGTGACCGGGTTTGCCTTGTGAAACGAGGGCGATTGTTTCCGCGAACTGTCCAAAAGTGGTCGTAGAATCACGGCGCGCCATAGAAACTCCCGCAGGCAGGACCTGCTTGGTATGGCAGCCCCGTATGATCGAACGATGACATCGTTACCCACGACTAAGGCAGTCTTAGGGATTTTGTAACGCCGTCCAGAGCAATCTGGGGCGCAACCCATCCAAATTCAACGGGGCCGACAGTGAATGAGCTGCTGATTATCGCCGCACCCGATCTCGTGGAAAAACGTCGCGAATGGCTGGAGAGCCTGGCAAACGAACGCCGGCTGTCGGACAACACGCTCGATGCCTATGAACGCGATACGCGGCAGTTTTTGACGTTTCTGACCCGACATCTGGCCGGTCCGGCGAAAATTTCTGATATCCACACCCTGCGCCCGGCCGACCTGCGTGCTTTTCTGGCTGCCCGCCGCCGAGACGGTTCCGGAGCAAGGTCGCTCGGCCGGCATCTTGCGGGGCTCCGTTCATTTCTTCGTTATCTCGAGCGAAAGGGCCTGGTGAACGCTGCAGCCGCCGGCGCCATCCGGGCGCCGAAGCAGCCGAAATCCCTGCCGAAACCGCTGACCGACCGCCAGGCGCTCAACCTCGTCACGACAGGTGCCCAGCTGCAGGAGGAGCCGTGGATCGCCGCCCGGGATGCCGCCGTGCTGGCCCTTCTCTACGGCTGCGGCCTGCGCATCTCCGAGGCCCTGGGTCTCAGACCAACGGACCTGGCGCCGGGCGCGACAACCCTGCGGATCACCGGCAAGGGCGGCAAGACCCGTCTCGTACCGCTGCTGCAGGCCGTGTTCGATGCCGTCGCCACCTACAGGAAACTATGCCCCTACCATCTGGAAGCCGAAAAGCCGCTGTTTCGCGGCGCCCGCGGTGGTCCGCTGCAGCCGGCGATCATCCAGCGGGAAATGCAGAAGCTAAGAAGCGCCTTCGGGCTGCCGGAGACGGCAACCCCGCATGCGCTGCGACATTCCTTCGCCACCCATCTGCTCGCCGGCGGCGGCGACCTGCGCACTATCCAGGAACTGCTCGGCCATGCCAGCCTTTCGACGACCCAGGTCTATACCGGCGTCGACTCCTCCAGATTGCTGGAAGTCTACGACCGCGCCCACCCCCGTGCTTAGCCCCTAAATCTGCCTGAACGAAGTTTTAACCAGTTGCGTTAAGCGCTTGTGCAGCCGCCATCGCTAACATGCCGGCAACTTTCAGACGGATGACATGATGACTCCCGCCTTTGCCTCCCCCACCGGCGCTTTGATCAAGCGCGCCCAAGGTTTCGTGCTGTGGCTGATCGCGGCTGCCCACGTCGTGGCGCTTGCCTCTCTGCTTCTCGTGCTCGGCTCACTGTCCCCGGCACGGGCGGAAACGCCCGCCTGCGACGGCCGGAACCTCCTCGAAGAGATGAAGGCCGAGAAGTCGCCGCTCTACGACCAGATCGTCACTGAAGCCGCCAAGGTGCCGAACGGCAAGGGCATTTTCTGGAAGATCGAGAAGGACGGGCTGGCACCATCCTATCTGCTCGGCACCATGCATGTGTCCGATCCGCGGGTTCTGAAAATGCCGCTCGGCGCCGCCGAAGCCCATTCCAAGGCGAAGACCATCATCATCGAATCCGACGAGGTCATCGACGAGAAGAAGGCGATGGCCGAGATGCTGGCCAAACCGGAACTGATGATGCTGACGGACGGAAGCACGATCGATTCGCTGTTGCCGAAGGACGATGTCGCGCTGCTCGAAACCGGCCTGAAGGCCCGCGGAGTGCCGCTCTCGGCCGTCTCGCGCATGCGGCCATGGATGCTAATGGCGCTCGTTTCCGTGCCGGCCTGCGAGCTTGCCCGCAAGGCCCAGAACGTCGCCTTCCTCGACAAGAAGATCGCCGAACAGGCAACGGCCGAGGGCAAGCCCGTCAAGGGCCTGGAAACGCTCGAAGAGCAGGCAGCGGCACTGAATGCCATCCCGATCGATCTGCACCTCAAGTCGCTGATCGAAACCGTCAAGCTCGGCAAGCGCGTCGACGATGTCTTCGAGACGCTGACGGAAGTCTATCTTTCCGGCGAGATCGGCCTTGCCATGCCGATGCTGAAAGCCGTGGCACCTGATGGCACCGAGGACGAGGCCGGTTATGGCGACTTCGAAAACCTGGTGGTCAGCAAACGCAACCATGTGATGGCCGATCGGGCAGCCCCGATCCTCGATCAGGGCGGTGCCTTCATGGCCGTCGGCGCTCTTCACCTGCCGGGCGAGGAAGGTCTTGTCGAACTCTTCCGGAAGAAGGGCTTCAAGGTGACGGCGGTCAATTGACGCCGCCCATCCTTCATCGACCACTCGTCATCCGCTTCAGCACATCGGTCTTCCAGTAGAACTGATGCACCAGCACGCCGCCGATATGGGCGACGATCAACGCCCACATCAAAAGTTTCAGCGGTCCCGAATGGACGAAGCCGGCTGTCGTGTTGGCGAAGAACCAGGCGCCGATGCCGGCGAACGGCATGGCGACAAAGAGCGCGTAAAAAGCCCAGTGGCTGATCTTCGCCACCACCCGCAGGAACGGCGGCTCCTGCCTCGGCTCCGGCGGCACGCCCTGCACCAGCCGCAGACAGAGCCGGATCAGGCCGAGAACCAGCACGCTGATACCGACATAGGCGTGGATGTTGGCCGCACTCACCTGTTCCGGCGTCAGCGCCTGGCCGCGGAACATCAGCCGCGCGGCAGTTTCCATTGCATCGGTGAAAAGCAGGTTGAAGAGGATCAGCGCCGCCATCAGCCAATGCAGGATACGCTGCGGCACGGTGAAGGAGAGAGCCATTTCTCGGCCTTTTCAGAAGATTGGAACAATGGGACCCAGTCTATGGCCGTTTCCCGGAGGCTCAAGCGAAAGCGGCAAGCCTGTCCAAGATTTAATCCTGGAATTGACCAATCGTAATTCCGGGGCCGTGTGTTCGGCCGCTGCGGACAATTGCACCGAAGCCGCTGGTCGGTGTAAAAATTCCGACCGCTTGACCTTAGAGGAGATGCGACATGGATCGATTTACCGGCGGTTGCCTGTGCGGCAACGTGCGATTTGTGGCGTCGGGGCAGCCGTACCGGGTCGGCCTCTGTCATTGTCTCGACTGCCGCAAGCACCACGGAGCGCTTTTCCACGCTTCCGCGATATTTCCGCAGGATGCGGTAACGGTCGATGGCGAGACGCGCGATTACGCCGGCCGGTTTTTCTGTCCCCGCTGCGGTTCCTCGGTTTTCGCACGCACCGGGGACGAGATCGAAGTCAACCTCGGATCCCTGGATGCCCCCGACCAGCTGACGCCAACCTACGAAAGCTGGATCATCCGCCGCGAGTCCTGGTTGCCGCCATTTCCGCTCACGAGACGATACGAGCGCGATCGTGATGCCACGGGCCGCTTCGAGGGATAGAAAGCGCGGACAGCGAAAAGGGCAGGACAATGTCCCACCCTTTCTGATCGTACCGCGATGAAAGCGCTGGACGCGCTCACATATGGATCGGCTTGAAGAAGGTGGCGAGCGCGGCTTCCTTGACGGCTTCCGACATGGTCGGGTGGGCATGGCAAGTGCGGCCGAGGTCTTCCGACGAACCGCCGAATTCCATCAGAACGGCGATCTCGTGGATCATTTCGCCGGCGCCGAAACCGACGATATGGCCGCCGAGAACCCGGTCGGTATCCTTGTCGGCGAGGATCTTCACGAAGCCGTCTGTCGCCAGCATCGCGCGGGCGCGGCCGTTGGCGGTGAACGGGAACTTGCCGACCTTGTAGGCGATGCCCGCGGCCTTCAGCTCTTCCTCGGTCTTTCCGACGGACGCCACCTCCGGCTGGGTGTAGACTACGCCGGGGATGACGTCGTAGTTCACATGGCCATGCTGGCCGGCGATGATCTCGGCGATCGCAACGCCTTCGTCTTCCGCCTTGTGAGCGAGCATCGGGCCGCGAACGACGTCGCCGATCGCGTAGATGCCTTCGACATTGGTCTTGAAGTGCCCGTCGATCTCGACGCGGCCGCGGTTGTCGAGCTTGACGCCCGCTTCTTCGAGGCCGAGACCCGCCGTGTAGGGCTTGCGGCCGGTGGCGATCAGCACGACGTCGGCTTCGAGCGTCTGGACGTCGCCGCCCTTGACCGGCTCGTAGGTGACCTTGGCGCCATTGGCGGTCTTTTCGACGCCGGTGACCTTGGCATCCGTGCGGATGTCCATGCCCTGCTTCGCCATCATGCGCTGGAACTGCTTGGAAACGTCGCCGTCCATGCCGCCCAGCAGCTTGTCGAGATATTCGACGACGGTCACCTTGGCACCGAGGCGCGACCAGACCGAGCCAAGCTCCATGCCGATGACGCCGCCGCCGACCACGATCAGGTGCGCCGGCACCTTTTCGAGTGCGATGCCGCCGGTCGACGAGATGATCACCTTCTCGTCGATCTCGACATTGACGCCAGGAATGCCGGCAACGTCGGAGCCGGTGGCGATGACGATGTTCTTGGCTTCGAGTTCCTGGACCTTGCCGTCATCGCCAGTCACGGAGACCTTACCGGCGGAAACGATCTTGCCGGTGCCGATGAAGCCGTCGATCTTGTTCTTCTTGAACAGGAAGGAGACGCCGTCGACGTTCGACTTAACGGTCGCGTCCTTGTGGGCCATCATCTTTTCAAGATTGAGTTTTGGCGCGGAAACCTCGACGCCGAGCGCATCCATGCCATGGGCGGCGTGGGCGAACATTTCGGAAGCGTGCAGCAGCGCCTTGGAAGGGATGCAGCCGATGTTGAGGCATGTCCCGCCATAGGTGGCGCGCTTTTCCACGACCGCGACCTTGAGGCCGAGCTGGGCAGCCTTCACCGCGCAGACGTAACCGCCGGGGCCGCTTCCGATGACGACGAGATCATATGCCATAGTACTTTTTCCTTCTCTTCATCTCTTCGTTTCATCGCAACTCCGAACGCAAAACCGCTGCGCACTTTTGCTGGAATTGCTTTAGCGCCCGCCACTCACGTCGAGTATGGCGCCGGTTACGTAGGAAGCCGCTGGCGACAGAAAATAGAGGACGGCATCCGCCACCTCTTCCGCCCTGCCCGGCCGTTGCATGGGAACGCTGGGCGCCATGTCGCGCGCCCGGTCCGGCAGGCCGCCGGATGCATGGATATCCGTGTCGATAATGCCCGGGCGGATCGCATTGACGCGCACGCCTTCGGTCGCGACCTCGCGCGCCAGGCCGACGGTCAGCGTGTCGATCGCCGCCTTTGAGGCTGCGTAGTCGACATATTGCCCCGGAGAGCCGAGCTTGGCGGCCATCGATGAGATGTTGACGATAGCGCCACCCTTGCCGCCATGTCTCGTCGACATGCGGCGCACCGCTTCCCCGGCACACAGGATCGAACCGGTGACGTTGATCCGCATCATCCGCTCGATGCGTTCGGCGCTCATCTCGTCGATGCGCTGCGGCATGTCGACGATCCCGGCATTGTTGACCAGCCCGGCGAGCTGCCCGAAATGTCGGTCGACCGCCTGAAACATCGCGACGATCTCGGTCGCATTGCCGACATCCGCCTGGACCGCGATCGCCTCGCCGCCGGCGGCCTCGATTTCCGAAACCACCCTTTCGGCTGCCGCACGATTGGATGCGTAGTTCACCGCCACCCGCCAACCACAGCTGGCGGCCATCAGCGAGACCGCCGCGCCGATGCCGCGGCTTCCGCCGGTCACCAGGAGAACAGGGTCTTCGCTCATGCCTTGCATTCCTTGAACTCGTACAGGTCCCAGGGGACCTGTTTCAGACCGCTCTTGCCCCACAGCGTCGAATGGCGGACCGCCGGGCCGAAGCCCGGCATCAGGATCGCGTCCGGTGCCGGGGCATTCGCGGCGCCCAATATGTCGATATGGCCGGTCGCCACATCAAGGGCATAGGGCACGCCGGTCCAGACGGTGCAGGCCCGAAGTTCCGCGCCCGTCGCATCGCCCTGCGGGCAATTGTTCGTCACCATGCCGCCGGGACGCCTGGACTCGTCGTCATACATGACGTTGCCGTCGAGCTTCAGCTTGCCCCCGGTGATCGTGAAGAGATGGCTGACCACCGCGGCGTCCGAACCGACCGGCTTGAATGCAAGCACGGTTCCGGCAGTCGCCTCGACGAACACCGCCTTCTCGATCGCGCATCGCTCGGCAGCCGCTGCCACGCCCGGCACAAGGCACAGTATCGAAAGCCATGTTTTCAAGGATGCGATCATGGCGTCACCGGAAGAGCGCGATGGTCATGGCGAGAAGCCCGATCAGGCTCACCGTCCAGACGAGGGACCGGATATAGGGCACGCCGCCCATGTAGAGCGGGATATAGACGACCCGGGAGACCAGCCAGATCCAGCCGCCGATCAGTCCCCAGCCGGATGCGTCGTCTCCCGCAAAGGCAACGCCGAGCAGCAGGCCGACAAACGCCGAATAGGTCTCCTGAAAATTCTTCGAGGCGCGTTCGGCACGCCCCGCGAACCGGCCCCTCGGCGCCAGTCCCTGGTCCCGCGGGCCGGCGTTCCATTCACGACCAAGTTCGCGAGTGGAGAGCGTACCCTGCAGCAGAATGTGGAACACCAGAAGGACAACGCTCAAGGCCAGCAGCGTCATGTATGGCGTTGCGGTAACCCCGAGCGTTTCCATGGGTCCATTCCCGTCTTAGAGATCGAGAACCAGGCGTTCCGGATCCTCGAGGCTTTCCTTGACGCGCACGAGGAAGGTCACGGCTTCCTTGCCATCCACCATGCGGTGGTCGTAGGAGAGCGCGAGATACATCATCGGGCGGATGACGATCTGGCCGCCGACGACGACCGGGCGGTCCTGGATCTTGTGCATGCCGAGAATGCCGGACTGCGGAGCATTGAGGATCGGCGAGGACATCAGCGAACCGTAGACGCCGCCGTTGGAGATGGTGAACGTGCCGCCCTGCATGTCTGCCATGGAGAGCTGGCCGTCGCGGGCGAGCTTGCCGAGGCGGCCGATATCCTTCTCGATTTCGGCGATCGACATCTGGTCGGCATTGCGCACGACCGGAACCACGAGGCCCTTGTCGGTGCCGACGGCGACGCCGACATGGCAATACTGCTTGTAGATGATGTCGGTACCGTCGATCTCGGCGTTGACGGCCGGCAGTTCCTTCAGCGCGTGGGTCACGGCCTTGGTGAAGAAGCCCATGAAGCCCAGCTTGACGCCATGCTTCTTCTCGAACACGTCCTTGTAGCGGTTGCGCAGGTCCATGACAGCCTTCATGTCGACCTCGTTATAGGTGGTCAGCATGGCGGCGGTGTTCTGCGCGTCCTTGAGGCGGCGGGCGATCGTCTGGCGCAGGCGCGTCATCTTCACGCGCTCTTCGCGGGATGCGTCGTCGGCCGAGGAAACCGGACGCGGTGCCGCCGGAGCGGCAGGTGCCTGGGCCGGAGCGGAAATGCCCTTGGCGACGGCGGCGATCACGTCGCCCTTCAGGACCTGGCCACGCTTGCCCGAACCATCGATATCGGCCGTCGAGATGTTGTTGTCGGCAGCAATCTTTGCGGCAGCCGGAGCCGGCGGCATCGAGGTGGCAGCAGCAGATGCGCTTGCGGCAGCAGCGACCGGAGCCGGAGCAGCCGGTTCGGCAGCCTTGGCGGGAGCAGCTTCAGCGGGCTTTGCAGCCGGAGCAGCGGTCGCGGTGCCGGCAGCGGCGGCATCGATCTGGCCGAGCAGGGCGCCGAGGCCGACGGTCTCACCGTTTGCGGCGACGATTTCGGTGAGAACGCCAGCGGCCGGCGACGGAACCTCGACGGTCACCTTGTCCGTTTCGAGCTCGAGGAGCGGCTCGTCGGCCTTGACCGTGTCGCCGACCTTCTTGAACCAGGTGCCGACGGTTGCCTCGCTGACGGATTCTCCGAGGGTTGGGACGCGGATTTCGGTGGCCATGATCTGTTTCCGTGTTTGTCAGGTTGTGTCTGTGAAAAGTGGAGAAGCGGCTGGGAATCAGCCGCCGAGCGCGTCTTCGAGGAAGGCTTCGAGCTGTGCGAGATGCTTCGACATCTGGCCCGTCGCAGGCGAAGCCGCTGCCGGCCGGCCCGTGTAACGAACGCGCTGATACTTCGCATCGATATGCGCCAGAACCCATTCCAGATACGGGTCGATGAACGACCACGCACCCATGTTCTTCGGCTCTTCCTGGCACCAGACCATTTCCGCGTTGCGGAAGCGGGAGAGCTCGTTGATCAGGGCCTTGGCCGGGAACGGATAAAGCTGTTCGATGCGCAGCAGGTAGATGTCGTCGATGCCGCGCTTTTCGCGCTCCTCGAGAAGGTCGTAATAGACCTTGCCGGTGCAGAGCACGACGCGACGGATCTTGGCATCCTTCTGCAGCTTGATCGGGCCATCCTTGATGACCTCTGCATCGTCCCAGAGCAGGCGATGGAAGGAGGATTCGCCGGCCATTTCGGCAAGCGTCGAGGTAGCCCGCTTGTGGCGCAGCAGGGACTTCGGCGTCATCAGGATCAGCGGCTTGCGGAAATCGCGCTTCGTCTGCCGGCGCAGGATGTGGAAGTAGTTGGCCGGCGTCGTGACGTTGGCGACCTGCATGTTGTCTTCGGCGCACATCTGCAGCCAGCGCTCGAGGCGTGCCGAAGAGTGTTCCGGGCCCTGGCCTTCATAACCGTGCGGCAGCAGGCAGACGAGACCGGACATGCGCAGCCACTTGCGTTCGCCCGACGAGATGAACTGGTCGAACACGACCTGCGCACCGTTGGCGAAGTCGCCGAACTGAGCTTCCCAGAGGGTCAGCGCATTCGGGCGGGCAAGCGAATAGCCGTATTCGAAGCCGAGGACCGCCTCTTCCGAAAGCATCGAGTTGATGACTTCGTAACGGGCCTGGGTCGGCGCCAGGTTGGCGAGCGGAATGTAGCGCTCTTCGGTGTCCTGATCGTAGAGAACCGAGTGGCGCTGCGAGAACGTGCCGCGTTCGCAATCCTGGCCGGACAGGCGGATCTTGGTGCCTTCGACCGCGAGCGAACCGAATGCCAGGGCTTCCGCCATGGCCCAGTCGATGCCTTCGCCGGTCTCGACCATCTGGGCGCGGTTTTCCATGAACCGCTTGATGGTGCGGTGAGCGTTGAAGCCTTCCGGAATGGTCGACAGCTTGCGGCCGATCTCGCGCAGTTCCTTCATCGGCATCGCGGTCTTGCCGCGGCGCTGTTCGTCGGCATTGTCGGCCGAGCGCAGGCCCGACCACTGGCCGTCCAGCCAGTCGGCCTTGTTCGGCTTGTAGCTCTGGCCGGCCTCGAACTCGGTTTCGAGATTGGCGCGCCAGTCGGCCTTCATCTTCTCGAATTCGCCGTCGGTGAGGAGAGCTTCGGCGATCAGGCGGTCGGCATAGATCTGCGCGACAGTCTTGTGGGCGCGGATGACCTTGTACATCTTTGGCTGCGTGAACGCCGGCTCGTCGCCTTCGTTATGGCCGAAGCGGCGGTAGCAGAACATGTCGATGACCACCGGCTTGTGGAACTTCATCCGGTATTCGGTCGCGATCTTGGCGGCATAGACGACCGCTTCCGGATCGTCGCCGTTGACGTGGAAGATCGGCGCCTCGATCATCTTGGCGACGTCGGACGGGTAGGGCGACGAGCGCGAGAAGGCCGGATTGGTGGTGAAACCGATCTGGTTGTTGATGATGACGTGCATCGTGCCGGCGACGCGATGACCGCGCAGGCCCGAAAGGCCGAGGATTTCAGCCACGACGCCCTGGCCGGCGAAGGCCGCATCGCCGTGCAACAGCAGCGGCAGAACCTTGGAACGCTCCTTGAGGGGGATGATGTCGCCTTCCCAGACTTTGGCACGCATGTCCTGCTTGGCGCGCGCCTTGCCCATGACGACCGGGTTGACGATTTCCAGATGCGAAGGGTTGGCCGTAAGCGACAGGTGCACGGTGTTGCCGTCGAATTCGCGGTCGGAAGAAGCGCCGAGATGGTACTTCACGTCGCCCGAGCCTTCGACTTCGTCGGGCTTGAACGAACCGCCCTTGAACTCGTGGAACACTGCGCGGTGCGGCTTGCCCATGACGTTGGTCAGAACGTTCAGGCGGCCCCGGTGGGCCATGCCGACGATGACTTCTTCCAGACCGTCCTGGCCGCCGCGCTTGATGATCTGTTCGAGCGCGGGGATCAGCGATTCGCCGCCGTCGAGGCCGAAACGCTTGGTGCCCTTGAAGCGGACGTCGAGGAACTGTTCGTAACCTTCCGCTTCCACCAGCTTCTGAAGGATCGCCTTCTTGCCGTTGGCGGTGAATTCGACGCCCTTGCCGGGGCCTTCGATGCGCTCCTGGATCCAGGATTTCTCTTCCGGATTGGAGATATGCATGAATTCGACGCCGAGCGTCGAGCAATAGGTGCGTTCGAGGATCTCGATCATCTCGCGGAGCGTCGCGTATTCGAGGCCGAGCACGTTGTCGATGAAAATCTTGCGGTCGTAGTCCGCTTCCGTGAAGCCGTAAGCTGTCGGCGAAAGCTCGTTATAATCCTCGACCGCGCTGGCAATGCCGAGCGGATCGAGCTTGGCATGCAGGTGGCCCCGCATGCGATAGGCGCGGATCATCATGATGGCGCGCACGGAATCCCGCGTCGCCTGCAGCACATCGGTTTCGTTGACCGGCTTGCCGGTCGCAGCAGCAGTCGCTTCCGCCTTTGCCTTCACCTTGGTTTCGATCGCCTTTTCGACGATCGGCCAGTTGCCGTCGAGCGCCGAGACCAGCTCGCCGTTGGCCGTGATCGGCCAGTTCTTGCGCTGCCAGGAGGCACCCTTCGCCGCCGCCTTCACATCGTCCGGATTGTCGGCGAGCGCCTTGAAGAAGGCCTGCCATTCCGGCGCGACGGATGTCGGGTCGTCCTCGTAACGAGCATGAAGCTGCTCGATATAGGCCGCGTTCTGTCCGTCGAGGAAAGAGGTGATGAGGAACTGCTCGTTGGCTTCTTGCCGTGCCATGGTTATCTGCGGGCGCCGCGCCCGCCTCCTGACGTAATCGGAGCCAGAATATATCTCCGGCCTCCGCATTTTCTTGGTCTTCGTCTTGGTACCGAACCGCGCTTGGCGGTCGCGCGTCTCCCGAAATTGAGAGACGCAAAACATGGACAGGCGAAACAATGTGGCGCTTCGCCTGTCCGAAGCTTGTCGGATCAATCGCCACCTATCTATCTAGGCGGCGAGTGTCCTTTATGTGGCGTCAGCCCTTGAGGACTTCAACCAAGGTCTTGCCGAGACGGGCCGGGGACGGCGACACCTTGATGCCTGCCGATTCCATTGCCGCGATCTTCGATTCTGCGTCGCCCTTGCCGCCGGAAACCACTGCACCGGCATGGCCCATCGTGCGGCCCTTCGGAGCGGTGCGGCCCGCGATGAAGCCGGCCATCGGCTTGCTGCGACCCTTCTTGGCTTCGTCCTTCAGGAACTGCGCCGCGTCTTCTTCGGCCGAGCCGCCGATTTCGCCGATCATGATGATCGAGGTCGTGGCTTCGTCAGCGAGGAACATCTCGAGCACGTCGATGAACTCGGTGCCCTTGACCGGGTCGCCGCCGATGCCAACAGCGGTGGTCTGGCCGAGGCCTTCGTTCGAGGTCTGGAACACGGCTTCGTAGGTCAGCGTGCCCGAGCGGGAAACGATGCCGACCGAGCCCTTGCGGAAGATCGAGCCCGGCATGATGCCGATCTTGCATTCTTCCGGGGTCAGGATGCCCGGGCAGTTGGGGCCGAGCAGCCGCGACTTGGAGCGGTCGAGGCGAGCCTTGACGCGGACCATGTCCATGACCGGGATGCCTTCGGTGATGCAGGTGATGAAGGGAACTTCGGCTTCGATCGCTTCGATGATCGCGTCCGCGGCGCCTGCCGGCGGAACGTAGATCACGGTCGCGTCGGCGCCGGTCCGTTCCCTGGCTTCGGCAACCGAGGTGAAGATCGGCAGCGCCGTGCCGTCGACGCCGGACGACCACGATTCGCCACCCTTCTTGGGATGAACGCCGCCCACCATCTTGGTGCCGTAGTAGCCGAGCGCCTGTTCCGTGTGGAAGGTGCCGGTCTTCCCGGTCAGGCCCTGGACGATGACCTTCGTGTCTTTGTTAACGAGAATAGACATTGATTCCGGTCCTTCCAGGTTAGGCTTCGATCGCCGCGACGATCTTCTTCGCCGCGTCGTCAAGATCGTCAGCCGCAGTGATCGCGAGACCGGACTCGTTGAGGATTTTCTTGCCGAGTTCGACATTGGTGCCTTCGAGGCGCACCACCAGCGGAACCTTCAAGCCGACCTCCTGAACCGCAGCGACAACGCCTTCGGCGATGACGTCGCAGCGCATGATGCCGCCGAAGATGTTGACGAGGATGCCCTCGACCTTCGGGTCCGCGGTGATGATCTTGAAGGCCGCAGCCACCTTCTCCTTGCCGGCGCCGCCGCCGACGTCGCAGAAGTTGGCAGGCTCCTTGCCGTAGAGCTTGATGATGTCCATCGTCGCCATGGCGAGACCGGCACCGTTGACCATGCAGCCGATATTGCCGTCGAGCGCGACATAGGCGAGGTCCCACTTCGAGGCCTCGATTTCCTTGGCGTCTTCTTCGGTCTCGTCGCGCAGCGCCTTGACGTCGTCGTGGCGGAAGAGCGCATTGCCGTCGAACGACATCTTCGCGTCGAGAACGCGCAGGTGGCCGTTCTTCATGACGATCAGCGGATTGATCTCGAGAAGGGCCATGTCCTTCTCGTTGAAGGCCTTGTAGAGCAGCGGGAAGAGCGACTTCGCATCTTCGCCGGCAGCGCCGTCGAGTTCCAGAGCCTTGGAGATCGCAGCGATGTCCGCAGCCGTCACGCCGGCTTCCGGGTCGATGGCGATCGTCTGGATCTTTTCAGGCGTGTCGTGGGCAACGGCTTCGATGTCCATGCCGCCTTCGGTCGAAACGACGAATGCGACGCGGCCGACCGAACGGTCGACCAGCAGCGAGCAATAGAGTTCGCGGGCGATGTCGGCGCCGTCTTCGATGTAGAGGCGATTGACCTGCTTGCCGGCTTCACCGGTCTGCGCGGTCACCAGCGTGTTGCCAAGCATTTCCTTGGCATGCGCCTTGGCTTCCTCGATCGAGAAGGCGAGGCGAACGCCGCCCTTGGCGTCGGGGCCGAGTTCCTTGAACTTGCCCTTGCCGCGGCCGCCCGCGTGGATCTGGCTCTTGACGACATAGAGCGGACCCGGCAGCGACTTCGCAGCAGCCTCGGCCTCGTCAGCCTTGAGGATCGCGACACCTTCCGCAACCGGCGCGCCATAGCCCTTCAGCAGAGCCTTGGCCTGATATTCATGAATGTTCATGGGTTTATCCCTGTTTCGATGACTTCAGCGCGTCAATTACTTGAGAGCCGGGGCGATGTTGATGCAGGCCTCGCAGAGGCTGGCGACGGCGCCGACAGACTTCTGGAAGGCGGCTTCTTCGTCCTTGTTGAACTCGACCTCGATGATGCGCTCGATGCCGCCGGCGCCGATGATCGTCGGAACGCCGACATACATGTCCTTGACGCCGTACTGGCCGGAGAGATAGGCGGCAGCCGGCAGAACGCGCTTCTTGTCCTTGAGGAAGGATTCGGCCATTTCGATCGCCGAGGCGGCCGGCGCGTAATAGGCCGAACCGGTCTTCAGCAGGCCGACGATTTCGGCGCCGCCGTCACGGGTGCGCTGGATGATTTCTTCGAGACGTTCCTTGGTGACCCAACCCATCTTGACGAGGTCGGTAAGCGGCACGCCGCCGACGGTCGAGTAACGGGCGAGCGGCACCATCGTGTCGCCATGGCCGCCGAGAACGAAGGCGGTGACGTCCTGGACGGAGACGTTGAATTCTTCGGAAAGGAAGAGGCGGAAGCGGGCGCTGTCGAGCACGCCGGCCATGCCGACGACCATGTTCTTCGGCAGGCCCGAGAACTTCTGGAGAGCCCAGACCATCGCGTCGAGCGGGTTGGTGATGCAGATCACGAAGGCGTTCGGGGCATATTTCTTGATGCCGGCGCCGACCTGTTCCATGACCTTCAAGTTGATGCCGAGCAGGTCGTCGCGGCTCATGCCCGGCTTGCGGGCGACGCCGGCGGTGACGATGCAGACATCGGCGCCTTCGATAGCCGCGTAGTCGCTGGCGCCGGAAAGCTTGGCATTGAAGCCCTCGACCGGGCCGGACTGGGCGATATCGAGGCCTTTGCCCTGCGGGATGCCGTCAGCGATGTCGAAGAGGACGATGTCGCCCAATTCCTTCAGGCTGGCGAGATGTGCCAGCGTTCCACCGATCATGCCAGAACCAATAAGTGCGATCTTCTTGCGCGCCATCGAAAAGCTTCCTTTCGAGATCCGAATTCATGGCAGACTACGGCTCGCCTACCAACGTGCCAGACCGCATACCGCCATCCGCCCAAAATGGCAATCGATTATTTCCGGCCCAATTTTTTCAATCGGTTAGATGTTAAAAATCTTACGTAAACGTAAGATTTTTTGTCACCAAACCGTTAAAGTCAGCGGCGCTTTTCCTGATGCAGTGCAAGATAGTCGGGGCTGCGCATCTCAAAAAGACGCGAGACGGTGCGGTCGAACTCGAAGCCTTCTGTGCCTTTTCGCTCCAGGAGGATATGTTCCGGCGCGGTCGCCGCGGAAATATAGAGCCGGACCGCGTGATCGTAGAGCGCATCGACGAGGTTGATCAGCCGCTTGGTTTCGTTGCGCTTCTCCGGCCCGAGCTGCGGAACGCGCTCGACGAAGATTGCGTCGAAGCGAGCGGCGAGCGCCAGATAGTCCGACGCCCCGAGCGGCTTGCCGCAGATGTCCTTGAAATCGAAGCGCGCCGCCCGCCCGGCGGCGGAGGGCACGTGGATGCTGCGGCCCTTCATGGGGATCTCGGCAGGCGCCGCCTTCTTGCCTTCGGTCACCTGGTGCCAGGCGGATTCCATCGCGGCGTCGGCGCGCGCATCGAGCGGCGTCACGTAGACCGGCAGGCTTGCTTGCTTCTGCATGCGGTAGTCGTTGGGCGAGTCGAGGGTGACCACGTCCACGTAGCGGTTGAGAAGCGCGATGAACGGCAGGAACAGCCCGCGGTTCAGCCCGTCCCTGTAGAGATCGCCGGGGGCCACGTTGGAGGTCGCGACCAGCACGCAACCGAGCCCGAACAGCTCCGTGAACAGCCGCGCCAGGATCATCGCATCGGTGATGTCGGTGACCGAGAATTCGTCGAAGCAGAGAAGCTCGGCTTCCGCGAAGAGGGCGGCAGCGACCGGCGGCACCGGATCGGCCTGCTTCGTCTCGCCGCGCTTCAGCGTCTGGCGATGGTCGTGAATGCGATTATGCACATCCGCCATGAACTCGTGGAAATGCGCCCGGCGCTTCTTTGTGGTCGGCGCCTTCTTGAAGAACATGTCCATCAGCATGGTCTTGCCGCGCCCGACGCTGCCATGCACGTAGAGTCCGCGGATTTCGCGCGGCCGGCCACCGCCCTTGGCGAAAAGCCAGCCGAGCGCACTTTTCTTCTTCGCAGGCCCCGTCTCGCGAAGGCAGGTCAGCAGATGGTCGAGCTTGGCGGCAACCGCCAGCTGGGCTGCGTCGGCGGTCAGCACACCCGACACAGTCAAAGCCTTCAGCTCCTCGCCGACGCTCGTCGTGTATTCGGGAATGGGTTCCAACCGGACGCCCTCGATACTGTGGGGACCGCCTAGCGGCTGAGGCTGACCGGCTGGCCGGAGTTCATCGTACCGTCGAAGCGGTTCTCGGCGCTCTTGTAGACGCGTCCGATCACGTCGCCGGCCCGGTTCTTGAACTGGACCATCTTGCCCGACACGTCCCAGGAACCCATCGCCGTCAGTTCGCCGGCACAGCCACGGGTGCCGCCGCGCGAACCGCCGCCGAGATTGGTGAGTGTCAGGAACATGTCGCAGGACGAACCGGAATTGGACACACGCCAATTGCCGACCATCGCTTCCTTCTTGATGTCGAGCGCAGTCGCAGGCGGTGCGGCATTGGCCGACGCCATGGCAGGATTTGCGCCGGGCGCGCTCGGGAACTGGGAGGAACCCGCAGCGCCGGGAGGCGGCGGCAGCTGGCCGCCCTGAACGGACGGCACCGGCTGCGCCTGAAGCGGCGCCGGCTGAGAGGGTTGGGCGGGCAGATCGCTATAAGGGCTATAGGAGGTGCGCTGGCAACCGGCCAGTGCCAAGGCAAGAACAAGTCCCGTCGCCACGTATCTGAACTGCATCATCTAACTCCTGCTTTCAGCTTGACCCGCCACCGATGCCACTGAATTGAGACCGAATTATCGTAAACCACCTTGGTTAATCAAGTCGTATTGGAACAATTCGGCATGGCTGACCCAAGAAGAATGCTGCGATGCATCCGGTCCCGGCGACGCGGGGACCGAATGCGGCATCAAATTGTCGAGAACGCCTCAGACGCGGCGCTCGACCATCATCTTCTTGATTTCGGCAATCGCCTTGGCCGGGTTCAGGCCCTTGGGGCAGGTCTGGGCGCAGTTCATGATCGTGTGGCAGCGATAGAGCCGGAAGGGATCCTCGAGATTGTCGAGGCGCTCGCCCTTGGCTTCGTCGCGGCTATCGATCAGCCAGCGATAGGCCTGCAGCAGGGTGGCCGGGCCGAGGTAACGGTCGCCGTTCCACCAGTAGCTCGGACAGGAGGTCGAGCAGCAGGCGCAGAGAATACACTCGTAGAGGCCGTCGAGCTTCTGGCGGTCTTCGTGGCTCTGCTTCCATTCCTTGGCCGGCGGCGGCGAAACCGTCTTCAGCCAGGGCTCGATCGAGCGGTGCTGGGCGTAGAAGTTGGTGAGGTCCGGAACCAGGTCCTTGACGACAGGCATATGCGGCAGCGGATAGACCTTCACGGTGCCCTTCACGTCGTCCATGCCCTTGGTGCAGGCGAGCGTGTTGGTGCCGTCGATGTTCATGGCGCAGGAGCCGCAGATGCCCTCGCGACAGGAGCGGCGCAGCGTCAGCGTCGGGTCGATATTGTTCTTGATGTAGAGCAGACCGTCGAGAACCATCGGGCCGCAATCGTCGACATCGATATAATAGGTGTCGATGCGCGGGTTCTGGCCGTCATCCGGGTTCCAGCGGTAGATGCGGAATTCCCGGACGTTCTTGGCGCCTGCCGGCTTCGGCCAGGTCTTGCCTTCGGTCATCTGAGAGTTCTTGGGAAGAGCGAGTTCAACCATGGTAAGATCCTAGTTTGCCGACAGGAATTCTGTCTTCACATAACCCTTGCAACCACCGAACAGAGCATTGCTCGCGCGGACGAAAGCCACTGCTCCAGACCGCTCCAGTACTTCCGCCCGAGTGCCCGGATCGACTATGCAAGCGAGGTCCTTGGACATGAACTGATTGCCAACAGCCAGGGAACTATGCGCGGCTTTGGCCGCCTTGGCCGAATTCCAAACTCCAACATCGTTGAAACTGGCCGCCGTGGTGCTACCCGGCGCGCGCAACTTGTAGCGATCGGCCGTCAGGGCAGAAGACGCCACCGTTAGAGTAATCGCGACGACCGACAGAAAGACCGTTTTTTTCATTCTAGTACACTCGTGCCTTCGGCTCGATCTTGTACGGATCGATGCCTTCGGCGATGAGCTCGGTGTGAACCGGGCGATAGTCGAGCTTGACGTCGCCGTTGTCGCTGACCCAGGCGAGCGTGTGCTTGCGCCAGTTCTCGTCGTCGCGGCCGCCGAACGGGCCGGACGTGTAGTCCTCGCGGGCGTGGGAGCCGCGGCTTTCCTTGCGGGCTTCCGCGCCGACCACCGTGGCGATCGCGTTCGCCATCAGGTTTTCGAGTTCCAGCGTCTCGACCAGGTCCGAGTTCCAGATCATCGAACGGTCTGTGACCTTGATGTCCTTCAGCTCGCCCCAGATCGCCGACATGCGCTTGCAGCCCGATTCCAGCGATTCCTGCGTACGGAACACGGCGGCGTCGTCCTGCATGGTGCGCTGCATCTTGTCGCGCAGCACCGCGGTCGGCGTGCCGCCGTTGGCGTTCCGCAGGCGGTCGAAACGCTCCATGATCTTGTCGCAGGCGGTGATGTTGAGCGCCGGGATCGGCTCGGCCTTGTTGATCACCTCGCCGGCGCGGATCGCCGCGGCGCGGCCGAAGACCACGAGGTCGATCAGCGAGTTGGAGCCGAGGCGGTTGGCGCCGTGAACCGAGGCGCAGCCCGCTTCGCCGACGGCCATCAGGCCGGGCAGCAGGCGTTCCGGATTGTTGCTGTCGGCATTGAGCACTTCACCCCAGAAATTGGTCGGGATGCCGCCCATGTTGTAGTGGACGGTCGGAAGAACCGGGATCGGCTCGCGGGTCACATCCACGCCTGCGAAAATCTTGGCGCTCTCGGAAATGCCCGGCAGACGTTCGTGCAGAACGGCCGGATCGAGATGGTCGAGATGCAGGAAGATATGGTCCTTGTTCTTGCCGACGCCGCGGCCTTCGCGGATTTCCAGCGTCATGCAGCGGGAAACCACGTCGCGGGAAGCGAGGTCCTTGGCCGACGGCGCGTAACGCTCCATGAAGCGCTCGCCCTCGGAATTGACGAGGTAACCGCCTTCGCCGCGTGCGCCTTCGGTGATCAGACAGCCGGAGCCGTAGATGCCGGTCGGGTGGAACTGCACGAATTCCATGTCCTGCAAAGGCAGGCCCGCGCGAGCCACCATGCCGCCGCCGTCGCCGGTGCAGGTATGGGCAGACGTTGCCGAGAAATAGGCGCGGCCGTAACCGCCGGTCGCCAGCACCACCATCTTGGCGGCAAAGCGATGGATGGTGCCGTCGTCGAGATTCCAGGCGACGACGCCGGTGCAGCGTCCGTCGTCAGACATGATCAGGTCGAGCGCGAAATATTCGATGAAGAATTCCGCGTTGTTCTTCAGCGACTGGCCGTAAAGCGTGTGCAGGATGGCGTGGCCGGTACGGTCTGCCGCAGCGCAGGTGCGCTGCACCGGAGGGCCGGCGCCAAAGTTCTGCATGTGGCCGCCGAACGGGCGCTGATAAATCTTGCCTTCTTCGTTACGGGAGAAGGGCACGCCGTAGTGCTCGAGTTCGTAGACCGCCTTCGGTGCTTCCATGACCATGTACTGCATGGCATCGACGTCGCCGAGCCAGTCGGAACCCTTGACGGTGTCGTAGAGGTGCCACTGCCAGCTATCCGGCGTCATGTTCTGCAGCGAGGCGGCAATGCCGCCCTGGGCTGCCACGGTGTGCGAGCGGGTCGGGAAGACCTTGGTGATGCAGGCGGTCTTGAAACCCTGTTCGGCCATGCCGAGCGTGGCGCGCAGGCCAGCGCCGCCGGCGCCGACGACGATCACGTCATAGGAATGGTCGACATAGGTGTAGGCCTTGCCGTTCTGGGCGATGGGGGTGACGGATGCCATGACGGGGTTATCCTGCAAATGCGATTTTCAGGACGGCGAAAAGACAGAGGCCGCCCACCGCGAGGGAAAAGAAGGCGTTGAGGATCAGAAGAACGATCTTCGTGATTTCGGAATGGATATAGTCCTGGATGATCTCTTCCATGCCGAGACGCATGTGGATGATGCTGGCGATGACCGTCAGCCCGTTGATCGTTGCGACGAAGGGATTGGCGAGCGCGCCGACCACTTCGGCATAAGGCCTGCCGCCATAGGCGATCAGGAAGACGACATAGAAGAGGAGAAGCGGGACGAGGGCGAGCGACGTGGTCCGAACACGCCAGAAATGCTCCGTGCCGCTCTTGGCCGAGCCGAGGCCGCGAACTTTTCCGAGAGGAGTGCGCATATCCATGATCGATCCCCTCAGCGAACGATGAGCACGATCGCCCAGACCAGAACGGTCAGCGCGATGGAAGCCACGAGATTGGCCTTGGCGAGCATGGTCGAGAATTCCTTCTCGAACCCGTAGCCGATATCCCACATGATGTGGCGCAGGCCGCCGAGCAGATGGTGAAGAAGGGCCCAGGTATAACCGAACAGGACGATCTGGCCGATGATCGAGCCGAACAGCCAGTTGACCTGGTTGAAATATTCCTCGCCGGACGCGGCCGCGATCAGCCAGGCGGCGACCAGCAGCGTGCCGAAGTAGAGCGCCGCACCGGTAATGCGGTGAACGATCGACATCGCCATGGTGGGAATAAATTTGTAGATTTGAAGATGCGGCGACAGGGGCCGGTTATTTGTCACATTCGCCATCAGAACCTCGCGGCGTCGTATGCGGTATCAAGAGCGGGTGCCCGGCAATGCACGCGATGCCGAAGAAATGTGCATTGCATCATGGGCGTGGTTTAATCGTACGAATGTCGGACGACAAGAACAATTCAAACGGATTTCCAATTTAATCGATTGTGGCTTTCTCGGGGCTGATGCGGTTCAAACCCGGCTGTCACATTAACTACACTTTCGAAAGATTTCGTTGCCGCCGGGACGGGAGGAGCCGTTTTATGATAACGTTTCGTTAATCATATCCTCCGGAGTTTCGCCATGATCGCGAATCGCATCAAGCCTGTCCTGGTCGCCGCGGCGTTTTTTGCGTCGCTCGCAACCGTCGCCAATGCCCGCGACGGCCGGAGCGATGCCGACAGCAGCGTCTACCGGCTGGCAGGCAATCGCTGGACGGAACGGGAGGACCGCGCGTCGGACGTGGAAAGCTTCCGCGTCTTCTATACCGGCACGGCGTCCTTCGTCCGCCGGCTCGGCATTTTCAGCGGGCCGCTGCAGGCTCCCCCGATCCCCGATTTCGGTATCCATTTCGCGCGCTATTTTTCGGAAGACTACTGGTGGGCGCAGGAAGGCCGCGTGGTGCTCGCGCCCAAGGCCAAGATCATCGATGTCGACAGCGGCCTGCGCGGTTTCGGAAACGCCTGCTCCTACGAATCCGGCGTCTGCGTCATCCGCGGCGGGAACTGAGGGGCTGAGACGAGTTCGGCGGCACCATCGCAGCATGAGCCACCGCAAATCGTTTCACGATGTACGGACGTCATATTGAAGGCGATTGCCTTCGATTTCCAGCTGATGGGCTGCCGCCCAATGGGCAAGCTGATGCGCGGTCTCCGCCAGCGAGTGCCCGAGCGGCGTCAAAGTGTATTCGACCTGCGGCGGGGTGCTGTGGTGAACGGTACGTTCGACCATACCGTCGCGCTCGAGCGTCTTGAGTGTCCGCGTCAGCATCTGCTGTGAAATACCGCTGACATACCGCTTGATCCCGTTGAAACGTCGTGAACCCGACATCAATGCAACGACGACCTGGATCGTCCATTTGTCACCCACCCGGCTTAGAATCTCGCCGACAGCTTTGCAGTCGGCTCCTGCCGGCTTGGTGGTCACATCCATCTGACCAGCTCCTAAAAATATGCTTTTGACGGGTATTATTTGGTCACATAAATGGCTGTGGTCAACATTGTAGACCTTCCCCCGCTAAATCATTGCTGAGGCAGGCCTATCGCAAGGAGACCACCATGAACCTTTTCTACTACCCTGCGGCCTGCAGCCTGGCCGATCATATCGCCCTCATCGAGGCCGGAATTGCCTACAAGCTCCTCAGCATAAACCGTGAAAAGAAGACCGAGGACGGCCGAGATTTCTTGTCGATCAACCCGAAGGGCTACATCCCGACCCTTGAGCTCGATGACGGAACGATCCTGACGGAAAACCAGGTCATCCTGAACTATATTGCCGAACGGAGCGGCAAGCTTCTGCCAGAAGGCGGCATTGCCCGGTGGCGGACGCTGGAGGCACTCGCCTTCATGTCGTCCGAAATCCATGCGAACTATGTCCCCTTCTTCAAGGACTTCCCGGAACCGGAGAAGGTGCGTGCCCGCGAAAAGCTTGCGAAAGCCTTCACCATCCTTGCGGACCAGATGGGCGACAGGAAATTCCTGATCAGCGACGAGATGACGATTGCCGACTGCTATTTGTTCTGGGTTCTGATGGTTGCGCCCAGGAGCGGCGTCGAACTGCCGGCTCGCCTGCGCAACTGCTTCGAGCATATGAAGATGCGTCCGTCTGTGATCCAGGCGTTCGCCGAGGAGGGATTGGCCTGATCACCCGGCGATAAAGCAAATCGGCAGCACAAGCTCCGCACCAACTACCCAAACCGCCAGACGGTCGTTTCCTTCACCTCGCTGTCTTCCAGCGCCCGGGTGACCGGCACCTGATAGACCGCCAGCGACTTGAGCCTGTCCTTCGGAAGGTAGCTGCGGCCGGGATCGCCGACCAGGACCAGCTTTCCCTCGCTCGCAAGCCGCGTCAACCAGGGGATCAAGGCGGCCGCAAAATCGCGGTCGTAGAAGACATCGCCGGCCAGGATGACATTCGCCTCGACAGCCTTGCCGATCTGGTCGTCGGCGGTGGTGCGCATCGCCACTCCGTTCTCCGCAGCATTCAGCGTTATGGCGCTCGCAGCCCAGGGATCGATATCCGCGGCCAGCACGTCGGCGGCGCCGGCGAACCGGGCGGCAATCGCTACCAGGCCGGAGCCGCTGGCGAAATCGAGCACACTTTTGCCCACGACCGTTTCCGGATGATCGAGGATATAGCGCGCTAGCCCCTGCCCGCCCGCCCAGGCAAAAGCCCAGAACGGCGGCGGCAGGCCGATTTCCTCCAGGTCTTCTTCCGTCTTCAGCCAGAGGTCATGCGCCTCGCTCGCCAAGCGCAGCCGGATTTCCGGCACATGCGGCGGGCTCATGAGAACCGTGTTTTGGAGGATGAAGGTCCGGGGATCGGTCTTCAAGGTAGCTTCAGGCCGGCGCTTTCGGCGGATTGTCGAGACCGCCGAGTTTGCAGATCTCGAAATATTCCTCGTCAGTCACCGGCTGCACCGAAAGCCGCATCGACGTCACCAGCGACATCTTCTCGAACTTCGGGTTCGCCTTGATATCCTTCAGCGTCACCGGCGTCGGCATGTCGGTCACCGCGCGGATATTGACGCAATCCCACTTCGGATCGCCTTTGGCGCTCGAATCGGGATGGGACAGCGCGCAGACCTCGACGATGCCGACGATCTCCAGCCCGTCATTCGAATGGTAGAAGAAGCCCTTGTCGCCGATCTTCATGGCCCGCATGTTGTTGCGCGCCAGATAATTGCGCACGCCGGTCCATTCGGTGCCCTTTTCGCCCGCCGCCTTCTGCTGCTCCCAGGACCAGGACGACGGTTCGGATTTGTAAAGCCAATATGCCATCTGTCGCCTCACTCCGGCTTGTTGAAGACCCAGTTCCAAGCCTTCACTTCGACCTTCTCGAACAGGCCGGCCAGGTAATAGGGATCGGCTTCGGCGATCAGGCGGGCGGCGGCCATGTCGGCGGCTTCGACGACCACGAGGCTGCCGTTCGGCTTGCCGTCCTCATCGAGGAACGGGCCTGCGAACTTCAGCACACCCTCTGCATTGAGCTTGTTCAGATGCTCCAGATGGGTGGGGCGGGTTTCCATCCGGACGTTCAGATGGCCGGGCTTGTCGGTGCACAGAAACGCAAACAGCATCAGTCTCTCCTTGCATGATCCTTTTGGGGGAATGTCTTATTCGGTGGTGATCGGCCGGGTCATCAGCTGTTCCATGGCCGTCATGATATCGAGCTTGCCGTCGATGATATCGGCCACCGCGTGGGTGACCGGCAGTTCGACCGAAAATTTCTTGCCCAGACGCGCCGCGACGGATGCCGCAAACGCCCCTTCGACCAGCGGTCCGCCGGCCTGAGTGCCCTCGCCTCTGCCGAGCGCGATGCCGAAACGCAGGTTGCGCGATTGATGGCTGGTGCCGGTCAGCACCAGGTCGCCGAGGCCCGACAAACCCCGCACCGTATCCGCCTTGCCGCCCATCGCCTCGACCAGCCGCGACATTTCCGCAAGACCGCGCGAGATCAGTGCGGCGCGCGCCGATTCGCCGAGCCCGGCGCCTTCGATGATGCCGCAGGCGATAGCCAGCACGTTCTTCAGCGCGCCGCCGAGCTGAACACCGATCCGGTCGGTGGAAGCATAGAGGCGGAAGGTGCGGCTGGAGAGCGCGTTGGCGAGCCGTTCCGCCAATGCCTCATCCCCCGCCGCAATCGCCATCGCCGTCGGCAGGCCCCGGGCGATATCGGCCGCAAAACCCGGCCCCGAAAGCACCGCGACCGGATGATGCGGCAATTCCGCCTCCAGCAGCTCGGTCAGCAACCGGCCGGAAGACCTGTCGATGCCCTTGGCGCAGGTGACGACCACCGCGCCGTCGGCAAGATAAGGACCGTAATGCCGCGCCGCATCCGCCTGCGCCTGCGAGGGCATGGCGAAGAGCACGAGGCTTGCCTCGCCGATCGCATCCGGCTCGGCGGAAAACTCCAGCGCATCCGGCAGGGGCACGCCGGGAAGTGCGGCATCATGCACCCGGTCGTCGCGCAGATCGCTCATCAGCGAAGGATCGCGGCCGATCAGGGTGACCGGATGCCGGCCTTCCAGCGAAATCACGGCGGCAAGCGCGGTCCCGAAGGCGCCGGCGCCGATGACGACGATTTTCTCCGCACCGCTCATGCCTTGGCTCCTCGCTTGCCGGACCCGAGCAGGGTCTTGGCGTCCTTGTCGAGCGGCCAGCGCGAACGCGGGGCCACGTCGAAACCGTCGGTCGGCAGTTCCTCCGCCATCCGCTCGAGCCCCGCCCAGGCGATCATCGCCGCATTGTCGGTGCAGAGTCTCAGCGGCGGCGCGATGAAGCGGAAACCGTTTTCGATGCAGAGCGCCTGCAGCGTCCGGCGGATTTCCTGATTGGCGGCAACCCCGCCGGCGACGACCAGCGCCCGGTCGACATCGAGATGCGCGAATTCCTGTTTGAAGCGCGCCAGCCCGCGGCCGATGCGGTCGCGCAGTGTCCGGGAAATCGCCTTCTGGAACGAGGCGCAGATATCGGCGACATCCTGCTCGCTCAAGGGGGCGATCTCGGTCGCCGCCTGCCGCACCGCCGTCTTGAGGCCCGAGAAGGAAAAGTCGAGCCGCGCTTCGCCGACCAGCGGCCGCGGCAGCGAGAACCGGTCCGGATTGCCTTTCAAAGCCGCCTTCTCGACAGCCGGCCCGCCGGGATAGGGCAGACCGAGCAGCTTTGCCGTCTTGTCGAAGGCCTCGCCGAGCGCATCGTCGATCGTCGTGCCCCAGCGCTCGTATTCGCCGACGCCGCGCACCAGCACCAGCTGGGTGTGACCGCCGGACACGAGCAGCATCAGGTAGGGAAAGGAAAGCCCGTCGGTCAGCCGCGCCGTCAGCGCATGGCCTTCGAGGTGGTTGATCGCCAGCAGTGGTTTGCCGGCCGCCCGCGCGATCGCCTTGGCGGTCATCAGCCCGACGATCAGCCCGCCGATCAGGCCCGGTCCGGAGGTCGCGGCGACCGCATCGATCTCGTCGAGCGACACATTGGCGCGCGCCAGCGCTTCCTCGATCAGTCCGTCCAGCGCCTCGACATGCGCGCGCGCCGCGATCTCCGGCACGACGCCGCCATAGGCGCTGTGTTCGTCGAGCTGCGAAAGCACGATGTCGGAGAGGATTTCGCCGCGGCCGTCCTCATGGCGCGCGACGACGGAAGCCGCCGTCTCGTCGCAGCTAGTTTCAATGCCGAGGATGCGAAGAAAGGTCGCCATACGCCTATCGATAATTGCGATGCCGGATAAACCGGTCTACGAAAGCCTCCGGTAACAATGGAATGACGCGGATGCAAACAAAACCTTTCCGGATCGGCACGCGCGGCAGCCCGCTGGCGCTCGCACAGGCTTCCGAAACGCGCGCACGGCTGATGACGGCGCATGGCCTGCCGGAGGACATGTTCGAGATCGTCGTGCTGTCCACCACTGGCGACCGCATCACCGACCGGGCGCTGACCGAGCTCGGCGGCAAGGGCCTGTTCACCCAGGAACTGGAGGAAGGGCTGATCTCCGGCGATCTCGATTTCGCCGTCCATTCCTCGAAAGACATGCCGACCAAGCTGCCTGACGGCCTGCGTCTCGCCGCCTACCTGCCCCGCGAGGATTTTCGCGATGCGTTTATCGGCCGCACCGCCCATACGCTGGCAGCACTTCCGGATGGCGCCACCGTCGGCTCCTCGTCGCTGCGCCGCCAGGCGCTGATCCGCCGCATCCGTCCGGACATCGAGGTCATCACCTTCCGCGGCCTCGTCGAAACGCGGCTGCGCAAGCTGAGCGAAGGCCAGGTGGATGCGACCCTGCTTGCCTATGCTGGGCTCAAGCGCCTCGCCAAGCAGGATGTCGTCACCGAACTGCTCGATCCGCAGGACTTTCCCCCTGCACCGGCGCAGGGCGCGATCTGCGTCGAAAGCCGTGTCAGTGACGCCCGCATCGACGCGCTTCTCGACCCGATCAACGATCGCCCGACCTATGACGCGGTCTCCTGCGAACGCGCCTTCCTGGCAGCCCTCGACGGTTCCTGCCGCACCCCGATCGGCGGTTACGCCATCTGCGAAGGCGACCACCTGAAATTCTCAGGACTGATCCTGACGCCGGATGGTCGAAAGGAACATTCGATCGAGACCGAAGGCAAACGCGCCAACGCGGAAAAGCTCGGCCGCCAGGCCGGCGAAGCCGTTCGCGCGGCGGCCGGCGCCGATTTTTTCGAAGGCTGGTCGTAAAGCGATGCGGGTCGTCGTTACCCGCCCCGAAAGCTCGGCCCGGCGCACTGCCGAGCGACTGCAAGACCTCGGCCATCAGCCGGTCCTGCTGCCGCTGACCAGGGCGATCCATCATCCGGAAGTCGCCGAGGCCGCGCTCGCCAGCCGCCATTCCGCGCTGGCCGTCACCAGCGCCGAGGCCCTGCGCGTGCTGTCCGCGTTGGGCGAGCGTCTCATCCCATTTCTCGGCCAAACCCTCTTTGCCGTTGGCGAAACGACGGCAAAGGCTGCCGAAGATGCCGGCTTCCGGAATATTCGCCGCGGGCCCGGCACAGGCGCCGAACTCGCGAAAATCATCGCAAGCGATGCACCTTCGTTCGACGCTCCGCTGCTCTATCTTGCCGGCAGGCCGCGCTCGACAAAATTCGAAGATGGCCTGCACGCGGCGGCGGTACCGTTCCTAACCGCAGAAATCTACGAAATGACACCCATCGCCTACGATGAAGCTTATGTTCGCGGCACGCTCCTCGATCCGCCGGCGGATGCCGTGCTTCTCTATTCGCGGGAAAATACCCGGCTTTTCTGCGATTTCGCTGCGCTGCACCTTCAGGAACTCGCGTCCCTACGGTTCCTCTGCCTCAGCGACAATGTCGCCGAAATCATTCCGCGGGAATTCCATAGAAATATCAAGATCGCCAGCCACCCTGACGAGGATGGGGTATTGGCACTCCTTTAGTCGAGGTGTGGCGCCAAAATCCCGCCCGCCCCTTTCTTTCCTAAGACCCACCCACTAGTTTCCTGTGAGCGCATGCAAAAAGAGGTCGAGATGGTACCGGAACAACCACCCCGCCGATCCAAGACGGACAAGGAGCCGGTCACGATCGACTTGACCGCCGAGCAGTCTGATGTCGTCGCCGAGCCCGTCCGCAGCAACGACACCGACGACGCGGTGAGCGCCACGGAACCCGCCGAAGACATTTCCGCAATGGGCGAAGAGCCGGCCAAGCCCGAGCCGACGGAAGAACCGGAATCCGGCTCCTCGGCCGCAGACGAGCCGCGTTATGACGATCCCTGGTCTGCCGCCGCCCAGAGCGAACCGCAACCCGCAACCGTGGCGCCCGAACCAGAATCGACACCCGCCCCGCACCATCGCCCGAGCCCTGCCACGTCGACGTTGATCGCGGCCGGCATTTTCGGCGGCATCGTCGCGTTGCTGCTGGCCGGCAGCATGCAATATGCCGGTTACCTGCCCGGCGCCACGCCCGCCCCGGCGGCCTCAAACACGGCCGGCCTCTCCTCCGAGATCGCCGCACTGCGCCAGGAAATCGCAGCGCTCAAAAACCGGCCTGCCGCAGCAGCGGCCCCCGATGCCGCGCTCGCCAGCCGGGTTGCGGCTCTTGAATCAGCGCCCCGGGCGTCGAACGGTGCCAGCGAACAGGCGCTTGGCGCCCTGAAGGCCGATCTCGACCGGCTCCGCGCCACCGTCCAGTCGGCGGCGAGCGCTAATTCCGGTCTCGCCCAGCGCCTGGACCAGGCCGAGGCCAAGCTGAACGACCGCGGCCCGGAACAGCAGGTCGCACGCGCCGTCGCAGCCGCCGCCCTCAAGGCCGGCATCGATCGCGGCGGCCCGTTCGAAACCGAACTGCAGACCTTCGTGACCGTCGCCGGTGACGATCCCGCCGTCGCCGACCTGCAAAAGTTCGCGTCAGCCGGCGTGCCCGCGCGCGCCGAACTGCAGCGCGATTTCCCCCGCATTGCCGATGCCATGCTGGAGGCGACCGTCCAGTCGGACCCGAACGAGGGCATTGCCAGCCGGCTGCTTTCCTCCGCCATGTCGGTGGTCAAGGTTCGCCGGGTCGGCGACGTCCAGGGCGAAACACCGGATGCGGTCGTCGCCCGCATGGAAAATGCGCTGCGCAACGGCGATCTCCAGGCCTCCGCCCGTGAGTGGGATGCGCTGCCGGAACCGGCAAAGGCGGTTTCGCGCGATTTCAAGCAGAAGCTCGATGCCCGCATTCAGGTGGAAAATCTCGTGGGCGGAACGCTGACGCGCGCCGTCGCCGGCACCCAAGGCTGAGGACGGAAGAACCGGATGGTCAGACTTTTCATTTTTCTCGTTGTGGTGCTGGCTCTCGGCTGGGGTTTCTCCTGGCTTGCGGATCGCCCCGGCCTGATTTCCATCACCTGGCAGGGCAAGCTGATCGAAATGAGCCTGATGGTGGCCACGACCGCCATGGTCGCGCTGGTCGGCGCCGCAATGCTCCTCTGGTGGATCGTCGGCGTGGTCTGGACCTCGCCCTATTCCGTCCGCCGTTATTTTCGCGCCCGCAAGCGCGACCGTGGTTACCAGGCGCTGTCGACCGGTCTGATCGCCGCCGGCGCCGGCAATGCGTTGCTCGCCCGCAAGATGAGCCTTCGCACCCGCGGCCTGATCAGCGCCGATCAGGAACCCCTGATCCATCTCCTCGAAGCCCAGGCAGCCCTGATCGAAGGCAAGCACGACGAAGCGCGCAAGAAGTTCGAGCAGATGGCCGAGGATCCGGAAACCCGCGAACTGGGCCTGCGCGGCCTCTACATGGAAGCCCGCCGGCTCGGCGCCAACGAGGCCGCCCGCCAATATGCCGAAAAGGCCGTCGAACACGCGCCCTACCTGCCCTGGGCTGCCCAGGCGACGCTCGAATCCCGCAGCCAGGCCGGCCGCTGGGACGATGCGATCCGCCTGCTCGACCAGCAGCGCATGGCCAATATACTCGAAAAGCCGCAGGCCGAACGCTGGAAGGCCGTGCTCCTGACCGCCAAGGCAAACGACCGGCTGGAAGGCGATCCGAAGGGCGCCCGCGACGATGCGATGGCAGCCCTGAAGCTCGCCAAGGATCTCGTGCCCGCCGCCGTCATCGCCGCCAAGGCCTGGCTGCGCGAGGACAACGTCCGCAAGGCCGCGTCCACCCTCGAAGGTGTCTGGAAGCTCGGCCCGCATCCGGAAATCGCCGGCGCCTATATCCGCGCCCGCAGCGGCGACAGCACCGTCGACCGGCTGAAACGCGCCGAAAAGCTCGAGGCGATGCGCCCCAACAATGTCGAATCGCTGCTGGCCGTGGCCCAGGCCGCGCTCGATGCCCAGCAATTCAAGAAGGCGCGTGCCAAGGCGGAAGCCGCCGCCCGCATGCAGCCGCGGGAGGCCGTCTACCTGTTGCTCGCCGATATCGAGGAAGCCGAAACCGGCGACCAGGGCCGCGTTCGCCACTGGATGGCGCAAGCGTTGCGCGCACCGCGGAACCCCGCCTGGGTCGCCGATGGTTTCGTCTCGGAAAAATGGCTGCCGCTCTCTCCGGTGACCGGCCGGCTCGATGCTTTCGAGTGGAAGGCGCCGTTCGACCAGCTCGAAGGCCCGGTCGAGGAAGGTTCGCTCGCGGCCGATACCGCGATCGCCAGCCTGCCGCCTGTCACGATCAGCGAGGCGAAGACCGACACGGCGACAGAAGAGCCCCCCAAGCCTATTCTGGTCGAGGTCAAGCCGGCCCCGCAGGAGGCAAAGCCCCCTCAGAAGGAGTTAGCTGTTGCAGCAAAAACACCAGCCCCGGCGAATGTGACGCCGAAGGACGGAAAATCCCCTGAAAATGAGGAGGAACCCGTTCCCTTTTTCGGCCGCCCGCCGGATGATCCGGGTGTGAAAGATCCCGATGCCGCGCAGCCCACAACGAGGCTCCGGCTGTTCTAGAATGGCGAGGGCCTGGAGATAGATGTTAGATCGCATTCAGGCCTTCCTCCAAACTCTGACAGGGTCTCACCATACGCAAGAATTCGCCCCCGATGATCCGCGGGTGGCGTTTGTCGCGCTCTGTTTCCAGGTAATGGAGGCGGATGGCAACGTCTCGCCCCGGGAACAGCAGAAGTTTCGCGACCTGCTGCGCGAACGTTACGACTTGAGCGAGGATCGCCTGAAGGCTTTGATCGAGGTCGGCCATCAGGCCGGCAGCGAGGCGGTTGACTATTACCGCTTCACTTCCGATCTTAGAAAACATCTCGTCGACGAAGAGGACCGCGTCGAGCTTCTCGGCATCCTCTGGGATATCGTTTATGCCGACGGCCAGCGCAGCGAGATCGAAGATCACGTGATCTGGAGGATCGCCGATCTTCTGGGCGTCTCGGCGCGCGACAGGGTTCTGGAGCGCCAGCAGGCCGCCGCCCGTGCAACCGGAGGAGATGAGGGAGGAGACTGAGGACGTTGTTGAAATGCTGATGTTTCCCTCCCGTCATACCCGAAAACTTCCCGTGCTCATCGTGCTGCACCAGGAGCGCTCGTCGCCCGGGCGCGTCGGCCAGATGCTTTCCGACAAGGGTTTCCCTCTCGATATCCGCCGCCCCGTGCTCGGCGATCCCCTGCCGGACACCATGGCCGATCATTCCGGCGCGGTGATCTTCGGCGGGCCGATGAGCGCCAACGATCCGGATCCGTTCGTCAAGACGGAGATCGACTGGATCGGCGTTCCACTCAGGGAGAACAAGCCCTATCTCGGCATCTGCCTCGGCGCGCAGATGATGGTGCGCCATCTCGGCGGCACGGTCGCCGCGGAGAAAAACGGCCTCACCGAAATCGGCTGGTACCCGCTACGCGCTACAGAACACGGCCGGCTGCTGATGAAATGGCCGAAAATGGTCTATCACTTCCACCGCGAAGGCTTCGACATCCCGCGCGGCGTGCAGCTGCTTGCCGAAGGCGACGCCTATCCCAACCAGGCGATCCGCTACGGCGACAACGCCTGGGGCCTGCAGTTCCACGCGGAACTGACACGGGCCATGATGCAGCGCTGGGTCGTGCATGGCGCCGAGCGTTTCACCATGCCGAATGCACAGGCGGGCCGCGACCACCTGGAGGGCCGGATGATCTTCGACGCGCCGCTCAAGGAATGGCTCTGGAATTTCCTCGATCTCGTCTTCGACCCGCAGGCCCACGGCACGCAGGCCGACGGCGAACAGATCGGACACGGTCGACAGCCGGCGCTTCAGGCCGGCTGAACCGATCTCTCTTCCCGGTCCTCCCGGTCCGGCGCATCGAGACTGTCGATCCTGCGCAGCTTCGGGAAGCCCATGGCCCAGATGATCGCGACGCCCAGCGTGCCGACACCGCCGATCACCACGGCCGGTACGGCGCCGAAGATCGAGGCCATCGTACCCGCCCGGAACTCCCCGAGCTCGTTGGACGCACCGACGAACACCATGTTGACCGCGTTGACCCGGCCGCGCACCTCGTCCGGCGTCCAGAGCGCGATCAGCGTCTCGCGCACATAGACCGAGATCATGTCGGACGCTCCCATCAGCATCAGTGCCGAGATCGACAGCCAGGGTGTCGCTGAAAGGCCGAAGACCAGCGTGCCGATGCCGAACAGCCCGACGCCGATGAACATCGCCAGACCGGCATGGTGGCGGATCGGGTAGAAAGCAAGGTAGATCGCGACGACGATCGCCCCGACGCCCGGTGCTGCCCGCAGCATGCCGAGGCCCCAGGGGCCGAGTTCGAGAATGTCACGCGCAAAGATCGGCATCAGCGCCACCGCGCCGCCAAGCAGGACCGCGAAGAGGTCGAGCGAGATCGCTCCGAGCACGATCTTCTCCCGCGAGATGAAGTGGAAGCCGGCCAGGATCTGGCCCCAGCTCACCTTTTCCGCAGCGTTGCGCTGCGGAGGCTTCGGGATCATGAACACCAGGGCGGCGGCGAGGATGAGGAAGACCAGTGCGACCGAATAGGCGGAAACCGCGCTGATGCCGTAAAGCAGGCCGCCGGCAACCGGGCCGAGGATCGCCGCCGTCTGCCAGGACGAGGAATTCCAGGCGACTGCGTTCGGCAGGTCCTGTTCCGGGACCAGGTTCGGACCGAGCGACTGGACCGCCGGCCCCATGAAGGCCCGTTCGATCCCGAACACGATCAGGATGCCGAACACCGGCCAGGGCGAAAACGAATGGGTGACGGTGAGAGCCAGAAGGGCGCCGGCGCAGAGCGCCCCGACCACCATGCAGATCGCCATGATCGCGCGTCGGTTATAGCGGTCGGCGACCGAACCGGTGACGAGGATCAGGAGCAGCGACGGCAGGAACTGGAAAAGGCCGATCAGGCCGAGATAAAGCGGATTGCTGGTCTCGTCGTACATCTGCCAGCCGACCGCGACGCTGATGATCTGGATCGCAAAAGCCGAGAAAAGTCGGGAAAAGAAGAAGCGAGTATAAGATGAGTGCCGGAAGGCGGCGAAACGATCGCCCGAGGCAGAAATGGACATGAGGCAACACTTTCAGCGGAGCCGGAGGCCGGCAGCGTGCCCGTCGCCCGTTAAACATGAATCGGATGAGGCGCGGGCGCGGCACTTGCCCGTTAGTTCGCCAATGTCTACATGTCTGTCAACAAAGAAATGGAGACGTTAATGCTCGCCCTGTTTCAGACCATCGATTTGGCCTTGAACCTCTATACCTGGGTGCTGATTGCCAGCGCCATCTTCTCGTGGCTCTATGCCTTCAACGTCATCAATTCGAGAAACCAGTTCGTCGATGCGATCGGCCGTTTCCTCTTCGCCGTCACCGAACCGGCGCTGCGTCCCATCCGTCGCATCATGCCGGACCTCGGCGGCATCGATATCTCGCCCGTCATCCTGCTCCTGATCATCTTCTTCATTCGCTCGCTGATGTGGACGTCGATCTATCCGCTGGTTGCGTGAGCGGCGCTTACAGCAAGCATTCCGACCATCTGCGGCTCGCAATCCGGCTTACGCCGAATTCGGGCCGCAATGCCGTCGAGGGCATTGAGACCGCCGCCGATGGCGAGGTGTTCCTGAAGGCACGCGTCACCGCCGTGCCGGAGGACGGCAAGGCCAACAAGGCGCTGATCCTGCTCTTGGCCGATACGTTCCGCCTTCCCAAATCCTCCATTTCGATCCTCTCGGGCGAAACCGCGCGCAAAAAAATCCTCCGGATCGATGGCGACCCGGAGGATTTGGAGGAGAAATTCAAAAAGGTCCTGAAGGCCTGACGGCTTACTTCTGGGCCTTGTAGCGCTCGATGGCTTCGATGATCAGCGTCTTTGCCACGTCGACATTCTGCCAGCCGCCGATCTTCACCCACTTGCCGGGCTCCAGATCCTTGTAGTGCTCGAAGAAGTGCTCGATCTGCTTCAGCGTGATCTCGGGCATGTCGGTGTAGTTCTTGATCTTGTCGTAGCGCTGGGTCAGCTTCGGAACCGGGACGGCGATGATCTTCTCGTCCTTGCCGCCGTCGTCTTCCATGATCATCACGCCGATCGGGCGCACGTTGATGACGCAGCCCGGAACCAGCGGACGGGTGTTGCAGATGAGGACGTCGATCGGGTCGCCGTCTTCCGAAAGCGTGTGCGGTACGAAGCCGTAATTGCCCGGATAGGTCATCGGCGTGTAGAGGAAGCGATCGACGACGAGAGCGCCGGCTTCCTTGTCCATTTCGTACTTGATCGGCTGGCCGCCGACCGGCACTTCAACGATGACGTTGACGTCTTCAGGCGGATTCTTGCCAACGGAAATTGCATCGATACGCATTCTGGTCCCCGATGAGGTTCAACAAAGTTAAGCGTCGATAGCGGGAATCATGCTGCAAGGCAACAAGGCTTTGACGCCAATGTTGAACCGCGCTAGGCGCCGCAACACTAGAAAGCGTTCAAATTCAGGGGGTTGAAGGCTGACCGTTCAGGACCAGACGAAACCGATCTTGCGAAGCTGAGTGCCGCCAAAATCTTCCATGCCTTCGGCAAGGTCCACGCCGCCGTGCCGGCGGAAGAAACGCGCCGCATGCTCGCTGTCCTCCAGGCACCAGACGACGAGGCCTTCGCAGCCGAGCGACTTCAGGAGCCGGCGGCTTTCGCCGAACAGGCGGCGGCCAAGGCCGATGCCCTGAAATTCCGGACGCAGATAGATCTCGTAGACCTCGCCGTCGTAAGGCAGGGCACGCGCCCGGTTGAGGCCGATCGTGGCGTAACCGGCGACCTGGTCTGCGACATCGAGCACCAGCAGGGTCGCGGGTCCGCGGGTCGCCTTGCGCCACCATGCCTCGCCCCGGCGCTCCAGCATCTGGGTGAGCGGCTTGTGGGGAATGAGGCCTGCATAGGCCTGGGTCCATGCCTGGCGGTGCGCCTCGGAAATAGCGCGAGCGTCTTGCGGTTCGGCCCGCCGGACATCGATCGATAACGTTTTCATAACGTTTACTCTAGGCCCTGATGCTGGCAATCCGCCATTCCACCAATGTGTGTAGAGCGGATTGCCCACAGACTTCTCATGTGGACGACGCGGCAACGTTAACGTGTTTTTAACCTTTGCGACAAGGCCGGCCGGGTCTCAGGCACAGAAAAAAACCCGGCATTTCTGCCGGGTTTTGAAAGGCTCAGAGCATGCTGTCGAAATCAGGCGATTTTCGCCTTGCCGAAGCGCTTGCGGTCGTTGGCGTCGAGATAGGTCTTGCGCAGCCGGATGTTCTTCGGCGTCACTTCCATCAGCTCGTCGTCCTGGATCCAGGACAGCGCGCGGTCGAGCGTCATGCGGATCGGCGGGGTCAGCCTGACGGCTTCGTCCTTGCCGGCAGAACGGATGTTGGTCAGCTGCTTGCCCTTGAGGACATTGACCTCAAGGTCGTTGTCTCTGCTGTGAATGCCGATGATCATGCCCATATAGACCTTTTCGCCCGGCTCGATGATCATCGGGCCACGGTCTTCCAGGTTGAACATCGCATAGGCAACGGCTTCGCCGGCCTGGTTGGACAACAGCACGCCGTTGGTGCGGCCGCCGATCTCGCCCTTGTAGGGCTGATAGTCGTGGAACAGGCGGTTCATGATCGCAGTGCCGCGGGTATCGGTCAGAAGTTCCGACTGGTAGCCGATCAGGCCGCGGGTCGGCGCGAAGAATACCAGGCGAACGCGGCTGCCGCCCGACGGACGCAGCTCGGCCATTTCGGCCTTGCGCTCGGACATCTTCTGCACGACGACGCCGGAATGCTCCTCATCGACGTCGATGACGACTTCCTCGATCGGCTCCATCAGCGTGCCGTCCTCGGCCTTGTGCATCACGACGCGCGGACGCGACACGGCAAGCTCGAAGCCTTCGCGGCGCATGGTTTCGATCAGCACGGCGAGCTGCAATTCGCCACGGCCGGAAACGTAGAACGAATCCTTGCCCTCGGCTTCCTCGATCTTCAGCGCGACATTGCCTTCGGCTTCCTTGAACAGGCGGTCGCGGATAACGCGGCTCGTCACCTTGTCGCCTTCGGTGCCGGCAAGGGGTGAGTCGTTGACGAGGAAGGACATGGTAACGGTCGGCGGGTCGATCGGCTGTGCATGCAGCGCCTCGGTGACCGAGGGATCGCAGAACGTGTCGGCGACGGTGCCCTTTGAGAGGCCGGCGATGGCGACGATGTCGCCCGCATGCGCTTCGTCGATCGGCGTACGCTCGATGCCGCGGAAGGCGAGGATCTTGGAGATACGGCCGGTTTCGACCGTCTTGCCGTCCTGGGACAGCACCTTGACGGGCTGGTTCGGCTTGATCGAGCCGGAATGAATACGGCCGGTGATGATGCGGCCGAGGAAGGGGTTGGCTTCGAGCAGCGTGCCGATCATGCGGAACGCGCCGTCTTCTTCGCCGACGCTCGGCTCGGGAACGTGCTTCAGCACCAGGTCGAGAAGCGGGGCGAGACCCTCATCCTTCGGGCCTTCCGGATTGACGTTCATCCAGCCATCGCGACCGGACCCGTAGAGGATCGGGAAATCGAGCTGTTCGTCGGTGGCGTCGAGATTGGCGAAGAGGTCGAAGACTTCGTTGATGACTTCCTCGTGGCGGCCGTCCGGACGGTCGATCTTGTTGATCGCGACGATCGGGCGAAGGCCGACCTTCAGCGCCTTGCCGACCACGAATTTGGTCTGCGGCATCGGGCCTTCGGACGAGTCGACGAGAACGATCGCGCCGTCCACCATCGACAGGATGCGCTCGACTTCGCCGCCGAAGTCGGCGTGGCCGGGGGTGTCGACAATGTTGACGCGAACGCCCTTCCACTCGATCGAGGTCGCCTTGGCAAGGATGGTGATGCCACGTTCTTTTTCGAGATCGTTGCTGTCCATCATGCGCTCGGTGGTGCGCTGGTTGTCACGGAACGAGCCGGACTGCTTCAGAAGTTCGTCGACAAGAGTGGTCTTCCCATGGTCGACGTGTGCGATGATCGCGATATTTCGCATTTTCATGTTTTGAATCTCTGAGCTCTTGGCGCGGCAACGGGAGGCGGCACCCAATTCGTTTTGCGGCCTCATACCCTGTTTTTCGCATTTGCGAAAGGGGTGAGCGCGATGATGGTTGATGGCTGTTTCGCCACCAGCCCGCTGCGCCTCAAGAGGTGGCCAAGAGGAGCGGCAGGAAGGCGGTCGCCACGATTGCAATGAAGGCCATGGCCACGCCGAGCCAGATCGACCCCTCGCGCGACTGCCGCCAGATCGATGTTGCGATCCGGCGCTTCGGTATTACGGCGGCCGCATGACAGGCCGATGATCGGCAAATCTTCGGCCCTGTTTTACTCCCGTAAGACCGGGATCGCAATGCGCTCAGGCGTCGCTGCCGGAAAGCTCCTCGACCATCGCCAGGCCCTTTTTCTTCAGCATCGCCTTCGGATCCGGCAACTTTCCGCGGAATGCCTTGTAGGTCTCTTCCGGATCGATCGAGCCCCCGACGGAGTAGATGTTGTTCTTGAGCTTGCGCGCCATGACCGGATCGAAGGCATTGCCGGTTTCCTCGAAGGCGGAGAAGGCATCCGCATCGAGCACTTCCGACCACATGTAGGAATAGTAGCCCGCCGAATAACCGTCGCCCGAAAACACGTGCTGGAAATGCGGCGTCGCGTGGCGCATGACGATGGAGGCCGGCATGCCGATCTCGTCGAGCACTTCCTTCTGCACCGCCATCGGATCTTCGATCGCTCCGCGGGTATGAAACGCCATGTCCACCAGCGCCGAGGAGGTGAATTCCACCGTCGCGAAGCCGGCGTTGAAGGTGCGGGCCGCCAGCACCTTGTCGAGCAGCGCCTTCGGCATCGGTTTGCCGGTTTCGTAGTGCACGGCATATTTTTCCAGGATTTCCGGCACGGTCAGCCAGTGCTCGTAAAGCTGCGACGGCAGTTCGACGAAATCGCGCGACACGCCGGTGCCGGAGACCGACGGATAGGTGACGTCCGACAGCATGCCGTGCAGCGCGTGGCCGAATTCGTGGAACAGGGTGCGGGCGTCGTCGATCGACAACAAGGCCGGCTTGCCTTCGGCGGGCTTGGCGAAATTGCAGACGTTGTAGATGATCGGCAGCTCGCCTGTCGCGCCGTTCTTCAGCGGCAGCTTATGCTGCGACTGGAGGGAATTCATCCAGGCGCCGGAGCGCTTCGAGGACCGGGCAAAATAGTCGCCGAGGAACAGCGCCTTCAGCGAACCGTCCCTGTCGCGGATCTCGAACACCCGCACATCCGGGTGATAGGCCGAAACACCCTTCACCTCGACCGCCTTGATGCCGAACAGGCGATCGGCGACATCGAAACAGGCCTCGATGATCTTTTCGAGCTGCAGATAGGGCTTCAGCTCGGTTTCGGAGAAATCGAAGGTCCGCTGCCGCAGCTTCTCGGCATAATAACGCCAGTCCCAGGGCATGACCTCGTGGTTCTTGCCCTCCTCGGCGATCAGGCCGCCAAGGCTCGCCTCTTCCTCCAGCGCCTTGGAACGCGCCTTGTCCCATACCTGGCGGAGCAGCGTATTCACCGCATCGGACGTCTTCGCCATCGTGTTGTCGAGCTTGTAGGCCGCGAAATTTTCGTATCCGAGCAGTTTTGCTTTTTCCGCCCGCAGCGCCAGCGTCTCGCGCACGATGCCGAGATTGTCGGTCTCGCCGCCGTTTTGTCCGCGCGCCGCCCAGGCCCTGAAAGCCTGTTCGCGCAGGTCCCGGCGGGTCGAGAAGGTGAGGAACGGCTCGATGATCGAGCGCGACAGCGTCACCATATACCCGGCCGCCTCGCCGCGTTCGCGGGCCGCGGATGCCATGGCATCACGCAGGAACGCCGGCAGGCCGTCGAGCTCGGCCTCGTCGGACAATTTCAGCGACCAGCTCTTCTCGTCGCCCAGAACGTTCTGGCCGAACTTGGCGCCGAGCCCGGCAAGCTTTTCGTTGATATCGGCAAGCCGCTCCTGCTCGGCCTTGGCAAGCTTGGCGCCGGCCTTGACGAAGCCCTTCCAGTGCCGTTCCAGCACCCGCTCTTCCTCGAGCGTCAGGCCCAGTTCCTTGCGATTGTCCCAGAGCGTATCGATGCGGGCAAACAGCGCCGCATTCATGCCGATCTTCGAATAATGGCGGGACATTTTTGGCGCGATCTCGCGCTCAAGTGCCTGAATATTCTCGTTGGTATGGGCGCCAGCCTTGCCCCAGAACAGCCCCGAAACGCGCGACAGGCCATCGCCTGCAGTCTCCAGGGCAACGACCGTGTTGGTAAAGGTCGGCTCTTCCGGATTGTTGGCGATCGCATCGATCTCCGCTTCGTGGGCGGCAAGCGCCGCGTCGAAGCCGGGGGCGAAGTCCTCGTCCTTCACCTGATCGAAGCGCGGCAGGCCGTGATGGCCATTCCAGTCCACCAGGGCGGGGTTCACCAGAAGATTAGAAGACATGAATATATATCCTTCATAACGATGCTTCGCCATTCATATAGGAGAAGGCGGCGGGAATGGGTATGCGCCCGTCCATTTTCGTTTTTCAGCAAGAAATCATACACAACAATTAACGGTTATTAACCATTTGACGCAGTGCAGTAATCAAAGGTACTTTTGGCCCAGTATCCGATGAAACAGGATATAGCCATGGAAATCAGTTCCTTGCGCTGGTCTACCAACTTACTGCAAAGAGACCATTCTCGAAACAACAAGGTCGAGAAATCTTCCGAGCATGGAAGTCGGCAGAGCCAGATCACCTTTCAGGTGCCCGACGCGGATGAATCGCCGATTGATTTTTCGGCGATCACCCCGCGCGATCTGCGCGCGCTCGCGCTTGAAAACTATCAGGCCGGCAAGATCGACCAGGACACATACATAACGCTGTCCGAAGAACTTCCAACACACGCCGTCGATGCTCAGGGACAGTTGATGGACCTGTCGCAGGTCACCGACGAAACCGGCTTCAACTTCCACGACTATTACCGCAACCAGCTTGAAATCGCCATGTCGCTCGGCGACACGTCCCGCGCCAACGTCCTTCGCGCGGTCATGGCTTTCATCGAAGTCTGATCGGCCAAGCTTTAGCCGCGTCTCACCTTCAGGCCCGCCGGTCGCCGAACAGGCCCGGTGCCGAGTGCCAGAGCGCCTGCACCGCAAAACCGATGAACAGCAGTCCGGAAAGCCGGACGATCACCCTCTCATGTTTCCGATAGAACCGCCGCACCACGCCGGCGCCGATAATCCCGATCAACACCAGATCGGCCGTCAGGAACCCGATCAGCGACACGGCGAGAAGCACCGGCAGCGCGCTGAAATCCAGTGCATCGGCAGAACTTGCGAGCAGCGCGGTGAACGTCGCCAGCGCCACCGGATATCCCTTGGGGTTCGTCAGGCCGAAGATCAGCCCGCGCCGCAGCGGTTTTTCAACCGTCACCAGCGCGCCGCCATCCTTCTTCGGCTTCGCCCGCAATGCGCTCCAGCCGATCCAGCCGAGATAGAGCCCGCAGAAAACCCCGAGTATGTCGAAGAGGGTGGTGCCGACCGTCTTGGCGCCGATGATCGCAACCAGCGCCAGACCGGACCACAGGATGTCCCCCGCCAGATGGCCGCCCATGAAGAAGGCGCCGGCCTGCCTTCCCTGCCCGGCACCGATGCCGAGCAGCGCCAGGAATGCCGGCCCGGGAATGAGCGTGTAGGCAAGCGCCGCGAAAAAGGCGCCGGCAAGCAGCGATGATGACATGATGGTCTCCGTCGGAAGGCTGCGACAATCTCGCCTCCGGTTTTATCGGTGTCAATGCAACCAGTGGCCCCCTTTTCCGTTTGCCTCGCACCCGAAAGATAGTAAGCGTGCCTTATGAAATTCGACGACGAGGCAAAGGGTGCCGAAAAGCATATGGACATTCTGGGGTTCCTGATCGTCGACAGTGCCCGACTGCTGCGTGCCGCCTTCGAGCGCCGCATCGCCCAGGCAGGCCTGGGGTTGACACCCGGGGAAGCCCGCGCCCTGATCAACATTGCGGCTCTCGACGGCAGCCGCCAGCTCGACATCGCCGCCCGCATGGGCGTCGAGCCGATGACGCTCTGCGCCTATCTCGACAAGCTGGAGGCGCTCGGACTGGTCGAAAGGCAGCAATGCTCCGCTGACCGGCGCGCCAAGCGGATCAATCTCACCGAGACTTCCGGCGAGATGATCGGTTCGATCCGCAACGAATTGAACGCCATCCTTGGCCAGGCGACCGAAGGCCTCAGCGAGGAAGACAACCGGATCCTGCGCGAGGCGCTGGCCCTGTTCAACGCCAACCTGCAAGCCGCCGTCCCCTCCGCTGCACTGCAGACTGCACCTGATGAAAGCCGATAACATGCCGCCTATCCCCGCTCGGATGAGCGAGCGCCGAACCACGATCATCGGCGCCCTCCTGACGGCGATCGGGCCGATTTCCATGGCGATCTACACGCCGGCGATGCCGGAACTGGTGCGTGCCTTCGACACCACGGAAGCGGCGATCAAGATGTCGCTGTCGCTCTATTTCGCGGGCTTTGCGCTGGCGCAGCTGGTCGCCGGTCCCGTCTCCGATGCCTTCGGCCGCAAGACCGCCTCGCTGAGCTTCCTCCTTATCTATCTTGCCGGTTCGCTGCTTGCGGCCTTTGCTCCGACAGTCGAATGGGTGCTCGCCGGCCGCCTGATCCAGGGTATCGGCGCTTCGGTCGGCATCACCGTGTCGCGCGCCATCGTACGGGACCAGTTCAACGGCGGCGACGCGGCACGGATCATCAACACGATGGGCATCATCCTGGCGATCGGGCCGTCCCTCGGTCCGACGATCGGCGGCCTGGCACTCGCCGCCTTCGGATGGCGATCGGTATTCCTGCTGATGGTCGGTTTCGGCGCCCTGCTCGTTTTTCTCTCCACCGTCTGCCTGAAGGAGACGACCGTGCCGGATCGCAGCCGGCTGAAGCCGCTGCGGCTCGTCCAGGCCTATGTCGAAATCGTCGCCTTGCCGCGCTTCCTGTTCACCGCGGTCGTTCTCGCCGGCGCCGTCGGCTCCATGTATGCCCAGGCGGCGGTGCTGCCGTTCATCCTGATCGAGAAGGTCGGGCTGACGCCGACCCAGTTCGGCCTGAGCATGCTGATGCAATCCGGCTTCTTCCTGATGGGTTCGGTCTGCCTGAGGGTCATATCGAGATGGTTGCCTGCCGAACGCGCTCCCCTGGTCGGGCTGATCTTCAGCGGCAGCGGCGGCCTCGTCATGGCCCTTTCGGTCCACTACCTGCCGCCGTCGTTTCTGTCGGTCATGGCGCCGGTTGCCATGTGCGCCTTCGGGATCGCCTTCGTGTCGCCCTACATGACCGCGGCGGGCCTCATCCCCTTCCCGCATATTGCCGGGTCCGCATCGGCAATGATGGGCTTCATCCAGATGGGCGCCGGCTTCGTGGGCGGCGTCGCCGCCGCCTCGATCGGCTCGCCGCTGCCGGCCTTCGGCATCGTCATTCCCGCCATGCACCTGATCGCCGTGCTCGGTTACATTGGTTTTCGGACCGCCAGCCACAGGGCATGAAAAAACCCGCCTCCCCTTTCGGGCAGGCGGGCTTCGCTGATCGGGTTTTGGGGAATTACTTGCCCAGATTGCGCTTGGCGAGGGTGCGCAGGCGCAGCGCATTGAGCTTGATGAAGCCCGCCGCATCCTTCTGGTCGTAGGCACCCTGGTCGTCCTCGAAGGTGACCAGCTTGTCGGAATAAAGCGACTTTTCGCTCTCGCGGCCGATGACCATGACATTGCCCTTGTAGAGCTTAAGCGTCACTTCGCCTTCGACATGCTCCTGGCTCTTATCGATCAGCGCCTGCAGCATTTCGCGCTCCGGCGAGAACCAGAAGCCGTAATAGATGAGCTCCGCGTAACGCGGCATGATGTCATCCTTGAGATGCGCGGCACCACGGTCCAGCGTGATCGACTCGATCGCACGGTGGGCGGCGAGCAGGATCGTGCCGCCGGGGGTTTCGTAGACGCCGCGCGACTTCATGCCGACATAACGGTTCTCGACGAGGTCGAGACGGCCGATGCCGTTGTCGCGGCCGTAATTGTTGAGAGCGGCGAGCAGGGTCGCCGGCGACATGGCGACGCCGTTGATGGAAACCGCATCACCCTTCTTAAAGCCGACCTTGATGACGGTCGCCTTGTCCGGAGCAGCTTCCGGCGAGATCGTGCGCATATGCACGTATTCGGGAGCCTCGATGGCCGGGTCTTCGAGAACCTTGCCTTCGGACGACGAATGCAGAAGGTTGGCGTCGACGGAGAACGGCGCCTCGCCCATCTTGTCCTTGGCAACCGGGATCTGGTTTTCCTCGGCGAACTTCAAAAGATCGGTGCGGCTCTTGAACGCCCAGTCGCGCCACGGCGCGATGACCTTGATATCCGGGTTCAGCGCATAGGCCGAAAGCTCGAAACGGACCTGGTCGTTGCCCTTGCCGGTGGCGCCGTGGGCGATCGCGTCGGCACCGGTCTTTTTGGCGATCTCGATCAGGTGCTTGGAGATCAGCGGGCGGGCGATCGAGGTGCCGAGCAGGTAGACGCCTTCATAGACGGCATTGGCGCGGAACATCGGGAAGACGAAATCGCGCACGAATTCCTCGCGCACGTCCTCGATATAGATCTCCTTGATGCCGAGCATCTCGGCCTTCTTGCGGGCCGGCTCCAGCTCCTCGCCCTGACCGAGATCGGCGGTGAAGGTCACCACCTCGGCGTTAAGTTCGGTCTGCAGCCATTTCAGGATGATCGAGGTGTCGAGACCGCCGGAATAGGCGAGAACGACCTTCTTTACGTCTTTCGGGAGTGCCATGTCGATTTACGTCCGTCTGCGGGTGGAAGCGGTTGTTGAAACTGCCAAGTCGGGATTTGCGGCACTTTTAGCGAGTTTCCTGAGGCGCGCAAGAAAAACCCGGCAAAGCCGATCAGAGATGACGGTCGATATTCATGCGCTGGTGAAGGACGCGGATGACGACGCCCTTACTTGTGACGCCCTTGTCATGTTGACAGGTTTTGATGAGGGTACCATATCCCGCCCGACCTTTGAACAGCAGCGCCCCAGAGGAGATCTGCCATGACCATCACTCATCCCGCTCTGAAAAAGGACAACGTCGCCGTGATTACCGGCGCCGCATCGGGCATCGGCCTTGCCGCCGCGAAGGAGTTTGCCAGGATGGGCCTTTCGGTCGTCCTTGCCGATCTGGAGGGCGACAAGCTCGCGGAAGCAGCCCGCGAGGTCGCGGCTCTTGCCGAAGACGGCGAGGCGGATGTCGCCGCCATCGGCACCGACGTCTCGAAGCCGGACGAGATCGAGGCGCTGGAACGCGCCGTCCTCCAGCGTTTCGGCCGGGTGCATGTGCTGATGAACAATGCCGGCATCGGCCCGGGGAGCTCGATATTCGGGCCGCAGGTCAACTGGGACAGCATTTTCGCCGTCAATCTCCTCGGCGTCATCAACGGCACGCGGACGTTCGGCCCGGCCATGATCGCCCATGGCGAACCGTCGCTGATCGTCAACACAGGCTCGAAACAGGGGATCACGACCCCGCCGGGCAATCCCGCCTACAATGTCGCCAAGGCCGGTGTGAAGGCGTTCACCGAAGCGCTCCAGCACGAGCTGCGCAGCACGCCCGACTGCCAAGTGTCGGCCCATCTGCTCATCCCCGGCTTCGTGTTTACCGGCCTGACGAAAGGCGACCGCGACGAAAAGCCTGCCGACGCCTGGACGCCGGAACAGACGGTCGAATTCATGCTCGCCAGCCTCGAGCGCGGCGACTTCTACATCCTGTGCCCCGACAATGACGTGGACCGGGCAACCGACGAACGTCGTATGGCCTGGGCGATCGGCGACATCATCGAGAACCGTCCGCCGCTGTCGCGCTGGCATCCGGATTTCGCGGATGCATCAAAGGAATTCATCAACGGACGTCGATAGATTGATTTGGCAAGGCTTCGAAAGCCGGGTAAATGGAGCATTCCTTTATCCGGCTATTCGAGCGTGACCCATGGAATTCCTGCCGAGCCTTGCCGCCCTGCTTGCCTTCACCGCCGCCGGCCTGCTTCTGGCCCTGACGCCCGGGCCTGACATGACGCTGTCGATCAGCCGCGCGCTCGGCCAGGGCCGCCGCCCGGCGCTGTTCGTGGTGCTCGGCACCAGCCTCGGCGTCGTCTGCCATACGCTGCTCGTCGCCTTCGGCATCTCTGCGCTGATCACCGCATCGCCGACCGCCTTCTTCATCCTGAAGACCGGCGGGGCAGCCTATCTCCTGTGGCTGGCGATCCAGGCGATCCGCTTCGGCTCGAACTTTTCCGTCGAGCAGGTTGAAAAGACCGCGAGCAGTCCACTTGCCAACATCTCGACTGGCTTCTGGGTCAATATCCTCAATCCGAAGGTCATCATCTTCTTCATGACCTTCCTGCCGCAGTTCGTGACGGCCGGCGATCCGCATGTCACCGGCAAGCTGATCTTTTTCGGCTTCTATTTCATCGTCATCGGCATGCCGGTAAACCTGATCGTCGTTCTTGCCGCCGATTGGCTTTCGGGCTGGTTGCAGGCCAACCCGAAGGTCCTGCGGGGCATCGACTACACTTTCGCCGGCGTCTTCTCGATCTTCGCGGCGAAGATCTTCTTCACGCAGGCCCGGTAGGAAGACCATTCAGCCGCTGGGAAAGAAATAGCCTTTCCGCATCGGATTGGGAAAGTTCGATCGCCCGGCTATAGGCGAGCCTTGCTTCATCTATCTGTCCATCCCGGGCCAGGAGGTCGGCTTGAACGGCATAAAAAGGCTGGTACGCCACCAGCGCCATGGCGATCGGCTTGAGGCAGGCCAGAGCCGCGCCCGCCCCCTCCACATAGGACACAGCAACGATCCGGTTGAGTTCATAGACGGGATTGTCGGCGGTGCGGGTAAGTTCTGCATAGAGCGAGGCGATCTGCTGCCAGTCCGTCTTGGAAAAACTCGGCGCTTCGGCATGCACGGCGATGATCGCCGCCTGTATCTGATAGGGCCCGGGTCGCCGACGGCACAGCGCCTGTTCGATGAGAGCAAGGCCTTCCGAAATCTCGGCCCGGTCCCATAAACGTCGATCCTGAGCCTCCAGCGTCAAAATCTCGCCGCTGGCGCCGATCCGCGCCGCCCGCCGGGCATGATGCAGCAGCATCAGCGCCAGCAGTCCCTCGATCTCGGGTTCGTCGGGCTTGAGCCTGGTCAGCAGCCGACCGAGGCGGATCGCCTCCTCGCAGAGATCGGCGCGGATATGATGGCCGCTTCCAGAGGCATAACCTTCGTTGAAGATGAGATAGACGACCGCGAGCACGCTTTCGAGCCTTGCGGCCCAGCCGTCTGGTCCCGGAACCTCATAGGCAATGCCGGCCTTGGCAATCTTGTGGCGGGCACGCACCAGCCGCTGGGCCATGGCCTCGTGTCCGTCCAGATAGGCATTCGCGATCTCTTCGGTCTTCAACCCGCAGACCGAACGCAGGGTCAAAGCCACGCAGGTCTTTTTGTCGAGCGCCGGGTGGCAGCAGGCGAAGATCAGCTTCAGCCGCTCGTCGCCGATCGGATCGGGCTCGTCTGCTGCGGCAGATCTGTTCTCCAGTTCGATGAGATGCGCGATCTCCGCCGATTTTGCGTGGAAATTGGCCGAACGCCGCAGCCGGTCGATGGCCTTGCGTCGAGCCACCTGCATCAACCAGGCATTCGGCGAGGCGGGCAAACCGTTCCGGTTCCAGTGGATCAATGCGGATTCGAGCGCATCCTGCAGGCCATCTTCAGCCAGCTGGAAATCCCGGAGCGATCCGACGAGGCTGGAAAGAAGGCGGCCGCCGTCCTGCCGGGCGATCCTGTCGATCGCCTCGGCAATCGGAGCCCTCGCCGCAGGGCCGTTCATCAGCGGTCGAAAACCATGATCGGCCGCACTTCCACCGCACCGTGAGCCGCACCGGGGATCATCGCGGCATAGCGGATCGCATCGTCGAGCGAAGAGCAATCAAGGATGTAGAAGCCGGCAAGCTGCTCCTTGGTTTCAGCGAAAGGACCATCCATCGTTTCGGTCCTGCCGTCCCGCACGCGCACGGTCGTGGCGGTCGTCGCGGGCTGCAGCGCATCGCCGGAAACATAGACGCCGTCGCGTTGGTAGGTCTCGTTGGCGAGCTTGTAGCCCTCCATCATTCGGCCGAAATTCGGAGAATCGGGAGGCGTCATCGTTGCCGGGCTCGTGTAGATCAGCGCCATATATTTCATGTCCGTACCCTCGGTTCAGCCACCGCTCAATTGCGATGGTGACCGATAACGAACGGGATGCAAGCCGATCGACATGCGCCCCGTGAAATATTTCCGGCAGCCTCAGTCGTCCTCGCCGTGGCCTGCGATCATCATCGCCTCGAAGGCGAGGCGGTCGGTCTTGCGCATCCGCTCCGACTCCGACTTCAGCTGGCCGCAGGCGGCGAGGATGTCGCGGCCGCGTGGGGTGCGGATCGGCGAGGCGTAACCCGCCTGGTTGATGAAGTCGGCGAACTTCTCGATCTGCGCCCATTCCGAACACTGGTAGTTCGTGCCCGGCCAGGGATTGAACGGGATGAGGTTGATCTTCGCCGGAACGCCCTTCAAGAGCTGGATGAGCGCCTTGGCGTCTTCCAGGCTGTCGTTGACGTCCTTCAGCATCACATATTCGAAGGTGATGCGGCGGGCGTTCGAAAGGCCCGGATAGTTGCGGCAGGCCTCGATCAGCTCCTTCAGCGGATATTTCTTGTTGATCGGCACCAGCATGTCGCGCAGTTCGTCGCGCACCGCATGCAGCGAGATCGCCAGCATCACGCCGATCTCGTCGCCGGTCCGGTAGATTTCCGGCACCACGCCCGAGGTCGACAACGTGACGCGGCGCTTCGACAATGACAGCCCGTCGCCGTCGGTCGCGATCAACAGCGCGGTCTTGACGCTTTCGAAATTGTAGAGCGGTTCGCCCATGCCCATCATCACCACGTTGGTGACCTTACGGTCGCCGGTCGGCACATAGGCGCCGGGCGGCGTGTCGGTGCCCGGAAAGTCACCCAACCGGTCACGGGCCAGCAGCAACTGCGACAGGATTTCCTCGGCGGTCAGGTTGCGCACCAGCTTCTGGGTGCCGGTGTGACAGAAGGAACAGGTCAGCGTGCAGCCGACCTGGCTCGAGATGCAGAGCGTGCCGCGACCCTCTTCGGGAATGTAGACGGTCTCGACTTCGACCGGACGGCCGGCGCCGCGCGGCGGAAAGCGCAACAGCCATTTGCGGGTACCGTCATTGGAAACCTGTTCCTCGACGATCTCCGGACGCGCGATGGTGAAATGCGCCTTCAGCATCTCGCGCATGTCCTTGGCGACATTGGTCATCGCGTCGAAATCGGAGACGCCGCGGATATAGAGCCAGTGCCAGAGCTGGCTGACGCGCATGCGTACCTGCTTTTCCGAAACGCCTTTTTCCTTTAGCGCTTGCGCCATGTCCTCGCGCGTCAACCCGATCAGCGACGGCTTGGTGCCGAAGAGATCCGGATTGGCGACGAGCGGCTTCTTGATGGCGACCGGCGCCAGAGCCTCTGAGACTGACATTCTTTTATCCCGTTCGAACACATGCAGCTTTCCCACATTCGATCAGCGGGAAAGTCAGGGCATGTTGAATGCGTGAAACCTGTATCGGCCCATTGGGCACATGTGCCGGACCTTCGTTGAGGCGGGCTTTATCATCAAATAGCCGCCGCGTCACTATTCTTCAGGAAATGCAAAAGGCCGGTCACGGGACCGGCCTTCGAGCTCTTGCTGCGCGCGGGCGCTTACTTGCAGGTTTCGATCTGCTTCAGCGCCGCCGCAATGCCCTGCAGCGAATAGGCATAGGAGGTCTTGGTGCCACGGCCGGAAACGGCGCTGACGCTCATGTTTTGACCGGTCTTCATCGCTGCGACGAGCGCCGGCTCCTCGGCGGCGTTCTCGACCCAGGCCGCCTTGTCCTTGGTGAACATCGTGAAGTTCTTCTTGTCGATCGTCACGGTCACCTTGGAATTCGGCTGCAGCACGTATCCGACCATCGCCTGCGGCTCGTAGGAAATGTTCTGTCCGGGCCGCTGCGAGACGATGAAGAAGATATCGCCGTGATCGACGCTGGCCGGTTCCTTGGTGGTCGGCACCGAAAGCACGTAGCAGACATTGCTGGCGCCCGACTTGTAGGAATAGGCGCCCCATGCCTTGAACTGCTGGATGCGGGTCGGACCTGCGGCCGCTGCTGCTGGTGCCTGGGCCTGCTGCGGCTTGGCCGGACCAGTGGCCTTCGGCGCCTGAGCCGATGCCAGGCCGGCGCTTGCAGCCAAAATTGCCAATGCGGTTGCGATTGTTCTTACAGACATGGTCTCCTGCCGGTTTTGTTCGTTCAACGGCCCGAGCGGGCAAGCCTTGCCAGGCATGATCCTGATTCGGCGCATTTTGACTTGATCCTGGTTACCAAACCGTCAACCAGACCATTAGAATTTGCTGAATCTCCTGCCCTGGCCCTTGGATGGTAGGAATAGCACTCGCCGCCATGCCTCCAAAGACCCAACCAGCAGAATTTCCATGCGTTTCGTCAATCAGTGACACAAGGATTGGGGCAAGAGTTTGTCCTTTTCCTAACTCTCACAATGACATTAGAATGGTCGAATATGATGCGAATCTCATCGGAAACTTTGCGCAGCGTAAATGAATGTAGACGAAAGAGACCACTTCGCCGGCTTGGTAAGGGCAGTGGCCGATGAGCGCGATCAGGCAGCCTTTACCGTGCTGTTCGATTATTATGCGCCGCGTTTGAAATCCTGGCTGGTGAAACGGTCGATGCGACCGGACGACGCGGAGGAACTCGTCCAGGAGGTGATGGCCGTTCTCTGGCACCGCGCCGGCCTCTACGATCCCACCCGATCCTCCTTGTCTACCTGGCTTTTCCGTATCGCCCGCAACCGCCGCATCGACGCGGAACGCCGGACGAGGCACAGGCCGCTGGACGTCTACGAACCCCTGTTCTTCGTGACCGAGGCGCCGGGCGCCGATACGATCTTCGAAGGTGAGGAACGCGATGCCCAGGTGCGCGCAGCACTTGCCGATATTCCCGGCGAACAGATGGAACTGGTGCGAGCGGCCTTCTTCCTCGGCCAGTCCCATTCGGAAATCGCCTCGTCCACGGGTCTTCCGCTCGGTACGGTGAAGTCGCGAATCCGGCTCGCTTTCGAGCGCTTGCGACGAGTTCTCGACGATCCTTCGGAGGGATAGCGTCCCTTGAGACTATTTGCCGCGGACGCCGTCGGCGATGTCCGGATTGTCCGCGAGCGCCAGATCGGCAGCCTCGTAATGGCGGTCGGCAATGTGGCCCTGGATCATCCGGAAGGCTGCCGCGAGCACCGCGACATCGTCGGTGAAGCCGACAAGAACGAACATGTCCGGCAGGAAATCGATCGGCATCACGAAATAGGCAAGCGCCGCAAGCAGCACGCCCCGCACACGGGTCGGCGTGCGGCGGTCGATGGCGCAATAATAGGCGGCGATCAGGTCGCGGCTGAACGGCACCTGCCGCACGGCCCGCTTCAGGGTCGGCCAGAACTTGGTCCGGACCTGCCGCTCGCGGCGGCCCTGCGTATCCTCGTCACCCGGCAGCAGAATTTCGCCGATCTTCACGTCGTCCATGGTCGCTCCGTTCGCTCAACGTGTGCCCATCCAATATTGGGCTCTCGACCATGAAGTTCAATTGCGGCGCGAGGATGCCTTGTCCATTGCCCGGGCAAGCTTGAAGTCGATGTCGGTCAGCCCTTTGGTCGCGTGGGTGGTCAGCAACACGTCGACCCGCGAATAGACGTTCGACCATTCCGGGTGGTGGTTGAGCTTCTCGGCGGACAGCGCGCACTCGGCCATGAAACCGAAGGCCTCGATGAAGGTCTTGAACTTGAAGCTCTTGAAGATCGCATCGCCTTCCGGCTTCAGGTCCCAGCCGTCAAGCGTCGCGAACTCGCGCTCGACGCCCGCCGTATCCAGCTTTTCGTAGTTCATCGTCCAACGCTCCTTCGGAAAAAGGGGCTGCTTCGGGTCAAAGGAGGCTTTTAGCCGGCTCCATGTCGCCAGCATAGGCAGTGCCGTAGCTCGTCTCCTGCAGCGGGAAGATTTCCTCCGTCAGATAGGGCCCGCCGCCGACCGATTCCTTCGACGACAGCAGCACGAAACGCGGCACCGTGAAGGGCGCCGTATAGAAGTTGCCGCGGCCGGAAAGGTAGTGGACCACATCGTCCAGCCGGCAATTCTTGAGCCGCGCCAGCGTCACATGCGGGGTGAACTTGCGGGGATCCGGCGGCAGGCCGATGCGCTGGCAGATCCGTTCGATCTCCGCCTGCAGCGCATATATTTCCGGGGAGGGCGAAACGCCGGCCCAGATGGAATGCGGCTTTTTCGAACCGAAGGAGCCGATCCCGGTCAGCGTCGCCTGGAATTCCGGCCGGTCGATGCGGTCCAGCCGGTCGACGATCTCGTCGGCGGTTCGGCCATCGACATCGCCGATGAAGCGCAGCGTGATGTGGTAGTTCTCCACGTCGATCCACCGGGCACCGGGGATCCCGCCGCGCAGGAGAGACAGGCTCATCGCTACATTGCGCGGAACTTCGAGGGCGGTGAAAAGTCTCGGCATAGGGACCTCCTCGAATCTTTTGCAGATGCTAACAGCGAATCATGCAACGGAGTTCCGCGCAAGGTGTTATTTTCCCTTATCCTTAATAGCCCCCAGGAAGCTTTTGACAGGTCCAACGGTCTTTTCGACCATCACGGCCACCCCTTTGGCGTTCGGATGCATGCCGTCCGAGAGCTGCAGGCTGGAAATGGTCGTGACCCCATCCAGGAAGAACGGATAGAGCGGCACCGCGTATTTGTCGGCCAGCCGCTTGTAGATCGGGTTGAACTTCTCGGCGTAATTGCCGCCCATGTTGGGCGGCGCCAGGATGCCGATCAGGAAGACCGGGATCTTCCGTTCCTTCAGCCGCGCCAGGATCGCGTCGAGATTTTTTTCCGACTGGTCCGGGGAGATGCCACGCAGCGCGTCGTTGGCGCCGAGTTCGAGGATCACGCCGTCCGTGCCGTCGGGCACCGACCAGTCGATGCGCGAAAGCCCGCCGGCCGTCGTATCCCCGGAAACGCCGGCATTGGCGACCACGACATTCTGCCCCGCGGCTTTCAACGCCGCCTCGAGCTGGGCCGTATAGGACTCGGAAGGCGCAAGCTGGTAGCCTGCCATCAGGCTGTCGCCGAAACCGACGATCTGGATCGTTCTATCCTGCGCGACGGCCGGCAATGCGGCCAGCCCCAGCACGGACATGACGATGAAGTGAAGCAGGCTTGCTTTAAAACTCACGATCCGTCTCCTAGATTGAGCGCGACCGCAATGCGGTACTCGGGTTACGCTTCACGCCTAATATAGGACGGTTCGATTTGACTAAAACCATCATCACACTGAAGAAAGCCGATCTGACCCTGGGCAGCGCGGCGGCATCGGTGCATGTGCTGAAGCAGATCGACCTCGAAATCCGCGCGGGCGAGGCCGTTGGCATCGTCGGGCCTTCGGGCTCCGGCAAGTCGACGCTGCTGATGGTGCTTGCAGGCCTCGAGCGCCTCGACAGCGGCGAGATCGTCATCAACGGCGCTCCCCTTCATGCACTTTCCGAAGACAGGCTCGCTGATTTCCGCGGCCGCAATATCGGCATCGTCTTCCAGTCCTTCCACCTGATCGCCAACATGACGGCGCTCGAAAACGTCGCCGTCCCGCTCGAACTCGCCAATGTGAGGGACGCCTTCGAGATCGCCGGGCGGGAACTGACCGCCGTCGGCCTCGGCGAGCGGCTGAGCCACTATCCGGGCCAGCTTTCCGGCGGCGAGCAGCAGCGCGTGGCGATTGCCCGCGCCCTCGCCCCCTCGCCCTCCGTGCTGATCGCCGACGAACCGACCGGCAATCTCGACACCGAGACCGGTCGGCAGATCGCCGACCTCTTATTTTCGAAACAGGCGGAGCGCGGCATGACCATGCTGCTCGTCACCCATGACAATGCGCTTGCCGCCCGCTGCTCGCGCCAGATCCGCGTCCGCTCCGGCGAGATCGTCGGCGCCAGCGACAGCGCCCACGTGTCTGTCCAGGCGGTCTCCGCATGAGGCCGGCCTTTCCGCGCCTCTCGATTTCCTTCCGCCTGGCGCTGCGCGAAATGCGCGGCGGCCTGGCCGGCTTCTACATCTTCCTCGCCTGTATCGCGCTCGGCACCGGGGCGATCGCAGCCGTCAATTCGGTATCGCGGGCGATCACCGGCGCCATCGCCTCCCAGGGCCAGGAAATCCTTGCCGGCGACATCCGCTTCGAACTGAACAACCGCGAAGCCACCGACCAGGAACGGGCGTTCCTCACCAGCCTCGGCAAGGTCTCCCTGTCCACCAGCCTGCGCTCCATGGCCCGCAAGCCTGACGGTTCCGAGCAGGCGCTGGTCGAGGTCAAGGCGGTGGACGACGCCTATCCGCTCTACGGCAGTTTCGGCGCTGAACCTTCCGCGCCGCTGCCCGACCTGCTTGGCAAGCAGGGAGAGACGTTTGGCGCACTGGCAGCCCCGCTTCTGCTGGAACGCCTCGGCCTCAAGGACGGCGACCAGCTTCTGCTCGGCAATGCCCGGCTGACATTGCGCGGCACGATCACCGCCGAGCCCGACGCGCTTTCCGACGGTTTCGGCTTTGCGCCGCGGCTGATCGTCAGTCGTGAGGCACTCGCCGCCTCCGGCCTGATCACCACCGGCAGCCTCGTCGAACATGCCTACAAGGTGCGGCTCGACAACCCGGCGATCCGCTCGACGCTCGCCGCCCGCGCCAATCGCGAATTCCCGAGCGCCGGCTGGTCGGTCCGCACCAGCGACCGTGCCGCCCCTTCGCTCACCGAAAACGTCGATCGCTTCTCGCAATTCCTGACGCTCGTCGGCCTGACGGCACTGATCGTCGGCGGCGTCGGCGTCGCCAATGCGGTGCGCGCCTTCCTCGATGCCAAGCGCACCACGATCGCCACCTTCAAGTGCCTCGGCGCGCCGGCTTCCGTCGTGACGATGATCTATCTCATCCAGATCATGCTGCTGGCAGTGATCGGCATCCTGATCGGTCTCGTCATCGGCGCCGTCTCGCCCTTCGTGGCGCTGCAGTTCCTCGAAGGCGTGCTTCCGGTTCCGAAGGAAGTCACCTTCTACCCTTCCGCGCTGGCGCTGGCCGCCCTGTTCGGCATCCTGATCACCTTCGCGTTCGCCGTTCTGCCGCTCGGCCATGCCCGCGAAGTGCCGGCGACCGCGCTTTTCCGGGAACAGAGTTTCGACAATACCCGCCTTCCCTCCTGGCCCTATCTTCTGGCGGCCGGTCTGGCGCTTGCGGCCCTGGCGGCGCTTGCGATCGTCTCTGCGGAAGAGCGTTTCATCGCCTCCGTTTTCCTCGCCGCCGTCGCCGGCGCCTTCGTGCTGCTGCGCCTTGTTGCGGCCCTGATTGCCGCGCTTGCCAAAAGAAGCCCGCGGGTCAATTCGCCGGCGCTGCGGCTGGCGATCGGCAATATCCACCGTCCGGGCGCGCTGACGCCGTCCGTCGTGCTGTCGCTCGGCCTCGGCCTTGCGCTCCTCGTGACGCTCGCCCTGATCGACGGCAACATGCGCCGCCAGCTGACCGGCAGCATCGCCCAGCAGGCGCCGAATTTCTTCTTCGTCGACATCCAGGGACCGGAGCGCGACGGTTTCGTCAACATCCTGAAACAACAGGCGCCGGAGGGCGCGATCACCCAGGTGCCGATGCTGCGCGGAAGAATTCTCGCCTTCAACGGCCAGGACGTGACGCAGATGAACGTGCCGCCCGCCGGCCGCTGGGTGTTGCGCGGCGACCGCGGCATCACCTACGAGGAGAAACTTCCTTCCAACTCTGCGCTGACGGCGGGACAATGGTGGGCCGCCGACCATACCGGCGAACCGCTGGTCTCCTTCTCGGCGGAAGAGGCCGGCGAACTCGGCCTGAAGATCGGCGACACCGTCACCGTCAACGTGCTCGGCCGCAATATCACCGCCCGCATCGCCAATTTCCGCAAGGTTCAGTGGGAATCTCTCTCGATCAACTTCGTAATGGTCTTTTCGCCCAATACCTTCCGCGGTGCGCCGCATGCCTGGCTCGCGACGCTCAGCGATCCCAAGGCCACCGCCCAGCAAGAAGCCTCGATCCTGCGCGCCGTCACCAACGCCTATCCGACCATCACCAGCGTCCGGGTCAAGGACGCGATCGATATCGTCGACCAGCTCGTCGGGCAGCTCGCGGCCGCCATCAGGGCCGCAGCGGCCGTTGCGCTGATCGCCTCCGTGCTGGTGCTTGCCGGTGCGCTTGCGGCCGGCAACCGCGCACGCACCCATGACGCCGTCATCCTGAAGACGCTCGGCGGCACGCGCAGCATGCTGATGCGCGCCTTCAGCTACGAATACATGATCCTCGGAACGGCGACGGCGCTCTTCGCGCTTCTCGCCGGCGGCCTCTCCGCATGGTTCGTGGTCAGCCGGATCATGCGGCTCCAGTCGGTCTTCCTGCCCGACATTGCAGTGCTGACGCTCGCCGTTTCTCTGGTTTTGACCGTCGGAATAGGCCTCGCCGGCACATGGCGCATATTAGGGCAGAAGGCCGCGCCGGTGCTGCGCGAGCTCTAATTCGACCACAGGTAGTATTTCCCGTTAACTCTCTGATCAAATTCCCGTCAGAGCGTCCCATAGGTTGCTAAAGAGCCCCGATAGCTTGCGTTTTTCGCTTGTCACACCTCTTGTATGTGAAACGATCTCGCATCATATTTATGCGCAGGCTTGCTGGAGCTCCGCAGCGGCGCCTGGGTCCGTAAAAAAGGGGGCCCGACACCGTGAATAATTCCGGAGCTTAAAGAGGAAACAATGGCTGACTTTAACAACTACCAGACCCGGGCGGCGCAGGGTCGCGCCCAGTCCGGCGCGATGATCGATGAAGGCCTGCGCGCCTACATGCTCAAGGTCTACAACCTGATGGCTGTCGGCTTGGCTATCACCGGTATCGCCGCCTATGGTATCTCGGCCCTCGCAACGACGACGGATGCAGCTGCAGCAGTCGCCCGGCTTCCGAACGGCATCCTGCTGACCAGCCTCGGCGCTGCGATCTACGGTTCGCCGCTTCGCTGGGTCGTCATGCTCGCACCGCTCGCGGTGGTGTTCTTCCTGAGCTTCCGCGTTCATAAGATGAGCGTCGGCGCGGCACAGGCCACTTTCTGGGGCTACGCGGCCCTGATGGGTCTTTCGCTGTCGTCGATCTTCCTGATCTACACCTCGCAGAGCATCGTGCAGACGTTCTTCATCACGGCTGCCTCCTTCGGCGCCCTGTCGCTTTACGGCTACACGACGAAGAGAAGCCTGTCCGGCATGGGCTCGTTCCTGATCATGGGCCTGTTCGGCCTGATCATCGCCTCGATCGTCAACATCTTCCTGGCGTCTTCCGCACTCGGCTTCGCGATCTCCGCGATCGGCGTGCTGATCTTCGCAGGCCTTACCGCCTACGATACGCAGAAGATCAAGGAAATGTACTTTGACGGCGACGACGTCGCGGTTGCTGGCCGCAAGGCCATCATGGGCGCTCTGACCCTCTACCTCGACTTCATCAACCTCTTCACGTTCCTCCTCCAGTTCCTGGGCAACCGGAACAACTGATCTCGAGGAATTCGAATAGGAAAAGGCGGCCTCCGGGCCGCCTTTTTTATTGCCCGGCCTCGCGCCACGGCATAGGCTTGGCAGTCCCTTTCAACGGCCTGAAATCTCAATGACATTCCATCTCCGCGACGCCTCCCCCGCCGATCTTCCCGCCATCACCGAGATCTATCGCGACAGCGTGCTGAACGGCACCGCGAGCTATGAGATCCTGGCCCCCGACCAGGCGGAGATGACTGCCCGTTTCGAGGCGATCCGGGTCAAGGGTTATCCCTATATCGCAGCGGAACAGGAAGACGGCACCCTGCTCGGTTATGCCTATGCATCCGCCTTCCGGACCCGTCCGGCCTATCGCTGGCTGGTCGAGGATTCGATCTACCTGGCGCCGGAAGCGCGCGGCAAGGGCGTCGGAAAGGCGTTACTCAAGGAACTGCTGGTGCGTTGCGAGGCGCTGGGTTTCCGCCAGATGGTCGCCGTCATCGGCGGTGCAAGCCCCGCCTCCGTGGCGCTCCATCGCGGCCTCGGCTTCGAACTGACGGGCACTCTGAAGGGCACCGGCTTCAAGCATGGAAAGTGGCAGGATACGGTGCTGATGCAGGTCTCGCTCGGCGAAGGCAATGAAACCGATCCGGATCCAGGCGTCTATCCCGGCTCGCTGTTTACCGAATAGGGCGCCGCCTCAGTCGATCAGTTTCAGCACCTTGTCGAACACCTTGAGCACCTGCGGCAGCTCATGGCCGCGCTTCATGATCATGCCATGGGTGTTCATCACGGAGTAGGCGCCCTGCTTGCCGGCGAGCTTCGGGTTCTTCTCGATTCGGAAGAGCGGGCTTTCGCCAGAGCGTTTGAAGACGGAGAACACGGCCCGGTCCTTGAGGTGGTCGATCGCGTAGTCCTTCCACTCTCCCTCGCCGACCATTCGGCCGTAGATCCTCAAGATCGCATCGAGTTCACGCCGGTGGAAGGTGACCGGTGCGGGATCGCGGTTCTGCCGATATTCACTGAGATCGACGACGACGGCTGCGTCCCGGGGTCTCTGGCTCCCCGGCAAATCCGGCTGATCTGTCATCAAGACTCCCAAATCGTCAAATGTCAGAGATGTGACAGTGTGCCCGAGAGGCCGTAAAAATCAACCCCGGCAATTCGCCGGGAACGAACCGTCACGATTTTATTCTTGCCCCATTTCGAACAAAAGAGTGCCCGATTTCGAAGCGAGATTGGCATCGTTGGTTGGCGCCGTTTTCAGCGCCATATGGCCCGGTCTGGTGCATTGACCCTTACCCCCAGCCCCCCAATGTTATTGGATCGGGCCGCCAACAACAGTTTCACGCACAATACGGCAAGCCAGGAACCGCGACCGCGGTCAGTATTTTTTGCGGCCTGCCATCAGCACGGTCGCGCCGAGAATTGCCGCAGGCTCGCCGCCCTGGCCGGATGTCTGCAGCAGGATCGCGCAACCATCCTTCTTCGACTTGCCCATCAGCTTGCCCGGCAGGGTCAGCTTCATGCTCTGGCCGTTCCAGGTGCCGACCGACTGCACGTCGTAGACGGCGTGCCAATATTCCATCGTCTTGCCGCTGTTTTCACCCTTGGTGACATCCACCAGCTGGCGTTTCGTGAAATAGGCGACGACGACGTCCGCCTGCCCCTTGCCATCGCCGATTTCGATCTCGATTTCGTCGCCACGCATCGCCGCGGTGACCGGGACGTCGAGCCCCTTGCCGGCTTGGCCGAGTGCCTTCACCTTGTCGTTGATGATCGTGAGGTCGGTGCCCTTGACGTGATCGCGGCCGTTGATGACGGCCTGCGGCGTGTAGACGCCGCTCCGCCCCAGCGTCTTGGCATAGCCGTATTGCCGCTCGGTATTTTCCCTGGAGCTCAGCGTATCGGTCCAGCCGAGATAGTTCCAGTAATCGACGTGGTAGGAAAGTACGACCATGTCTCCCTGCGCCACCAACTCACCCAAAGCGGCGTCGGCCGGCGGGCAGGAGGAGCAGCCTTGGGAGGTAAAAAGTTCGATCACGCCCTTCGGCGCCCTGACCTCTCCTGCAAATGCAGTGCCCGCATAAAACAGGCCCGCAACAAGGAGTACGGAGCGAAAACGAAAGGGCATGGGTGGCAGACCTTTTTATCAGGGTAACTGTTATCCACGATTGCTCGCGGCGATCAAGGGCCTAACGCACGGGATGGCGGAAAGTAACCACCGGGCGCCCTCAAGAGAAAGTCACGAAGGGGTGAAGACCGGATATTTGATCGGTTTCCGAATGCGTTTCGTCGGGTGCCAAACTTGGCGAAAAACGCGCCGAGGTCAAATCAGTTTGAGCAGGCCTTGAGTAAAATAAACGGCACCCACGCCGGTGACGATCCAGCGCGTCCAGGCGCGGAAATTCTGGTCGGTCATCTTCTGCAATATGTCGTTGCCGGCCCGCGCCCCGAGGATCGCGATCGGCGCCGCGACCAGCACCGCAATCCATTCGGTGGTCGGCAGTTCCGAGGCCGCATTCCAGTAGAACACCACCTTCGTGGCATGCGAGGCCACCTGTACGGCCGCCTTGGTGGCGATCACCTTGCGACGGTCCATCGTCGTGCGGATGAAGAAGATATCGATCGTCGGCCCCGATACGCCGACGCCGACCGTCAACGCGCCGGCGATCAGTCCGCAGGCCAGTGCATGCAGCGGCTTCGAGGCGTCGAGCCGCAGCTTCGATACCGGCATCCAGACCAGGATCGGCATCAGCCCGATGGCGATCGACACGACGATCAGGTCCGGCTGATAGTCGACGATCAGCAGGATGATGCTTGAGATGACCAGACCCAGGCCCAGGATGCCGAGAATGCGGTAGTCGATATAGGCGCGCGAGAACCAGGCACGCGACCCGTTCGAGACCATCTGGATGACGCCATGAATGGCGATCGCGGTACTGACGGGAAAGAGGAAAAGCAGCACCCAGAGCAGGATCAGCCCGCCCGCCATGCCGAAAATTCCCGAAAGCAGCGATGTCAGGAAAACGGTGACGGCCATTCCGATGAGGATGACGACGGTCAAGGGCACGGGACCTTGGGACAGCTGGGATCGAGGGCCTCCACCTCCCTCATTCCTGTGCTTGTCACAGGAATCCAGTGACCCGATGTCTATCGGGTCGGGAGACTCTTTCAGCCCAAGGACTTGGGCTGGCTGGATTCCTGTGACGAGCACAGGAATGAGGACCGATGGAATTGTGCAAAAAACCACCCGCAGGCTAAGCCTGCGGGTGGCCTTTATCGCTTAAGCGGCGAGGTCGCGCAGAACGGTCTGCAGGATGCCGCCATTGTTCATGTAGATGACCTCGTCGAGCGTATCGATGCGGCAGAGGATGTTGATTTCCTTCACCGTGCCGTCGCCGTAGGTGATCTTGGCGGTCTTCCATTCGCGCGGCTTGATGTCGCCTTCGAGACCGAGGATCTCGACGGTCTCGTCGCCCTTGAGGTCGAGGCTGGCCCAGGTCGTGCCCTCTTCGAAGACGAAGGGAACGACGCCCATGCCGACCAGGTTCGAGCGGTGGATACGCTCGAAGGACTGGGCGATGACCGCCTTGACGCCGAGAAGATTGGTGCCCTTCGCGGCCCAGTCGCGCGACGAACCGTTGCCGTATTCGACACCGGCGAAGATGACCAGCGGTACGCCCTCTTCCCTGTACTTCATGGCCGCGTCGTAGATCGACATCTCTTCCTTGGATGGGTAGTGGAAGGTGTAGCCACCTTCCTTGCCGTTCGGGCCGAGCATGTAGTTGCGGATGCGGATGTTGGCGAACGTGCCGCGCATCATCACTTCATGATTGCCGCGGCGCGTGCCGTACTGGTTGAAGTCCGCAACGCCGACGCCGTGACCCGTCAGGTAGGCACCGGCCGGCGAAGCAGCCTTGATCGAACCAGCCGGAGAGATGTGGTCGGTGGTGATCTTGTCGCCGAAGAGACCGAGGACGCGGGCGCCCTTGATGTTTTTGAGGCCCGATCCGGTCTTGCCCATGCCGACGAAGTAAGGCGGGTTCTGCACATAGGTCGAATCGTCGTCCCAGGCATAGGTCTGGCCCGGAGGAATCTTGACCGCCTGCCAGTTCTCGTCGCCCTTGAACACGTCCGCATACTTGGTTTCGTAGAGTTCGCGGGTGACGTATTTCAGGATGAATTCCTGGACTTCCTTCGAGGTCGGCCAGATGTCCTTGAGGAAGACCGGATTGCCGTTCTGGTCTTCGCCGAGCGGTTCGGAGGTCAGGTCCTTCTGGACCGAACCGGCGAGCGCATAGGCAACGACGAGCGGCGGCGAGGCGAGGTAGTTCGCCTGGACGTCCGGAGAAATACGGCCTTCAAAGTTACGGTTGCCCGAGAGCACGCCGGCGGCGATCAGACCTTTGTCGTTGATCGTCTTCGAGATCGGCGCCGGCAGCGGGCCGGAATTGCCGATGCAGGTGGTGCAGCCGAAACCGACCAGGTTGAAGCCGAGCTTGTCGAGATCGGCCTGCAGGCCGGACTTGGCAAGGTATTCGCCGACGACCTGGGATCCCGGTGCAAGCGAGGTCTTGACCCACGGCTTGGACTTCAGGCCCTTGGCAACCGCGTTGCGGGCAAGAAGGCCGGCAGCGATCAGGACCGACGGGTTGGAGGTGTTGGTGCACGACGTGATCGCGGCAATCGCCACGTCGCCATGGCCGAGATCGAAATCCGTGCCTTCGACAGGGTAACGATTGTCGAGCTGGCCGGGCTTCTTGTATTCGGTATCGAGCGAACCGGCGAAACCGGAGGCGATCTTGTCGAGCGAGATGCGGCCTTCCGGACGCTTCGGGCCGGCCATCGACGGCACGACGTCGTTGAGGTCGAGTTCCAGCGTGTCGGTGAAGACCAGGTCGGAACCGTCGCCTTCGCGCCACATGCCCTGGACCTTGGAATAGGCCTCGACCAGCGCGATCCGCTCGAGCGTGCGGCCGGACATCGTCAGGTAGTTGATGGTTTCGCCGTCTACGGGGAAGAAGCCGCAGGTCGCGCCGTATTCCGGGCCCATGTTGCCGATCGTCGCACGGTCGGCGAGCGGCATGTTGTCCATACCCGGGCCGAAGAATTCGACGAACTTGGAAACCACGCCCTTCTTGCGCAGCATCTGCACGACGGTCAGCACCAGGTCGGTCGCGGTGACGCCTTCCTTGAGCTTGCCGGTGAGCTTGAAGCCGATGACTTCAGGCAGCAGCATCGAGACCGGCTGGCCGAGCATGGAAGCTTCCGCTTCGATGCCACCCACGCCCCAGCCGAGAACGCCGAGGCCGTTGATCATCGTGGTGTGGCTGTCCGTGCCGACGCAGGTATCCGGATAGGCGATCGTCTCGCCATCCTCTTCCTTGGTCCAGACGGTCTGGCCGAGATATTCCAGGTTTACCTGGTGACAGATGCCGGTCCCCGGGGGAACCACGCGGAAATTCTTGAATGCCTGCTGGCCCCACTTCAGGAAGCGGTAACGCTCGCCGTTGCGCTCGTATTCGAGCTCGACGTTCTTGGCGAACGCGGTCGGCGTGCCGAATTCGTCGACGATGACCGAATGGTCGATGACGAGGTCGACGGGAACCAGCGGGTTGATCTTTTCCGGATCGCCGCCGAGCGACACCATTGCGTCGCGCATCGCCGCAAGGTCGACGACGGCGGGAACGCCGGTGAAGTCCTGCATCAGCACACGGGCCGGACGGTAAGCGATTTCCGCTTCCGTGAGACCCTTGTTGTTCAGCCATTCGGCAACGGTAAGGATCTGTTCCTTGGTGACGGACTGGCCGTCTTCGAAGCGGAGCAGGTTTTCGAGCAGCACCTTCATGGAGAAGGGCAGCTTCGAAACACCGGCCAGGCCGTTCTGTTCGGCCTTGGGAAGGCTGTAGTAAACGTAATCCTTACCGCCTACGGTAAGGATGGAGCGACAATTGAAGCTGTCGAGAGACTTAGCCACGGAATAAACCCCGCTGATTAAAGAGCCAACACGCGCGTGCGGACGCCTATGCACTTCATGCACATCAGGATGCGGGTACGACCATTTCCGCTGTCCGCACGAGAAGATTTTTTGGGATCTTCAGGTCCGGCGGAAGATTGAAATCACGCCGGCCGCTGGCGTGGTTGCAGTGCTTATAGATAATTTCTAAGAAGGGTTCCAGACGCTTGGCGCTCATTCCGAATAAATTTTCGGATCGCGATGATTAAAATCTTAATGAAGGTCTCCAGCATGCGGCTTTTGGCCGAAAACCTGAGCGCAAGACGCGGCGAAGACCTGATTTTCACGGATATCTCCTTTGACCTCGGAGCCGGTGAAAGCCTCGTCCTGACCGGCCGCAACGGATCGGGGAAATCGACGCTGCTGCGGGTCGTCGCCGGATTGCTGCGCCCGGAGACCGGTCGCGTCATCTGGATTTCGGAGAGTGCCGAATCGGGAATGCGCGCCGCCGAGGCCTGCCACTATCTCGGCCACCGCAATGCGATGAAGGCGGAGTTGACGGTTGCCGAGAACCTTGCCTTCTGGAAGAGCTTCTTTGGCGACGTGGATGGCGGCAAAGGTATCTCTCCGGCCAAGGCCGCCGAAACCGTCGGCCTTGGCGGCATCATTCATCTGCCCTTCGGTTACCTCTCCGCCGGCCAGCAGCGCCGCATGGCGTTTGCAAAACTGCTCGTCGCTTACCGCCCGGTCTGGATATTGGACGAGCCGACTGCGGCGCTGGATGTGAATGCAGAGGGGGCATTTACCGGATTGATCAACGCGCATCTGGCGGCCGGTGGCATTGTGCTGGCGGCGACTCACCAGCCGCTGGGGCTGGAGCGCGCGAGGGAGCTGAAGATGGCAGGGTTTGCAGGCGTGGCGGAGGGGAGATGGTGAACGCCCTGTCCCGCGTTACCCCCCTCTGCCCTGCCGGGCATCTCCCCCACAAGGGGGGAGATTGGATGGGGCCAATGCCCTGCCTCAGATCCAGGCATCAATCCGCCGTCACCAACCTGAAATCTGCTCTCTCCGCTCCCCGAACGATCAACGCTTGGCGGAGGCCCGGCGTCTTGCCGATCTCCCCCCTTGTGGGGGAGATGCCCGGCAGGGCAGAGGGGGGTGCGCCCCGGACACGGAGCGTCCGATCATGACCGCCCTCCTCCTCCGCGACCTCAAACTTTCGGTCCGCGCCGGCGGCGGCGCCCTGATCGGCGTGCTCTTCTTCATGACCGTCGTTGCCGTCATTCCCTTCGGCGTCGGCCCGGATCTCAACCTTCTCTCCCGCATCGGTCCGGCGATCGTCTGGATCGGGGCGCTGCTGTCGGCGCTGCTCGGCCTCGACCGCCTGTTCCAGACCGAACGCGAGGACGGCTCGCTCGACCTGCTGCTGATGCAGGAACACCCGCTGGTGCTGACCGTGCTCGTCAAATGCCTCGCCCACTGGCTCGGCAACGGTCTGCCGCTGGTGATCGCATCGCCGCTGCTCGGCCTGTTCATGAACATGGACGAGGTGGCGATCGGCGCCACCATGCTGACGCTCTTGGTCGGCACGCCGGCGCTGACTTTCATCGGCGCGGTCGGCGCGGCGGTCGCGGTGGCCCTGCCGCGCGGCGGGCTGCTGGTGTCGATCCTCGTCCTGCCGCTTGCGATCCCCGTGCTGATCTTCGGCGTCAGCGCTTCCTATGCGGCGGTCGAGGATCCTGCCCCGTTTATGCCGCCTTTCCTGATATTGGTGGCGATCACGATGTTTTTTGCCGTCCTCGGTCCGCTCGGCGCGGCACTGGCGTTGCGCAATGCCGGCGATTGACTAGAATCGGATTGAACGGGATCGGATCGACGACCGGCGAATTGACCAGGATCAAGCTGATTTTTCCGCGCGTATATTAGAAAGTGCCCATGACCGACAGCCTTGTCATCAGCAAATTTTCCGAGCTGGCCAACCCGACGCGGTTTCTGGCGCTGGCGGCCCGCATCCTGCCGTGGATGGTGGCGGCGACGATGATCCTCTTTGCCATCGGGCTCTATCTGAGCTTCACGACGGAAGGCGATTACCAGCAGGGCGCGACGGTGCGTATCATGTACGTGCATGTGCCGGCCGCCTGGCTGTCGATGATGTGCTACACGGTGATGGCCGTTTCGGCGATCGGCACGCTGGTCTGGCGCCACCCGCTCGCCGACGTCAGCCACAAGGCGGCAGCCCCGCTCGGCGCCGCCTTCACGCTGATCGCGCTCGCCACCGGCTCGCTCTGGGGCAGGCCGATGTGGGGCACATGGTGGGTGTGGGATGCGCGGCTGACCTCGGTCTTCGTGCTGTTCCTCATGTATCTCGGCCTGATCGCGCTCAACCGCGCAATGGACGATCCGTCGCGCGCGGCCCGCGTCTCCGCTGTGCTGATCCTTGTCGGCTTCGTCAACATCCCGATCATCAAGTTCTCTGTCGACTGGTGGAACACGCTGCACCAGCCGGCCAGTGTCATCCGCATGGGCGGCCCGACCATCGACCAGGAATTCCTTTGGCCGCTGCTGGTCATGGCGATCGCCTTCACCATGCTGTTCTTCACCCTGCACACAGCGGCGATGCGCAACGAGATCTGGCGCCGCCGCGTCGCCGCCCAGCGGCGGATGGCCGCGCGGATGGCCGGCCATGTAACCGGCTCGGAAGCGTGAGACCATGAGCCACACCTTCTACATCGCCATGTCCTATGCCGTCTCGGCTGCCGTCATCCTCTGTCTGATCGCCTGGACCTGGCTCGACGGCCGCGCCCGCAGACAGGAACTGGCCGAGCTCGAAGCTTCCGGCATCCGCCGCCGCTCCGCTCAGGCAAAGGACGACGCGGCATGAGCATCGAGACCGAAAATCAGCCCGCCGCGCGCAAAAGCCTAGCGCGTTATGCGCTGCCGCTGATCCCGCTGGCGATTTTTCTCGGCTTTGCAGCCGTCGCCGGCAAGATGCTCTACGACCAGGACGTCAACGGCCGCGACGTCTCGGCCATCCCCTCCGCCCTGATCGGCAAAAAGGCGCCATCGCTGGCGCTGCCGCCGCTGGAAGGCTCGAACACCGCGGCGCTGACGACCGCGGCGATCGCCGGCAAGCTGACGCTGGTCAACGTCTTCGCCTCCTGGTGCGTGCCCTGCCGGCAGGAACACCCAATCCTGAAGGAACTGGCGAACGACAGCCGGCTCACCATCGTCGGGATCAACTACAAGGACCGCAACGACAACGCGCTGCGTTTCCTCGGCGAACTCGGCAACCCTTACAAGGCGATCGGCGTCGATCCGAACGGCAAGGCGGCGATCGACTGGGGCGTCTACGGCATTCCGGAAAGTTATCTGGTCGCCCCTGACGGCACGATCCTCTACAAAAAGGTCGGCCCCTTCGACGAGCGCAGCCTTACGCAGGACCTCATGCCGGCGATCGAAAAGGCGTCCGCGGGACGTTAGCGATCCCGCAGCCTTGTGGGCCGATTACGAATTTGGAAGAAGCACCTTTGGCCGCGCGGGACCTCTTGTCCGGCGCGGTTCTGGTTTGGGAATGGGGCAGGCGGTATCGGGTATGTGGGAGGTAGGTATTTGTGCCTGCCCCGACTGTTTCGATGGACTTTCGAGGATTGTAAGGCCTCGCCAACTACCTTTGCAGCCATCACCGGAACCGAGGTCCGAGAACCCTTGGACGAGGAGGCCGGTTCGCGAACCCGATTTCCCATCCGATGACGGGGCGATTATCGGATGGGCTCGAGAGGCGGGGATGAATGGGAAAGCGAATATGGCTAAAGCGTTGATGAGGTTGGGCGGGTTTTTCTTGGGGCGAGGAAATCCTCCCCAGTCAAAACCCGTCCCGTGCTACAGCCCACCCTGCCACACCCGCACCGCATCGACCGGCCAGACGAGCATCAGCACGTTGAGCGTCAGGTTGTCGCGGATGATGTAGCCGGTCGCCAGCTCGAAGAAAATGGCGATGGCGACCGTCAGCCAAACCGGCAGACGCGAGGCGGCGAAGAAGCCGAGCGCCATGAACACCGTATCCATCGCCGAATTGAGAATGCTGTCGCCGGTATAACCGAGCGCCATGGTCGCCGTGCGGTAGCGGTCGATGATCAGCGGGGAATTTTCGGCAATCTCCCAGGCAGCCTCGATCAGGATCGCCAGCGAAAGCCGGGCCGCCAGCGGAGCGCGGCGCAGGATCAGCCAGCCGAGACCATAGAACAGGAAGCCGTGGATGATATGCGACGGCGTGTACCAGTCGGAGAGGTGCTGAGAATTGCCGCTGGTATTCACCCCGCCTTCCCAAAACTTCACATAACCGCATTCGCAGATCGGAATGCGGCCGATCGCGTAGAGGATCGCGATCTGGAGCAGAAAGAGGATGAGCGCGGCGAGAAACCAGCGCTTGGAGGACGAACTCGATGGAGAGAATTCCGCCGCCGTCACTTTTCGGCCTCGGCGTTGCCTGCGGTGTCCTGGACTGTGTGGCGCATGATCAGCGGCATCTGCGTCATCGTGAAGATCAGCGTGATCGGCATTGTACCCCAGACTTTGAAGGCTACCCAGAAGTTATCCGCCGCCTTGGCGTCGGGCAGGTAATAGGCGTTCGCGCCGCGCCAGACGATTTCGTTGAGGACGGCGAGGAACAGGAAGAACACGCCCCAGCGGATGGTCAGCTTGCGCCAGCCGGCATCATCGAGCTGGAAGGCCGCATTGAACACATAGCCGAGAAGCGATTTGCCGAACAGCAGGCCGCCGAGCAGCACGACGCCGAACAGCGTGTTGATGATGGTCGGCTTCATCTTGAAGAACAGCTCGTCCTGCAGCCAGATGCCGAGCCCGCCGAAAACGAGGACAACGATGCCGGAAATGAAGGGCATCATGGGCAGATGCCCGAGAACGACCTTCGAGACGACGAGCGAAATGACCGTCGCGACCATGAACAGGCCGCTGGCGATGAACAGCGGACCACCGAGCACCGAAAGCCATGGGAAGGTCGCGGCAAGCCATTCCCCGCGCAGATTGGCGAAGAAGAAGACGAGCAGCGGCCCCAGCTCGAGCGAGAGCTTCAGCATCGGATGGTGCCGGTCGGCGGCGGTGGGCGTCGTGTCGCTTTCGAATTTCATATATTGGTCAAACCTGCTTAATCCTGCCTTGGCCCTGCGCGAGCGCCAAGGCAGATTTGTGGCATCAATGGGCAATCCCGGCAATGGCGCGGGCAAAATCCTGCGCCTCGAAGGGTTCGAGATCGTCGACACCCTCGCCGACACCGATGAAATAGACCGGCAGCTTGTGCTTGGCGGCGATCGCCACCAGGATGCCGCCGCGCGCCGTACCGTCGAGCTTCGTCATGATAAGCCCGCTGACCCCCGCAACGTTCCGGAAAATCTCGACCTGGTTCATGGCGTTCTGGCCGGTCGTGGCGTCGAGCGTCTGCAGCACGGTGTGCGGGGCGTCGGGATCGAGCTTGCCGAGCACGCGGACGATCTTTTCGAGTTCGGCCATCAGCTCGGTGCGGTTCTGCAGCCGGCCTGCGGTATCGATGATCAGCACGTCCGATTTGTTGGCGCGCGCCTGCTCGTAGGCGTCATAGGCAAGGCCGGCCGCATCGGCGCCGAGCTTGGTGCCGATGAAGGTCGAACCGGTGCGGTCCGCCCAGATCTTCAGCTGCTCGATCGCGGCGGCGCGGAACGTGTCGCCGGCAGCGAGCATGACCTTGAGGCCGGAGCCGGAGAGTTTTGCCGCGAGCTTGCCGATCGTCGTGGTCTTGCCGGTGCCGTTGACGCCGACGACGAGGATGACATGCGGCTTGTGATTGAGATCGAGCGCCAGCGGTTTGGCAACCGGGCCTAAAACCCTGGTGATCTCCTCGGCCATGATCCGCGACACGTCCTCGCCAGTCACGTCCTTGCCATAACGCTCGGAGGACAGCGCCCCGGTGACGCGCATGGCGGTCTCGACCCCGAGATCGGCCTGGATCAGCAGGTCTTCGAGCTGTTCCAGCGTTTCCTCGTCCAACTTGCGCTTGGTAAAGAGCGCGCTGATCTGGCCCGAGAGCTGCGACGACGTGCGCGCAAGGCCGGCGCGCAGGCGCTGGAACCAGGTGAGCTTCGCAGCCGGCGCCACAGGTTCGAGCGTGGGTTCGGGGCGGGCGGTGGAGAAGCCTTTGGGGAGAGTGGGTTCTGGGCGGAGCGTTTCGCTGGGAGCGACGGGGACCACTTCGTCCACGGAGGCACCCCCCTCTGTCCTGCCGGACATCTCCCCCTCAAGGGGGGAGATCGAATCGTGGCCCGCACCTTGCCCCAAAACAGCATCCGAGCCTGTTGTACTGTCATCAGACGCCTGAGCCAGCGGCTCATCCGTGATCTCCCCCCTTGAGGGGGAGATGTCCGGCAGGACAGAGGGGGGTGCTTCCGCGGCTGCAACGCCCTCTTCTTCTGCTTCTGCCTCCGCCTGCAATAACGACAACGGCACCATGCCGATCTCGGATGCGGCTTCGACACCCGAAAGCAGCGCCGGCTCATCCTCTTCGGCAGTCTCCGGCTCGGCCGGCCCGACATTCTCCGCCGCCACATCCGCGACAGGCCCGCCGGCCGTCTCGATCTCGGCCGGTGCGACCGGGTCGACGGGGGAGATCGGCAGGTCTTCGTCGCGCGATTTCGGCTCCAGTTCCGCCTGGATGGCGACGACGTCCTCCGGCTTTACCGCATCGGGTGCCGGTTCCTCGGCGGGCTTGCCGAAGGTGAAGACGCGTTTGATGAAGCTCAATGCCATGAGAACCTGTTCCGGTTACGCCGCCCGAGACGGGGCAAGGGCGGACGCGACCTGCATTTCCAGATGTTTGCCGTTATGGCCGGTAATCATAACGCGCTTGAGTTCGCGGGGAACAAGGCGAGGCGCCGCCACCAGCGAAAAGTTTTCCGTATGCGCCATGCCGTTGTTCTCGACGATGATGGCCTGCTCGGTGCCGACCATGCGGTCGAGATGGGCACGATGCAGCACGTCGCCCCGCGCCCGCAGCCGTGCGGCCCGGTCCTTGACGACCGCCCGGTCCACCTGCGGCATCCGCGCAGCCGGCGTTCCAGGACGCGGGCTGTAGGGAAAGACGTGCAGGAACGAGATGCCGGCCTCTTCCGCCAGCGTCGCGGCGTTCTCGAACATTTCTTCCGTTTCGGTCGGGAAACCGGCGATCACATCAGCCCCGAAGGCGATCTCCGGGCGCAGGCGCCGCGCCTGCTCGGTGAAGGCGAGCGCTTCGGCGCGCGAATGGCGGCGCTTCATCCGCTTCAGGATCATGTCGTCGCCGTGCTGCAGCGACAGGTGCAGATGCGGCATGAAACGCGGCTCGCCGGCGATCAGGTCCCAGAGATGTTTGTCCGCCTCGATGCTGTCGATCGAGGACAGGCGCAGGCGCAGGATTTCCGGCACTTGGCGGAGCAGCGTCTTGGCGAGGTATCCGAGCGACGGCTGGCCGGGAAGATCGGCGCCATAGCTGGTGGCATCGACGCCGGTCAGCACGATTTCGCGATAACCGCCTTCCGTCAGCCGCCGGGCCTGCTCGACCACCGCACCCATCGGCACCGAGCGGGAATTGCCGCGGCCATAGGGAATGATGCAGAACGTGCAGCGATGGTCGCAGCCGTTCTGCACCTGGATGAAGGCGCGCACGTGGCCGTCGATATGCTTCACCATCTGCGGCGCGGTGGCGCGCACGCTCATGATGTCGTTGACGCGCAGCTTCTCTTCCGCAGAGACGCCGAAATCCGGCAGCGCCCGGTAGGAGGCGCTCGTCAGCTTCTCCTCGTTGCCGAGCACGGCATCGACTTCCGCCATGCCCGCAAAAGTCTCTTTCTCGGTCTGGGCGGCGCAGCCGGTAACGATGATGCGCGCATGCGGATTTTCCCGCCGAGCCCGGCGGATCGCCTGGCGGGCCTGGCGCACGGCCTCGCCGGTCACAGCGCAGGTATTGACGAGGATCGCGTTGTTGAGCCCGGCCTTTTCGGCCTCCGCCCGCATCACTTCCGATTCATAGGTATTGAGCCGACAGCCGAAGGTGATGACCTCGACCCCGCTCAATTGACCCGAGCCTCCGGCTCGTTCCTATGAGAAGATTGGGCCTCCGGCTCGCCCCTTTGATCAGCACCGGCGTCCCGGGTAAAGGTGCCGTTCTGCGGATCGACCTTGCCGGACCATTCCCATTCGGCCGGACCTGTCATGACGACGTGGTCGTCCCCGCGCCATTCGATGACGAGCGGCTGGCGGATCGGGCTGGAGGCAACGTCGATCGTCACCGTGCGTCCGGTGCGCCCGGTGCGGGCGGCGGAAACGGCGGCAGCACAGGCGGCCGAGCCGCAGGCGAGCGTCAGGCCGGCGCCACGTTCCCAGGTGCGGGTGCGCAGCGACGACTTCGACGTGACTTGCGCCAACGTGATATTGGCCTTTTCCGGAAACATCGGATGGTTTTCGAGCAGCGGACCGAACCGTTCGAGGTCAAAACTTATCGGATCGCGATCGACCCAGAAGATCGCATGCGGATTGCCCATCGACATGGCAGACGGCGAATGCAGGATCGGCGCGTCGATCGGGCCGATCTGCAGCTCGATCCGGCTCGTATCGAAAAACTCCTCGGCAAGCGGAATGCGGTCCCACTCGAAGACCGGCTTGCCCATGTCGACCGAAATGGTACCGTCCTCATGCTCGACGGCATTGAGGATGCCGGCGACTGTCTGGAAGGTAAAGGTCTTGCGGCCTGTCTCGGCGCTCAGCGCCTGCACCACGCAACGCGTGCCGTTGCCGCAGGCCTGCGCCATCGTACCGTCGGAATTGAGGATGTCGATCCAGGCATCGGTGCCCTGAGCCTTCGGATCGTGGATGGCCATGATCTGGTCGAACTGCGTGGCCGCATCGGCATTGAGCGCGATCGCAGCCTGCGGCGTTACCTTGTCGGTGCGTCCGCGCATGTCGACGACCAGGATCTTGTTGCCAAGCCCGTTCATCCGCGCGAATTCCACCAGTTCCGTCATGACGCCAATCCATTCCGGGCCGAATGCCCGCCTATTGGGCTGTATATGGCGGAAAAGGCAGGGAATTACCAGTGGGCGCTTCCCTGTGTGCGGCGGTAGTCACGCATCACAGGAAAAATTCGTCCACCAGCGCATGCACCCGCCGAAATGCCGACTTGGCGCCTTCAGCCATTTCCGTTTCCTCCGCCTCGGACATCTCGAACCCGTTGAAAGACGCGACGAAAGTGCGCCAGTGCAGGCCGCGGCCGGCGGGGTGGCCGGCGAGGTGGCGGGCGCCGAATTCTTCCGACAGGCCGAGCCTTGCCGCCTGCTTCAGGAGGAAAGCGGCGCCGAGGTTCGAGCCTTCGGCAACGTACAGCCATCCGAGTGCGGCCGGGATGCCGAGCCGGCCCGTCCCAGCGGTGAGGACGGCCGGCGCATTTCCGGTCACATCGGCGATATCCTGGCGCAGTGCTTCAAGCCGGACCCGGCTCGGAAGATCGGGGACAATGCGGTTGAGCCGCGGATCGAGATAGAGCGGATCGACATCCGCATGGAAATGATGCTGCACGGCGAGGAAGAGCGCATAACGCTCGCGGCTGCCGAAGGGATCGGCCGCCATGATGCGCTTGTCGAGCCGCTCATGGGTGGCATCGGTGAGAGCCTTCAGACGCTGGATCCGGGTCGGTGCGGCGGTTGTTTCAAGTTCGATCTGCATAGGTCTTCCGTTCCGGGTATTCCTAGCCCGGCCCAGCTGAATTGTCGAATCCCGCAGCAACCCGGGCGTGCTCATACGGAAATTGTCGGCACTTCGAAGACTTCGCCGGGGCGCATGGGCCGGAAGCGGTTCCGGGAAACGCGACGTGTATCGAGAGCGGCATGAAGCGCCGCCAGCGGCTCTTCGATCCCTTCATCGGTCAGCTTGAACGTGCCCCAATGATGGCCGGCGACGAAAGCCGCATCGCAAAGGAGCATGCCCTCCACCGCCTCTTCCGGGTTCTGGTGCTGCGCCTGCATGAACCAGCGCGGCTCGTAGGCCCCGAACGGCAGGTTGGCGAGCCGGAAAGCCCCATGCTTTTCCCGCGCGGCGCGGTAGTTGACGCCCTGGTGGAAGCCCGTATCGCCGATATGGTAGATCTTGCCGGCCGGGGTTTCGAAAACGAAGGCGGCCCAGAGCGCCATGCGCCGGTCGCCTACGCCGCGCGCCGACCAGTGATGGCAGGGCTCGCAATGCAGGACGATGCCAGGACCGATATCTGCGGCGATCTCCTCGCGGCCGCCCCAATCCATCACCGTGATCTTCGCATCCGCGATACGCGAGCGGATGAGCGCGTCATTGCCGAGCGGCGTGACGAAATGCGGCTTGTCGCGGCCCTGCAGCACCCAGAGGGTCTCGAGGTCCATGTGGTCGTAATGGTTATGGGTGACGAGCACGACATCGATCGGCGGCAGGTCGCCGATGCGGATGCCGGGCGGATTGACCCGCTTCGGGCCGGCGAAACGCACGGGGCTGGCGCGATCGTCCCAGACCGGGTCGGTCAGGATGTTGAGGCCGGCGACCTGGATCAGCATCGCCGCATGCCCGACCATGGTGACGGTCAGCCGGTCACCCGAGACCCGCGTTTCCGGCACGGCCTGAGGAAACGGGCTCGGAAAGCTGTCCGGCCAGGCAATGTTGTTGCCCCCGAGCTTCCAGCGCAGCAGGTCAAGCCCGCCGCGCGGCTGCTCGCCACCCGGATTGAAGAAATAGGTTCCGTCGAAATGATCGGAGGCCGGACCGGAGTAGTACTTATTGGCAGCCATGGCTCCCCTTGCCGCGAACCCGCCCACGAGGGCGGCGATCGCGCCGATGCCGGACCATTTCAGGAATTTTCGTCGGTTCATGGGAAATGTCTATCAGCGTGCTCTTACACCTGGGAAGAGACGTTGCGTGGGCGAAGTACACATTTACGCGACTTCGACATCCGTTTTGGAGAAATCGTTGCCCACGAAGAGCAGCGGCGACCGGAGTGTTTTCGCGGTGGCGTAGGAAAAGCAGTCGCCGAAGTTCAGTTTGGCCGGATGGCCAACGAACCTGCCATAAGTACGCGCGGCTTCGAGGGCGACAGCATGCAACCCCGCAGGAAGAGCTACTTCAATGGCGCCTATTTCCTTCAAAAAGCCCTCGACAGAAATTTCCGTCTTCGCAATGAGATCGGGCGGCGTTGATGCATGCTCGCCCAGCATCGCTATCTTCCTTTGGCGCGACAAAGCGACGACCGCCTCAAAGACGGCAAACGAGGAATAGTAAACCGGACCTTCCGCAGCCTCTATACGATCGAGCAAAGACGCTCCCGCATCTTCTTCCTGCAGGATTGCAACGATTGCGGAAGCATCAAGAAACATCAATACTCCCACATCTCATCCATAAAGGCCTTTTCATCGAAGTTCGGATCGCGCGGACCAAGTTCGGCAATCTGGCGCTGGTATTTTTTGACCCGCTCCGCGAGCGGAATATCTTTATCGGCCCGCTTCAGCTCGTTCTCCAGCGCCACCCGCACGGCTTCCGTCTTGGTTTTCGTACCGAGCCGGCGCATGACTTCATCAGCGAGTGCATTCACTTTGGCGTCGCGTATATAGAGGGACATGGCTACCATCCACAGGTTTGAATATTCAATATAGAGCAATTGAATATTCCCGCAAGGCGAGGCACCGACCGCCCACCGGCCGGCAGACTTGACTTTCCCGCCCGCTTGCTGTTTAAGCCCGCCCATCTGCTGACAAGTTACGACTTGGAGCCGCCGACCGGGGCCGATAGACCGAGCCCGGAGGTCAACACCCGACAGCGCGTTGCGCCCTCGGGTGCTTTTTGGCTTTGTCTCTTGTTTTTGGCGGATGAGAACCCGACGTTTCGGTCATCCGAAACGCGAGAAGGAAGAAACGATGTTCGAAAGCCTCCAGGACCGTCTTGGTTCCATCTTGAGTGGACTGACCGGCCGTGGCGCATTGAGCGAAGCGGATGTGTCCGCCGCTCTGCGCGAGGTTCGCCGCGCCCTGCTCGAAGCGGACGTGGCGCTGGAAGTCGTGCGCTCCTTTACCGACAAGGTGCGCGAAAAGGCCGTCGGCGCCGAAGTCCTGAAGTCGATCAAGCCGGGCCAGATGGTCGTCAAGATCGTCCATGACGAGCTGATCGAGATGCTCGGCTCCGAAGGGGTCGGCATCGACCTGCATGCGGTCGCTCCGGTGGTGATCATGATGGTCGGCCTGCAGGGCTCCGGCAAGACGACCACGACCGGCAAGATCGCCAAGCGGCTGACCGATCGCGAGCGCAAGAAGGTGCTGATGGCATCGCTCGACACGCGCCGCCCGGCCGCCCAGGAACAGTTGCGCCAACTCGGCGTCCAGACCGGCGTCGATACGCTGCCGATCATTGCCGGCCAGTCGCCGACCGAGATCGCCGCCCGCGCCGTGCAGGCCGCCAAGCTCGGCGGCCATGACGTCGTCATCCTCGACACCGCCGGCCGCACCCATATCGACGAGCCGCTGATGGCGGAGATGGCCGAGATCAAGCGGCGCTCCAACCCGCATGAAATCCTGCTGGTCGCCGATAGTCTCACCGGCCAGGACGCCGTCAACCTCGCCCGCAATTTCGACGAACGCGTCGGCATTACCGGCCTCGTGCTGACACGCATGGACGGCGACGGCCGCGGCGGTGCCGCCCTCTCCATGCGTGCGGTCACAGGCAAGCCGATCAAGCTGATCGGTACCGGCGAAAAGATGACGGAGATGGAGGAATTCCATCCCCGCCGCATCGCCGACCGCATTCTCGGCATGGGCGACATCGTTTCGCTGGTCGAGAAGGCCGCGGAGAATATCGACGCCGACAAGGCGCGCGCCATGGCCGAAAAGATGGCCAAGGGCAAGTTCGACCTCAACGATCTGGCCGAACAACTGAAGCAGATGCAGTCGCTCGGCGGCATGGGCGGCATCATGGGGCTGATGCCCGGCATGAGCGGCATGAAGGACAAGCTTTCGGCCGCCGGCATGAGCGACAAGACGTTTGCCCGCCATATCGCCATCATCCAGTCGATGACCAGGGCCGAGCGCGCCAATCCTGACATGCTGAAGCACAGCCGCAAGAAGCGCATCGCAGCCGGCTCCGGCACGGATGCGGCCGAGATCAACAAGCTTCTGAAAATGCACCGCCAGATGGCCGACATGATGAAAATGATGGGCGGCAAGGGCAAGGGCGGCATGATGAAGCAAATGATGGGCGGCCTTGCCTCGAAGATGGGCCTTGGTGGTATGGGGGGCGGTATGGGTGGAATGGGCGGCATGCCCGATCTTTCCAAGCTCGATCCGAAACAGCTCGAAGCGTTGCAGAAGCAGGCGGAGGCCGCAGGCTTCAAGCCGGGCTCGATGCCGGGCATGCCGGGCGGTGGCATGCCGGGACTTGGTGCGCCCAAGCTGCCCGGTCTCGGCGGCGGTTTCCCGGGCCTTCCGGGCCTGCCGAAGAAGAAGTGAGGGAGGACACGCCGATGATTGACCCTGAGGTCAAGGCCAAGCTTTCAAGCTACCGCCAGTCGATCGACAATATCGACGCGGCGCTCGTGCACATGCTGGCGGAACGTTTCCGCTGCACCAAGGAAGTGGGCGTCCTCAAAGCCCAGTACGATTTGCCGCCGGCCGACCCGGCGCGCGAAGAATTCCAGATCGAGCGACTTCGCCGCCTGGCGAAGGAAGCGCATCTGGACCCGGATTTCGCCGAGAAGTTCCTGAACTTCGTCATCAAGGAAGTCATCCGGCACCATGAAGCCATTGCCGCCGAACACGTCGGCACGAAGACAGCATGAATCAGCCCGCCTGACGGCGGGTACAACAAGACCCCTGGTCCGCCGAAGGCGGCCAAGAAAAACCTAGGAGTAATTGCAATGTCCCTGAAAATTCGTCTCGCCCGCGGCGGCTCCAAGAAGCGTCCGTACTACACCGTCGTCGTTGCTGACGCCCGTTCGCCCCGCGATGGTCGCTTCCTCGAAAAGCTCGGTTCCTGGAACCCGATGCTCGCCAAGGACGATGCCAAGCGCGTCGAACTGAACGCCGAACGCATCCAGCATTGGATCGACAACGGCGCCCAGCCGACCGACCGCGTTCTGCGCTTCCTCGCTGAGGCCGGCATTGCCCAGCGCGAAGCCAAGAACAACCCTGGCAAGGGCCAGCCGGGCAAGAAGGCCCAGGAACGCATTAAGGAACGCGCCCAGAAGGCCGAAGAAGCAGCAGCCGCTGCCGCCGAAGCATAAGCTTCGCGACCATTCTTTCCTGAACGACGGGCGGCGCGGCAACGCGCTGCCCGTTTTGCTGTTTGCTTTTGATCGCGCAAAGCTTAAATGAGCGCACGACAACCGAGATCACGACCCTCATGACCAAGCTCGAAAATCCCGTTCTGATGGCGACCATCGGCGCCGCCCAGGGTCTCCGGGGCGAGGTGCGGGTGCGCACGTATACGGCCGATCCGACCGCGCTCGGCGACTACGGCCACCTGCATAGCGAGGACGGCCGGATCTTCGAGATTCTCGAAATCCGCGAAGCCAAGAACATCGCAATCGTCCGTTTCCGCGGCATCAACGACCGCAACGCGGCCGAAGCGCTGGCCGGTCTCGAACTTTTCATCGAGCGCGACAACCTGCCTGACGACGAACTCGAGGAAGACGAGTTCTATTATGCCGACCTCGAGGGTCTCGAAGCAGTCGACGAGGAAGGCAAGAGTTACGGCACGGTGAGCGCCGTCTATGATTTCGGCGCCGGCGATCTCCTGGAGCTGAAAGGCCCCGGCCGCCGCCCTGCCCTCATCCCCTTCTCCGAGGCGGCAGTGCTGGAGATCGATCTCGAAGGCGGCAAGATCGTCATCGATCCGCAGGCCGCCGGCCTTGTCGAGAATCCGGAAGACGAGGGTCCAGCACCGGGCCTGCCCAAAAAGGGCAAATAGCAACGATGACCTTCCGCGCCACCATCCTGACGCTCTACCCGGAAATGTTTCCGGGACATCTGGCCTTGTCCCTGGCCGGCAAGGCGCTGGAGCGCGGACAATGGGCGCTCGATACGGTACAGATCCGCGATTTTGCGCAGGACCGGCACCGCACCGTCGACGACACGCCGGCCGGCGGCGGCGCCGGAATGGTGCTGAAGCCGGATATCCTGGCCAAGGCGATCGACAGCGTCTCTGAAAATGACGATTTGGCCCCGGGGCGCCCGCGCCTGCTGATGAGCCCACGCGGAAAACCGCTGACCCAGGAAAAGGTGCGCGAACTGGCGGCCGGCGGCGGCGTGGTGATCATCTGCGGCCGGTTCGAAGGCGTCGACCAGCGGGTGATCGATGGCCGCAATCTCGAAGAAGTATCGATCGGCGACTACGTCCTGTCCGGCGGCGAGCCGGCGGCGCTGACGCTGCTCGACGCGGTCGTGCGCATCCTGCCGGGCGTCATGGGCAATGCGCTGTCAGGTACCCATGAAAGCTTCGAGAACGGGCTGCTCGAACATCCGCAATATACCAGGCCGCAGGTGTTCGAAGGCCGCGAGATCCCGGCCGTGCTGACCTCCGGCAATCATGCGGCGATCGAGAAATGGCGGCTGGAAGAAGCAAAGAAGCTGACGGCGGAGCGGCGCCCGGATCTCCTCTCGGGCAAGACTCACCCAGTCACGAAATAATAGATCGTCAGCCCCACTCCGACGGCCACCACGCACCAGCGCAACACGGCCTGCGGCACCCGCCGCGCCATCCACACGCCGGCATAACCGCCAAGCGCACCGGCCGGGATCATCACCAGCGCTTCCGGCCAGGCAATCACCCCGCCGCCGACGAAGACGACGATGGCGACGGCCGCGATCAGGATCGCCAGCATGTTTTTCAGCGCATTGAGGTGGTGATAGCTCCCGCCGGTGGTAACTCCCAGCACGGCGAGCATCATGATCCCCATGCCTGCGCCGAAGAACCCGCCATAGATCGCCGTCAGGAACTGCCCGATGACGGAACCGGGAGAATTGGCCGGGCGCTCCGCCGATGCCTTGGGTTTCAGCCAGGGACCTGCGGCAAACACCGCCGTCGCGGCCGCCAGCAGCCAGGGCACGAGCGCGCGAAAGGACGGATTGTCGAGCGACAGCAGCAGGAAAGCGCCGGCGAAGGCACCGACGACCGAAACGAGCGCCAGGACAAGCGCGCTGCGCCAGCGGCTGGAAATCTCGTCCCAATAGGCGATCGTCGAAGTGACATAGCCTGGAAACTGTACGATCGAGGACGTCGCATTGGCCAGGATCGGCGGAACGCCGGCAAGCGTCATTGCCCCGAAGGTCAGAAAAGTCCCGCCGCCGGCGATCGCGTTGACCGCGCCGGACAGGAAGCCCGCCGCGGCGAGCAGGGCTATCATTGTGATTGTCATTGATGTTTCCTCATCCCTGGTCATCAGATAGCGACTTCGGCGAAACGCGGCAATAGCGGGCTTTTTCGTCACAAAATCGCAATCAACGGGATGACAAACCGATGTCTTTGGTGTATTGGCCCAGCCGGAAATGGGAAATATCCCGTCGACCAGCAACAAAGAATGGTGAATTCGCTCTGCCGAAAAGGCAAATCCCGAGGCTTTGACCAAAGGGATATATCCGAGCGCTCTGGCTGTTTCAGAAGAACCAAAGGTTTGAGACGATGAATATCATCCAGGAATTGGAAGCCGAACAGGCAGCCAAGATTGCAGCCAAGCGCACGCTTCCGGAATTTTCCGCTGGCGACACCGTCCGCGTCAACGTGAAGGTCACGGAAGGCACCCGTACCCGGGTACAGGCTTATGAAGGCGTCTGCATCGCCCGTTCCGGCGGCGGCATCAACGAAAGCTTCACCGTTCGGAAGATCTCCTACGGCGAAGGCGTCGAGCGCGTATTCCCGGTCTACTCGCCGATGGTCGAGAGCGTCGAAATCGTTCGCCGCGGTAAGGTCCGTCGCGCCAAGCTCTATTACCTGCGCGATCGTCGCGGCAAGTCGGCCCGTATCGTCGAAGACACCGGCGTTCGCGCCCGCAAGCTGAACGACGCCGAGCGTCAGGCAGTTGCCGAAGAGAAGGCACGTATCGAAGCCGAGAAGGTTGCAGCAGCCCAGGCTCTCGCCGCCGAAAAGGCAGCAGCGGAAGCCGCTGAAGCAAAGGCCGCAGCGGAAGCTGCTGAAGCAGCCGAAGCCGCCAAGGCCGCTGAAGCTTCTGCCGAATAAGCTTTTCATATCGAATACGGAAAAAGGCGGCCTTCGAGCCGCCTTTTTTGTTGCGCGATACAGGTTTAGTTCCTGACGGCCGAATCCCAGTGTTCGTCCGCCTTGCCATTGACGATACGCCATGTGTCGTACCAGGTGCTGGTATAGCTCTTCGAAGGATCGCGAGGATCTTTCATTTCGCGCACCGTCCCCACGGTCACCAGATCGCCCTCCGCTGTGACAAAGACGACCGGCGTTTTTATCTTGTTGGGAATGGGGCTCGGCTTCCGCTTCAGGACGTCGATGAAATAGCGCACCACCCCCTCGCGCCCTGACGCGGCATTCGGGTTGTGCTGGATGTAACGGTCAGTGAGGTACTGATCGGCTTTGTCCCACTGATTGGCTTCCAGCAGGTCGCGGACGATACCGTAGGCAACCTGCTTGTTTGCATGCAGCTTGGGGTCCGTGCTGGTGAAAAGCGCGTCTTTGTCCGCGGCGGCCAACACCGGCTCCTGTGCCAGCGACGGCGTGGCAAGCGTGCCCATCGCGGCCCCGAACAGGACCAAACCCAGAGCGGCAGGTTTCAAGACTCGTATCATCGACGTTCTCCCAAGCGTTTTGATCTGGCTTGCCCAAAGACATAGGAGAAACGCCGATGAGGCGGAAGCAGGCAGTTTTGCCGCCATTGGTTCCGCAGAGGGAACCAATGGCAGTAACGTCCGGTCAGACGGAGATCGCCTGTCTCGCCGCCAACATTCGGCCGACGATGATGACGAGGACACCGGCTACAGCAAGGCAGACCGCCAGGAAGACCATCGGCAGGATATCGTTGCCGGTCGAATCCCGGATCCATGGGACAACGTTCTGTGCGATAAAGCCGCCGAGATTGCCGACCGAATTGATCGCCGCGATGCCGGCCGCAGCGCCCGCGCCCCTGAGGAAGCGTGAGGGAAGGCTCCAGAAGACCGGCTGGCCGGCGAAAATGCCGGCTGCGGCGACGCAAAGGAAAGTGAACTGCAAGGTCGGCGAGGTGACGAGCGCCGAAAGCGCCAGGCATATCGCGCCGACGAAGGCGGGACCGACAATATAGGGAGTTTTGCTCTCGGCCCGGTCTGCGGCGGCCGGCACCACCCATAGCGCGAGCGCAACGATCACCCACGGAATGATGTTGATGAAGCCGTTCGTCGTGTTCGAGACGCCGAACCCCCTGACGATGGTCGGCAGCCAGTAGCTGAGACCGTAGGCAGCGAGCGGAAAGCCGATATAGCAGAGTGCCATCAGAAGCACTCGCGGATTGACGAGCGCCTTGAATCCGTTGTCTGCATGCTCCTCCATTCCGGAATTCTCACGCGCCAGCCGATCGTGCAGCCAACGCTTTTCATCCTCCGTCAGGAATTTCGCCTTTTCCGGCGTGTCGTCGAGATAAAAGAAAGTGACGATCCCGGCGAGCACCGCCGGAATGCCGGTTGCCAGGAAGACCCACTGCCATCCGGCATGGCCAAGCAGCCCGTTGAGATCGAGCAGCATGCCGCCAATCGGGGCGCCCACCGCATTGGCGAGCGCGCTGAAGATCATGAACAGGCCGACCATGCGGCCGCGATAATCCTTCGGGAACCAGAGCGTCAGCAGGTAGAGGACGCCGGGGAAGAAGCCTGCTTCCGCAACGCCGAGCAGGAAACGGAGGATGTAGAACATCGTCGCATTCTGCGTATAGGCGAGCGCCACGGTCACAATGCCCCAGGTGATCATGATGCGGGCGAACCAGCGGCTGGCGCCGAACCGGTTGAGGAAGAGGTTGCTCGGGACCTCGAACAGAAAATAGCCGATGAAAAAAAGCGAGGCGCCGAGACCATAGGCATATTCGCTCATGCCGAGCGCGCCGACCATTTCCAGCTTGGCATAGCTGACGTTCTGACGGTCGATATAGGCAATCAGATAAAGGACGCCGAGGAACGGCATAAGCCGCCAAACGATCTTTGAAATTAGCTCTTTTTCCTGAACCAAATTATTTACTCCAAAGCATTTGCTGCAGAGGAAGCAGCGTGTTTCGGTGAAGGGGATGTAGGGGACCCCCTTATGCGCGGCAAGAAAAAGATGCCCGCTGCCGGCCGCTTGCTATCGGCCGGCTTTTCATGAGAGGGATTCGCCAGCCATTTGTCAGGAGTGCCACAATGCTCTCACGCCGTATGCTGATCTCCGGCCTTGCCGCCCTTGCCTTTGCACCCGCCGCCAGCGCCGCCGAACTGCCGGACATGAAGGGCCGGACGGTTGTCGTGGTCACGGAAAACGCTTATCCGCCGCTGCAATTCGTCGATCCGAAGAGCGGCAAGGCGATCGGCTGGGAATACGATGCGATGAACGAGATCGCCAGGCGGCTGAATTTCAAGCTCGAATACCAGGGCACCAGCTGGGACGCGATGATCCAGGCCGTTTCCGACGGGCAATACGACATCGGCATGACCGGCATCACCATCAAGGACGACCGCAAGGAGAAGGTCGATTTCTCCGATCCCTATATGCGCTCGCAGCAGTTGATGCTGGTGCGCGGCGACGAGAAGCGTTTCACCGACGCCAAGAGTTTTGGCGCCCTGGGGACTGGACTTATCGGCGCACAGCCGGGAACGAGCCCCTTCTACACCGCGGTCTACGAAATCCTCGACGGCAACGAGCAGAACCCGCGGATCAAGCTGTTCGAGACCTTCGGCGCGACGGTTCAGGCGCTGAAGGCGGGAGACGTCGATCTGGTTCTAACGGACAGCACCGCCGGTGACGGGTACGTCAAGGCTTCCGGCGGTTCCTTGAAGCTGATCGGCCAGCCGCTCGGCACCGAGGATTTCGGCTTCATCTTCAAGAAGGGCTCAAATCTCGTTGCGCCGGTCAATGCGGCGATCACCGCGCTGAAAGCCGACGGCACGCTCGACGCGCTGAACAAGAAGTGGTTCCTCGATTACAAGATGGGCGAGTAAGGGCATGGCGCCTCCGCGCCGCAGCACATCGCAGCCGCAGGATTTCCCCTGGTGGCTGGTCGCCTTCGGGGTCCTTTGTTTCGGCCTGGCGGCGGTCATCGCACTCAACGACCTCTATTCCCAGGTCTTCAATGTCGTCGCCAAGGGCATCGGCATCACGGTCGGCGTGACGCTCGCCGCCTTTCTCCTGGCGACATTGCTCGGGCTCGGCATCGCGCTTGCAGGGCTTTCCGGCAATGTCGTGCTGCGGCAGGCGGCGCGTTTCTATATCGAGCTCATTCGCGGCATCCCGATCCTCGTGCTGCTCTTCTACATCGCCTTCGTCGGCGCACCGGCCTTCGTGACGCTCTACAATTGGGCGCTGGAGCCGCTGATCGAGGGCGGCTGGGCCCAGGCGCTTCTGGTGCGCGACGTCTCGCTGCTCTGGCGGGCGATCATCGCACTGACGATCGGTTATGCAGCCTTCATCGCCGAAATCTTTCGTGCCGGGTTCCAGGCCGTCGATATCGGCCAGATCGAGGCGGCAAAGGCGCTGGGCTTGACCCGCTGGCAGCGTTTCCGGCTGATCGTATTTCCGCAAGCGATGCGGGTGATCCTGCCGCCGCTTTCCAACGACTTCGTCTCGATGGTGAAGGATTCATCGCTCGTCTCGGTCCTCGGCGTCGCCGACATCACCCAGATGGCGAAGGTCTATGCAGCCGGCTCCTTCCGCTTCTTCGAGACCTATTCGATCGTCACCTATATCTACCTGCTGCTGACGATCGGCCTGTCGCTGGCCCTGCGCGGCATCGAAGGACGTTTGCGGAGAAGGACGGAGCGCTAACGCAAAAGGCGGCCCGAAGGCCGCCTCGCCGTTTCAGTCCCTGCCGAGCGCCCCGCAGCGTCAACGATGGCAGGGCGCGGTTCTGTTCAGTACACTTCCGGGACGTACATGTCCGCCGGCACCGGATGGCGGATGTAGTCGTCGTTCCGGACGCGGCCTGGCAGGTCGATCTGCTCCTTCGGCACGGTCTCGTAAAGCACCTGGGCGAGAAGGTGGGAGATCATGTTGAGCCGCGCCTTCTTCTTGTCGACGGCCTGCACCACCCACCACGGCGCTTCCGGGATGTGGGTGCGCTGGAGCATCTCTTCCTTCGCCTTGGTATATTCTTCCCAGTGGACGCGGCTTTCGAGGTCCATCGGCGACAGCTTCCACTGCTTCAGCGGATCGTGGATGCGCATCTTGAAGCGGAATTCCTGCTCCTCGTCGGTAATCGAGAACCAGTATTTGACGAGGATGATGCCCGAGCGGACCAGCATGCGTTCGAATTCCGGCACCGAACGGAAGAACTCTTCCAGCTCGTCCTTGGTGCAGAAGCCCATGACCCGCTCGACGCCGGCGCGGTTGTACCAGGAGCGGTCGAACATCACCATTTCGCCGGCGGTCGGCAGATGCGGGACGTAGCGCTGGAAATACCACTGGTTCTGTTCGCGCTCGGTCGGCGCGGGCAGCGCGACGACGCGGGCGACACGCGGATTGAGGCGCTGGGTGACGCGCTTGATGGCGCCGCCCTTGCCGGCCGAGTCGCGGCCTTCGAACAGCACGACCATCTTCAGCTTCTTGTACTGCACCCAGTCCTGCAGACGGACCAGCTCGTGCTGGAGGCGGAAGAGTTCGCGGAAATAGATCCGGCGGTCGATCGTCGCCTCGGCGGGCTCGGACATGCCCTCGGCGACCAGCTCGTCGAGCCGGTCCTCTTCCATCTGCATTTCGAGCTCTTCATCGAAGCTGTCGGCGATCTCTTCCTTGATGCGGCTGAGCTGGTCTTGCATGGGTTCGGACATGGTGGGCATTCCTCCTTTATGGAAACTCAGATCAACCACGTTTCCGCGAAAGCTTTATGACAGAGATGCGACAGATTTTCTGCGAAGCAATTCGATTGCCGATTTCTTCGGAAACTGCTATTGCAGCGGCCATGGGATCGAAATTCGGATGCCTCGCGAACCATATCGTCGTGCTGCAGGACCACAAACGTCTGCCGGCACGGTTTTTCGCGCGGGTATCCGGGGCGCTTTGCGACCGACTTAGCTGATTGTCTCAGCTTGCGGCAGCCCTAAGCTGCCGGACACCCATTTCCTGTTTCAGTCAGCTTTACGGACAGCAGCCATGAGCGCACCCCGCACCCTTTATGACAAGATCTGGGACGACCACGTCGTTTCCGAGGATGAGAACCACACCTGTCTTCTCTACATCGACCGTCACCTCGTTCACGAAGTGACGTCGCCGCAGGCATTCGAAGGCCTGCGCATCGCCGGCCGCAAGGTCCGTGCACCGGAAAAAACGCTCGCCGTCGTGGACCATAACGTCCCGACCACGGCCGACCGCCACGAAGGCATCAAGAACGAGGAAAGCCGCATCCAGGTGGAAGCGCTTGCCCAGAACGCCCGCGATTTCGGCGTCGAATATTATTCGGAAAAGGACGTCCGCCAGGGCATCGTCCACATCGTGGGCCCGGAACAGGGCTTTACCCTGCCGGGCATGACCATCGTCTGCGGCGACAGCCACACGTCGACCCACGGCGCCTTCGGCGCACTTGCGCACGGCATCGGCACGTCTGAAGTCGAGCACGTGCTCGCCACCCAGACGCTGGTGCAGAAGAAGGCGAAGAACATGCTGGTGCGCGTCGACGGCCAGCTGCCGCCGGGCGTCACCGCCAAGGACATCATCCTTGCCATCATCGGCGAGATCGGCACCGCCGGCGGCACCGGCCACGTCATCGAGTTCGCCGGCGAGGCGATCCGCGCGCTCTCCATGGAAGGCCGCATGACGGTCTGCAACATGACGATCGAAGGCGGCGCCCGCGCCGGCCTGATCGCGCCGGACGAAAAGACCTTCGAATACATCAAGGACAAGCCGCGCGCCCCGAAGGGCAAGGCCTGGGACATGGCGCTCGACTACTGGAAGACGCTGCAGACGGACGAAGGCGCGCATTTCGACAAGGTCGTCGTGCTCGACGCCGCCAACCTGCCGCCGATCGTCTCCTGGGGCTCCTCGCCGGAAGACGTCATCTCGGTTGAAGGTTCCGTTCCGAACCCGGACGACATCCCGGACGAAACCAAGCGCACCTCGAAATGGCGCGCTCTGGACTATATGGGCCTGAAGCCGGGCACCAAGATCACCGATATCGCCGTCGACCGCGTCTTCATCGGCTCCTGCACCAACGGCCGCATCGAAGACCTGCGCGCCGCAGCCAAGGTCGTCGAAGGCCGCACCGTCGCGTCGACCGTGTCCGCCATGGTCGTCCCGGGCTCCGGCATCGTCAAGGAACAGGCGGAAGCGGAAGGTCTCGACAAGATCTTCAAGGATGCCGGTTTCGAATGGCGCGAACCGGGCTGCTCGATGTGCCTGGCGATGAACGACGACCGCCTGAAGCCGGGCGAGCGCTGCGCTTCCACCTCCAACCGCAATTTCGAGGGTCGCCAGGGTTACAAGGGCCGCACCCATCTCGTCTCGCCGGCCATGGCCGCCGCAGCCGCGGTCGCCGGCCACTTCGTCGACATCCGCGAGTGGAAGTAGGCTTCCCTATCATCTGACCTCGAAATGCCCGGCCTTCGCGCCGGGCATTTTCGTTTCCGGAAGCGATCCCCTCACTTGCGATTTCTAACACTTAGCTGAAGCTAAGATGTTGAAATCGCTTTCTCTCCCGCAAGGGGAGAGATAGAGCAGCCGCGCTGCCGCAGCCTACCTCTCCCCTTGCGGGAGAGGTTACAAAATCAAGATCTTAGCGCAGCTAAGTCTTAGATTTTGTTGGTGAGGGGATTTGACGACGCCGCTACCCCAGCACCCTCACCACCGTCCCCTTGCGCATGAAGCGGATCAGCCGCTTCATGTCGGGAAGGCTGACGGCGATGCAGCCGGCGGTCGGCTGGTAGCCGGGTTTGATCAGGTGGAAGAAGATCGCCGAACCCCGGTTGCGGGCTCGCGAGGTGACGTTCCAGTCGAGCACGAGGCAGATGTCGTAGAGCCCGTCGGCCCGCATCATCTCTTCATGACTTGGCCGGAACGGCGCCTTCACAGGACGATTGTACGACGGGTGCTCCGGCTGGTCGCACCACAGCAGGCCTTTACCGATGCGCGTCATCGAAAGCGGCGTCGGGGGCAGCGTCACGCGGTCCCCACGGACATAACCGTAGAGAAAGCGCATCGGCGCGATCGGCGTTGCGCCGTCCCCTTCCCGCTTGAAGGGAGTGGTGCCGGACCGCCCGAGTGCCGCCGGCACGGTGATGCCGCCGAAGGAGACGATCGCACGGCGCCGGTCGCGTGGCGCGGTGCGAACGGTGACGACGGCAGTGTTTTTGTGATTTCCCTCGCGAAAACGCTGCATTTCTCTCACAAGGTTTTGCTTTGAATATGATTTCGTTTGAATTCATAGCACACTAAAGCGCTGCGCATATTGAATCGAAACATCGTACTTTCCGAAAATCGATTCCGATTTTTGGGTCGATGCTGTAGGGATTTAGGTCGAGGAGCCCTAAATGCGCTTCGATTGACTGGCAATGACAACAGTCCGGACGCAACGGCGAGACGAAAGGCAAGAACGCATGGCAGCGCGCACGATACTCCTGGTGGACGACGACGATGATCTGCGCGAGACGCTTGTCGAGCAGTTGTCGTTCTATGACGAGTTCGCAATCCTCCAGGAGGCGAATGCGGCCAAGGCGCTGCAGGCCGCCAAGAATGCCCAGATCGACCTGCTGATCATGGATGTCGGCCTGCCGGACATGGACGGCCGCGAGGCGGTGAAACTGCTGCGCAAGAACGGCTTCAAGGCCCCGATCATCATGCTGACCGGCCACGACACCGATTCCGACACCATTCTCGGCCTCGAAGCCGGCGCCAACGACTATGTGACCAAGCCCTTCCGCTTCGCCGTGCTGCTCGCCCGCATTCGTGCCCAGCTTCGCCAGTACGAGCAGAGCGAGGACGCCACCTTCACGGTCGGCCCCTATCTCTTCAAGCCGAGCCAGAAGCTGCTGACCACCGAGGACGGCAAGAAGATTCGCCTGACCGAAAAGGAAGCGGCGATCATTCGCTACCTCTATCGCGCCGGCCAGAAGGTAGTGACCCGCGATGTCCTCCTGGAGGAAGTCTGGGGCTATAATTCCGGCGTGACTACGCATACGCTGGAAACCCATGTCTACCGTCTTCGCCAGAAGATCGAGCGCGATCCGTCGAGCGCCGAAATCCTGGTCACTGAAAACGGCGGCTACAAGATCGTACCGTAAAGGGCCCTGATGTCGCTGACCGAAGATATCCGCCTGCTTTCGCAGGTCCCGCTGTTCCGGGACATGAACGACGACCAGCTGCGCCTCGTCGCTTTCGGTGCCGAGCGTCGGCAGGTGACGACCGGCCAGCAGCTGTTCCGGGAGAAATCCCCGGCGGAATCGGCCTTCATCGTCGCCAGGGGCCGTTTCGAGCTGCTGATGGCGGATCGGGGTGGCGAGTTGAAGGTGGAGGCGACGGTCGGTCCCGGCACGCTGCTGTCGGAGCTGGCGCTCGTCACCATGGTGGAGCGCAAGTTCACCGCGATTGCGATCGAGGATTCCGAGGCCCTGAAGATCAGCCGCTCGCTGTTCCACCGCCTGCTCGAGGAATATCCCCAGGTCGGCCGGGTGATCGAAAGCCGCATCCGCGACAACATCGCCAGCCTCGCCAGGGCGGCAGCAGCGATGCAGGACCGGTTTGCCTGAATTTCGGAGGACGCTTGCCCTCGATTGTCGAGCCTCGTGGCGTGGATCCTCGGGTCAAGCCCGAGGATGACGACCTTGATGCTCCTCAGGCGGATTTGACGGTAAGGCACATCCTTTGTTTTCGTCATCCTCGGGCTTGACCCGAGGATCCACAGGCCGGGCACGATCTCAGAACTTGAAAACCGCCGTCACGGGCACGTGGTCCGAAGGCTGGTTCCAGCCGCGGGCTTCCTTCAGCACGTCGATGCGGTCGAGGAACGGCCCGAGATCGGGCGAGGACCAGATATGGTCGAGCCGCCGGCCCTTGTTCGCCGCTTCCCAGTCCTTGGCGCGGTAGCTCCACCACGTGTAGATCTTTTCGGGCTCCGGCGTGTGCTGGCGCATCAGGTCGAGCCAGCCGCCCTTGGCGATGATCTCCTTCATGCCCTCGGTCTCGACAGGCGTATGGCTGACGATTTTCAGGAGCTGCTTGTGCGACCAGACGTCGTGTTCCAGCGGCGCGATATTGAGGTCTCCGACGAGGACAGAGGAAATGCCGGGCATCGCGTCGGCCTTCAGCGCCTTCATCTCCTCGATGAAGTCGAGCTTGTGGCCGAATTTCGGGTTGATCGTCCGGTCCGGCTCGTCGCCGCCGGCAGGCACGTAGAAATTATGCAGGCGGATCCGCCGCGAGCCGCGCTCGAAGAGCGCCGAGATGTGCCGGGCATCGCCGACATTGCAGTAGTTCTGGCGATGGTCTTCGAGGAGCGGCACCTTGGAGGCGATGGCGACGCCGTGATAGCCTTTCTGGCCGTGGATGATGATGTGCTGGTAACCGAGATCCTTCAGCGGCTGCAGCGGAAACTCGGGCTCTTGGCACTTGATTTCCTGCAGGCAGAGGATGTCCGGCTTGTGGCGGACGAGGAACTGCTGGACGATCGGCATGCGCAGCCGCACGGAGTTGATATTCCAGGTCGTAATCGAAAATGTCATGATATCCCTCGGGGCTCTGCCCCGCGAGCTTTAGGGAATTTTGCCATCCCTGAGAAGCAAAAAGGGCCGCGCAGCCAGGCGCAGCCCTTCATTGATTTCAGGTCCTGCCGCGGTCAGCCCTTGCGGACGTCCTCATAGGGTATGATGAACACCTTATCATCGAGTTTGACCCCGTTCTGGACGTTGTAGATCATCACCGACGTATCCTTGTTCTGGGCATCGGTGATCGTCCATTGGCGCAGGTCGTAGGTCTTGGAATCGAACATCATGGTGATGGTCGAATCGCCGAACACGGTCTTGTTGCCGAGCACGATCGTGGTGAGGTCGGACTCTTCCTTCACGTTGCGGACCATCTGGTTGCCGAGGTCGATGCGGCTCGCGAGCAGCAGGCTGAGCGGCGTCTTGGAGAGCGGATAGATGTCCCAGGTCTTGAGCTTCATATTGCCGATGACGACGTTATTGCCGTCGGCGATGACGCGGATCGGCGACGGATCCTCGAAGTTGAAGCGCAGCTTGCCGGGGCGCTCGATGAAGAATTTTCCGCCGGTCTGCTCGCCGCGCGGCCCGAACTGCACGAATTCGCCCATCATGGTTTTGACCGACGAGAAGTGGTCGGCGATCTTCTGGGCTGCAGCGCTGCCGGCGCTCTGGGCGAAGCCGAGATTCGGCGCAAAGGCGGCCGCGGCCAGGCCCGCAAGACCCAGCGAAAACTGCCGGCGGCCAAGCGCGCTGGAATTGATGTTTGAAAGGATGGTCTTTTCGTTCTTCATTCTGGTCTCCTTTCGTTACTCCTCCGCACCAAAGGCGGCGGCTTGATGGCCGGCCCGTGGTGATCACGAAAGCCTTACCGTTCGAGGATGTCACCCTCGGTTGGCACCAGGATTTCGCGTTTGCCGGCGTGGTTGGCCGGCCCGATCAGCCCCTCCTGCTCCATCCGCTCGATGAGCGAAGCGGCACGGTTGTAGCCGATGCCGAGACGGCGCTGGACATAGGACGTGGACGCCTTGCCGTCCCGCAGCACGATCGCCACCGCCTGGTCATAAGGGTCGTCCGACTCAGCGAGGTTAGACATGCCGGCCGGGCCGGAACCGTCACCGTCCTCGTCGTCATCGGCCGTGATCGCATCGAGATATTGGGGGTGCCCTTGAGTTTTCAAGTAGGCGACGATGTCTTCGACCTCGGTATCGGAGACGAAAGGCCCGTGGACGCGCTGGATACGACCGCCGCCGGCCATGTAGAGCATGTCGCCCATGCCGAGCAGCTGTTCGGCGCCCTGCTCGCCCAAAATGGTGCGGCTGTCGATCTTCGACGTCACCTGGAACGAGATGCGGGTCGGGAAGTTGGCCTTGATCGTGCCGGTGATGACGTCGACCGAAGGCCGCTGGGTCGCCATGATCACATGGATACCCGCGGCACGCGCCATCTGCGCCAGGCGCTGCACGGCGCCTTCGATATCCTTGCCGGCGACCATCATCAAGTCGGCCATTTCGTCGATGATCACGACGATATAGGGGATCGGCTGGAGATCGAATTCTTCCGTCTCGTACATGGCTTCGCCCGTATGGCGGTCGAAACCGGTCTGCACGGTGCGGGTCAGCACCTCGCCCTTTTCCAGCGCCTGCTCGACGCGGCTGTTGAAGCCGTCGATATTGCGCACGCCGATCTTCGACATCTTCTTGTAGCGCTCTTCCATCTCCCGGACGGTCCACTTCAGCGCGACAACGGCCTTTTTCGGGTCGGTGACCACAGGCGACAGGAGATGCGGGATGCCGTCATAGACGGAGAGTTCGAGCATTTTCGGGTCGATCATGATCAGGCGGCACTTCTCCGGCGTGTAGCGGTAGAGAAGCGACAGGATCATCGTGTTGATGGCGACCGACTTGCCCGAACCGGTGGTGCCGGCGACGAGCAGGTGAGGCATCTTGGCAAGGTCGGCCACGACAGGCTCGCCGCCGATCGTCTTGCCGAGCGCCATGGCGAGCTTCGCCTTGCTGCCCTCGAAATCCTTGGAGCCGATCATTTCGCGCAGATAGACCGTCTCGCGGGTGCGGTTCGGCAGTTCGATGCCGATAGCATTGCGGCCGGGGACGACAGCGACGCGGGCAGCGATCGCGCTCATCGACCGGGCGATATCGTCCGCAAGGCCGATGACGCGAGACGACTTGATGCCTGGCGCCGGCTCGAGTTCGTAAAGCGTGACGACCGGGCCGGGGCGAACATGGATGATCTCGCCCTTGACGCCAAAATCTTCGAGAACACCTTCGAGCAACCGGGCATTCTGCTCCAGCGCATCCGCCGACAGCGAAGCGTCGCGGGCGACGGCCTTCGGTTCGTTCAGCAGATGCACGGAAGGCAGCTGGAACCCATCCGGCGCGATGAACGAGCCCTGGGCCTCGCGGGCAACGCGGGCGCTTGGCTTCGGCGGCGCGGCCGAGGGCGCGACACGCTGCTGGACGCGAACGCCGTTGACGGTCTGCGGTGCGCGGGAGGCGACGAACGGCGCGTCGTCGTCCTCGTCGTCATCGGCCAGGATGCCGGCCGGACGCGGCGGCATGTCGTCCAAGTCGAAGGGCGGATCGTAGTCGTCGTCTTCGTCATGGCGGGAAATCGGTGGAGCCGCCACCACCCGACGCGGCGAGGTAGCCCGCTCGGCGGGACCATCGAGCGAGGGCTCCATGCGACGGCCGGGGGCCACGGATGCCGCTCTCGCGCGGACCGGCTCGTTCAGCGTCCCGAATTCATCCTCGTTGAAATCGTAGGGCTGGTCGAAATCCATCCGGCTGCGCGGCTTGATGCCGGCAAGGCGTCGCAATCTGGCCTGGGCGATATACCAGTAGTGAGCGATGGCGCCGAACGCCAGGAAACCGGCAAACCGGTCCTCGTCGTCCTCTTCCTCGACCTCTTCACGCTTGGAACGGGTCTTGGCGGCCGCGACCGGCTGGTCGTCGTCCTCGGCATCCTCCTCGAAGGCTTCACCGACAAGGCCGGAGGCAAACAGCATCAGCCAGGCGCAGGGAATGATGAACAGGCAGCCGAGCACCATAGCCACGGTACCCGTCGGATAGGCGCCGACGAACAACGCCGGGAAGCGCAGGATCATGTCGCCGATGACGCCGCCGATGCCGTTCGGGATCGGCCAGGTGAGCGGTGCGGGAAAGCAGCCCAATGTTGCCGAGGCGAGTAGTGTGCCGCCGCCCCAGGCCGCAAGGCGCGCCGGAACGCGGTCGTATTTGCGCCCGGCGATCAGAGCCAGGGCGAAGGCGAGTACCGGCAGCAGGGCGACGAGACTTACAAGCCCGAGGAACTGCATCATCAGGTCGGCGAAGGCCGCACCCGGAAAGCCGAGAATATTGGTCGGCGCGTTATCGGTCGCGTAGGAGAAGCTCGGGTCGGCGACGTTCCAGGTCGCCAATGCAGCGACCGCCAGCGCCAAAGCAAAGAATATCCCGAAACCGGCGAGCGCCAGCGCCTGGCGCCACACGAAGGCGGTGAGCACCAGGCGGGTGGACCGGTTTGCCATAGCCGCTGAACTGCTTCTGCCCATCGTGTCTGCCCGCCGTCCTTGAACGCAACTCCAGGCGCGAATCGGCAAGCTGAGAGCTGATTCACGCAATTCCAGCGGAGAATAGCGCGACGGTGGTTAATGTCCCTTTAACCACAACAGGCCGGGCGAAGGCTGAAAACATGAATAAAAAAGCCCGGGTCGAAACCCGGGCCAATGCAGCTCATGCGGAAGCTGCGGTGCAATGTGCCGCGGCGGCGGTTGCCCGCCGCCGTGAATCGTTGATTAGGAGTGATAAGCGGCTTCGCCGTGGGTCGCGAGGTCGAGACCTTCGCGTTCGGCTTCGACGGTGACGCGCAGGCCAACAATCAGATCGACGATCTTGTAGAGGATCGCGGAACCGATGCCGGACCACAGGACAGTGACGATCACGCCCTTGAACTGAGCCCAGACCTGGGTTGCCGTGCCGGCATAGCTGGCAGCAAAATCAGCCGTCGAATAGTCGACGATGCCTGCGCCACCGAGAGCCGGGTTGACGAACACACCGGTGAGGATCGCACCGATGATGCCACCGACGCCGTGTACGCCGAAGACGTCAGCCGTATCGTCGTAACCGAACTTGTTCTTGACGGTCGAGACGAAGAAGTAGCAGACCGGCGAGACGATCAGACCCATGATGATAGCGCCCATCGGGCCGACGAAACCGGCAGCCGGGGTGATCACGACGAGGCCGGCAACAGCACCCGAAGCAGCACCCAGCATGGAAGCCTTGCCGCGAGCGAAGGTTTCAACGAGGGCCCAGCCAACGATAGCGGCAGCGGTCGCAACGAAAGTGTTCATCATTGCAAGGGCTGCGTAGGCATTGGCTTCGAGGTTCGAACCGGCATTGAAGCCGAACCAACCAACCCACAGAAGTGCTGCACCGACCATGGTCAGCGTCATCGAGTGCGGAGCCATCATGTCCTTGCCGAAGCCGGTGCGCTTGCCAACCATGATGGCGCCGACGAGACCTGCGATACCAGCGTTGATGTGGACGACGGTGCCGCCTGCGAAGTCGATCGCGCCGAAGCCGAAGATCAGGCCGGTCGGGCCGGAATAGGCGCTCGGGCCGCCCCAGAACCAGACCATATGGGCCATCGGGAAGTAGACGAAGGTGAGCCACAGGATGGTGAACAGGATGACTGCCGAGAACTTGATGCGTTCGGCAAACGCACCGATGATCAGCGCAGGAGTGATGGCTGCGAAGGTCATCTGGAAGCAAACGAAGGCGAGTTCCGGAATGGCCGCACCCTTGGTGAAGCTTTCCGACATCGTCGTCGTATCGACGCCTGCAAGGAACATCTTGGAGAAGCCGCCGATGAAGCTGTTGATCGAGCCGCCGTCAGTGAAGGTGAGCGAATAACCGTAGGTGACCCAGACAATCATCGCCACGGCGGCGATCATCATGACCTGCATGAGAACCGAGAGCATGTTCTTGGCGCGAACGAGACCACCGTAGAACAGTGCCAGACCAGGCACGATCATCAGAAGGACAAGGATGGAAGAAATCAGCATCCAGGTCGTATCGCCCTTGTCGACCGTCATGGCCGGAGCTGCGGCTGCAGCTTCCGCGGCCGGTGCGGCAGCCGTCTGCGCAAAAGCGACGGCGGGCGCGAGAAGCGCCGCGGCAGCGGCACTCAGGCGTCCCAGAGTGGAAATCCTATTAAATTGCATAGCTAAAAAACTCCCCTGTCAAGCCGTGCTTAAAGCGCTTCTGTGTTGGTTTCGCCGGTACGGATGCGCACGGCCTGCTCGATCGAATAGACGAAGATCTTGCCATCGCCGATCTGGCCAGTCTTGGCGGCCGAAGCGATCGCATCCACGGCCTTTTCGACGAGGTCGGAGGGGACTGCGATTTCGATCTTCAGCTTTGGCAGAAAACTTACGGCATATTCGGTACCGCGGTAGATTTCGGTGTGTCCCTTTTGGCGCCCGTAACCTTTGACTTCGGTCACGGTCAGGCCCTGGATACCGACAGCCGTGAGGGCTTCGCGCACCTCATCCAGCTTGAACGGCTTGATAATGGCCATCACGATTTTCATCTGGCTTTCCCATCCTTTGTTTGTCCTCGGCCAAGGCCGACTCTCCTCATCGACGTCAAGATCATGACAGCGACTGACGAGATACATTCAAGGGGCGTGCCAGTTTCGATGACGCCTATAAGTTATTGAAATGTAAAGGCTTACAACGCCGGTCTCAAAAAACGGGCATTTGGATGGCGCAAATACGTCCAAAACTTGGGCAAAATTGAAAAATTGCACAACTATTAATCATTTGCCTTTTTCCGAATCAGTCCTTCTTGGGCGACCGAGGCGATCAGTGTGCCAGAACGGGTGTAAATGCTGCCGCGGGTCATTCCGCGGGCGCCGGAAGCGCTCGGGCTGTCCTGCGTGTAGAGGAGCCAGTCGTCGAATGTGGCGGGCCTGTGAAACCACATGGCGTGGTCGAGGCTCGCCGCCTGAAGCGTCGGATCGAAGATCGACGTGCCGTGCGGATAGAGCGACGCATCGAGCAGCGTCATGTCGGAGAGATAGGCGAGCACGGCTGCCTGGTAGTGGCGGTCGGACGGCACCTCGCCAACGGTCCGGACCCAGATGTCCTGCCGCGGTTCGAGCTTGTCCCTGGTGAGATAATGCACGAGCGAGGTCGGGCGCACTTCGATCGGCCGCTCACGGCTCCAGTAGCGACGCACGTTCTCCGGCGCCTTCTTGAGGAAGAGTTCCTTGAACTCCTTTTCGCCCATCAGATCCTCCGGCTGCGTCACCGAAGGCATGTCGATCTGGTGATCATAACCGCCCTCCTCCACCTGGAAGGAGGCGGACATGGCAAAGATCGCCTTGCCGTGCTGCACCGCCACCGCCCGGCGGGTGGTGAAGCTTGACCCGTCGCGGATGCGCTCCACCTGATAGAGAATCGGAACGGAAGGATCGCCGGGGCGCATGAAATAGGCATGCAGCGAATGCACGAAACGATCGGCCTCGACGGTTCGCTGGGCGGCCATCAGGGCCTGGGCGATCACCTGGCCGCCGAATACCCGCTGCCAGCCGACATCGGGACTGGTGCCGCGATAGATGTTCTCCTCGAGCTTTTCGAGGTCGAGCGTCGCGATCAGCTGTTCCATGGCGGAGGGGGAATCGGTCTGGCGCGACATTATGACGAACTCCGGCGATAGGAAGCGGCTGTCGGATGATCTATATCCACCACATGATATTCTCAAGTCTCACGGGAGTTTAGGCAAATGCTGGACATGCTGGTTGTTGGAGGCGGTTATGTGGGTCTCGCCGCCGCTGTCGCGGTCAAGCAGGCGGCGCCGCATCTGCAGGTCGAGGTGATCGAGGCGGCTCCTGCCGGCACCTGGGAAAAGGACGAGCGGGCCTCCGCCATCATCGCCGCCGCAACCCGCATGCTCGACGTCATCGGCGTCTGGAACGAGATTGCCGTGGACGCCCAACCGATCAACCGGATGGTCGTCACCGACAGCCGCACGTCCGATCCGGTGCGGCCGGTCTTCCTCACCTTCGACGGCGAAATCGAAGAAGGCAGGCCGTTCGCCCACATGGTGGCGAACGTCGCCATGGTGCGGGCACTGCGCGGCGCCGCCGAACGCCTCGGGATTGCCATCCGCCACGGACTTTCCGCCACCGGCTTCCAGTCCGGCAGCACCCGTTGCACCGTGTCGCTCTCCGACGGCTCGGCCGTCGAAACCCGCCTTCTGGTCGCCTGCGACGGCGTGCGCTCGAAACTGCGCGACATGGCCGGCATCAAGACCGTCACCTGGGATTACGGCCAATCGGGCATCGTCGCGACGGTTGCCCACGAGCGGCCGCATGAAGGTGTGGCGGAAGAACATTTCCTGCCGTCCGGCCCGTTTGCCATCCTGCCGCTCACCAACAACCGTTCCTCGCTGGTGTGGACCGAACGGACGGCGGAGGCCAACCGGCTGGTCGCCGCGGACGACCTGGTGTTCGAGGAAGAGCTTCAGCGCCGTTTCGGCCACAAGCTCGGCGAACTGACGGTAGTCGGCGACAAACGTGCCTTCCCGCTCGGCCTGACGCTTGCCCGCGCCTTCGTGGCCCCGCGCATCGCCCTTGCCGGCGATGCGGCGCACGGCATCCACCCGATTTCCGGCCAGGGCCTCAATCTCGGCTTCAAGGACGTCGCGGCACTTGCCGAGACGGTGGTCGAAGCCGACCGGCTCGGCCTCGACATCGGCGCGCTCAACGTGCTGGAGCGTTATCAGTCCTGGCGGCGTTTCGATACGTTCCGCATGGGCGTGACGACCGACGTGCTGAACCGGCTGTTCTCCAACGACATCACCCCGATCCGCATCGCCCGCGACTTCGGCCTCGGCATCGTCGAAAAGCTCCCGAAGCTGAAGACCTTCTTCATCGACCAAGCGGCCGGAAAGAGCGGCGAAGAGGGCCCCAAACTGCTGGCGGGCGAGGCAATCTAGCCACCCGTCCGGCAACCTCTCAGTCTTCGATCTTGCGGGCCTCGGAAATCAGCATGATCGGGATACCGTCGCGGATCGGGTAGGCAAGCTGCGCCTTCTGGGAGATGAGCTCGTTGGTTTCCCGGTTGAGGGATAGCCGGCTCTTGGAGAGCGGGCAGACGAGCAGGTCGAGCAGTTTCGGATCGACCTTGCTGAGTTTTTCGTCCATGCGCTTGGGCCTTACTGGAGGATGGTGTCGGAATCGCCGAAATCGCGCGCCAGCAGGATTTCCGTGATGGCGATCAGCGTTTCAGCACGTGTGCGCAGGTCCGGCGCTTCGAGGAGAGCCTGCTTCTCGGCAGGCCCGAAGGGCGACATCATCGACAGGGAGTTGACGAGCGTGCGGTTGCCGGCGCGCTCGACGCTTTCCCAATCCGCTTCCAGCTTGTTGGCGTCGAGATAGGCGCGGAAGACGCGCAGCAATTCGGCGCGGTCGACCGTACCCTCGTCGTCCTCGGTGGAGAGGTCCGTCATCATCGGCGCGATCTTGAAGGTGCGATAGGGATGGCCGTGGCCCACTTCTTCGATGAGCCGGAACCGGCAGATGCCGCTGATCGAGGTGATGTATCGGCCGTCGCCGGTTTCGGCAAACGATGTGATGCGGCCAATGCAGCCGACCGTCGAGAGCGGAGCCCGCGGGCCTTCGACGGCCTCGCCGGATTCAAGCAATGACGGCTGTACGATACCGATCAGCCGGTTACCTGCAAGCGCCGCGTCGAACATGGCGAGATACCGTGGCTCGAAGATGTTGAGCGGCAACTGTCCGCCCGGCAGAAGCAATGCGCCGGTAAGAGGAAAGACAGGAACCGTCTCCGGCAAATCCTCCCGCTTCAGATATCTCGCATTTCCCACATGCATGGGTCCGACACCTCCCAGACGACCACTGGCGCAGACCAAGATTCGTCGCTTGGAATAATGTGGGGCACCCACCGGAGAACGCAAGGCCAATCCTCGAGGATTGGCCTTGGCTGCGAACACGGACCCGTGTTTACGAAAACAGGCCCCGGTCTACGAAAACAGGATTGAGGACAGGCGGCGGCGGGCGGCGATCGTCGCCGGATCCTTCGGTCCCCAGACATCAAAGAATGCCAGGAGCTGGCGGCGGGCGCCGTCGTCGTCGAACGTGCGGTCCTTGCGCATGATCGTCAGCAGGTGCTCGGCAGCCTTGTCCCGTTCGCCCTGGACGTTGAGGATCTTGGCGAGCTTCAGGCGAGCGTCGTGGTCGTCCGGGTTGGCATCGAGCTGGCGCTCGAGAGCCACCGGATCGCCGAGCTTGCGGGCTTCCTCGATCTGCTCGAGCTTCTTGGCGACCGCCTGGATCGCCGGTTCCTTGGCAAGCTCTTCCGGGAGAGAGGCCAGCATCTGGCTGGCACGCGCCGTCTCGCCCATGGCGATCAGGCACTGCATCATTCCGGCGGCGGCCTTGGCATTTTCCGGATCGGCCTGCAGGACGGCGCCATAAAGCTGGGCGGCTTCCTGGATTTCACCGCCGGCAAGCAGGGTCTCTGCCTCGGCGAGAGCCGCTTCGATCTCGGCAGCCTGGTCGGCGCCCGGAGGTCCTGCGAGCTTGTCGATGAACTGGCGAACCTGGCTTTCCGGCACCGCGCCCATGAAACCGTCGACCGGACGGCCGTCGACAAAGGCGATGACGGCCGGGATCGACTGGATGCCGAGTTGGCCCGGGATCGACGGGTGATCGTCGATATTCATCTTGACGAGCTTGACCCGGCCCTGGCCTTCGTTGACGACCTTTTCGAGCACCGGCGTCAGCTGCTTGCAGGGACCGCACCAGGGCGCCCAGAAATCGACGAGAACCGGCTGGCGGCGCGATTCTTCGAGCACGTCCTTGGTGAAGCCGGCGGTGCTGGTGTCGGATACATAGACTCCGGCAGGACCGGATGCGGCCGGCGCCGCCCCAAAGCTTGCCGAAGCAGTCATCTGCCCGCCGTAGGAACCGCCATAGGGGTTATTGCTGCCGCTCATGAATGTTCTCCCGGGAACGCTTTCGCATCTTTGCCATATAGGCTGCAAAGATCGTATGTCAGTCCGTCACTTTCAAGACAAGCGGCTGATGGCCGGTCGCCTCCAGAAAGCGGATGAGATCGCTGCTGGCGATGGAGGTCGTGGCGTCGTTCGACAGCGGGTGGCCGTTGATGACGTCGTGCTTCAGCAGATCTTCGTCGAGCACGAAGGTAACATTTCGGCCCGTATCGTTGAACGCGCCGAATACCGTCACCGAACCGGGAACCACGCCGAGATATTCCAGAAGCATTTCGGGCCGGCCGAACGAGACGCGGCTCGACGCTCCGATCACCTTGTGCACGGTCTTCAGGTCGACCGTCGCACGCTCCTCGACCGTCAGGACGAAATACTGGTCCTTCTTGTCCTTCACGAACAGGTTCTTCGTATGGCCTCCGGGGATTTCGTCACGCAGGCTTTCGGACTCCGCCACGGTGAAAACCGGCGGGTGCGTCTTGGTCGAATGGGGAATATCCAAGCTGTCGAGGAAACGGAAAAGATCCTCGGCGGTTTTCGGCTTTGTCTCTGTCATGCTGATGGAATTGGCTCTGTTGGCGGGCGGGCGGACTATAACCGGAATGGTTGGGCCGGCCAAGACAGGTGCACACGATCTCGTGAGGCGCTTGACCTGGTCTGACGGCCGACCATCTAATCAGGCGTGGAGAACCGGTCTGCGGCATTCGATCGGCGGCCGGTAGCCAATTGATAAATAATAACTACTCCAGTTGACTCAGGTTTATTTCGCGCAGTGTTTCGCGCGCCTCGATACCGGCCCCGGCCGATTTTAGCCACTCAATCTCCAGTGCCGGCGCAGCGCCCGGCTTCCTAACTGAAAGGTCTGCCTCATGGTCACCTTCACGCTCAACGGACAGGAAAGAACGTTCGACGGCGACCCCGACACCCCACTTCTCTGGGTCATCCGCGATTTCGAAAAACTCACCGGCACCAAATACGGCTGCGGCGTTGCCCAGTGCGGCGCCTGTACGGTCCATCTGGACGGCATGCCGCGCCGCTCCTGCATTACCCCGATCGCCACGATCGAAGGTTCGGACGTGGTCACCATCGAAAGTGTTTCCGGCAAGGAAGCCGATGCTGTGAAGACGGCCTGGGCGGGCCTTGACGTGCCCCAATGCGGTTACTGCCAGTCCGGACAGGTCATGTCGGCAGTCGCCCTGCTGCAGATGGTGCCGAAGCCGACGGATGACGATATCGACGGTGCGATGACCGGCAATATCTGTCGATGCGCCACCTACCATCGCATCCGTGCGGCGATCCACAACGCCGCCAATTCGATGGAGGGCTGAGCCATGACCATCCAGGACATCAACACCACCCGCCGCGCCTTCCTCGCCGGCTCCGGCCTCGTCATCGGCGTCGCGATCGCGCCGAAAATGCTCTCCGCCGCCCCAACAGGCGTGCATGCCGGCGGCGATCCGGCGCTTGCGCCGATGAACGCCTTCGTCAAGATCGGCACCGACGACACCGTGACCGTGCTTTCCAAGCACATCGAATTCGGCCAGGGTCCATTCACCGGCCTTGCCACGCTGGTGGCAGAAGAACTCGATGCCGACTGGAGCCAGATGCGCGCCGTCCATTCGCCGACCGACAACAAGGTCTATGCCAACCTGAGCTTCGGCCTGCAGGGAACCGGCGGTTCGAGCGCGATTGCCAATTCCTACGAGCAGATGCGCAAGGCGGGCGCCACCGCGCGGGCGATGCTGGTCGCCGCCGCTGCCGAAGACTGGAAGGTGCCGGCCTCCGAGATCACCGTCCAGAAAGGCCGCATCAAGCATGCCGCCTCCAACAAGGAGAGCGGTTTCGGCGCATTTGCCGAAAAGGCGGCCCGCCAGACGCCGCCTGCCGAGCCGAAACTCAAGGACCCCAAGGATTTCGTGCTGATCGGCACTGACCTGCCGAAGCTCGACACCCACGGCAAGACCAATGGCACGGCGGTTTTCACGCTCGACATCACGCCGGACAACCTGCTGATCGCCGTCGTCGCCCACCCGGAGCATTTCGGCGCGACGGTGAAGAGCTTCGACGATGCCGAAGCCCGCAAGGTGCAGGGCGTGGTCGACGTGAAGCAGGTGCCGTCGGGCATCGCCGTTTATGCGGACAACACGTTCGCGGCGCTCAAGGGCCGCGATGCGCTGAGCATCGAATGGGATCTCTCCAAGGCCGAAACCCGCTCCTCGGAAGAACTTTCCGCCGATTACCGGAAGCTCTTCGCCGAAAAGGGGCTTGAAGCGACCAATAACGGCAATGTCGACGACGCCTTCAAGGCGTCCGGCCTGCAGACGGTGGAAGCCGAGATCGTCTTCCCCTTCCTGGCGCATGCGCCGATGGAACCGCTCGACGCCGTCTTCATCAAGGCGGCCGACGGATCGGTCGATATCTATAACGGCGCCCAGTTCCCGGGCATGGACCAGTCGGTCGCCGCCAAGGTCCTCGGGCTCGACGAGGCGAAGGTCAGGGTGAACACCCAGCTCGCCGGCGGCAGCTTCGGCCGCAAGGCGCAGTTCGGCTCGCCCTACATACAGGAAGCGGCAGCCGTCTATGCCGCAACCGATCGCAGCCGCCCTTTGAAGCACATGTGGACCCGCGAGGACGACATCCGCGGCGGCTTCTACCGCCCGATGTATGCCCACAGGATGCGTGGCGCCATCAATGCGCAGGGCCAGATCACGGCCTGGGAACAGGTGATCGTCGGCCAGTCGATCATGGGCAAGGCGGATCTCGATGAGAGCTCCGTCGAAGGTGCTTCGAACCTGCCCTACGCGATCCCGAACCTGAAGGTCAGCGCCCATAACGTCCAGCTCTCCATCCCGCCGCTCTGGTGGCGATCGGTCGGCCACACCCATACCGGCTTTGCAGTCGAGACCTTCGTCGACGAGCTGTTCCAGAAGATCGGCAAGGATCCGGTCGAGGGACGGCTTGCGCTGCTTGGCGAAAAGCCGCGTCATGCAGGCGTGCTGAGGAAGGCTGCTGAAATGGCCAACTGGGGTTCGCCGGCTCCGGAAGGCCGCGCCCGCGGCGTTGCGGTGGTCGAAAGCTTCGGCACCTTCGTCGGCCAAATCGTCGAAGTCTCGATCGGGCCGGAAGGCGCGCCGCGTGTCCACAAGGTCTGGTGTGCGGTCGATTGCGGCGTCGCCGTCAATCCGAACGTCATCAAGGCGCAGATGGAAGGCGGCATCGGCTACGGCCTCGGCGCGGTTCTCTTCGACGCGGTGACCCTGGCCAAGGGCGGCAAGATCATGCAGTCGAACTTCCACGACTACCGCTCCATCCGCATCAACGAAATGCCGGACGTGGCGGTGGAGATCATCAAGTCGAGCGAAAAGCCGAGTGGCGTCGGCGAACCTGGCGTGCCGCCTGTCGGTCCGGCGGTTGCCAATGCCTGGCGTCGCCTGACCGGAGCGCCGGTCCGGCAGCTGCCTATCGTCAACATCGTTTCGGCCTGAGGATCAAACCCCGATGAATTGGAAACTCGCTATCACCGGCGTCGCTACCCTCTGTCTTTTCGTGGGTGTCGGCACGCTGCTGTCGCCCGCCTCGGTCGCCCAGGATGCCAAGACGGACGCCAAGACGCTGAAGCCCGCCACCTCCTTCGAGACGATCGCCAACCAGCGGGAACGCTCCGTGGCGCTCTTCCAGGAGGCCGGCAAGGTCATCCAGCACCCGCGCTGCGTCAACTGTCATCCGGCGACCGACCGCCCGCTGCAGGGCATCAACATGCACCCGCACCAGCCGCCGGTCGTCCGCGGCGACGGCGGCATGGGCCTGCCCGGCATGCAGTGCACCACCTGCCACAGCGCGGAAAACACGCCCGTTGTCGGCCAGGCCGACACGATCAAGAGCATTCCGGGCAATCCCGCCTGGCATCTCGCGCCGATCGAAATGGCCTGGGTCGGCAAATCGCTCGGCCAGATCTGCCAGCAGATCAAGGACCCGGCCCGCAACGGCGGCAAGACCATGGATCAGATCGTCGAGCACATGGCGCATGACGAACTGGTCGGCTGGGGCTGGAACCCGGGTGCCGGACGCGAACCGGTGCCGGGCACCCAGGCCGAATTCGGCGAGCTCATCAGCGCCTGGGTGAAGTCCGGAGCGGCCTGTCCGGCCTCCTGAGAATGAAGCAGCCGCCGGTTCCGGCCGGAACCGGCGGTTTGCAGGGGCTTTGGCGGGATCGCAATTTTTCTTGGCGCCAATCGTCATTTCCCTGTTGCATTTGAAAAAGGACTGGGCCATATAGCGCCCGTCGCCGGCAACGAGCCACGACGCCACGGTCAAGCTTCACTACCACGGACCGGTGGATTGATGAGCGGGTGTAGCTCAGTGGTAGAGCACAACCTTGCCAAGGTTGGGGTCGAGGGTTCGAATCCCTTCGCCCGCTCCAAATTCCCTTTTGAGACTATACTCTACCAGCCCGGCCACAGGGCCAAGACGCTCGACAGCGACGCCCCGATTGCAGACGCAAAGCGGGCGCTTCCCCTCCAGCACCTTTCCCCATGAATTTGACAACTTCCGCATATTCACCAAATGCGGGAGGTGCCATACTGGTTGCAACTACCCAGGCGATGTCGCGCCAGTGATTCGGGGGTTGAACCGGAGATGTGCCGTCGTGGAATCTCGCCCGCACCACCCAAAGCTCAGTGAGAAAACCGCTATTGAAACCATGCGACGCCTCGAGGGCATCGTCGCCTCTGCGATGGACGGGATCATCACTATTGACGACGAACAACGGGTGATCCTGTTCAATCCGGCCGCGGAGCGCATGTTCGGGCTGGCGGCCAACGAGGCGCTTGGCCAGCACATCTCCCGTTTCATGCCGGAACGCCATCGCCCGACCCACGCGGCGCATATTCATCGTTTCACCGAAACCGGCGTGACCACCCGCCAGATGGGATCGCTGGGTGCCATCAGCGGTTTGCGCGCCGACGGCCAGGAATTTCCGATCGAGGCGTCGATCTCGCAGGTGGAGATCGGCGGCGAGCGGCTGGCCACCGTCATCCTGCGCGATATCACCGAACGAAAGGCCGCCGAGGATGCCCTGCTGGAAAGCCGGCGGCGCATGGAGGGGATTGTGGAATCGGCGATGGACGCGCTGATCACCGTCGATGAAGGCCAGCGAATCGTGCTGTTCAACCCGGCCGCCGAGCGCATGTTCGGCATCGCAAGCGAGGATGCGATCGGCTCGCCGATCGAACGCTTCATCCCCGAGCGGTTTCGGCATGGGCATGCCGCACATATCCGCCTCTTCAAGGAGACCGGCGTTACAAACCGCCGGATGGGTGCATTGGGGGCGATCAGCGGCCTGCGCGCCAATGGCGAGGAATTCCCTGTCGAGGCATCGATCTCGCAAGTACAGATCGGCGACGGAAAGCTGGCAACGGTCATCTTGCGCGACATCACCGAACGCAAGGCCAACGAGGATTCCCGCCAGTTGCTGGCCCGCGAGGTCGATCACCGGGCCAAGAACGCTCTGGCGGTGGTGCAGGCCCTGGTCTCCCTGACCCGTGCCGAAACCAAGGAGGCTTTCATCGTCGCAGTTCGAGGCCGCGTTTCGGCGCTGAGCCGCGCCCATTCGCTGCTCGCGCAGAACCGGTGGGAGGGCGGAGATCTCGCAGCCGTCCTCACCGAGGAAACCCGGGCCTACCAGAGCGTCAACCAGCTGATGATTGGCGGGCCTTCAGTCACTCTCACCCCCAATGCCGTGCAGCCGGTCAGCCTCCTCATCCACGAGCTTGCCACCAACGCCGTCAAATACGGGGCATTGTCGGTCACGGAAGGGCGCGTCGATGTCTCCTGGCGCATCCTGCCCTCCCTGGAACTGGAGCTCCGCTGGACCGAGACCGGCGGGCCGGCGGTGCTGAAGCCTGAATCCAGGGGTTTCGGCTCCACCTTGGTGAGGGAAGTCGCCACCCGTCAATTGGCGGGCGAACTCGACATCAGCTGGCCAACTGCCGGTATGCGCCTGACCGCGATACTGCCCCGGTCTGTCTATCGACCCGACATTTCGGCCGGCTCGGTTGCTGGCGAAGAGGTCGCGCCGAGGTCATCGGAACCCGGCTCGGCGGGGCGGATACTTGTCGTCGAGGACGAGACCCTTATCGCCATGGAGCTCTGCAGCGAACTTGAATCGCGCGGCTGGGAAATTGTCGGACCGGCGGCAACTGCCGACGAAGCCATGCGGCTGGTCGACGGCTCGCAACTTCCCGACATCGCCGTCCTCGATGTCAATCTCGGGGGAAAGCCCGTCTACCCGTTTGCGGAATGGCTGCAGACCCATGGCGTGCCCTTCCTGTTCTGCACCGGATATGAGCAGCTCGACGATCACCACGGTTTCAGAAACCGGACGACCATCCGGAAACCAGTGAACATGGCGCTGCTGGAAGGCGAACTGCGCCGCATGATCCAGCCGACATAGCCGGAAAACGGCAAACGCCGCCGGCTTTCGGGCCGGCAGCGTCGTCAATTCGGGCTCAGATAATCCCGATCCGGACAAAGCCGGCAGCGATCATTGCTTTGAAAAAACATAGTCCGTTTCTTGCAGCAACACCTCGCCCGGCCGCAGCACCGCATTCGGGAAGTTGGCGTGGTTGATGGCATCCGGCCAGACCTGGGTTTCGAGGCAGAACCCGGCGAATGGGCCATAGCGGCGCCCATCGAGGCCCTCTGCGGGAATCTGCGACAGCTTGAAGGCGGCATAGAGCTGCACGCCCGGCTCGGTGGTGCGAACTTCTAGCGACACGCCGGAATGGATGCTGCGCGCCAAAGCCACGGAACGCTTGAGGGTACGCTCCGGCGACAGGCAGAAGTTATGATCGAACAGGACCTGGGCATCGCCGTCGAACCGCTTCATCGGCCCCATGTCGCGCAGGTCGAAGGGCGTCCCCGCGACCGCCATCAGTTCGCCGGTCGGCACCTGCTTGTCGTCAAAGACCAGTACATGGTCGGCGGCAATCATGATGTCGTGATCGAGCGCATCCTCGTGGCCGTCGAGATTGAAATAGGTATGCTGGCAGATATTGGCGAGCGTCGGCTGATCCGTGGTGGATTGGTAGACAACGGAAAGAGCGCCGTCGCTCTTGAGTTGGTACGTCGCCGTGACCGTGCAGTTTCCCGGATAGCCGGCACGGCCGTCGGGATCGGTGATCCGCAGCACCACCTTGTCGGCCGCATATTCGACGATCGTCCAGTTGCTGCGGCCGATGCCGTCCGAGCCGCCATGGAGATGGGTCACGCCCCGCTCGTTCAGTTCCAGCTGATATTGCTTGCCGTCCAGCACGAAGCGGCCGCCGCCGATACGGTTGGACGAACGGCCGGGCGTCGCGCCGAAATAAGGAGAATGGTTCAGGTAGTCGTCAAACCGTTCGAAACCGAGCACGAGCGGCGGCTGATGGCCGTCGAGCCTGAGGTCCTGGATCACCGCACCCCAGGTGATGACATTAGCGGTGAGCCCGCCGCCGGAGATCCTGACACGATAGACGGTTTCGCCCTTTTCCGTGGTGCCGAAAACTTCGAAATTCTGGTCCGCCATGAGATTACTCCTCCACCGATATGTTTGCGGCAACCTGCGCGATTTGGCGGCGACCCGCAACGCCATGGAGAAGAAAAAAGGCTCTAGCGCGTGAGCGCACGCGTCGCCTGTTCCAATCCGCCGAGCGTCAGCGGGAACATCCGCTCGGTCATCAGCTGCCGCATGAAGCCGATCGAGGTCGTATGGCTCCAATGGTCCTGCGGCACCGGGTTGAGCCAGACGCAGCGGTGGAAATGCTCGGTGACGCGCCTTATCCAGGCCTCGCCCGGCTCCTGGTTCCAGTGCTCCACGGAGCCGCCCGCATGGGTGATCTCATAGGGGCTCATCGAGGCATCTCCGACGAAGATCACCTTGTAGTCGGCGCCATAGCTGCGGATCAGGTCGAGCGTCGGCGTCCGCTCCGACCGGCGGCCGTTCTCCTTCCAGACGCCTTCATAGAGGCAATTGTGGAAGTAGAAATGCTCCATATGCTTGAACTCGGCGCGGGCTGCCGAGAACAACTCCTCGACCACCCGGATATGGTCGTCCATCGAGCCGCCGACATCGAAGAACATCAGCAGCTTCACCGCATTGCGCCGTTCCGGCCGGGTCTGGACGTCGAGATAACCGTGTTCGGCGGTGGAGCGGATCGTACCGGCCAGGTCGAGTTCTTCGACCGCCCCTTCCCGCACCCAGCGGCGCAGCCGCTTCAGCGCCAGCTTGATATTGCGGGTGCCGAGCTCCACCTTGTCGTCGAAATCGGCAAACTCGCGTTTGTCCCAGACTTTTACCGCCCGGCGGTGGCGGGACTGGTCCTGGCCGATCCGCACGCCTTCCGGGTTATAGCCATAGGCCCCGAAAGGGGAGGTGCCGCCGGTGCCGATCCATTTCGAGCCGCCCTGATGCCGGCCCTTCTGCTCCTCCAGCCGCTGGCGCAGCGTCTCCATCAGCTTCTCGAAACCGCCGAGCGCCTCGACGAGCTTCTTCTCTTCGTCGGTGAGATGTTTCTCGGTGAGCCTGCGCAGCCATTCTTCGGGGATGCTGGCGACGTCCAGACCGGGCTCCCCGGAGACCGCCTCGAGCCCTCGGAAATAGGCCGAAAAGACCCGGTCGAACTTGTCGATATGCCGCTCGTCCTTCACCAGCGCCGTGCGGGCGAGAAAGTAGAAGGCTTCCACGTCGAAATCCGCGATCCCTTCCGCCATGCCTTCGAGAAGGTCGAGGAATTCCCGGAGCGTCACCGGGATCTTCGCTTCCTTGAGGTGAAGGAAGAAGGGAATGAACATCGCGTCGAAACCTATTCGGTACCGATCTTCTCCAGGTCGTAAGGGGTCGTCTGGTAGATCTCGTTGATCCAGTTGCCGAACAGAAGATGTGCATGGCTGCGCCAACGGTTCAAGGGCGTCAGCGTATCGTCGTTATGCGGGAAGTAGTTATGCGGCATCTTGATCGGCACGCCGGCATTGACGTCCCGGAAATATTCGTCCGCCAGCGAGGTCGAATCGTATTCCACATGGTTGAACATGTAGAGCCGCTTGCCGGCTTTCTCATGCACCAGGCAGATGCCCATTTCCTCGGATTCCATCAGGATTTCGAGGTCCGGGTTCCTCTCGATGTCGGCGCGGCGGACTTCCGTCCAGCGCGACACCGGAACCTGGAAATCGTCCGAAAAGCCGTTGAGATAGATCGAGGACGGCACCAGGTTGCGGTGGCGATAGACGCCGAACGCTTTTTCCTTGAGCTCGTATTTCGGCACACCATGGAAATGGTAGATCGCCGCCATCGCGCCCCAGCAGACATTCATGGTCGAATGTACGTTGGTCGCCGTCCAGTCGAGGATTTGTCTCATCTCGTCCCAATAGGTGACGTCCTCGAAGGGAAGCGTCTCGATCGGCGCGCCGGTGATGATGAAACCGTCGAACTTGCGGTGTTTCACCTCTTCCCAGGTCTCGTAGAAGGACAGGAGGTGATCTTCCGAGGTGTTCTTGGCCTTGTGGCCGCCGACGCGGATCAGCGAGAACTCGACCTGCAGGGGCGAGGCGCCGACGAGGCGCGCCATCTGCAGCTCGGTCTTGATCTTGTTCGGCATGAGATTGAGGAGCCCGATCTGCAGCGGACGAATGTCCTGCCGTACAGCCATGGTTTCGGTCAGCACCCGCACGCCTTCGGAAACGAGCGTAGTGAATGCGGGCAGCGTATCGGGAATTTTGATCGGCATGTCTCAACCCAACAAAAATAAAACCGGCGGCAAAATAAATCGCGACCGGTCCGTGGGAAGACATCTTCTCGCGGCCCTTTAGCGACTTTTTTAACGTGGCTGCAAGCCGGCCGGCCAAATCACCACGAATTCTCGAAAGTTCAAATACGCCTTGCTACGACCGGCGTCAATGGGAGCATAATCTTCCGCTCACCGCTCCCGCCGCGCCAGGAAGGCCATCCGCTCGAAGAGATGCACGTCCTGCTCGTTCTTGAGGAGAGCGCCATGCAGCTTCGGCAGCGCGTTCTTGACGTCGCCGCGCAGGTCCGACGGATCGACATCGTCCGAGACCAGCAGCCGGATCCAGTCGAGCGCTTCGGAGGTCGAGGGCTTCTTCTTCAGCCCCGGCATCTCGCGGATCTCGTAGAACTGAGTGAGCGCGTTGCGCACCAGCGCCTGCTTGATGCCGGGATAATGGACCTCGACGATGCGGGCGAGCGTATCCACGTCAGGGAAGCGGATATAGTGGAAGAAACAGCGGCGCAGGAAGGCGTCCGGCAGTTCCTTCTCGTTGTTGGAGGTAATGATGACGATCGGCCGGACCTTGGCGCGCACCATCTCGCCGGTCTCGTAGACATGGAATTCCATGCGGTCGAGTTCCTGCAGCAGGTCGTTCGGGAACTCGATATCGGCCTTGTCGATCTCGTCGATCAACAGGACGAGCTTCCTGTCGGAGGCAAAGGCCTGCCACAGCTTGCCGCGGCGGATATAGTTGGCCACGTCATGGACGCGTTCGTCGCCGAGCTGGCTGTCGCGGAGCCGCGACACGGCGTCGTATTCGTAGAGCCCCTGCTGTGCCTTGGTGGTGGACTTGATGTTCCACTCGATCAGATCGAGCCCGAGGGCGGCGGCCACCTGCCGCGCAAGCTCGGTCTTGCCGGTGCCGGGCTCGCCTTTCACCAGCAGCGGACGTTCGAGCCGGATCGCAGCATTGACCGCCACCATCAGATCCTTGTCGGCAATATAGTCCGCTGTACCCTGAAACTGCATCTCGTGATCCTGATCGGTAAACGCGCCGCAAACTAAAAGCTCACCCGTGGCGGTGCAACAGCTTTCCCTTTCCACCGGCTTTGCGCTATGGGCAATGCACATGACCCATTCGACCTTCACCATTCTGCTCGGCGGCAATTTGCGCGTCACCGATCGCCTGCGGGACACGATCGCCGGCAGCCGCTTCATCGCGGCCGATAGCGGCATGCGCCATGCGTCAGCACTCGGCGTGAAGCCTGAACTCTGGGTCGGCGATTTCGATTCCTCCGACGCCGCGCTGATCGCGCAGTTCCCGCATGTCGAGCGGCAGGCCTTTCCGCCGGCCAAGAACGAGACGGACGGTGAGATCGCAACGGCCGAAGCCATCGAACGCGGCGCGACGAGGCTGATCCTTGCCGGCGCGCTCGGCGGCGAGCGCAGCGACCATGCGCTTCAGCATCTCTTTCACGCCATGAGCCTGGCCGAACGCGACCTTGACATCCTGCTGACGTCGGGCGACGAGGAGGCCGTGCCGCTGCTGCCGGGCACAAGGACCCTGGACCTGCCGAAGGGTTCGCTGTTTTCGGTCATCGGTTTTTCCGACCTGGAAGGGCTCGATATCATCGGCGCACGTTATCCGCTCGACAACTTCTCGCTCCCCTTCGGCTCCTCGCGCACCGTCTCGAACGTTGCAGAAGGCCGGGTGGAATTCCATTTGAGGAAGGGCAAGGCCATGATCCTTGCCCGCCCCCACGACTTTACAGGAGCCTGACTGTTGGCGCCCCCAATTCTGAAACTTGACGATATTTTTCTGAGCTTCGGCGGCGCGCCGCTTCTCGCCGGCGCCGGCATGCAGGTAGAGCCGGGCGACCGCATCTGCCTCGTCGGCCGCAACGGTTCCGGCAAGTCGACGCTGATGAAGATCGCCGCCGGCATGGTCGAGCCCCAGTCGGGCGAGGTGTTCCGCCATCCCTCCTCGACCATCCGCTATCTCGAACAGGCGCCGGATTTCGCCGATTATTCGACGGTGCAGGCCTATGCCGAAGCAGGCCTCGGCCCGGGCGACGATCCCTATCGCGTCACCTACCTGCTCGAACATCTGGGCCTCACCGGCCAGGAACACCCGAACACGCTCTCCGGCGGAGAATCCCGACGCGCAGCACTTGCCCGCGTCATGGCGCCCGAGCCGGACATCCTGATGCTCGACGAGCCCACCAACCATCTCGACCTGCCGACCATCGAATGGCTGGAAGAGGAGCTGCGCAAGACCAGAAGCGCGCTGGTGGTGATCTCGCACGACAGGCGCTTCCTCGAAAAAGTCTCGAATGCCACGGTCTGGCTCGATCGCGGCACGTCACGACGCCTCAACCGCGGTTTCGGCGAGTTCGAAGCGTGGCGCGACGAGGTGCTGGAGGCGGAAGAGCTGGAACAGCACAAGCTCGGCAAGGCGATCGAGCGCGAGGAGCACTGGCTGCGCTACGGCGTGACGGCCCGCCGCAAGCGCAACATGCGCCGCCTCGGCGAGTTGCAGACGATGCGCGGCAATTACCGCGGCCACAAAGGACCGCAGGGCACCGTGCAGGCGAGCGTCAGCGAAGGCCGTGAATCCGGCAAGCTGGTCATCGAGGCCGAAAACATCACCAAGAGCTACGACGAGCGGATCATCGTCGCGCCGTTCTCGATCCGCGTGCATCGCGGCGACTGCATCGGTCTCGTCGGCCCGAACGGTGCCGGCAAGACGACGCTTCTGAAGATGCTGACCGGCCAGCTGGCGCCTGACACCGGCACCGTCAAGCTCGGCACCAACCTGGAAATCGCCACGCTCGACCAGAAGCGCGAGGACCTGGACCCCGAGGACACGCTGTCCCACTATCTGACGGATGGACGCGGCGAGACGCTGCTGGTCAACGGCGAACAGCGGCATGTCGCAGGCTACATGAAGGATTTCCTGTTCCAGCCGGAGCAGATCAGGACACCGATCAGGAACCTTTCCGGCGGCGAGCGCGCCCGGCTGATGCTCGCCCGCATCATGGCCCGGCCGTCCAACCTCCTGATATTGGACGAACCGACCAACGACCTCGACATCGAGACGCTGGACCTGCTGCAGGAAATCGTCGCCGGCTATACCGGCACCGTCATCCTCGTCAGCCACGACCGTGACTTCCTCGACCGCACCGTGACCTCGACCATCGCCCCCGCCAATCCGGACGCACCGGACGGCCGCTGGATCGAATATGCCGGCGGCTACACGGATATGCTGGCGCAGCGGAAGGGCGCGCTGGAGGAAAGGCGCCGCACGGAAAAAGCTGACAGGGCAAAAACCGATACTGCAGCATCGGTTTCTGGCACCCCCAAGGGCAAAGGCAAGCTTTCCTTCAAGCAGAAATTCGCGCTCGAGAACCTGCCGAAGGAAATGGCCAAAGCCGAAGCCGAGATCGCCGCCCGCGAGAAGAAAATGGCCGACCCCAACCTCTTCACCAAGGATCCCGCCGCCTTCAACAAGCTGGCTGCGGAGATGGAAAAGCTGCGCCAAAGCATCAGCAAAATGGAAGAAGAATGGCTGGAACTCGAAATGCTGCGTGAGGAAATCGAAGGCTGATTTGTGATTTGTTAAGCTTAACAGATAGTTAGCTAGAAAAATATTTGTCGCGGAGCGGAACATATGATGTCCCGGGGCGTTCTGGGGTGTGAGTAGTGGTCGAAATGTCCCGGGGACGGATCGGCCTGCCAGGAACCGATCAACCGAATGGGGACATCCAATGCTGACAAATGTTACGCGTCGTCGGCTGGCCACTGAGGCGATGAATCAAAGAGTTATGATTGTCGAAGACGAGTTTCTGATCGCGCTCGATGTTGCCGAGACGATCGAAGCCATGGGCCTGAAAGTCGCCGGTTTTGCCAATGCCCGCAAACATGCCCTGGCGCTCGCCGCCTATGCCGATATCGCCCTGGTCGACGTCAATCTTTCGGACGGCCGGACCGGTCCGGAGATCGGCCGCGAGCTTGCCGAGCAATATGGCATCACCGTCGTGTTCATGACCGGTAATCCGGACGATGTGGAAGCCGGCGTCGAAGGCTCGCTCGGCGTTCTCACCAAACCGGTCATGCCCGATGTGGTCGAGAAGACCATCGACTACGCCGTTGCCAACCGGCTGGGCGGCATGGCGATCGTTCCGCGTGAACTGAAAGTGTTTCCGCAAAACCACTGAGCCGTGTTGCACCTGCCGAATGCGCCTTGAGCCGGCCGCAGACCGCCTCTTGCCAGCCATTCGCCTCGCCGCTAAATCTGATCCTGCTCTAACGGGGTGCCGCGCGTTTTCGTGCGGCTGAGAGGCCTTTGGCCAACCCGCGGAACCTGATCCGGTTAACACCGGCGGAGGGATTAGACGGCTCTTCATCAGCGCCTATTCCCCTTTGTCACCAAAACGAGGAGACGCTGATGCGCAGCACCATTCTTTCTATATTCGCGGCCGCTGCCGCCCTTTCCCTTTCCGCGCCGGCCGAAGCGCAGGAAAAGACGCTGACCATCTACACCTACGAGAGCTTCGTCTCCGATTGGGGTCCGGGTCCCAAGGTGAAAGAGGCGTTCGAAAAGACCTGCGCCTGCAAGCTCAATTTCGTCGGCGTCGCCGATGGCGTGGCGCTTCTGACCCGCCTGAAACTGGAGGGCAAAGGCACCGACGCCGATATCGCGCTCGGCCTCGATACCAACCTGATCTCCGAGGCGAAGGCGACCGGCCTGTTCGAGCCGCACGGGCTCGACGCTTCGGCGGCCAAGGTCCCCGGCAATTACAGCGACGACACGTTCATCCCCTACGACTACGGCCATTTCGCCGTTGTCTACGATACGCAGGCGATCAAGAACCCGCCGAAAAGCCTCAAGGAACTGGTGGACGGCGATCCGGCGCAGAAGATCGCCATCGAGGACCCGCGCACCTCGACACCCGGCCTCGGCCTGCTGCTCTGGGTGAAATCGGTTTATGGCGACCAGGCACCGGAGGCCTGGGCGAAGCTCAGGAAACGCGTGCTGACCGTCACGCCGGGCTGGTCGGAGGCCTATGGCCTGTTCACCAAGGGCGAAGTGCCGATGGTGTTTTCCTACACGACCTCGCCGGCCTATCACATGGTCGAGGAGAAGACGGAGCGCTACCAGGCCGCCTCGTTCTCCGAAGGCCATTACATCCAGATCGAAGTTGCCGGCATGCTGAAGGGGGCGAAGGAAAAGGATCTGGCGAAACAGTTCCTGAAATTCATGATTTCGCCGGCCTTCCAGGACGTCATCCCGACCACCAACTGGATGATGCCGGCCGCCAAGACCTCCCAGCCGCTCCCCGACGCATTCAACAAGCTGGTGCAGCCGACCAAGACTTTCCTGATGGGGTCGGACCAGGTGGCCAAGAACCGGCAGGCCTGGATCGACGAATGGCTGACCGCCATGAGCATGAACTGATCCCATGCTGACGAGGGCCGAGCGGAGACGCGGGATAGGCTGGGGGCTGCTGAGCCTGATCGGCATCGCCCTCTTCGTCGGCATCGCAGTCGCCGCCCTTCTCTCCTGGGACGCCGGCAACACCCAAAGCCGGCTGTTCACCGCCTATACCTGGCGAATTCTGCGTTTCACCCTGCTGCAGGCGGTTCTTTCGACGCTGCTGTCGGTCGTCTTCGCCCTTCCCGTCGCACTCGCGCTCGCACGCCGTCCGCGCTTTCCGGGCCGTGTATGGGTCATCCGGCTGATGGCATTGCCGATGGGCCTGCCGGTGCTGATCGGCGCGCTCGGCCTGATCGGTATCTGGGGGCGGCAGGGGGCGATGAACAGCCTGCTGTTGAAGCTTGGCCTCGAACAGCCGGTCAGCATTTACGGGCTTTCCGGCATATTGCTGGCACATGTGTTCTTCAACCTGCCGCTCGCCGCGAGACTGCTGCTTGCCGCGCTGGAGCGCCTGCCGCCGGAATATTGGCTGCTCTCCTCCAGCCTCGGGATGAAGCCCTTCTCCGTTTTCCGCTTCATCGAGTGGCCGGCGGCCCGCCGAGTCATCCCCGGCATTGCCGGCCTGATCTTCATGCTGTGCGCCACGAGCTTCACGCTCGTCCTGGTGCTCGGCGGCGGGCCGGCCGCGACCACGCTCGAAGTGGCGATCTACCAGTCGCTGCGTTTCGATTTCGACCCTCCGCGCGCCATAGCGCTGTCGCTGCTGCAGATCGGCATAACGGCGCTGATCCTGATTGTGATTTCGCTGCTTCCAGCTCCTGACGACGCTGGCATCACGGCCGGTCGGGCGACCCGCCGGTTCGATGGCCGGACGTTGCCCGCACGGCTTTGGGATGTGCTGGCTATCCTGCTTGCCACGATATTCCTGATCCTGCCGCTCGCCTCGATTGTCGGCGCGGGCGCCCAGGCCAATCTCTGGAGCCTCGTCAACAGCGCCGCCTTCCTGCGCGCCGCCTGGACCAGTTTCACGATCGCGCTTTCCTCTGGCCTGCTGGCAGTGCTGACCTCCCTGGCTATCATTGCCGGACGCGGTGCAATCTCAGACATGAAGAGGCCTGCCGGAACGGCCAGAGCGTTTTCCGTGTCCTTGGGTGGAATGTCCTCGCTGGTGCTGCTTGTGCCGCCGGTCGTGCTCGGGACCGGCTGGTTCCTGATGCTGCGCCCGTTCGGCGATGTCGCCCGTTTCGCCCCGGCGCTGGTCGCGATCATCAACATGCTGATGGCGCTTCCCTTCGTGATGCGCGTTTTGTCGCCAGCCGTCGAAACGCACCGCAAGCGGACAGGCAGGTTGTCGGCAAGCCTCGACCTGTCCGGCTTTTCACGGGCATGGAGGATCGATCTGCCGGTTCTGGCAAGGCCGCTGCTGACGGCGCTGTCCTTCGCCATGGCGCTGTCGCTCGGCGATCTCGGCGCGGTGGCGCTATTCGGCTCCAGCGAGGTCACCACCCTCCCCTGGCTTGTCTATAGCCGGCTATCCAGCTATCGAACCAATGACGCTGACGGACTGGCGCTCATCCTCGGCATCATCTGCCTGGCTTTGACGATGATCGGCACTGCCGGCCGGAGGGAAACAAACCATGGCTGACGGCATCGCGCTGAACAAGGTTGAACTGAAGCTCGGCGTCAGAGAATTCCGCTTCGACTGTGCTTTGCCGGCCGGTGCCGTGACGGCGATTACCGGCCCATCTGGCTCCGGCAAATCGACCTTCCTCAACCTCGTTGCCGGCTTCGAGACGCCGGACCGCGGCCGTATCCAGATCGCAGGCGGGGACGTGACGGAAAAACATCCCTCCGAGCGTCCCGTATCGCTGGTCTTTCAGGACAACAATCTCTTCGCCCATCTGGACCTCGCCACCAATATCGGCCTCGGCATCAGCCCCTCGCTGAAACTTTCCAACAGTGATCGGGCCGCCATATCACAGGCGCTGGAGCGCGTGGGCTTGAGCGGTTTTGAGAAACGGATGCCGGGGACGCTTTCCGGTGGCGAAAGGCAGCGGGCCGCCTTCGCACGGGCTCTGGTGCGCAAAAAACCGGTTCTGCTGATGGACGAGCCGTTCGCGGCGCTCGACCCCGGGCTCAGGCTTTCGATGGCCAGCCTCCTCATCGACCTGCATCGCGAGACGGGCAATACGGTACTGGTCGTGACCCATGATCCGGATGAGGTCGGCCGGCTGGCTGACCATGCGATCTTCATCGACCACGGCCATATCCTGTTGCAGGCGCCGGCCGAGGAATTCCTCGCCCGGCGCGATATTCCGGCACTTGCCGAGTTTCTTGCCGGCTGATCAGGCAGCCTTTCCGCGGAACCAGACACCGGAGCGGATGGCGAGGAACAGGATCCCACCATAGGCGACCAGACCAGCTGCCAGCGCAAAGAACAGACCGTTGAGCGATCCGGTAAATTCCAGCGCCAGCCAGCCCCCGAGACCTGCAATGGCGAGTCTCAGAAAACCACAGGCAAGCGGCCAGAGTAGCTGGCCCGCGCCTTGAGAGGCGAAATAGAGCGCCAACCCGCCGCCGAAGAAACCATAAACTGGCCCGACGATCTGCAGATAGGCGACTCCCGCATCGATCGCTCCATGCTCCTCGCTGAACAGCGAAATCCACGCGACGGGGAAGATCGCCGCGATCAGGCCAATCACTTCGGTGATGACGAAGGCAATGGCGGCGCCGGTGAAGGCGATGCGCATTGCGCGATCTTTCTGGCCGGCGCCCATGTTGGTGCCAACAAGCGCCACCATCGGCGCACCGATGCCGAAGATCACGGGGATCAGCAGATATTCGAGCCTCGCGCCGGTACCGAAACCGGCCACCGCCGAGACGCCCGCCTTTGTCGCCACCAGAGCCGTGGCAATGCCGATGGTCACATTGGTGAGAACGGAATTGATCGCCGCGGCAGCGCCGAGGCGGACGATATCCCGGAACATCGCCCAGCGAAGCGGTCCGACGCCGAAGCGCACGAGATTGCGGCCGGAGAGGATGTACCAGGCAAGCACCGCGGTGCTGCCGAAACTGTAGAGCACCAGGGCCAGACCGCCGCCAGCGATGCCGAGCCCCTGGAACGGACCGAAGCCGAAAATGAGAAGCGGCGATACGGGCACGAGGAGTGCGGCACCGACACAGGTAACCAGCGCCGGGAACAGCATATTGCCCGTGCCGCGCACCACGCTCGCCAGGCCGTTCATCAGCCAGACGAAGATCATGCCGCCGAACACCACGTTGGAATAGACGAGCGCAGCCTCGAGTTCCGCGCCTTCGCCGCCGAGCGCCCGATAGATCGGCCGGCCATAGGCGAGCATGATCGCCGAAAACAACAGCCCGATCGCGACATTGACGACGACGGCATGCCAGGCAAGCAGATCGGCATCGTCACGCCGGCCGCCACCGAGCGCGCGGGCGATTGCCGAGGAAATAGCTCCGCCGAAACCGCCGGCAGACATCATCTGCATCAGCATCACGGCCGGAAAGACCAGGGCCATGCCCGCCAGCGCCGCGGTACCCATATGCGAAATCCACCAGGTTTCGATAAGGCCTGTCGATGCCTGGGCGAGCATGATCAGGATATTTGGCCATGCGAGCCGGATCAGCATCGGCAGGATCGGATCTTGCAGCAGCTGCCGGGTCCGCGGATTGATCGGTGCCGCGTCCGCGTCTTCGAAAGGAGACGCCGCCTCGACGGCTTCGGTGGTCACGGCACTCATCGATCGGCCTCTCTATGCTGCATTAGCTCGTTCATGGACGGATAGCGGCGGCGGATGCGCTCGCTTGCCGCCGGGCCGGCCGCGTTGGTGAAGATCGGATCGCTCAGCGGCCGGCCGCTGCGGCGGTCGATCATCACTGGGTCGGCCTGATCGCCGGTCTCCCTGTTGACGATCACCACGCTTTCCCCCTCCGGCGCGAAATGCTGGTTGCCGAAGGCAAGCATCGCCTGCACCACAGGCTTGAAGTCGCGACCGCGCTGCGTGAGGTGGTATTCGTCCCGCGGCGGCCGCTCGGAATAGCGCCGTCGTTCCATCAGCCCGGATTCGACAAGCGAGTTCAAACGGCTGGTCAGGATGTTCGGGGCGATATCGAGGTTGCGCTGGAATTCGTCGAAACGTGTCGCACCTCCCAGTGCATCGCGCAGGATCAGGAAGCTCCAGACCTCGCCGACATGTTTGAGACTGCGCAACACCGGGCATCCGGTGTCGAGGGGACCTGTCCGTTTCATGGGTTCTTCTCCGGCACGACGTTGCCTTGTGGCACAAGTAACTTGCAATTTGCAAGTCACTATCTGCGTGATCACGTTTGGCGACGGGGACGGCCGGACCGTTATGGAACTCGCCACAATTTGGACGTGCCACGATGGCATCGCGGAAAGGTAGCGGGGATTTTCATTGCAAACGCACCAGCAAGACATATTTCAACAACAGCATCTGTGCATTCGACGCGAAAATCGCTAAGCGACATAGAGAAGGAGCCGGCTTGGATCGAGAGGACCTCTGTCAAGCCGGATGGCGGACCTTGGGAATGATGGTGCGGAAGACGAGGACGATGAGGCGCGACACAGCGATCCCGGCTGTCTGGACGATTGTCCGTGCCCTGCCCGGTCGGCGGGCCTTGGGCGCCCTGCTGTTCAGCGGTGCGATCCTTTCCGGCTGCCAGTCGCTCTTCGACCAGGCCTATACCCCGAATGTCTCTCCCTCCGACTCGCCGCAGATCGTCGACGAGGTGCAGAAGAACGATCCGCGGGCGCAGATGGGCGCGCGCGAGCATCCGCGTATCGTTGCGAGCTACGGCGGCGAATATCGCGACGCCAAGACCGAGCGGCTAGTCGCCCGCATCGCCGGCGCGCTGACGGCCGTTTCGGAAAATCCCAACCAGTCCTTCCGCATCACCATCCTGAATTCGCCGGCGATCAACGCCTTCGCGCTGCCGGGCGGTTATCTTTACGTGACGCGCGGCCTTCTGGCGCTTGCCAATGACGCATCGGAAGTCGCAGCCGTGCTTTCCCACGAGATGGGCCACGTCACCGCCAACCACGGCATCGAACGCCAGCGCCGCGAAGAGGCGGAAGTGATCGCGAGCCGCGTCGTCGCCGAAGTCCTCTCCAGCGACCTTGCCGGCAAGCAGGCGCTGGCCCGCGGCAAGCTTCGCCTGGCGGCATTCTCGCGCCAGCAGGAACTGCAGGCCGACGTGATCGGCGTCCGGATGCTCGGCGAAGCGGGTTACGACCCCTATGCTGCGGCGCGTTTCCTCGATTCGATGGCGGCCTATGCCCGTTATTCGGCGGTCGATCCGGACAGCGACCAGAGCCTCGACTTCCTGTCGAGCCATCCGAACTCCACCCAGCGTGTCGATCTTGCCCGCCGCCATGCTCGTAATTTCGGCCAGGAAGGCACCGTCGGCGACAAGGGCCGTGATTATTACATCGCCGGCATCGATGGCCTGCTTTATGGCGACAGCCCTCAGGAGGGCTACGTCCGCGGCCAGACTTTCCTGCATGGCGGCCTCGGCATCCGTTTCGACGTGCCGCCGGACTTCCGGATCGACAACAAGGTGGAAGCGGTGCTGGCGACCGGCCCCGGCGAAACGGCGATCCGCTTCGACGGCGTTGCGGCGGGCGATAACGACAATCTGCCGAACTATCTGACGAGCGGCTGGGTCGCGGGCCTGCAGCCGGAGACGGTGCGGGAGATCCAGGTGAATGGCATGCCTGCGGCAACCGCAAGGGCTTCAGCCGAACGCTGGGATTTCGATGTGACCGTCATCCGCGTCGACAATCAGATCTTCCGCTTCTTGACGGCGGTGCCGAAGGGCAGTCCGGCGCTCGATACGACTGCCGAGATTCTGCGTTCGACCTTCCGCCGGATGACGCCTCCGGAAATCGCGACGCTGAAGCCGCTGCGGGTACGCATCGTCACGGCGGCCAAGGACGACACCATCGCATCGCTGTCGGCGCGGGTGATGGGAACGGATCGCAAGCTCGATCTTTTCAAGATGATCAATGCATTGCCGGCCGGGGCGACGATCTCCCCGGGCCAAAAGTTCAAGATCATTTCCGAATAGGATCGGGGGCCGCCTCAGCAGGCGGCCGCAGCCATCTGCGGATTGGCCGACACCAGCGCCGACTTGAGCTTTTCGATCGCCCGGCTCTCGATCTGGCGCACACGTTCCTTTGAAATGCCGAGTTCGGCGCCGAGCGCTTCGAGCGTCGCGCCATCGTCCGTCAGGCGGCGGGCCCGAATAATCTTCTTTTCACGGTCGTTGAGCTTGGTGAGCGCGCCCTGCAGCCATTTCAGCCGCCGCTCGCCGTCGATCATCCCGGAAACCTGCTCATCCGGCAGCGGTTCGGCGCTGGCCAGCATGTCGAGCCGTTCGCCGCTATCCGCATCGCCAGCGATCGACGGCGCCTGCAGCGAGGAATCATTGCCGGAAAGGCGGGCATCCATGGTCTGGACATCGGAGACGCTGACGCCGAGCGCCACTGCGATCTCTTCGTGAATTGCCCGGGCGGTGAGATTGGAATCGCCGCGGGCGAGCTTGGCGCGCAGCCGGCGAAGATTGAAGAACAGCGCTTTCTGCGCGGAACTGGTGCCGCCCCGCACGATCGACCAGTTTCGAAGGATGTAATCCTGCATCGAGGCTCGGATCCACCAGCTGGCATAAGTGGAAAAACGCACGTCGCGAGCCGGTTCAAACCTTGCCGCCGCTTCGAGCAGCCCTACATAGCCCTCTTGTACGAGATCGCTCATCGGCAAACCGAAGCCACGGAACTTCGAGGCCATGGCGATCACCAGACGCATATGCGCAAGGGCAATCTGGTTTCGGGCATCCTGGTCCTGATCGTCCTTCCAGCGGACCGCCAGATCGCGCTCCTCCTCGCGGGCGAGATATGGAGCGGACATTGCTATCTTGATCATCGTGCGGTCTGCGGACATGGCTGTCATGGTGTTCTCCGTGAACGGTCTGATCCGACAAAAACAGCGAGGCACAAACCAGGGACACCGTGCACGCGACAAGCCCGAACGATGATGGAATGAATATCCTGCCGCTTTTGCTCCCCTCGTCTTATGTTCCGCGGGGGATTCACAACCGGCTCAAGAGACCGATCTTCCGCCCCGCACTTAGCTGTCCCGAACGCAAACCGACGCACATCAGTTCGCCGTTCCGGCGGGTTAACGCGGAGGCGGAGAAAAAGTTCCAATAAAAAACCCGGCTCGAAGGCCGGGTTTTTGGGAGAACTATGGATGGATGATCAGGCCGCTTCTTCCTGCGCCTCATCTTCCTCTACATTCTTGCCGCGCTTGGGACCCTTGGCGAGATTGACCTCGACAAGGCGAACGGCTTCGGTTTCGGACATCTTGTTCACGGCAGCGATTTCACGAGCCATGCGGTCGAGAGCGGCTTCGTAAAGCTGACGCTCGGAATAGGATTGTTCCGGTTGGTTGTCGGCGCGATAGAGGTCACGAACCACTTCCGCGATCGAGATCAGATCGCCGGAATTGATCTTTGCATCATATTCCTGGGCGCGGCGCGACCACATGGTGCGCTTCACGCGAGCCTTGCCTTGAACAACCTTGAGAGCGCGTTCGACAAAATCCGTTTCGGACAGCTTGCGCATGCCGATGCTGACGGCCTTTGCGACTGGCACCTTGAGGCGCATCTTGTCCTTTTCGAAATCGATTACGAAAAGCTCAAGCTTCATGCCGGCAACTTCCTGCTCTTCAATCGCAGAGATAGTGCCTACACCATGAGCGGGGTATACGATCGATTCACCAGTCTTGAAGCCCTGGCGTGCGGGAGAAGTCTTTTTCTGCTGAGTCGTCATTCGTTTCACAAACTCCCTGTTACTCACCCATTGCCGGGTCGGGGGAACCGGGTCTGTCAGGCCCGGATGAGACGGGGGAAACCGTCGGGTCACTCCATACTGGTCCGACCAACGCGAGCGAAAAAACACCCATCGGGGTACTGCGACCGACAACATTCAAGCGTTGCAATGTCACGGAAACCGCGCTTTGGGTGGTCTGTTGCTTTCGTGATGTTTTTTGGGCACGCACGTGCCGCCTTGTGGAACAGTTCTTATTGTCTACCACAAAAAAGTGCGGAAATCAATAATTTGCTTTTGCAGGTGCACAGAGCACTATAGCCGCGCTCTGCCCAACAAAAAGGCAAAGTGATTCGAAACTGCTTCCGAGCCATTCCGTCGCGGCAAATCTCAATCGCCCTTGCCGGGTTCGGCGGAGAAATACTGCTCGTACTTGTTGGTGACGCCGTCCATCTCCTTGGCTTCGGGCAACGCATCGCGCTTGACCGTGATGTTGGGCCAGATCTGAGCGAACTCGGTGTTTATCTTGAGCCATTTGTCGAGGCCTGGCTCCGTGTCCGGCTTGATCGCCTCGGCGGGACATTCCGGTTCGCAGACGCCACAATCAATGCACTCGTCGGGATGGATGACGAGGAAGTTTTCACCTTCATAAAAGCAGTCGACCGGGCAGACCTCGACGCAGTCGGTGTATTTGCAGCGGATACAATTGTCGGTCACGACATACGTCATGCGGCACTCCAGGACTATCGCGGATCAACGGCACGTCGACGGATGGGAAGCGCCGGCACACCGGAAAGCCGGGAGAGGCGAAAACCCAACTGCAAAAATGACAGGAGGTAGGCGATCCGGCTTTTCGACAGTCAGGTAAAGCCTTTGGCTTGGCTTAGCAAGGATATCCGTGCTGAAAACCTAGGCGCAGCGGGTCGTTTTTTCTAATCTAGGTCCGCGTCCATACCCGGAAACAGCCGATCGGTGTCGCGACGCTCCTTCTTGGTCGGTCGGCCGCTTCCCTGCGCGCGTTGCGCCTGTTCGAACAACGTCAGCCTCTTGGCTTCTTCGGGAGGAGGACTGAGATCTTCGTAGAGCAGCCGGGCCTCTTCGAAAGGTCCTCGCCTTTCCCCGCCGGCCTTGACCACCAGCACGAGATCGCGACGCTCGAGCTTGAGATCGATACGGTCGCCCGGCTTCACCTGGGAGCTGGGTTGGGACACCAGGTCTCCATTCACCCGCACGTGGTTCGAGCGGATGAGATCCTGGGCGATCGACCGCGACTTCGCCATGCGGGCAAAAAACAGCCACTTGTCGATGCGCTGGCGCGAACCGGATTGTGGCTGTTTTTCCGTCATGGGCCTTACTTCTTCATCTGCTCCTTGAGAGCTGCAAGCTTTGCAAAGGGCGAATCCGGATCGATCGGCTTCTCCTTGCGGGGCGGCTTGGCCTCGAAGCGCGCAGGCTGCGACCCTTTGCCGCGGTCGTTGCGGTCCGGACGCGGGCCACCTTCGTGGCGCTCCCCGCGGTTGGGGCGATCGCCCCCGCGGTTGTTGGTATTGTTGTTGTCTGGCCGGCGGTTGTTGTCGCGGTTCGGCTTGCCGCCGTCCTTGCGTTCGCCACCGCGTTCGCCGGCCGGGCGCGCATCACGCCGCTCGCCACCACCGTCGCGACGCTCATCACGACGGCCCGGGGCCGGCTGGCCGGCTTCGCCACCGGCATTGTTGCGCTGGCCGCCATGGCCACGGCGATCGCCATGCTGAGGCCGGCCGCCGCGCTGGTTGTTTTCACGGCCGCCGCCCGGACGCCACAGCAGGACCGGCTTTGGCTCTCCAGTCTCGGCAGCCTTTGCCTCGTCCGTGACGTCTTCAGCCGCAGCGTGCTCAGCCGGAGCTTCCTCCGAAGCAACCGGTTCTGCAGTAGCCGTCTCAGCCGGCGCAGCATCAGCCACGGCCTCTACCGGGGTGGCCTCAGGCGCAACCTCTGCCGAAGGGGTTTCTGCCGTCGTCTCGGCCGAAGCGTCGCTCGCATCGGCGTCATCGCCGTCGGAGGCTTCCGGCGCGTCTCCTGCCGAAGCCGAAGCAGCTGCAGGAACAGCGCTCACGGAACCTGCATCCTGGCCCGCCAGGAATGCCTGCGCTTCTTCCGGCTTCACGGCGTCGGCACGATATCCGAGGCCCTTAAGAATTTCTTCCATATCGTCCGGCGTCGCGCCGAGAATGGAGAGCATCGCGGTCGTGGCCGTGAAGCGGCGGCCGTCATATGCCCCTTCCGGACGCGGCGTCGAGCCCGGCTTCCACTGCAGGAGTGGACGGATGAGATCGGCAAGTCGTTCCAGGATGTCGATCCGTACGGCACGCTTGCCGAGGAAGCGGAAACCCGCGAGCTTGTAGAACATCCGCTCAAACGTCGGATCGGCGACCACCGAAGTGCGCCCTGCGGCAAGCGCCGGGATGAGATCGCCGTAACCGGGCTTGTCGAGGCCGTCGTTCTTCAGCGCCCAGAGGAGCGTGATGAGCTCCGCCGGTGCGGGCTTCAGAAGCATCGGCATGAAGACGTGATAGGCGCCGAAACGGATGCCGTAGCGACGCATCGAGGCGCGCGCATCCTGATCGAGCGACTTCACGTCGTCCGCAACATCGCGCCTGAACAGCACGCCGAGACTTTCGACCAGCTGGAAGGCGAGGCCCTTGGCGAGGCCCTGCAGGTCTTCGGCGCGCGACAGATCGTCGAGCGGCTTCAGAACCGTGGCGATGTGATGGTTGACGAAGCGCTCGAGGCGGGCGAGCACATGTTCGCGGGCATTGCCGGTCAGCTGCTCGTCGGAGAGCAGGATGACGCGCGGCCGCATGACATGCTCGGTCGGCGCAAGACGGGCGATGGGCTCGCCGAGCCAGCGAACGGACCCGTCGGAGCCGACCGCCAGATCGCTGTTGCCGGAGGCATAAAGCCTCGCGGCCCGCGCCTCGAATTCGAGCGCCAGCGCTTTCTGAGCGGCACCCTGCACCGCCTTGGCGTCGGGTCCCTCGGTTCCCGAAACGGGCGTAAACCGGAAACCGGCCAATTGCCCGACGTGATGTCCCTCTACAAAGACATCGCCATTCACACTGATTTCAGCTTCCAGCATCGCATTCTCTCTCAGGCGCTTCATGAGCACAGATGTCCTGCGATCAACAAAGCGTTTCGTCAACCTTTCATGTAGCGCGTCCGATAACCTATCCTCTATTTCCCGTGTCTTTTCTTGCCAGTGTGTCGGATCAGCAAGCCAACCAGGGCGATTAGAGACGTAGGTCCAGGTCCGGATCTGCGCTATGCGGGCCGACAATGTGTCGATTTCACCGTCGGTGCGGTCGGCGCGGCGGACCTGTTCCGCCATGAATTCTTCATTCACCGTCCCGAAGCGTACAAGATCGGAAAAAAGAGTCGAAATAAGGTCGGCGTGCTGTGCCGGCGCAATTCGTCGATAGTCCGGCAGCGCACAGGCCTCCCAGAGCTTCTCGACCCGTTGGGGCGTCGTCGCGATGTCCTTGATTTCGGGATAACGCGAAAGATAATCAAAGGCTTGGCTGTCGGTCGCGGGAAGCGCCCGTGTCAATCCTTGCAGCGTCGGGGAGGCATCCAGGCTTTCCCGCAGAGCCCTGAGCGACGAAAAATCGAGGGCCTTCGAGCGCCATTGCAGCACTTTGACCTGATCGAAATGGTGGCTTTCGATTCGCTCGACCAATTCGTCCTCGAAAGGCGCCACCTGCCCCGTCACGCCGAACGTCCCGTCCCGCACATGCCGCCCGGCGCGGCCGGCGATCTGCGCCAGTTCTGCCGGATTGAGACTGCGGAACTGATAACCGTCGAATTTCCGGTCCTGGGCGAATGCCACGTGGTCGACATCGAGATTGAGCCCCATGCCGATCGCATCCGTGGCGACGAGATATTCGACGTCGCCGGACTGGTAGAGACCGACCTGGGCATTGCGGGTACGCGGGCTGAGTGCGCCGAGCACCACCGCCGCGCCGCCGCGCTGGCGGCGGATAAGCTCGGCGATCGCATAGACCTCGTCGGCTGAAAACGCCACGATCGCCGACCGCTGCGGCAGGCGGGTGATCTTCTTCTGCCCGGAATAGAAGAGCTGCGAGAGCCTCGGCCGCTCGACGACGGTTATTCCCGGCAACAGCCTCTCAAGGATCGGCCGCATGGTCGCCGCCCCCAGAAGCAGCGTCTCATCGCGGCCGCGCAGATGCAGGATACGATCGGTAAAGATATGGCCACGCTCGAGATCTCCCGCGAGCTGCACTTCGTCGATTGCGACGAACGAGGCTTTCGTCTCACGTGGCATGGCCTCGACGGTGCAGACGGAAAAGCGGGCGTTGGGCGGAGTGATCTTTTCCTCGCCGGTGATAAGCGCCACCTGCGAGGCACCGACCTTCTCGACAAGGCGCGTATAGACCTCGCGCGCCAGCAGCCGGAGCGGCAGGCCGATCACACCGGTGCCATGCGCCACCATGCGCTCGATGGCATAATGGGTCTTGCCGGTATTGGTGGGTCCGAGGACGGCGGTGACGCCGCGCCCGCTGAGCATCATGGGCTGGAAATTCAATGCCTGGTTCCGCGCATCACATACGGCTTGGGTCTCGCGCCTTCGCCCAAAACTGGAAGCCACGCAACACATGGCGATCTCGGCTGGCAAACGCAAGCCTGAAGAATAGTTTTGCGGCCGAAGAGTGATCGCTGAAGGCCGCAAATCAACGCTCGGCGATTCGAATTTTAAACGTAAAGGAACAGACGCGAACGAATCGGAGACGAATCGCAGACTCAAGACGATTCAGCTTTTGTTCACCGCTATATATTGATGTGACTCCGGATTTCCCCACGACATCGTGAATCTGCATCAAGATTGGATGCATACAACCGCGTGACTCATCCCGAAGCTGCGCTTTCACGAAGAATCGTAAGAGTCAATGCATTGATATGGTTAATGTTTCATCAACCTATTCAGGCTGTTCCGCCCTCCTTCAAGCACGAAATTAAGATTCAGGCCAAAGGCGGAACGAATCGCCGACGAATCACAGACATCTCTATCTTCGCTATTTGTTCTTACAAGATATGGTAGGTCTCATCACGAGAGACCCGCAAGAAAATCGTCGCGGTAAAGACCTCGGAAGCGAATGCGTTCAGGTGCCATTAACATTGGCTAACGCAGTTTAACCACACGTGAGAGCACACGTTTGCAAGCCGATGGAACAAAAATCACGGCGCTACGTTTCCTCGCCAAATCCATACTGGATTGTCTAGCGGAGTAGAAAATCATGCTCGGAACCGTGTTGCTCGTCATCCTCATCCTGCTACTCATTGGCGCGTTGCCGAATTGGGGCTATAGCCGAGGCTGGGGCTATGGTCCGTCGGGCGGATTGGGCCTTGTCGTGCTTATCATCATTATCCTGCTGCTGATGGGCAGGATTTAAAAGCGGCGTAGCCGTGTGTACCAAAGGGAAGGGAAACTGACATGATGAAGAAGATTCTGATTGCGGGCTGCATGATCGGCACGCTCGCCTCCTGTACTGCAACTGAACGCGGCACCGCAATCGGCGCCGGCACGGGTGCGGTTATCGGTGGCGCCGTGACCAATAGCTGGGGTGGCGCGGCGGTTGGCGCAGTTGCAGGCGGCCTGGTCGGCGCTGCGATCGGCCAGTCCTCGGAACGCCGCGGCTACTGCATCTATCGCGACCGTTACGGCCGTCGTTACGAGGCCCGTTGCCGCTAATCGCGAGCAACAATCCAGTCCCTCAGGACCGGCGCCCGAGCAATCGGCGCCGGTTTTGTTTTGCCTTGAGAGGCCGTCGCCATTAACCCTTGGCCAAAGCCGGAACGAATCGCCGACGAATCGGCGACATCACCCGTTTCGCGGTTTGTTCACCGCAAGATGTCGTGCAAAAACAATTTGTTAACCATAGAGGCCGAGCGTTTCGGCGCACCACCATGCGCCGAAACCCGCTCAAAGGTTAATGCCGGAGATCAGCTCGCGAAGAACTGGCCGCCATTCGCCGTCAGCGTCGAACCGGTGATGAAGCCGGCATCGTCGGAGGCGAGGAATACGACGCAACGGGCAATCTCTTCCGGCTCGCCGAGGCGCCCGACCGGGATCAGCGGAATGATCCGCTCGTTCAGCACCTTTTCCGGCACCGCCCGCACCATTTCGGTAGCGATGTAGCCAGGGCAGATGGCGTTGACGGTGATGTTCTTTGAAGCACCTTCCTGGGCCAGCGCCTTGGTGAAGCCGAGATCGCCGGCCTTGGCCGCCGAATAGTTCACCTGACCCATCTGGCCCTTCTGGCCGTTGATCGACGAGATGTTGACGACCCGGCCGAAGCCCCGGTCGCGCATGCCGTTCCAGATGGGATGCGTCATGTTGAAAAGGCCGGTCAGGTTGGTGCCGACCACCTCGTTCCACTGTTCAGGCGTCATCTTGTGGAACATGCCGTCACGGGTGATGCCCGCATTGTTGACGAGCACCTCGATCGGGCCGAGCTCGGCCTCCACTTTTGCTATTCCGTCGACGCAGGCCTGATAGCTGGAGACATCCCACTTGAAGACCGGAATGCCGGTCTCGTCGTGGAAGGCTTTCGCCTTTTCCTCGTTGCCCGCAAAATTTGCCGCGACACGATAACCTGCCGCCTTCAACGCGACGGAGATGGCGGCCCCGATCCCACGCGTTCCTCCCGAAACCAATGCAACCCTGCTCATGCGGTCTTCCCCTTTTGCGTTGTGATCCGGTCCTTCTATGTGACTGGATACTTACCTAGTTGGACTTGCTTTCGTCGGGGAGATAGGCCCGCCGCGAAGTTTTGCAACGCCGGCGGGATTATCCACAATCATCCTATCGCGTCACATGGCTTCGAGGCACATGGCAACGCCCATGCCGCCGCCGATGCAGAGCGTCGCGAGTGCCTTCTTTGCGTTGCGGCGCTTCATCTCGAAAAGAAGCGTGTTGAGAATGCGCGCACCCGATGCGCCGATCGGATGGCCGATCGCGATCGCCCCGCCATTGACGTTGACGAGCGACGGATCGAAGCCGAGATCCTTGGTGACGGCGCAGGACTGGGCCGCGAACGCCTCGTTGGCCTCGATGAGTTCCAGGTCGGCAACGCGCCAGCCGGCCTTCTCGAGCGCCTTGCGCGAGGCCGGGATCGGACCCGTTCCCATGATTTGCGGATCGACGCCGGCAGTCGCCCAGGAGACGATACGGGCCATCGGCGTGATGCCGCGGCGGGCGGCTTCGGCTTCTGTCATCAGCACGGCAGCCGCCGCACCGTCGTTGAGGCCGGATGCGTTGCCCGCCGTGACGGTGCCTTCCTTGTCGAAGGCCGGCCGCAGCTTAGCCATCGAATCGAGCGTCGCGCCGGCACGGATGTATTCGTCGTTCTCGACGGTCACGTCACCCTTCCGCGTCTGGATGATATAGGGGATGATCTCGTCCTTGAAGCGGCCAGCGTTCTGCGCGGCTTCCGCCTTGTTCTGGGAAGACACGGCGAACTGGTCCTGCTCCTCGCGGGAGAGCTGCCACTGGCGGGCGATGTTCTCCGCCGTGATGCCCATGTGGTAGCCGTAGAAGGCGTCAGTCAGGCCGTCCTTGATCATCGTATCGATCATCTTGAAATCGCCCATCTTCACGCCGCCGCGAAGGTGCGCGCAATGCGGCGCCATGGACATCGATTCCTGGCCGCCGGCAACGATGATCTTGGCGTCGCCAAGCGCGATCTGCTGCATGCCGAGGGCTACGGCGCGCAGGCCCGAGCCGCAGAGCTGGTTGATGCCCCAGGCGGTGGCTTCCTGCGGCACGCCGGCCTTCATCGCCGCCTGTCGGGCCGGGTTCTGGCCTTCGCCCGCCGGCAGGACCTGACCGAGGATGACCTCGTCCACCTCAGCCGCCTCGACGCCGGCGCGCGCCAGCGCACCCTTGATCGCCGCCGCACCCAGTTCATGCGCCGGCACATTGGCAAAGCCGCCATTGAAGGAGCCAACCGCGGTACGGCCAGCGGCTGCGATCACGATGGATGGATTGGACATGGACGTTTCCTCTTATCCGTTATTTGCCTGCGAGACTGGCAAAGCTTGAGCCGAGAGTCAAACGGCAGCCGAACGCCGCTGCCAACCCGTCGGGCGTTTCGAAAATGCCCGTTAGATTTCACGGGTTTGCTGCGCAACAAACCCGTCGCCGCGCCGCACAAATCGTTTGTAAGTCCTCGTCATTTAGGCTTACATTCCTGTCGGGAGAAGCATGGCAGTCGATAATGACCAAACCATATTGACGGGAGCAGGAGGCAATCATGGCAAAGACCGAAGGCGAAATCATAATCAAGAAATATGCCAACAGGCGCCTCTACAACACGGGCACCAGCACCTACGTGACGCTGGAAGACCTGGCGAAGATGGTGAAGAAGGGCGAGGAATTCACCGTTCAGGACGCCAAGAGCGGCGACGATATTACCCATTCGGTTCTGACGCAGATCATCTTCGAGCAGGAATCGAAGACCGGCAACACGCTGCTGCCGATTTCCTTCCTGCGGCAGCTGATTTCCTATTACGGCGACCAGATGCAGATGGTGGTTCCGACCTTCCTCGAACACTCGATGAAGGCTTTCACGGACCAGCAGGTTCAGATGCGCGAACAGATGACACGCGCCTTCGGCGATACGCCGCTCAGCAAGAACCTGCAGATGCCGATCCAGATGATGGAAGAACAGGTGCGCCGCAACACGGACATGTTCCGCCAGGCCATGCAGATGTTCTCGCCGTTTGCCGGACAGCCGCAGGCACCGGCCGCCAAGAAGACCGACGCCAAGGATATCGACGAGTTGAAGGAACAGCTCCGCAACCTGCAGAGCCGCCTCGATAATCTCTGACCTGAAGGGCGCCTAGAGCCCGATCGACACGTCGCGGCCGGCCGAGCGGATTGCTACCGCAAAGCCGCCGATGACGTCGACGAAGGTGATCGTCATCAGGATGAAGAAGATCTGCGTCGCGGCATCCCGCACCAGCAGGAATTCGACCAGATAGGCGATGAAGACCAGCATCGACAGCATGTGGTTGATCAGCGAACCGCGGCCGTTGCGGCTTGCTTTGAGGATTTCCACGAACAGGAAGACCAGCGAGATGACGATGATCACGTCGCCGAGCGTCATGGTCCAGACGGCACCCGACAGCATCTGAAGCGAGCTGATGACGTTGCCGAGCGACGCGACCCCGCCGCCACCCAGAATGCCGAGCATGCCCAGGTTATAGAGAATGAACGGGATGATCATCAGCGGCAATGCGGCAAGCATGGTCTCGGACTCCAGTCGATATGGCCGGACTGTACGTGCTTGCCTTGCTTTCGCAAGTCTTCGGCGCGGCAAAACAAGTCTTCGCGCAACAAAAAAGGCCGGCGGAGCCGACCTTTGATGCAATAGAACGAAAAACGCTTATGCGCTTTCCTTCGGCGTCAGAACTTGACGGCCGCGATACATGCCGGTCTTCAGATCGACATGATGCGGACGGCGCAGTTCGCCGGAGTTCTTGTCTTCGATATAGGTCGGAGCCTTGAGTGCGTCTGCGGAGCGGCGCATACCGCGCTTCGACGGGCTCGTTTTTCTCTTCGGTACAGCCATTTTCGTTACTCCACTTGCGTGCAAAACATAATCCCCGGCCGGAACTGAGGCCGATTGGACATGTCTCGATCTCGGAAATTTGGGCGGCTTATACATGCCCTACCGGGCTTTGACCAGTCCCTGCCCGGATTTTTTGAGAAATATGCGACTTAAGCCTCGTCCTCCGGGACGACCCAGGTTTCGGCAAGTGCGGCCTCCTGCCACTTGAGCCAGGCCGGATGAGATTTCATTGCCGTCATATAGGCGAGCGCCTCCGCGTCACTCGTCAGATCGTAGACGTCGAAACGGCTGACGACAGGCGCAAACATTGCATCCGCTCCGGAAAATTCGCCGAACAGGAAAGGCCCGCCGGATTTCGCCCGCAGTTCGCGCCAGATCGTCTCGATGCGAGCAACGTCGTCCATCACTCCGTCGGCAAGTTCGATCCTGCCCTTCGGCCGGCGCATGTTCATCGGGCAGGCATTGCGCAGCGCCCGGAAGCCGGAAATCATTTCCATCGAGACGGAGCGGGCGACCGCGCGATCGGCGGCAGCTTCCGGCCAGATGCTCTTGTCCGGGAAAAGCTCGGCGGCATATTCGATGATCGCCAGCGATTCCCAGACCCGGATGTCGCCCTGGTGCAGCACCGGCACCTTGCCGGTCGGCGAGATCGGCTTGTATTTCGGATTGCCGGCGGGAAAATCGAACGGGATCAGCACCTCTTCGAAGGTAATGCCGGCCGCCGTCAGCGCGATCCATGGACGGAAGGACCAGGAGGAATAATTCTTGTTGCCGATATAAAGGGTAAGCTTTTCCATGGGCCGCTCTCCGGTTGGTTTATTAGCCTATAGTGGCCCCTGCTCGGTGCGACCAATGAAAACGATAAACCTCACCCATAAATGCATTTGATGTAGTCGCCGGATCCGCGCGCCCGGCGCTCGACGACACCGGCAAGCCGCTGCACGCCGCGGCTCGGTCTGCTTGCAACGCGGGTGATCGGATTGGGAAGCGCCACGGCCAGAAGCGCCGCCTGCCGGGGGCTCAGTTTCGAAGCCGGCACCTTGAAATGATATTGCGCGGCCGCCTCCGCTCCATAGATGCCAGGCCCCCACTCGGCGATGTTCAGATAGATTTCCATCATCCGCCACTTCGACAGGACGAGGTCTGCGCCCAGTGCCAGGGGCAGTTCCATGCCTTTGCGGATGAAGGAACGGCCGTTCCACAGGAACAGGTTCTTGGCGGTCTGCATCGGGATGGTGCTCGCGCCGCGCGTCGCCTCGCCGTCCAGCGCATCCTCGACCACACCGCGCATCTGGTTCCAGTCGACGCCGCCATGGAAGCAGAACTGGCCGTCCTCGGACATCATTACCGATCGGACGAGGTTGGGCGAAATCTCTTCGAGGTTTACCCAGCGCCGGTCGTATCCACGAAACAGCGCGAGTTCCGACAGCATCAGCGTCGAGACCGGACGAGTGAACGGCAGCGCGTAAACGAAAATCAACAGATAAGGCAGCACCACCAGCGCGATCGCGATCTGCACGATCCGGCGGATCAGATTGCCGGACACCCGGCGCCGTCTCCACCCGGCCCTCACGGGCTCCTCCTCCTGCAACTGCTGTTCGGGTGTGATGTCCAATATCGCACTCGTCCCTCGTTTTGAGTTTCATAACCGTTCAACGTGGCCAAGGCGAGTCTGGCGCCGAAAACTTCGCACGTCCTGGTGAATCGCCGTTGCCAGCCAACACTCGGCATGCCAAACAGCGGCCATGACGGACGCGAAAACGGCATTCGAAACACGCCTGCGGCAGAGCGCCGCCGAGACGGGAGCCCTGCTTTCGTCTCTCCTGTCCGATACCCCTCTTTCCGACGAGACGACCCGCCCGGCGCAGCTGATGGCCGCCATGCGGCATGGGTCGCTGAATGGCGGGAAACGGCTGAGGCCCTTCCTGGTGCGCGAGAGCGCGACGTTGCTCGGCGGGCCGGCAGAGGCAGCGCTTCGGGTCGGAGTGGCGCTCGAATGCCTGCATTGTTATTCGCTGATCCATGACGACCTGCCGGCGATGGACAATGACGACCTGCGCCGCGGCCAGCCGACCGTGCACAAGGCCTTCGACGAGGCGACCGCCATCCTCGCCGGCGACAGCCTGCTGACCTACGCCTTCGACATCGTCGCCGCACCGGAGACGGTACTCGCCGACCGGCTGAAGACGGAACTCGTCCTGTCGCTTGCCCGCGCCGCGGGACCAGGCGGCATGGCGGGCGGTCAGGCGCTTGATCTTGCCGCGGAAAAATCGCCGCCCGACGAGGCCGGCATCACCACATTGCAGGCGATGAAAACAGGTGCCCTGCTGCGGTTTGCCTGCGAAGCGGGTGCGATCATCGCCGGTTCCGAGCCGGAGCATCGCCAGCGGCTGCGGCTCTTCGGCCAGAAGATCGGCCTCGCCTTCCAGCTCGCCGACGATCTGCTCGACCTGACCTCGGATGCCGCCACCCTGGGCAAGGCAACCGGAAAGGATGCGGGCCGCGGCAAGGGCACACTCGTAGCCTTGCATGGCATAACCTGGGCGGAAAACCGGCTGGACATTTTGACGGCCGAGGCCGTGGAACTGCTTGCGCCCTATGGCGAAAGGGCGTCCATTCTGCAGGAGACCGCGCGCTTCATCGCCAGCCGGGAAAACTAGACAGGGATAGGAAACGAGAATGCCGGATGTCCTGAGCTATCTGCCCTACATGTGGCCGGCCTACGTTGCCTATGTCATCAACGTCGCGAGCCCCGGCCCGGCCAATTTCGCGATCATCGGCACCTCGATTTCCCAAGGCCGCCGCGCCGGCCTGATCACCGCGCTCGGCATCGCCAGCGGCTCGCTGACCTGGGCGACGGCCGCGGCACTCGGTCTCGCGGCATTGCTGCGCAACTATGCGATCGCGCTGGAGATCATGAAGGTGCTAGGCGGCATCTACCTGATCTACCTGGCCTGGAAGGCCTACAAGTCCGCGCGCCTGCCGGATTCCAAGGTCGCCCTCGGCAATGCCCGGACGAATTATACCGCCCGCCAGCTCTGGCTGCGCGGCTATGCGGTCCACGTCACCAATCCGAAGGCGATCTTTGCATGGCTGGCGATCATTTCGCTCGGCCTGCCGGAAAATGCGCCGACCTCGGCGATCCTTTTGATCATCGCCGTCTGCATGAGTTCGAGCCTGCTGATCTTCACCACCTATGCGATGGTGTTTTCGACATCCCATGCGCTGCGCGGCTACAAGGCCGCAAGGCGCTGGATCGAAGGAACGATGGCGGTTTTCTACAGCGTCGCCGGCCTGAAGTTGCTGACGAGCCGCATCTGAGCGGCTCGCCTTCCCTCAGACTTTTATGATCAGCCCTGGGTGAGCGGCGCGATCGCCACTTCGACGCGGCGGTTCTGCGCACGGCCGTCCGAGGTCGCGTTGGAGGCAACCGGCTGCGACGGACCGAAGCCCATCGTCGACATGCGGCGCTGGTCCACGCCACGGCTGCCGAGGTAGTTGGCGACGGAACCGGCGCGGCGTTCGGAGAGCGCCTGGTTATGCTGCAGGCTGCCGGTCGAGTCCGTATGGCCGTTGACGTCGATCAGGGTGCGGTTGAACTTGTTCAGAACGATCGCGACGGAATCCAGCGTCCGGTAGAACGGCGGGATGACTTGGTCCTGGTCGGTGGCGAACGTGATGTTCGACGGCATGTTGAGGATGATGCGGTCGCCGACGCGGGTCACCGAAACACCGGTGCCCTGCAGCTGGGCGCGCAGTTCCGCTTCCTGATTGTCCATGTAGGCGCCGATGCCGCCACCGGCGAGCGCGCCGATACCGGCACCGATCAGCGCATTGCGGCCCGCATGGCGTCCGCCGGTCAAGCCGCCGGCAAGCGCGCCGAGGCCCGCGCCGATGGCAGCGCCGCCGGCCGTGTTGGAAACCTTCTGCTCGCCCGTATAGGGGTCGGTCGTGGTGCAGGCGGAAAGATAGGTCGCGCAAAGTGCGACGATTGCGATTTTCTTCAGCATGTAAACAAATGTCCCCGTCGTCAGTGGTGCCACCTCATTTACCATGAATTGCGGCAATAGCGAGGAGGCCGGCATATCTTCGTCATTGACCCAAAGGACGGCCGGAACCGGACCGATCAAGACACCCCGCAGAGAGATCCGATGTGGAGAAAGAAGAACCGCGATCAGCCGGCGGCCGGCAGGGTCTTCAGGACTTCCAGCAGCCGGTCGCATTCGGCATCCGTGCCGATCGAGATGCGCAGATGGTCTTCTATGCGCGGCTTGTTCCAGTGGCGCACCAGAACGCCCTCGGCCCGCAACGCTGAATAGACTTCGGCGCCCGAGAGAGCCGGATGCCTGGCGAAGACGAAATTGGCCTGCGACGGCAGAACATCGAAACCCATCGCGAGCAATTCGTTGCTGACACGGTCGCGCGTCGCGATGATCTTCTGCCGGCAGGTCTCGAACCATGCGACATCCTCGATCGCAGCGGTCGCGGCAACCTGGGCCAGCCGGTCGAGCGGATAGGAATTGAAACTGTCCTTCACCCGTTCCAGAGCATCGATCAGATGCCGCTGGCCGAGCGCGAAACCGACGCGCATGCCCGCCAGCGAGCGGGATTTCGACAGCGTCTGGATGACGAGGAGATTTGGATAGCGGGCAATCAGGCTGGCGGCCGTCTCGCCGCCGAAATCGATATAGGCCTCGTCCACCACGACCGGCACGTCGGGATGCGCGGCCACCAGCGCCTCGATCTCCGGGAGGGCCAGGCCGATACCGGTAGGCGCATTCGGGTTCGGGATGATGATCGCGCCGCAGGGCCGGTCGTAGTCGGCAAGCCTGATCCGGAAGCCCTCATCGAGCGGAATTTCGACGACGTCGATATCGTAGAGCCGGCTATAGGTCGGGTAGAAGCTGTAGGTGATGTCCGGATAGAGCAGTGGCTTGTCGTGCTTCAGCAGCGCCTGGAACGTGTGCGCCAGCACCTCGTCCGAACCGTTGCCGACAAAGACCTGATCCGATTGCACGCCGAAATGTGCAGCGATCGCTTCGCGCAATGCCGTGGCGGACGGATCCGGATAAAGCCGCAGCGCATCGTCCGCCGCCGCCTGGATAGCAGCGACCGCCTTCGGAGAAGGCCCGTAGGGGTTCTCGTTGGTATTCAGCTTCACGAGGTTCTGGATGCGCGGCTGCTCGCCCGCGACATAGGGTTTCAGCGTCCTGACGATCGGCGACCAGTATCGGCTCATGATTTATTCGGCAGCCGTGCGCTGGCCGAAGCGTTGCTCGATATAGTCGATGACGAGCTTCTCGAAATCGGCGGCAATGTTCACGCCGCGCAAGGTCAGCGCCTTCTTGCCGTCGATGAACACAGGGGCAGCCGGTGTCTCCCCGGTGCCCGGCAGCGAAATGCCGATATCGGCATGCTTGCTCTCGCCCGGACCGTTGACGATGCAGCCCATGACCGCGACGTTGAGCGCTTCGACGCCCGGATATTTCTCGCGCCAGACCGGCATGTTCTTGCGCAGGTCGTTCTGGATGTTCTGGGCAAGCTCCTGGAATACCGTCGAGGTCGTCCGTCCGCAGCCCGGACAGGCGGCGACGACGGGAACGAACTGGCGAAAACCCATGACCTGCAGCAGTTCCTGCGCCACCTGCACTTCGCGGGTACGATCGCCGTTCGGCTCCGGCGTCAGCGAAACACGGATCGTATCGCCGATCCCGTGCTGCAGCACGTAGCCCATGGCGGCCGACGAGGCGACGATGCCCTTGGAGCCCATGCCGGCTTCAGTGAGACCGAGATGCAGCGCGTGGTTGGAACGTTCGGTGAGCATCGAATAGACGGCGATCAGGTCCTGTACCTGGCTGACCTTGGCCGACAGGATGATGCGGTTGCGCGGCAGGCCGATCTGCTCGGCAAGCTCGGCGGAAATCAGCGCCGACTGGACGATCGCCTCGTGCATGACCTGGCGGGCCGACAGCGGCGAGCCATCCGCCGCGTTGCGGTCCATCAGCGTGGTCAGCAGGTCCTGGTCGAGCGAACCCCAGTTGACGCCGATGCGCACCGGCTTGTCGTAGCGGATCGCCATCTCGATGATGTCGGCGAACTGCTTGTCCTTCTTGTCCTTGAAACCGACATTGCCGGGATTGATGCGGTATTTCGCCAGCGCCTCGGCGCAGGCCGGATGGTCGGCGAGCAGCTTGTGGCCGATATAATGGAAATCGCCGATCAGCGGCACGTCCATGCCGAGCCGCAGCAGCCGCTCGCGGATTTTTGGCACCGCGGCGGCACTCTCGTCGCGATCGACGGTGATGCGCACCAGCTCGGAGCCTGCCTTGTAGAGCGCCGCGACCTGGGCGACCGTTGCGTCGATATCGGCCGTGTCCGTATTGGTCATCGACTGCACGACGACAGGCGCGCCGCCGCCGACGATGACGCCGCCGACATCGACGGCGACTGTGGCACGGCGCGGTTTCGGGTCGTAGTCGATGGGTGCGGTCATCGGAAGTCTCGTCGCCTTGGGAATGAAGCGCCTTTCAGGTGGCGTATGGCTCGCGGCTTGTCAACCGCCGCGACGCTCACTTTATCGCACCGGCCTTTCCCGTTCCAGCCCGGCAGGCTGACGCAGCTAGTGATGCGCCGTGTCCGCATGTTTGGCGAGCGATGACAGCAGGAGGACCACGACGATCAGCGCCGACAGGCCGGCGAAAATGATGGCAAGCCCGGTATATTCGGCGATGAAGCCAATGGCGGAGGGCGCAACCAGGATGCCGGAATAGCCCATGGTGGTGACCACCGAGAGGCCGACACCGGCTGCCATGCCCGGCAGGTTGCCCGCCGCCGAAAAGGCGATCGGCACGATGTTCGATATGCCGATGCCCGTCAGCGCGAAGCCGGCGATCGCCATCGGCGCGTTCTGGGCAAAACCGATCAGCAGCAGGCCGAAGATCGAGATGACGGCGCAGACCCGCAGCGTCATCACCGCGCCGAAACGGTCGCGGATCAGGTCGCCGGCAAAGCGCATCGCCGCCATGGTGAGCGAGAAGGCTGCGAATGCGAAGCCGGACAGCGTGACGGAAGCTGCAAGCTCGTTGCGGAGGTAGAGCGCACCCCAATCGAGGATCGCGCCTTCCGGGATCATGCAGAACAGCGCCATGATGCCGATCAGCCAGGGCAGCGGCGAACGCGGCAGGCGGCTTCCGCCGTGCCTGGCTTCGTCCGGATGCGGCGCGTCGTGCAAAACGATCCGCCAGGCGGCGACGATCATTACCGCGGCCAGCACCGTGACCAGAATGGCATGCGCGGAAACGCCGATATGTTCGATAAGGAAACCGCCGGTCGACGAGCCGAGCAGTCCGCCGAGGCTCCAGAAAGCGTGGCAGGACGACATGATCGCGCGGCGCATGCTCTTCTCGACCGAGACCGCATTGGCATTCATCGCCACGTCCATGGCGCCGATCAGGCCGCCGAACAGGAAGATTGCCACGGCGCCTGACCAGATGCTGCCGACCAAGGTGAGAAGGAGCAATGTCGGCGTCAGCAATACCGAGGTATATTTGGAAACCTGGCTCGACCCGAAGCGGGCGATCTGGCTGCCGGCAAGCGGCATCATCAGCAGTGAACCGAGGCCGAACGTCAGGATCATCAATCCGAGCGCGCTTTCGCTCAAGCTCAGGCGGCTCGCAAATTCCGGGATTTTCGGCGCCCAGGCGCCGATCATGAAGCCGTTCATCAGGAAGAGCAGCGACACGCCCGCCCTTTCGCGGGTGAAGAAAGCTCGGGAGCTGGAGGAAGCGTTTGAGGGTGCGCGACTGTCCATGGATAGGTTCCTTTCGATCGTCGCGAACATATTTAAATCGATTGAATTTGCAACGCCGCGAAGAAGCACTCCCTCTCACAAATTGTATCGAGGCGAAACCTGCAACGCGGAAAAAGTTCACGGCCGCAGCATTCGCCGCGGGCCAGCATGGGGCCCGGCGCAATCCTGAAGGACGGCGCCGGCCTGATGCTCATCTTCGGCGAAGGGCTCGGCTGGAAAGGTCGGGCAGCTGGGGAAGGCGGCTGAAATCAGCCGCCATAAACGATCAGCAGATCCTTGGCATCGATCTGGTCGCCGGCCTTGACGAGGACCTCGGCGATGGTTCCATCCTTTTCGGCATGCAGCGCGGTTTCCATCTTCATAGCCTCGATGGAGAGCAGCACGTCGCCGGCCTTGACCGCCTGGCCGGTTGTCGCAAAGACGCGGCTGATGACGCCCGGCATCGGCGCGCCGAGATGGGCGACATTGCCGGTGTCGGCCTTGCGGCGCACCGCGCTGCCGGAAGCGCCATGCGCGCGGTCCGGCACCTTGATGCGGCGCGGCTGGCCGTTCAGCTCGAAGAAGACGGTGACCAGGCCTTGCGCATCGGTACCGCTCATCGCCTGGTTGACGACAACAAGTGTCTTGCCCCGCTCAATGTCGGCGAACATTTCCTCGCCATCGCCGAGCCCGTAGAAATAAGCATGCGTCGGCAGCACCGAGACCGGACCGTAAGTGTCCGAAGCCAGCGCGAAGTCGGTAAAGACCTTCGGATACATCAGGTAGGAAGCGAACTCGAAATCGCTGACCTTGCGCTCCAGCTTGTCCTCGATGACTTTTCGCTCCGCAGCAAGGTCAGCGGGCGGGAGAAGCGATCCGGGCACCGCCGTATAGGGCGCCTCGCCCTTCAGCGCTTTTTTCTGCAGCGCCTGCGGCCAGCCGCCAGGAGGCTGGCCGAGATCGCCCTTCAGCATCGACACGACCGAATCCGGGAAGGCGATGTCCTTCGCGGGGTTTTCGACATCGGCGACGGTGAGGTCCTGGGAGACCATCATCAGCGCCATGTCGCCCACCACCTTGGAGGACGGCGTCACCTTGACGATGTCGCCGAACATCTGGTTCACGTCCGCATAAGTCTGGGCGACCTTGTGCCAGCGGGTTTCAAGCCCGAGCGAGCGGGCCTGTTCCTTGAGGTTGGTGAACTGGCCGCCGGGCATTTCATGCAGATAGACTTCCGAGGCCGGGCCTTTGAGGTCGCTTTCGAAGGCGGCATACTGGCCGCGCGCCGCTTCCCAGTAGAAGGAGATGCGGCGGATCCATTCCGGGTCGAGACCCGGGTCGCGCTCGGAGCCGGACAGCGCTTCGACGATCGAGCCGAGGCAGGGCTGGGACGTATTGCCGGATACTGCATCCATCGCCGCATCGACCGCATCGACGCCCGCGTCCACCGCGGCAAGCACGGTCGCGGCCGAAATGCCGGACGTATCATGGGTGTGGAAATGGATCGGCAGCGAGGTTGCCTCGCGCAGCGCCTTGAACAGCACCCGCGCTGCAGCCGGCTTCAGGAGACCGGCCATATCCTTCAGCGCGATGATATGGGCGCCCGCCTTCTCCAGCTCTTCGGCCAGCGAGACGTAATATTTGAGGTCGTATTTCGGGCGCGCGGAGTTCAGGAGATCGCCCGTATAGCAGATCGCCGCCTCGCAAAGCTTGTTCTCTTCGTTGATCGCATCCATCGAGACGCGCATGTTCTCGACCCAGTTGAGGCAGTCGAAGACACGGAAGAGGTCGATACCGCCTTTGGCGGCCTGGGCGACGAAATACTTCACCACGTTGTCGGGATAGTTCTTGTAGCCGACCCCGTTGGCACCGCGCAGCAGCATCTGCAAAAGCAGGTTCGGCGCGTCCTCGCGGATCATCGCCAGGCGCTCCCACGGGTCTTCGGTGAGGAAGCGCATGGAAACGTCGAAGGTCGCCCCACCCCAGCATTCCAGCGAGAACAGGTTCGGCAGCGCCCGCGCGTAGACGCCGGCGACCCGCGCAATGTCATAGGTGCGCATGCGGGTGGCCAGCAGCGACTGATGGCCGTCGCGCATCGTCGTATCGGTGATCAGCACGCGCTTTTCGTTGCGCATCCATTCGCCGAACTTTTTCGGACCGAGCGTATCGAGCAGCTGCTTGGTGCCGTCCGGGACCGGGCCGTTGATATAGGGCAGGACAGGCTTGGCACTATGTTCGGACGGTGCCGGTCGGCCCTTGGTTTCCGGATGGCCGTTGACGGTGACGTCGGCGAGATAGGTCAGGAGCTTGGTGGCGCGGTCCTGCCGCTTGACCTGTTCGAACAGTTCCGGCGTCGTATCGATGAACCGCGTCGTATAGGAATTGTCGCGGAATTTCGGGTGGCCGATGATCGCTTCGAGGAAGGTGAGGTTCGTGGCCACGCCGCGGATGCGGAATTCCCTGAGCGCCCGGTCCATGCGGCTGATCGCTTCGGCCGGCGTCGAGCCGGCCGCCGTCACCTTGACCAGCAGCGGATCGTAATAGCGGGTGATCACAGCGCCTGAATAGGCGGTGCCGCCGTCGAGACGGATGCCGAAACCCGCGGCCGAACGATAGGCGGTGATGCGGCCGTAATCCGGGATGAAATTGTGTTCCGGGTCTTCGGTGGTGATCCGGCATTGCAGCGCGTGGCCGTGAAGGCGGATGTCTCCCTGGGCCGGCACGCCGGATTCAGGCGTGCCGATCGCAAAACCTTCGAGGATATGGATCTGCGCCTTGACGATATCGATGCCGGTGACGACCTCGGTCACCGTATGCTCGACCTGGATGCGCGGGTTGACCTCGATGAAGTAGAATTTGCCGGTATCGGAGTCCATCAGGTATTCGACGGTACCGGCGCCGACATAGTTGGTCGCCGCCGCGATCTTCAGCGAATAGGCGGCAAGCTCGGCCCGCTGGGCCTCCGACAGATAGGGAGCCGGCGCACGCTCCACGACCTTCTGGTTACGGCGCTGGATCGAACAGTCGCGCTCGAAGAGATGCACGACATTGCCATGTGTGTCGCCGAGGATCTGGCTCTCCACGTGCCGGGCGCGCTCGACGAGCTTTTCGAGGTAGACCTCGTCCTTGCCGAAAGCGGCCATCGCCTCGCGCTTGGCTTCCACGACTTCCTTGGCGAGGTCTTTCGGATCGCGGATAGCGCGCATGCCGCGCCCGCCGCCGCCCCAGGACGCCTTCAGCATCACCGGATAACCGATCTCCTCGGCCATCTTCGCCACTTCGGCCATGTCGTCCGGCAGCGGCTCGGTTGCCGGCACCACCGGCACGCCGACCGAAATGGCCAGGTTGCGGGCCGCGACCTTGTTGCCGAGCTGGCGCATCGTATCCGGCCGCGGACCGATGAAGATGATGCCCGCATCGTTGCAGGCCTCGACGAATTCCGGGCTTTCGGACAGCAGGCCGTAGCCCGGATGGATGGCATCGGCGCCGGAAAGCTTGGCGACGCGGATCACCTCCGGGATAGAAAGATAGCTTTCGATCGGCCCCATGTCCTTGGAAAGATGCGGGCCGCGGCCGACCTGATAGCTCTCGTCGGCCTTGAACCGATGCAGCGAAAGCTTGTCCTCCTCCGCCCAGATCGCAACGGTCTTGATGCCGAGCTCATTGGCCGCACGGAAGACCCGGATCGCTATTTCAGAACGGTTGGCCACTAGGATCTTGGAAATGGGCAAGACGGATCTCCTCAGGCGCCATCGAGAGTAATGCTGCACCGCAAAGAAATCAGTATTGCCTTAATCAGGCAAGCGCAATTTGTCGGGGAGACAGGACGTGTCGCAACGAAACCAAATGCTCAGGCGATGAGGCCGAGACGAAATGCCGAAGCGACCACGTGCTGGCGGTTCTTGGCGCGCAGCTTCTCCTGAAGCCCGTTGATGTACCAGTCGACGGTATGGCTGGAGATGTCGAGCGACTTTGCGACCTCGTTGGAGGTCAGGCCGTCGGCGAGCAGCACGATGACCTCCATCTCGCGGCGGGTAAGCTGGGTGTCCACCTTTGCGGCGGCCTCGAGTTCTTCCGCCTGGCCGCGAAGGTCCAGAAACCGCCAGAACACCTTCTTGGCGGCGGCATCGAACAGCGCCATTTCGGCGGGCGAGAGATCCACCGGGCGGCCGCCGAGCGTCATGTTGCCGAGCAGGCCGTTGCGGCCGTGGACCGGAAACAGGTAGCCGTCCTGAAGGCCGTGACGTGTCCCTTCCTGCATCATCCGCTGCATGCGCTGCCGATGCGGATCGTTCCGGAGTCTGAGCACCGCATCCCGCCACCGGAACGGCCTTTGCGCGATGCTGAGCATGCGAACGGTCGGATCGACCAGGGCATATTTGCGGGCTTCGTAGATTTCCTGCCAGCCTTCCGGCCAGCGGCCGGCCAGGACAAGGCCGCCCGGATTCTGAAGGGAGCGCGGCCGGATGACCAGTCCGTAATATTCGAATCCATAGGCTTTCAGCAGAGATTCGAGCTGGGCCGTGAGCTCCGCCTCGGTCTTGATTTCCCCGACGAGTACCAAGAGTTGCACGACCAGCTGAATGTTCAAGGCTTGCTCCCCGCCGCGTTCTTTCCGGGCGATTCTTGTCTTTATGTTAAATTTCAGTAACTTCCCTTATTCACAATCGATTAGCATAGTTATCATTCTTTGAAGGTATACCGCGAAATCTAGCCCTTGACGGTTTTGTGCAATAAGCCGTGGGTTGGTTCAAGACACTGAATGCGGGAAGCCTTGCCCTCGATGAAACATTTCTGGCAGAAGAGTATTATCTCCGGCTTCCGTCGCGGAATTGCCGTTTCCGATCACTAGATTATCGGCGCCGCCCCGATGGCGGCTCCACTTGAAAGAGGTTGCGCCAGTTGACGCTGTTCCAGGTTTACGCACGAGCCCTCCAATATCTGGCGAAGAACAAGTGGCGTGTCGCCGCGGTCGTCATCGCCAATATCGTGCTTGCCGTTATCACCATTGCCGAACCGATCCTTTTCGGCCGGATCATCGATGCCATTTCGTCCGGCACTACCGTTACGCCGGTGCTGATGTTATGGGCCGGCTTCGGTGTCTTCAATACCGTTGCCTATGTGCTTGTCGCCCGTGAGGCCGACAGGCTCGCCCATGGCCGACGCGCATCGCTGCTGACCGAGGCTTTCGGACGCATCATCTCCATGCCGCTCGCCTGGCACCACACCCGCGGCACCTCCAACGCGCTGCACACCCTGCTGCGTGCGGCCGAGAGCCTGTTCGGCCTGTGGCTCGAATTCATGCGTACCCACCTTGCCACCGCAGTGGCGCTCGTCCTGCTGGTCCCCACGGCGATCTCGATGGACTGGCGGCTGAGCCTCGTCCTTCTGGTGCTGAGCATCCTCTACTGGATCATCGGCGTGACGGTGATGAACCGCACCAAGGAGGGGCAGGCGTCGGTCGAGAACCATTACCACACGGTCTTCTCCCACGTGAGCGACGCGATCAGCAACGTATCGGTGCTGCACAGCTACAATCGCATCGAGGCGGAGACCCTGGCACTCAAGGACTATACCAAGGACCTGCTTGCCGCCCAGTATCCGGTGCTCGACTGGTGGGCTCTGGCCGGTGCCCTGAACCGCACGGCCTCGACGGTCTCCATGGGTGTCATTCTGGTCATCGGCACGCTTCTGGTTCAGCGCGGCGAAATCCGGGTCGGCGATGTCGTGGCCTTCATCGGCTTCGCCAACCTGCTGATCGGCCGTCTGGACCTCCTGCGCCAGTTCGCCACCCAGATCTTCGAAGCCCGCGCCAAGCTCGAGGATTTCTTCATCCTCGAGGATTCCGTGGAGGAGCGCGCCGAGCCGGCGGATGCCGCCGACCTCGGCGAGGTTCGCGGCGAGGTCGAATTCCGCGATGTCTCCTTTGGCTTTGCCAGCACGAGCCAAGGCGTCCACAACGTCTCCTTCACGGCGAAAGCCGGAGAGACAGTCGCCATCGTCGGCCCGACCGGCGCCGGCAAGACCACGCTCATCAACCTCCTGCAGCGTGTCTACGACCCGCAGGAAGGCAAGATCCTGATCGATGGCATCGACATCGGCAAGGTGACGCGGAAATCGCTGCGCCATTCCATCGCCACCGTCTTCCAGGATGCAGGCCTCCTGAACCGGTCGATCAGCGAGAACATCCGCCTCGGACGCGAGGGCGCCAGCGAGGAGGACATCGCCAGGGCAGCGGAAGCCGCCGCCGCGACCGAGTTCATCGAAACGCGGTTGAACGGCTACGAGACGCCGGTCGGCGAGCGCGGCAACCGGTTGTCCGGCGGCGAACGCCAGCGTATCGCCATTGCCCGCGCCATCCTGAAGAACGCGCCGATCCTTGTGCTCGACGAGGCTACCAGTGCGCTGGACGTCGAGACCGAGGCTCGCGTCAAGACGGCCATAGACCGCCTCCGCGAAAACCGCACCACCTTCATCATCGCCCACCGGCTTTCGACCGTCCGCGACGCGAACAAGGTGATCTTCCTCGAGAACGGCCGTGTCGCCGAAATGGGCAGTTATGAGGAACTCAGCGCCAGCGGCGGACGTTTCGCCTCGCTGCTGAAGGCAAGCGGCATCCTGACCGACGACGAGGAAGCGGCTGACCCTGGCGGGACGCTGGCACAGCCCGCCTGATCGCTACTCGTCTGATCGCTCCCAGCCCGATCGCTAAGGGAACTTCAATGAAAAACCCGCCGCCATTCGCATGGCGGCGGGTTTTCTTTTGACAAATCCAGCTTCCCGGTCAACCGGGGTCTCAGCTATTGGCCGGTTCCGGCAGACGCTTGGCAGCGGCTCCGGCAAGAAGGAAGCCTTCCGTTTCATTGACCGCTTGACCGTCGATCGTGACCTTGTCGCCTTCGACGGTGATCTTGTGCACCGTGTCGTCGATGGTCAGTTCGGCGGTAAAGCCATCCCAGTCGGTCGGCAGCGCCGGATTGACGAACAGCCGGTCGCCCTGACGGCGGATGCCGAGGATGCCCTCGGTCGCCGCACGGTAGAGCCAGCCCGCAGAACCCGTATACCAGGTCCAGCCGCCGCGACCGGTATGGGAACCGTGACCATAGACATCGGCCGCGACCACATAGGGCTCGACGCGATAGGTCTCGGCCGAGTCCTGGTCCAGCGCATGGTTGATCGGGTTCAGCATCTGGAAGCACTTCCAGGCATCGTCGCCCCGTTTCAGCGCGGCCAGCGCCAGCACGACCCAGATCGCCGCATGGGTATACTGGCCGCCGTTTTCACGAACGCCGGGCGGATAGGCCTTGATATAGCCCGGGTCTTTGCGGGTATCCTGGAACGGCGGCGTGAACAGGCGGATGATGCCTGCCTGGCTGTCGACCAGCTTTTCGAGCACCGCATCCATCGCCTGGGCGGCACGTTCCGGATCGCCTTCGCCCGAGAGCACGCTCCAGGACTGGGCGAGCGAGTCGATGCGGCATTCGTCGCTGGTGCTCGAGCCGAGCGGTGAGCCGTCGTCGAAATAGCCACGGCGATAGTAGGTGCCGTCCCAGCCGGCCTTTTCAAGCGCCTGCTTGAGCGTCTCGATATGATCCGTCCAGCGCTGGATGCGCTTCTTGTCCTTGCGGGCTTCCGCATAGGGCAGGAAGTTGCGCAGAGCAGCCGCCAGGAACCAGCCGAGCCAGACGCTCATGCCGCGGCCGCCGATGCCGACGCGGTTCATGCCGTCATTCCAGTCGCCCCCGAGGATGAGCGGCAGGCCCTTGTCCCCGGTGCGTGTGATCGCCAGGTCCAGCGCCCTTGCCGCATGCTCGTAGAGGGTGGCGGTCTCGGTCGACACCGTCGGCTGGAAGAAGGAGTCGTGCTTGTTCTTTTCGAGCGCCGGACCGTCGATGAACGCCAGTTCCTCGTCGAGCAGCGATGCATCGCCGGTTACCGAGACATACTGGTGGATACCGTAGGCGAGCCAGACGACGTCGTCGGAGATCATCGTCCGGACGCCGGCGCCGGAGCCGGGCAGCCACCAATGCAGCACATCGCCTTCCTTGAACTGCCGCGAGGCGGCGTTGACGATCTGGCGGCGGGCGAGCGACGGCTCGTGCACCAGAAAAGCCAAGGTATCCTGCAGCTGATCGCGGAAGCCGAAGGCGCCGGATGCCTGGTAGAAGGCGGTGCGGGCCATGATGCGGCAGCCGAGCGCCTGGTAGGGCAGCCAGTGGTTGACCATGTTGTCGAGCGACTTGTCCGGCGTCGAGATCTTCAGGCGGCCGGTAAAGCCGGTCCAGAAGTCGCGGTTCGCCGCGAGGATCGGAGCGAACTCCTCGCCGCGCAGCTGGGCCGCCAGCGCCTGGGCCTCTTCCTTCGTATCGGCATCGCCGAGATAGAAGGTGACCGTCCGCTCTTCGCCCGGCGCGAGCTCGATGTCGTAGACGAGCGCCGCGCAGGGGTCGCCGTCGAGATCGAGAGCGTTGTTGAGCGCGGAAACGGACATCACCGCCGCCGGCATCTGGACCGAACCGAAGCGGCCGATGAATTCGCGGCGGCTCGCCGTGAAGCCTACCGGCGTCTCCTTCATGCCCATGAAGGCAAAGCGGCGGTAGTCGATGCTGTAGGAGTTGGTGGCGAAGAGCGTCCCCGTCTCCTCGTCGCGGCTGGAGAGGATGAACGGGATGGACCGGGCCGGATTGGCGCCGAGCAGCCATTCCACATAACCGTAGACGCGCAGCCTGCGGGTTTCCGAACCGCCGTTATGGAGGAGGATGGACGAGAGCTTTGCCGCCCGCGTCCTGTCGACCGTCTGGGTCAGCCTGATCTTCAGGCCTTCTTCCTCGCTCGAGAAGACGGAGTAGCCAAGGCCGTGCCGGGCTTCGAACTTGACCTCCGGCTTGCGCGACAGGACCGCGAACGGCGTCATGACAGCGCCGTTATCCCGATCGGCGATATAGAACGCCTCACCGGGACGGTTGATGACCATGTCGTTGGTCCAGGTCGTCAGCTGATAGTCGCGAGAGTTCTTGGCCCAGGTGAAGCCTGAACCTTCCGCCGAAATGTGGAAGCCGAACTTGTCGTTGGAGATGATGTTGATCCACGGCTGCGGCGTCGACTGGCCGCCGTGCAGGCGCACCACATATTCGCTGCCGTCCTTGGTGAACCCGCCGAAACCGTTCCAGAAGTCGAGATCCGCCGGTGCCTCGATCGGCGCCGGAGGCTGGAAGATCTCGCCGTTCAGCAGCGGGCGGCGGTCGACCTCGATCTGCTGGTCCTTCGGCGGTGCGAAGATCGTTGCCGTGCGGTTGAGCTGGTCGCTGATCTTGCCGTTGCGGGCGTGCAGAACCACGCGGGATGCGGCGATCAGGCCTTCCGAACCCTCGTCGTCCATGATGTCGCGGCGCAGCGAGAAGACATGCTGGCGCTGGCCTTCCTGCTGGCTGAGGCGGCGGGCGCTCTCGGAGAGATGTTCGAGCGCCTGCTGCATTTCCTGCGCGTAGGAGGCCGCCCGCTCGTTGAAGATCACGAGATCGGTGATGACGCCGCGCGAGCGCAGATATTCCTGGGCGCTCATCGCTTCCTTGGCGACCGGCATGTCGTTGTCGTCGTTGATGCGCAGCGTGAAGATCGGGAAGTCTCCCGAAACAGAGGAGGGCCAGAGCGACGACTGCTGCTGCATGCCGGCGTGGATGGTCGCCTGGTCGGCGCGCAGCTGCATGTCCGGATAGATGAGATAGCGCGCCAGGTGCTGGAACGCGGCCGCATCCTGCGACGAGACGCCGAGATGGCGCATCTGCACCTGGGTGCGTGTCCAGGCCTGCGTGAGCTCGGTCTGGAAGGCATCCGGATGGCGATAACGTTCGATCGCCTGATCGAGCTCCTCGCGCTTGGGCGCTGCGATCGTCCAGAAGATGACGCTCACCTTCTTGCCGGCCGGCACCCGCACGACGCGGCGCAGCGATAGGATGGGATCGAGCGTGAAGCCGTCGGTACCCGACAGCGTCGCGCCGGGATCGAAGGCTGCAGCTTCCGAAAGCGTGCGGCCGCGGCCGAGGAACTTGCGGCGGTCGGTCTCGAATTCGGTCGGGCGAGCCGAACCGGCATTGTCGGCGGCCAGATGGGCGATCACCATGTCCGGCTCGTTCGGCGCGCGCTTGTTGCGCCAAGCGCGGATGACGTCGCCGCGGCGGCCGATTTCCGTGTGGACGAACATCCGCTGGAAGACCGGGTGGGCGTTGTCGTCGTCCTCGGTGGTCAGCACGGGTTCCATATAGGAGGTCACTTCGATGAAGCGATCCTCGGTACCCATGTTGAGCAGCGTCAGGCGGCGGCCTTCGGCATCGTGTTCGCTCGCGACGATGCATTCGACCGTGCTCGTGAGGTCGCCGACCGTCTTGTGAAATTCAGCCCGTTCGTCGGAGAAGATCGCCCTGGTCTTTTCGCCTTCGATGCGGCGCGGCTCGGCGGTGGCAGACCACCATTCGCCGTTCGTTGTGTCGCGCAGGAACAGGAACTGGCCCCAGCGATCTTCGGTCGGGTCGGGTTTCCAGCGGGCAACGGACAGTCCGTTCCAGCGGGAATATCCCGAGCCGGTCGCGGTGAGCATGACCGAGTAGTGACCGTTGGAGAGCAGTGCCAGCTCCCGGTCCTTGGTGGCCGGGTTGGTGATGGTGCGGATTTCCGAGCGCAACAGTTCGCCCTGGCCCTTGCCGGGGGTTTCTTCGTGCTTGGCGCTCATCACCGGAATGTCGCGCGGCGCCTTTTCCTGCAGCAGCAGTTCGGCAGCCTCGATGGTCGGGTCGGAATGGAAGAGCTCGCGCAGCAGGCCGTTCATCACGACGTTGGCGATCGCGGCAATCGACATGCCGTGGTGGTGGGCATAATAGTTGAACACCACCGCGTAGCGCTTGCCTTCCGGGACGCGGGTCGGCGTGAAATCCACCGCGTCGTAGAAGCCGAACACCCCGAGTGCTCCGAGCGAGCGCAGTTCGGTGAGGTTTTCAGAGGCGGCGATCGGGTCGTACTGGCTGGCCAGGATCGACGCATAGGGAGCGATGACGGCGTTTTGCCCGAGACCGCGCTTGAGGCCGAGCGTCGGCACCCCGAAGTTCGAATACTGATAATACATCTGATGGTCGAGAGCGTTGAACGCCGCTTCCGAGATACCCCATGGCGTGCCGAGGCGGCGGCCATGGTTCATCTGTTCCTTCACGATCAGATTGTTGGTCTGGTTGAGAATGCCCCCCTGGCGCTCCTGCATGACGAGCGGCGGCATGAGGTATTCGAACATCGAGCCGGACCAGGAGACCAGGGCGCCTCGCGCACCGATCGGCACCACCTGGCGGCCGAGCTTGTACCAGTGCTCGGTCGGCAGGTCGCCCTTGGCGATCCCGAACAGGCTGGTCAGACGCGCTTCGGATGCGAGCAGGTCGTAACAGGCTTCGTCGATCTCGTTGGTTTCGACACGATAGCCGATCGACAGAAGACGACGCTCCTTGCGGAACAGGAAGCTGAAATCCATCGCGAAAGCGAGGCGGCGGGTTCGGTCGCGCAACACGCCGAGCCGCTCCCGCAGCGATTCAATATTGGCATTGTCGAAGACGCTGTCGGCGATATGCGCCTCGCAGGCGGCGACGAGAGACGCCGTCCAGCGGGTAACTTCGTCGCTCTGCGCCGAACGGACTTCCTGGTCGAGGTTGACCGCGAGCTTCTGGATGTCGCGGGCAAGCACGGCGAGGTTGATGATCCGGATCGATGCGAATTCATGCTCGCGCTTCACCGCGGCAAGCGCGTTGCCGAAGCCGACGATACGCTCTTCCAGACGGCGACGCAGCGGGCGCACGGTCTTGCGGTCGTCCGGCAGAGCCTTCAGCGTTTCGGCCAGAATGCCACAAACGTCGCCGATGCCGTCGAGATTGCCCTGAAGGTGCGCTGAAGGAGCCTCGGCCCAGATGCGCAAAGCCGACGAGATGGCGATCAGATGGCCGGCGAAGTTGCCGCTGTCGACCGACGAGACGTAGCGAGGCATCAGCGGCTGCAGCGTGTCGGTATGATACCAGTTGTACATGTGGCCGCGGAACTTGTCGGCTCTTTCAACCGCCGAGATCGTCTGCTCGATGCGCTCGATCGTGTCGGTGAAGCTGATCCAGCCGAAATGCCGCGCCGAGATCGTCGACAGCAGGTAGACACCGATATTGGTCGGCGACGTGCGCTTGGCGATGACCGGGTTCGGCTTCTCCTGGAAATTGTCCGGCGGCAGGTAGTTCTGCTCCGCGGTCACGAAGGTCTCGAAATACCGCCAGGTGCGGCGGGCGATCTTGCGCAATTCGACCGACACGGGTTCCGGCACGAACAGCCGGTCTTCGGTCTCGGCCGACTGGCTGACATACCAGGCGACGAGCGGTGAGAATATCCACAGCACGGCGAACGGGATGCCGACCAGGAACGCGTTGTCGCCCGGCATGGCCGCCAGGATGATGCTGAGCACGGCGATCGCCGGCGCATGCCACATCGTCTTGTAATAATCCTGCGGGCTGCCTTGTGCGCTCGACTGGATCGAGGCGGCGGTGCGCCATTCCAGCATCAGCTTGCGGCTGAAGAACAGGCGGTAGAGAGACCGGGCGATTGCATCGGTCATGATGCAGGCGGAATCCGCGATGAAGACGACGCGGAGCGCGACCTGAGCATTGGCAGAACGCATGTCCGACCAGACGGAATAGAAATGCGCGCCCGGAACGATGTCGGTGGAGCCCGGCAGGAGACCGGTGACCAGGCTGAGGGTCGGCGCGACGAACAGCGAGAAGATCAGCAGGATCTGCCAGATCAGGGCGCCGAGCGGATCCATGAAGTACCAGCCGAGCACGGAAGCGAAGAACCAGGCGATCGGGGTCAGCGACCGGCGCAGGTTGTCGACCATCTTCCAGCGGCCGAGCGCAGTCACGCCGCGCTTCGGATCGAGGATGTAGGGCAGGAGCTGCCAGTCGCCGCGGGCCCAGCGATGCTGACGCGAGACTTCGACCTCGTAGCGGACCGGAAAGTCCTCGACCAGTTCCACGTCGGTGACGAGGGCGCAGCGTGCGAACGAACCTTCGAGAAGGTCATGCGAGAGGACCGAGTTCTCGTCGATCCGGCCCTTGAGCGAGGCCTCGAAGGCATCGACGTGATAGAGGCCCTTGCCGGTGAAGCTGCCTTCGCCGGTCAGGTCCTGATACACGTCGGAGACGGTGAAGACGTAAGGGTCGAGACCGCGGCCTACGGAGAAGACGCGCTGGAAGACCGAGGCTTCCTTGCCGGTCGTCAGCGACGGCGTCACGCGCGGCTGCATCAGACCATAGCCGTGGATGACGCGATTGGTTTTCGGATCGAGCACCGGCTGGTTGATCGGGTGGTGCATCTTGCCGACGAGCTTGGTCACCGCATCGCGCATCAGGCGGGTATCGGCATCGAGCGTCATGACGTACTGGACGTTCGGCGGAACGGTGTTGGCGCCCGTAAGATAGCTGGTATCGCGATCGCCGCGCAGCAGCATGTTGAGCTCATGCAGCTTGCCGCGCTTGCGCTCCCAGCCCATCCATGCGCCTTCGGCGGGATTGAACAGACGGCGGCGATGCAGCAGATAGAAACGCACCCTGCCGTCTTCTCCATACTTGGCGTTGAGCGCCGCGATCTCGCGCTTCGCATAATCGAGGATTTCGAGATCGGTATCGGTCTCCTCGAACTTGCTGTCGCGCCAGTCGCTGAGCAGCGAGAAATAGATCTCGCCATGCGGATTGGCGAGATAGTGGACTTCGAGGTTGCGGACGAGCTCGTCCACGGTGTCGCGGTCGGTGATCAGGCAGGGTACGGCGACGAGCGTTCTTGCCGCTTCCGGAATGCCCTCCTTGAATTCGTAGCCGACCAGCCGGGCTGGCCTCACCACATAGGTCACCAGCGTGTTGAACAGGCCGGTCGCGCCTTCGGAAGCCGGCAGCGCAAACATCAGCAGGAAGCAGAAGACGACCGGCAGCGGAATATCCGCCTGCACCAGGAACCAGCCCGCAATCGCCATCGCGAGAACGGTAATCAGGATGACCGGGCCGGCGATCGCAAACCAGTTGAGGCGGCGGACGAGACGGACAACCTTCTGGACGAACAGCAGGTTGTAACCGACGGCTGCTTCCAGCTCCCGGCGGCGGCGGCCGACGACGAAGGCGCCGACATTGGTCTCGCGCGGATCGGCATTTTCTTCCGCCGACGCCTTTTCGGCGAGCTGGATGGCAGCTTCCGCAACCTCGGCCTCGCTCTTGCGTGAGCGGCGGGCAATCTGTTCGATACGGTTGCGATAGGCGTTGCGCGAGCCGAAATCGAGCGCCTGGTAGTCGGTGCGAAGACGGAAGATCTTGTCGATCTGCGAGACGTCTTCGAACCAGACGCTCCACTCCGTATCGTCGATCTCGCGCAGGCTCTTGATGATGTTGCCCATCGTCACGTTGCCAGACGAAAGGCGGTTCTGCTCGGCGAGCATCACCTCTTCGACGTCGGTACCCGCCTGTTCGAGACGCTGCTCGAGCCAGGCGACGGCAAACCCCGATGTCTGTGAGGCGTTGCGAAGGCGATAGAGGAACTGTGCCGTGAACGTATTGTCGTTCGTCAGGCTCTCGATGCCCTTCAGGACATCGGCGCTCGCCTCCTCGTTATTGAGGCGGATGATCTCGTCGGCCGTCTCGTTGGCGCGGCGGCGCATGTTGCGCGAGCGATCGACGCGGGTCGCGATGCGGCGCAGGTTCTCGATCAGCACGAAACGGATGAACGAGGGCAGCGCCCAGAGCTCGCCGATCTCGAGCGGTTCCTTGACCTGGAAACCCTGGACCATGGCGGCCAGCGCCTCGCGGGAAATGCTGCTGTGCGTATGGGCGACATAGAGCCAGGCGAGCACCAGTACACGCGGCAATTCCTGGCCGCCGACCGTCATCGTGGGCAACTGGCGGAAGAATTTTTTCGGGAAGTCGCGGCGGACTTCCTGGATCGCCTCTTCGGCGATGTAATAATTGTCGAGCAGCCATTCGGCGGCGGGCGTAATCGACGCGCCGGCATCGACGTCGGTCGCAGTCGCCCGATAGACCCGCAGGATTTCCTTCTCGTTTTCATGATGCCGCTTGAAGAACTCGAACTCCATCAGGCCCGGCAAGCTGGGCGTGCCCTCCTTGCCGAGTTTCTCGCCGCATTCCCGCAATGCATCGATGTTGAAATAGGTCGAGCGGATCGAATCGTTGTGATCGATCTGCTTGGCTTCGGTTTCGCGCGAGGAAGCTGACGGCGGAGTGTGAAATGACATGGATACGGGCTTCTGCTGAAAACTCTGAGGGGTTTGTCGGCCTCGCCTTACTCGGCCTGCATCGGAAGCGCCAGTCATCATTTGGATTATGGTGACCGGCAGGATGCAAGCCCGCGAGGATGGGAAATAGAGAGCAGTCCGGATATTGCAAATGACTGACTGGAATCTATTGCTCACTTCCTGCCGATTGACACATCTTTCGGCTCTATCGAGCCTAGCCTGAATGAAACCTGAACGGAAGCAGGCCTTTGATAATCCGAGGAATTCCGCCCTTGCGCAACAGGCGCGCCAGAACGTCTTGCGGCAACCCAACCGAGCAAAATTTAACACCGAGGGTTACCTTCCAAGGGCCGCGCTGCTATTCATCTCATGACACAAGGGCGATCTCGTCGTGCCCCGCAACCAATCCAATCGAACTTTCGGTGTTTTGAGCAATGACGATCCAGTTTTCCAATGACATGGCCGACGTGGTGGCCACCCGCCGTTACCTTCATCAATATCCGGAGCTCGGCCTGTCGGAGTTCAACACATCCGATTTCGTCGCCAGGCAGCTCACGGACCTCGGTTATGAAGTCACCCGCGGCCTCGGCAAGACGGGCGTTGTCGCCACGTTGAAGAACGGCACCGGCGGCCGGTCAATCGGCATCCGTGCCGATATGGACGCGCTGCCGATCGAGGAAGAAACCGGCGCCGAATATGCCAGCAAGAACAAAGGCCTGATGCATGCCTGCGGCCATGATGGCCACACCGCGATGCTGCTGGGTGCCGCCAGAATCCTTGCCGAGAGGAAGAATTTCGACGGCACGATCCATCTGATCTTCCAGCCGGCGGAGGAGAATTTCGGCGGCGCCAGACTGATGATCGAGGACGGCCTGTTCGAGCGCTTCCCATGCGATGCCGTGTTCGGCCTGCACAACGATCCCAGCCTCGCCTTCGGGCAGATCGGCGTCAAGGAAGGCCCGATGATGGCGGCTGTCGACGAATGCCGCATCACGGTCAATGGCCATGGCGGCCATGGCGCCGAGCCGCAGGATACGTCGGATCCGATCGTCTGCGGCGCGAGCATCATCATGGCGCTGCAGACCATCGCCTCGCGCAACATTCACCCGCTCGACCAGATGGTGATCACCGTCGGCGCCTTCCATGCCGGCATGGCGAGCAACGTCATTCCCGAGCGGGCGGAAATGCTGCTCACCATCCGCTCCTTCGACCCGGACGTCCGCAACGAGTTGGAAAGGCGCATCCGGATGGTCGCCGAGGGCCAGGCCGCCAGCTACGGCATGAGCGTCACGCTCGATTACAAGCGCGGTTACGAGGCGACCGTCAACCACAAGGCGGAAACGGATTTCGTCCGCGACCTCGCCCGCCGTGTCGTCGGCGAGGACAAGGTCGTCGACCTGCCTCGCCCGTCCATGGGCGCCGAGGATTTCGCCTATATGCTTGCCGAGCGGCCGGGCACCTATTTCCTGCTCGGCACCAGGCGCACCGACAACGATCCGCCGCTGCACCACCCGCGTTTCGACTTCAACGACGACGCACTGCCGATCGGGACGAGCTTCTGGGTGGAGCTTGCCGAAGCCTATCTCCCGGCGAAATAGTCCCTTAAACGAAAACACCTCCCGGGCGGCGAAGCGCGGGAGGTGTTTTCGGTCTTGGGGGACCAAGCCCGAATTTTAAAAGGCGAAGCCCGAAGGCCTCAGGGGAAAAGGCCGAGTGTCACGGCGCCGACGAAGATGAAGGCTGCCGTCACCAGGGCGGTATTCGCCGCCCACTGCCATTTGCCCGCGATACCGCGGTTTGCGAAAGACCGTGTCTGATGCTCAATATGACGCATTGGATGTCTCCCGGGTTCTGCTCTCGCCCTTTTCGGACGTTCAGCCTATCCTAGCTTATCTCTACCAAGCCGATAGAGATAATGTTCCAACCTGCCGCCAGTTCCGTAGAAAATCCTTTTTTCTTAACGTCCCTTCCGGGTGTTTAACGGTTTATTATACCCAAGCCCCTTGCGAGCCCTTCAGGCGCCAAAACGATCCAGCGCCAAACGGAAGATATCCGGGTCGATATTGCCGCCCGAGCAAACGGCAATCACCGTATCGCCCAGCGTCTCGCCATGGAAAAGAGCGGCCGCCAATGCCACCGCGCCACCGGGTTCCACGACGATCTTCAGCCGGCTGAAGGCAAGCGCCACCGCATGCAACGCTTCGTCGTCGGTCACCACAAGACCCGCGCCGCAAAGCCGCGACATGATCGGGAAGGTGATGTTGCCGGGCTGCGGCGTGACGATCGCATCGCAGAGCGAGCCGCCCTGGGTCGCATTGCGTTCGATCTGTCCGGAAGCCAGCGACCGCGTCACGTCGTCAAAGCCTTGCGGCTCGCAGGGGTGGACGACAAACCCCGGCGCCTTGGCATTCAATGCCAGCGCGACGCCGGAAATGAAGCCGCCGCCGCCCGTCGGCACCAGCACGTCGGCCTTCTCGATGCCTTCCTCCCTGGCCTGTTCGGCGATTTCGAGCCCGGTCGTGCCCTGGCCGGCGATCACCAGCGGCTCGTCGAACGGCTTTATCAGCGTCAGGCCGCGCTCCTGCGACAGCCGCGCGCCGATCACATCGCGATCCTCGTTGAGGCGGTCATAGAGCACGACGTCGGCGCCATAGGCGCGGGTATTCTCGATCTTGATGCGCGGCGCATCGGACGGCATGATGATCGCGCTCGGAATGCCGTGCATCCTGGCCGCCAGCGCCACGCCCTGGGCATGGTTGCCCGAGGAGAAGGCGATCACGCCCTTGGCCCGGACGTCGGGTGACAGCGCCGAGATCGCTGACCAGGCGCCGCGAAACTTGAACGAACCGGTGTGCTGCAGGCATTCCGGCTTCACGAAAACGCGCCGCCCGGCGATGTCGTCGAGAAAGGGCGAAGACAGCAGCGGGGTGCGACGCACGTGGCCATCGAGACGGACACGGGCGGCTTCGATCATGGCGATATCAGTCATGCGGGAAATTCCGTTTCGGAGGGGCGAGGCGGTGAGGCCGCAAACCTATCGGCGGTTTCCGTTTCGGTAAAGACCGGAAAAGGATCGGTTCAGCCGGCTTCCGCTCCTTGAGACAACGGCAGGGAACCGAGCTTCACCACCGCCTTGATGGGCAGGTGGTCGGACGCAAGCCGCGCAAGCGGGCTGTCATGGGTTTCGACGGCATCGATCAGCCCGGGCTGGTTCGCCATGATGCGGTCGAGCGCCAGCACCGGCAGGCGCGATGGGAAGCTCGGCACCGCAGCCGGGAGACCGAACACGGTCGCAAGCGTGTTCAGGGAAGAGCGGTCGCCAAGCCGCCATTCGTTGAGATCGCCCATGAGCACGGTCGGCTGCTCGTCACGCGAACGCAGAATGTCGAGGATCATGCGGGCCTGCTGCTGACGCGAACGGTTGAGCAGGCCGAGATGGGCCGCGATGATCCGAAATGCGCTGCCGTCCTTGAGTTCCAGTTCGGTGATCAAGGCACCGCGCGGCTCGAGCCCCGGCAGCTTGACCTGATGAACGTCGCGCACCAGGCCTTCGCGAAAGAGGATCACATTGCCATGCCAGCCATGCGCCTTGGCGACGCCGGAAACGGGTACCGGGAAAAGCCCCGTCTCCCGCTCCATCCAGGCGAGGTCGAGCAGGCCGCGCCGCTCGCCGAACCGGGAATCCGCTTCCTGCAGCGCGATCACATCGGCGCCGATCTCGCGGATCACGTGGCTGGTGCGGGCAGGATCGAACCTGCCGTCGATCCCCACGCATTTGTGAACGTTGTAGGAGGCGATCAGCATGCCGTGGCCGCGTTCGCGCCCCTCATGCGTTCCAGCGCCGCGGTTCCTTCGAGCCCGGATGGAAGCCAGAATGCTTTTCGGAAGGTTGGGACGTTTTTCCCGCATGGTTCTTTTGACTATCCGCCGATCAATGAAATTTATAGGGCAAGCGGCCCATCTATCCAGCAACTAGAGATAGGGCGATCCCAGCCAGAACACGCGTTCAATGAGGCGCACGAGGAAGGGCCTTGCCATCAACCCGTCGAGCGTCACTTCGGTTGCGGAAGAAATGGCCAGGTCGATCCTTCGTTCCAAAGCTTCCGCGAAAGGGCAGTCCAGCACTTCCAGATCGACCTCGAAATTGAGCCGGAGCGATCGCGGATCGAGGTTCGAGGAACCGACATAGGCCCAGCGCCCATCGATCACCAGAAGCTTGGAATGGTTGAACGGCCCGGAGGCCCGCCAGATCCGGCAGTAATTCTTCAGCATCTGGTCGAACTGCGCAGTCATCGCCCGATCGACCAGAACGAGATTGTTGGCGGTCGGCACGACGATATCGACCTCCACCCCACGCCGGGCAGCCGTGACCAGCGCGGTGATCAGTTCGCGGTCCGGCAGGAAATAGGGCGATACGATGCGGATCGAGGAACGCGCCACGGAAAACGCGCCCATCAGCATCTTGTGGTTCGTCTCGACGCTGCGGTCGGGTCCGGAGGAAACGGCGCGCATGATGACCGGCGAACCGGCCTCCGTCTCCGGCGCCTGCAGCGCCCAGGCCGTGCCCTCCAACGCCTCGTCGGCGGCATATCGCCAATCGGCGGCGGCAATTGCAAACAGGTCGGCGACAACCGGCCCGGTTACCTTGAAATGGGTGTCGAACGAACATTTGTTGCCGCTGAATTCGCTCGAAAAACCTTCCCGGATATTCATGCCGCCGGTAAACGCCACCCGGCCGTCGATGACCAGGATCTTCCGGTGGGTGCGCAGGTTCGCATAAGGCAGCCGCAGCCCCATGATGACGTTGCCGTTGAAGACATCGGCGGTGACGCCGCCGTCTCTCAGCATGCCGAGCACGCTCGGAACCGAATATCGGGCGCCGACCGCATCGATCAGCACGCGCACCTCGACGCCGCGCTTGACCGCGGCAATCAGGGCTTCCGCGAACCGGATGCCGATCCTGTCCCGGTCGAAGATATAGGTCTCGAGGATGAGGCTGCGTTTCGCCTTGGCGATCGCCTTCAGCATCGCCCCATAAGCCTCGTCGCCGGTATCGAGCGCGACGATCGTATTGCCGGTCGTCAGCCGGTGGCGCGTCACCCGGTCGCCGAGCGTCTTCATCGCCCGGAAGCGGTGTCCGAAATCCTCGATGATCCGGTTGTTCGTCGCGTCGTAGGAAACCACATGCGCGCGGATTTCCCCCTGCAGCAGCGCGCGGCGGTCGCTGATCACCGATCGGCGGATGCGGTTTATACCGGCGACCAGGTAAAGCAGCGCGCCGACGATCGGAGACAGAACGATGACGCCGACCCAGCCGATCGCCGAGCGGACTTCTTCCTTGGTCATCGCTGCGTGAATCGCAGCTGCGGCCCCCATCAGGACCGACAAAACGAAGAGGATATGCGGCCAGTAGGGTTCGATGAGATCGAGCATGGCGAGCAATATAGGCGCGCTTCGCGCAATCGCAATCGGAGCCGCACCAATAGGTTAGCGCGGCTCCGGCAGGTATCAGACAGTGATCTGCTTCTCGAAGACCTCGAGCGAGGCTTCGAACGTGTCGAAGATCGTGTCGATCTGTTGCTCGTTGATGATCATCGGCGGGCAGAGCGCCAGCGAGTCGCCGATCGCCCGTGAGATCAGGCCTTTTTCGAGCATGATCGCCAGCAGCTTGGGACCGAGCTGGCCGGCCGCGAAACCGTCGCGTGGCTTCAGCTCCAGGGCGCCGATCAGGCCGACGCCGCGTGCTTCGATCGCCAGCGGATGGCTTTCCAGCGCCTTCAACCGGCTCTGGAACTTCGGTGCGAGCGCCCGGACATTGCCGACGAGGTCGCGTTCCTCGATGATCGCCAGGTTTTCCAGCGCGACCGCCGCGGCGACCGGGTGGCCGGCCGCGGTCACGCCATGGCCGAACGTGCCGATCTTCGCCGATTCGTCGGCAAGCGGTCCGTAGACGTTCTCGTTGATCAGCAGCGCCGAGATCGGCTGGTAGGACGACGAAATCTGCTTCGACAGCGTCATGATGTCCGGCTGCAGGGAATAGGTCGTGGTGCCGAACATCTCGCCGGTGCGCCCGAAACCGCAGATCACCTCGTCGGCGATCAGCAGGATGTCGTATTTCCTGAGCACCTTCTGGATCGCATCCCAGTAACCGGCCGGCGGAACGATGACGCCGCCCGCCCCCATGACCGGTTCGCCGATGAAGGCGGCGACCGTCTCTGGACCTTCCCTGAGGATCAGGTCTTCGAGGTCCTTGGCGCAACGTTCGACGAAGGCCGTCTCCGTCTCGTTTTCCTGTTTGAAGGCGCGGTAATGCGGGCAGGTCGTGTGGAAGACGCCGGCGAGCGGCAGGTCGAAGGAGCGGTGGTTGTTCGGCAGGCCGGTCAGGCTGGCGCTGGCGATCGTCACGCCGTGATAGCCCTTGATGCGCGAAATGATCTTCTTCTTTTCCGGCTTGCCGAGCGCGTTCGAGCGATACCAGACCATCTTCATGGCGGTGTCGTTGGCCTCGGAACCGGAATTGGTGAAATAGGCCTTCGACATCGGCACCGGCGCCATCTGGATCAGCTTCTCGGCAAGATCGATCGACGGGCCGTGACTGCGGAGCGTAAAGGTATGGTAATAGGGGAGCTTCGCCATCTGCCTGGCGGCCGCTTCGACGAGCCGGCTTTCGCCGAAACCGACGCCGACGCTCCAGAGCCCGGCCATGCCTTCGATATATTTGTTGCCGTTCACGTCGTAGACATAGATGCCCTCGCCGCGGTCGATCACCAGCGATCCGTCACGCTCCAGCGCGCGGGCATTGGTGTAGGAGTGAAGCTGGTAAGCCTTGTCCCGGGCTTCGATGGAATTGGGCTGAATAGTCACGACGGACCTCCTGTGAGACACGCAACGGCGTATAAATTTCATAGGCGGAAACGGCGATATTGGACAGCCCAAATCGCCGTTTTCAGAGAGGCCGACCGTTCAAAATAGTTGACGCGTCGATCAGTTTATTTGGTCATTTCAGCGTCATTGCCGCGACAGGAGGTTCGGCGCCGGCCGGAATGGGGCTTTTGTAGTCCTGTCCCTTGCGTCGCTTCTTGAGATCGGCCCAGGCTGCCTCGCGGAGCTGATCGCTTGTCATGGCGGCCAGTCCGGTCGCGGCCATCGCCTTGGCGACGGAAACCATGCCCTTGTGGGCAAGCGGGCTCTTGCCCTGCGCCACCACCTGCCAGGTATGAAGCTGGGTGCCGACGGCAAGCGTCGCGCCATAGGCCTGCACGGTCGGCACGACCCAGCTGACATCGCCGACATCCGTCGAACCGCCCATCTGGCGATTTTCGGTGTGCGCCGGCAGAATGAAGTCGGCAAGCGGAACATCCCGCTGTTCCAGGCGCTCCTGGTTCCAGCTTGCCGCAATGTCTTCCGGCGTCAGCGTGGCACGGATCTGTTCGGCAAATTCGATATCCGCGGCGTCGAACGGGGGCGGGCCCATGCTGTCCCAGACGTCCTGCATGACGTCCATCAGCGGTGTGTTGACGACGAGGTTGGAAACGCCGGCCAGGATCGTGCTCTCGACCTTGGTCTCGGTCATCAGCGCTGCACCTTCGGAGACCTTCTTGACGCGCTCGATCAGGGTGAAAAGCCCGGGCAGGTCAGCGGAGCGAACGACGTAGCGCACCTTGGCATGCGCCTGCACGACGTTCGGCGAGATGCCTCCGCTATCCAGGACCGCATAGTGGATGCGGCTCTCGGACGGCATGTGCTCGCGCATATAATTGACACCGACGCTCATCAGTTCGACGGCATCGAGCGCGCTGCGGCCGAGTTCGGGCACGGCGGACGCATGCGCGGCGCGGCCCGTGAAGGTGAAGTCGATCCGGCAGTTGGCAAGCGAGGTCTCCCGCTGCACGCCGGCGAAATTGCTCGGATGCCAGCTGATTGCGATGTCGACGTCCTCGAAGGCACCGGCCCGCACCATGAACGCCTTGGCGGCACCGCCTTCTTCCGCCGGGCAGCCGTAATAACGCACGCGGCCGGGCGTGCCGGTCTTCTCCAGCCAATCCTTCAGCGCGGTCGCGGCCAGCAGCGATGCGGACCCGAGAAGATTGTGGCCGCAGCCATGGCCGTTGGCGCCTGATGTCGTCGGGTCATGCCGGGTGACGCCGGCCTTCTGGCTGAGACCGGCCAGCGCATCGTATTCGCCGAGGAAGGCAATCACCGGACCGCCCTCGCCCGCCTCGCCGATCAGCGCGGTCGGAATGCCGGCGACGTTTTCGGTGATCTTGAAGCCTTGGGTCTCCAGCATCTCGCGATGCGCGGCAGCCGAAAGCGTCTCCATGTAGCAGGTTTCCGGCGTCTCCCAGACGCGGTCCGCGAGTTCCGTGAAGACCTCTTTTTTGCGGTCGATGAAATCCCAAACGAGCGGGAGATTGGAATTGCCTGTCGTCATGAAACCATTGCCTCGATAGATCTATGCTGGTCGGAAGGCCCGAACCGTAGCCAATTCCTCGCCGATGGCAATGCGGCATTGCAGCAAAAACAGGCTGTGCGGAGGGATGGAGGGGAAGGAATGCGGATGTGATTGGCACGCGAATGTTAGTATCTCGACAACCGGATCATAATCGTTATGCTCCCGCGCCACGGCCCGCAGGCAAATCTACGAAACGCGCCGAAACCAATAAGAATGCACCGAGATTTGGCCAATTTTGTGGAAAATTTTCTAAAAAAAGAAGCGGGCGTGAAATTCGATACGGCGGGAGGCCGTTGATCGGAATCAGGTAACAGGGGCATGCACGGCCTGAAGGCCGTCGCGGACCCGCCAGGAGAAACGCATTTTGAAGGCCGGCCGCAGCGAAATATCGCCGGCCAGGAGGTGAACACGGGAATACCAGTCGTTGGGCGCTATATACGCGCCATTCCAGCTGAAGACATCCACCGGGCACGGCGTATAAGCCGGCCACAGGTCATCGGGAGATCCAAATGAAATACAAACTCACCCTTGCCGCAGCGCTGCTGTCGGCAACATTCTTCGCAAGCGGCGCCAGCGCCAAGACCTTCGTATATTGCTCGGAAGGTTCTCCGGAAGGCTTCGACCCCGGCATCTATACCGCCGGCACGACCTTCGACGCTTCGGCGCATCCGATCTACAACCGCCTGCTCGAGTTCAAGTCGGGCACGACCCAGCCGGAAGCAGGCCTCGCCCAGAGCTGGGAGATTTCCGCCGACGGCACCGTCTACACCTTCAAGCTGCGTCCGAACGTCAAGTTCCAGACGACCGACTTCTTCAAGCCGACCCGTAACCTGAACGCCGACGACGTCGTCTTCTCGATCGGCCGCCAGATCGACGAGAAGAACGCCTGGAACAAGTACATTTCCGGCGCGACCTGGGAATATGCCGATGGCATGGGCTTTCCGAAGCTGATCAAGTCGATCGAGAAGGTCGATGACCTGACCGTCAAGGTCACGCTCAACCGTCCGGAAGCACCGTTCCTCGCCAACCTCGCCATGCCGTTCGCCTCGATCGTGTCGAAGGAATATGCCGACAGCCTCGATAAGGCCGGCAAGAAGGAACAGCTGAACCAGATGCCGGTCGGCACCGGTCCGTTCACCTTCGTGGGCTACCAGCAGGACGCCGTCATCCGCTTCAAGAAGAACGCCGATTTCTGGGGCACGGCTCCGAAGATCGACGACCTCGTGTTCGCGATCACCACCGACGCCGCCGTTCGTTACCAGAAGCTCAAGGCCGGCGAATGCCACCTGATGCCCTATCCGAACGCCGCCGATGTGAAGGCCATGAAGGCTGATCCGAGCCTCCAGGTTCTGGAGCAGGAAGGCCTGAACGTCGCCTATCTCGCCTACAACACGACCAAGGCTCCGTTCGACAAGCTGGAAGTCCGCAAGGCGCTGAACAAGGCGATCAACAAGAAGGCGATCGTCGATTCCGTCTTCCAGGGCATGGCGACACCTGCCGTCAACCCGATCCCGCCGACCATGTGGTCCTACAGCAAGGCCACCCAGGACGACACGTACGATCTCGAAGCGGCCAAGAAGATGCTCGCCGACGCAGGCGTCAAGGACCTTTCCATGAAGGTCTGGGCGATGCCGGTTTCGCGTCCCTACATGCTGAATGCCCGCCGCGCGGCCGAAATCATCCAGGACGATTTCGCCAAGATTGGCGTCAAGGTCGAGATCGTTTCCTTCGAATGGGCTGAATACCTGCAGCGTTCGAAGGACAAGAACCGCGATGGCGCCGCCATCATGGGCTGGACCGGCGACAACGGCGATCCGGACAACTTCCTTGATACGCTGCTCGGCTGCGACGCCGTCGGCGGCAACAACCGCGCTCAGTGGTGCAACAAGGAGTTCGACGCTCTGGTGAAGAAGGCCAAGGTCGTCTCCGACCTGGCCGAGCGCACCAAGCTCTACGAACAGGCTCAGGCGATCTTCAAGAAGGACGCTCCCTGGGCAACCATCGATCACTCCCTCTCGGTCGTACCGATGCGCAAGGGCGTGACCGGCTTTACCCAGAGCCCGCTCGGCGACTTCACCTTCGAAGCGGTCGATATCGCGCAGTAATTTCTGCTTCACGACGATTTTGCCGCGGGACGCGTTGCGTTTCCCGCGGCATTTTCTTATGAGACGCCAAAATTTGGCGAAGACGCCACGATTGCCGTCTTCATGGCTTGACAAAACCGTGAATCGGCCACGAACCAAAAACCACGAAGGTTTCGAATGTTTGGCTTCCTGTTGCGGCGTATCGCCGTGTTGATCCCGACTTTCATCGGGGTCTCGATCATTGCTTTTTCATTTATCCGACTTCTGCCGGGTGATCCGGTTGCGCTTCTTTCCGGCGAACGTGTCATGTCGCCGGAGCGGCATGCCCAGATCAGTGCACAGCTCGGCTTGGATCGGCCGCTGGTCGTCCAGTATTTCGATTATCTCGGCGGCGTGCTGACCGGCGATTTCGGGTCGTCGATCGTGTCCAAGAAGCCGATCCTCGACCAGTTCTGGGCGCTGTTTCCAGCGACCGTGGAACTTTCCTTCTGCGCCATCGTCATCGCCGTCGCTCTCGGCATTCCGGCCGGCGTGATCGCCGCGATCAAGCGCGGCTCGATCTTCGACCAGGGGCTGATGGGCATCGCGCTTGTCGGTTATTCGATGCCGATCTTCTGGTGGGGCCTGCTGCTGATCATCCTGTTCTCCGGCACCCTGCAATGGTTCCCGGTTTCCGGCCGCATCTCGCTGATGTTCTTCTTCCCGCCGGTCACCGGCTTCATGCTGATCGATTCGCTGCTGTCGGGACAGAAGGGCGCCTTCGCCTCGGCGATCAGCCATCTTGCCCTGCCGTCGATCGTGCTGGCGACCATTCCGCTCGCGGTCATCGCCCGCCAGACGCGTTCCGCCATGCTGGAAGTGCTCTCGGAAGATTATGTCCGCACCGCTCGCGCCAAGGGCCTCTCGCCCTTCCGCGTCGTCGGCATCCATGCGCTGCGCAACGCGATGATCCCGGTCATCACCACGATCGGCCTGCAGATCGGCGTCATGCTCGCCGGCGCCATCCTGACGGAGACGATCTTCTCCTGGCCGGGCATCGGCAAGTGGATGGTCGACAGCGTCTTCCGCCGCGACTACGCCGTCATCCAGGGCGGCCTGCTCCTGATCGCGGCCATCATCATGTTCGTCAATCTCATCGTTGATCTGCTCTACGGCCTGATCAACCCCAGAATCCGACACTGATCCGGCATCAAGAAGGAGAAAATCCCGTGGCCGATACCACTGTTACCAAGATCGCCGAACCGGTTTCCAGCGCCGCGATGCGCCGCCAGATGCTCCGCGAGTTCTGGTTCTACTTTTCCGAAAATCGCGGCGCCGTTCTGGGCCTCGTTATTTTCGTCGCCCTCGTCATCGTGGCGATCTTCGCGTCGTTCATCGCCCCGCATTCGCCGTTCGAGCAGTATCGCGATTTCGCCCTGCTTCCGCCGGCCTGGGCCGAAGGCGGCAACCCGTCCTATCTGCTCGGCACCGATCCTGTCGGCCGCGATATCCTGTCCCGCCTGATCTATGGCGCGCAGTATTCGCTGTTCATCGGCGTCTTCGTGACGACGCTGTCGCTCACCGGCGGCATCATCGTCGGGCTGATCGCCGGTTATTACCGCGGCTGGATCGATACCGTCATCATGCGCCTGATGGATATCATCCTCGCCTTCCCGTCGCTGCTGCTCGCCCTCGTGCTCGTCGCGATCCTCGGGCCGAGCCTCACCAACGGCATGATCGCCATCGCGCTCACCCTGCAGCCGCATTTCGTGCGCCTCACCCGCGCCGCCGTGATGGCCGAAAAGACCCGCGACTACGTGACTGCCGCAAGGCTTGCCGGCGCCGGGCCGCTGCGCCTGATGTTCCGCACCATCCTGCCGAACTGCACCGCGCCGCTGATCGTCCAGGCGACGCTCTCCTTCTCGAACGCCATTCTCGATGCAGCCGCCCTCGGCTTCCTCGGCATGGGCGCCCAGCCGCCGGCACCGGAATGGGGCACGATGCTTGCCGAAGCGCGTGAATTCATCCTGCGCGCCTGGTGGGTCGTCACCTTCCCCGGCGTTGCCATTCTCGTCACCGTTCTCGCCATCAACCTGATGGGCGACGGCCTGCGCGATGCGCTCGACCCGAAACTGAAGAGGTCTTGATCATGGCGCTCTTGCAAATCGACAACCTCATCGTCGAATTCGAAACAGCAACCGGCTGGTTCCGCGCCGTCGACGGCGTCTCCGTCTCGGTCGAAAAGGGCGAGGTTCTGGCAATCGTCGGTGAATCCGGCTCCGGCAAGTCCGTCGCCATGCTCGCCGTCATGGGGCTGCTCCCGTGGACCGCCAAGATCACCGCCGACCGCATGCTCTTCGAAGGCCGCGACATCCAGAACATCAGCCCGGCCGAGCGCCGCAAGCTGATCGGCAAGGACATCGCGATGATCTTCCAGGAGCCGGTCGCCAGCCTCAACCCGTGCTTCACGGTCGGTTTCCAGATCGAGGAAGTGCTGCGCATCCATCTCGGCCTCGACGCAAAAGCCCGTCGCGCCCGCGCCATCGAACTGTTCAGCCAGGTCGGCCTGCCCAACCCGGAAGAGCGGCTGAACCACTTTCCGCACCAGATGTCGGGCGGCCAGTGCCAGCGCGTGATGATCGCGATCGCAATCGCCTGCAATCCGAAACTGCTGATCGCCGATGAGCCGACCACCGCGCTCGACGTGACGATCCAGAAGCAGATTCTCGACCTGATCATGGCGCTGCAGGCCAAGAACGGCATGGGCCTGATCATGATCACCCATGACATGGGCGTGGTCGCCGAGACCGCCGACCGCGTCATCGTGCAGTACAAGGGCCGCAAGATGGAGGAAGCCGATGTGCTTTCCCTCTTCGAGAGCCCGAAGAGCAACTATACCAAGGCGCTGCTGGCGGCCCTGCCGGAAAACGCGACCGGCGACCGCCTGACCACCGTTTCCGCCTTCTTCGACGGCAATCCGGAACCCGCGCCGGAGGCACGCGCATGAGCCATAATATGACCGATAACACCATGCTCGAAGTGCGCGACATCAAGCGCGATTACGAACTGCCGGGCGGCCTCTTCAAGCCGAAGAAGATCATCCATGCGGTGAAGGGCGTTTCCTTCAAGCTCGAACGCGGCAAGACGCTGGCGATCGTCGGCGAAAGCGGCTGCGGCAAATCCACCCTTGCGCGCATGCTGACCTTCATCGACGAACCGACCGGCGGCGACCTGCTGATCGACAACAAGAAGGTCGATACCCGCCCCGGCCACCTGACCCAGGCAATGCGCCAGAAGGTGCAGATCGTCTTCCAGAACCCCTATGGCTCGCTGAACCCGCGCCAGAAGATCGGCGATGTGCTGGGCGAACCCTTGGCGATCAACACCGACATGTCGGCCGGCGAACGCCGCGACCGCGCCAGCGAAATGCTGACGAAGGTCGGCCTCGGCCCGGAACACTATAACCGTTATCCGCACATGTTCTCGGGCGGCCAGCGCCAGCGCATCGCGATCGCCCGCGCGCTGATGATGAACCCGAAGCTTCTCGTGCTCGACGAACCGGTTTCGGCCCTCGACCTTTCGGTGCAGGCCCAGGTGCTGAACCTGCTCGCCGATCTTCAGGACGAGTTCAACCTCACCTACGTCTTCATCAGCCACGACCTCTCCGTCGTGCGCTACATCGCCGACGAGGTGATGGTGATGTATTTCGGCGAGGCCGTGGAATACGGCACCCGCGAAGAGGTGTTTTCCGACCCGAAGCACGACTATACCCGCACGCTTTTCAAGGCGACGCCGAAGGCCGACATCGAGTCGATCCGTGCCCGCGTGGCGAAGAAGAAGGCGACGACGGCAGCTTAGGCCGAGCACCTGGCTACCGGGCGCTTCCAAGCTTGGAAAATCTGCTGTTTGAGGAAGCCCGCGAGCCGAGCCACCCCCACCTCAAGCGGATCGCCTATGAATGTATGGGACGGCGCGCGGAGCCCCTCCCCCTTGTGGGGAGGGGTTGGGGAGGGGACTTCATCCAGCATGAAAACCCCTCCCACCTGCCGGCCACCCTCCCCACAAGGGGGAGGGTTAAAAATGCCGCGCCGCCGCACATTCCATAAAACGATCGCCCTGCCCGCGAGGAGGAAGATCACCAGCTTCATAGCCTTCCCGCTTACCCGCAGCTACCGGGTGAATCGGTTGTTTGTTTAGGAGGGGGCGCCCCCAGCCGATCTCCCCCCTTGAGGGGGAGATGTCCGGCAGGACAGAGGGGGTATGGCGGGAAGCGCCGTCCAATGCGGTCTTTCCGTTTACCCGTGGATAATTGATCGCCGCTCTCCAGCATCGCCAATAACTTAACCGCCTCATCATCCCCGCTCTCCAGCTTTCTGCCTATAATCCTCCCGCTTCCGTCGCCGGAGTGTTTCGCGAGACGTTCGCGGGCAGGCGGGAGCCGGCGCTTTCATCGGAACCGTAACGTGCGGGAAAGGTGGAAGAGGTGAAAGCCATGGCGGCGATGTTTTCGGATGGAGCCGCCTATCAAGCCTCCCCCGGACAGCCATGTCCGGTTCGGTTGAGCCGTGCAAGTGGCAGGATTTCCCGAAAGGAAGTCGAAAACGAAGCCACGCAGCGAGGCGAGATGATCACCTGTAGGGGCCGGAAGCCCCGAAAGAACGCCGAAGGCCACGCGAATGCGGAGCCATACTATTATTTTACTATGAGGTTCCGCATTCGTGTGGGCTCTCCGATCTTTGAAAACCACGGCAGGCGACTGCGCGGGGCTCCAAAGCGTTGGCCGAAGCCGAGCGGACGCCCGAGCGCCTTCCCGCGCGGAAGCTGCAACATTCTATTCCACGAAAACCCTGACGCTCGCGGCACGGCCGGCGGCGTCGATCACCGTCAGCGTCGAATAACCGGCGCCATCCGGTTTCCACTCGCTGGTTCGGCGGCGGGACAGTTCGCTGAGCGGTTTGCCGTTGGCGAGCCACCGGAACGGCGCACGGCCGCCCTGCAGCTTCAGGACCAGCGGCGAGATATCGCCCGATAACGCCCCGAGATCGACCCGTGCGCCTTCCGGCGGATAAACGATCTGTGGTGCCGGCTCCCGCGTCGAGGCGGAAAACAGTCCGTTCGCGGTCATCGAGAACCGCCTCTGGCTGATCGGCAGTTCGGCCTGCGCAATGCGGACGGCACCCGACGGCGCCGAGGGCAGCGGCGTGATCGGCACGCCGGATTTGGAAAACGCCTCGAACAGGATCGGCGCCGCGGTCTGATAACCGGCGATGCCTGGCACCGCGCCATTGTCCGGCCGCCCGATCCAGACGCCGAGCACATGACGTCCGTCGAACCCGACCGACCAGGCGTCGCGATAACCGTAGCTCGTGCCGGTCTTGTAGGCGATGCCGAGCCTTCGGCTGCCCTGCGGCGGCAGAACATCCGAGAGAATATCGGCGACGTTCCACGCCGCCTGCGGATCGAGAAGCGGCTCGCCGTCGATCATGCCTGGCTGGTCCTCGATGCCATTGCCGATCCGCATCGGATTGCCGCGATTGGCGAGCGCCGCATAGGCCTGCACCAGATCCTTGAGCGTGATGCCAACGCCGCCGAGGCCGATCGCCAGGCCCGGCGCCTCGTTGGCCGGCAGGACCGGGCGCACGTCGGCGCGACGAAAGCGGATCATCAGCCGCGACGGGCCGACGGCATCGAGCAGCCGCACGGCCGGCACGTTGAGCGACAGCTGCAGCGCCTGGCGGACGCTGACGTCGCCCTGGTAGGTCATGTCGAAATTCTTCGGCCGGTAACCGAAGAAATCCGCCGGCCGGTCCTCGATGATCGTTTCCTGGGACACCAGCCCCTGCTCGAAGGCGAGGCCGTATATGAACGGCTTCAGCGTCGAGCCCGGCGAGCGGTTGACCCGCGTCATGTCCACCCAGCCGGAGCGGCTCGCATCGAAATAATCGGCCGAACCGACCTCGCCGACGATCGCGCCGGTGGTGATATCCGCCATCACCATGGCGACAGAGACCTTCGGGCTGAGCTTGACCGAAGCCTCCCTGGCGACCTGTTCCAGCCCCTGCTGGATGCTGCGCTTCAGCGTCGTCCTGTGCTGCTCGGTCTTCGGCTGTTTGCGGATCGCCGCTTCGGCGAGATGCGCCGCATAGGCCGGCAATTGCAGCCGGCGCGCCGGGATACTGTCGCGTGCCGCCCGCTCCGACTCACCGTCGCCGGTGACCGCGGCAACGGCCGAACGCATCAGCACCCGCTCGCGCGCCGCCTGGGCAACCTTGAAATGCCGATCCGGCCGCCGGCCCTCCGGCGATTGCGGCAGGGCAACCAGAAGTGCCGCCTCCGCCACCGTCAGCCGCCGCGGCTCCTTGCCGAAATAGGCAAGGCTCGCAGCCCGCACGCCCTCGAGATTGCCGCCATAGGGCGCATGGGTGAGGTAGAGTTCGAGGATTTCCCTCTTGGAAAGCCGCCGCTCGATCTGCACGGCTCGGACGACCTGACGGAGTTTTGCCGCAACGGACCGGCTCTCGCGCGGTTCGATCAGCCGAGCCACCTGCATCGACAGCGTCGAAGCGCCCGAAACGACGCGACCGTTGGTGACAAGCTGCAGCATCGCTCGGCCGAGCGCCCACGGATCGACCCCGCCATGCTCGTAGAAACGCTGGTCCTCATAGGCGACCAGCATTTTCAGGAATCGCGGATCGACGTTTTCGGTGCTCGTACGAAGCCGCCAACGCCCCTCGGGCGTCGCGAAGGCGCGCAGCAACTCGCCATCCGCATCCAGCACTTCGGCGGAAACCACCCGCGCCTTTTCGAGCGGCGGGGGATAGGCCCTGTCGACCGCATCGAGGCCGGCGATCAGCCCCGCCGCTACGCCGAGGCCGATCCCCAGACCGATCGAAAGTTTCCACCTGAGCTTCATCGGAACGAGCTGCCGCTTACTGGGCGGCAAGCACCTCCATCTTGCCCATTGCGGTACGGGCCGAGAACTGCGGACGATACATGTCCTCGACCTGGGCAGCCGGATGATCGTAGACGCCGGGGGTTACAGCGCGGACCACATAGGCGAGCGTGATCTCGCGGTTGTCGCCGGCGCTCCGGTCGAAGGCCGCAACGAAACGGTCGTTGCGGAATTCGGTGTGGGCCGCCTGCACTTCCTCGATCCAGTCGAAATTGGCGAGGCTGGCGCTGTTGACGATGCTCGGATTGTCGATCTCGAACCCGGCCGGCAGAAGGTCGGTGACGACGATGCGCGACGGCCAGCTGTTGCTCTCGGTGATGGTGATCACCGCCACATAACGCTGGTTCTGCTGCGCCTCGCTGACATTCGTCTCCTCCCCGTCCATCGAGTAATAGGTGCGGGTGATCTGGAAACCGTCGCCGCCGGCAGGCAGCGGCTGAGCCGGTGCCGCGACCGTGGTGATCGAGGCAGACAGCGGATCGGCGCTGTTGTTCTTGACGGTCAGCGGATGGCCGATCAGCGCATCGCCGGTCATCTGCGACATCAGCGTGCCGCGATGGTCGGCACCGTTGACCTGCAGGCGCAGGCCGTCGTCACCGTTCTGCAGCGCGCGGGCGGCAAGCAGCATCCAGGTCTGTTCCTGGGTGCTGGTGTATTTCTTCTGCCCCCACTCCTTGGCGACGATGGTGGCGAGTGCCGGAACGATCGGCGGCACCGGCCGGCTTTCGGCGGCGAGCGCCAGAACCGCGGCACCGTCACGCAAGGACGAACCGTAGTCCGAGCGCGACAGGCTGACCCTGTGGATCTGCGCTGCTTCCGACATCTGCAGCGAGGCCGCAAAGATATTCTTTGACCGCTGGGCATCGCCGTAAAGCGCCAGCGCCGCGGCGATATGGGCCTTGGCGAGCGGCGTCGGGAAATCGTTCAGCATCGTGTCGGCGTAATAACGCAGGTCGCTGATCGCAGCCTTGCGGTTGCGGGCGAGCACATAGAGCGCATAGGCGATCTCGTTGCCCTGATCCTTGACGTTGTTGGTGAAGCCGAGCGAGTTCTGCAGGCTGTCGAGAGCCTGGACGAGCGCCTGTTCCGGCACGTCGTAACCCTGCTCGCGGGCCCGGCTGAGGAAGTCGCTCACGTAGGAATCGAGCCACAGATCGCCGCCGCCCGGACCCCAGAGGCCGAAGCTGCCGGCCGAGGACTGGTAGGACAACACGCGATGGATCGCATCCTGGACCCGCTTCTTGACTTCCGTATCGTCGGCAAGGCCGTTCTGCACCGCCATCTGGCTGAGATAGAGAAGCGGCAGGGCGCGGCTGGTCGTTTGTTCCGCGCAGCCATAGGGATAACGGCTGAGGCTCATCAGCAGCGCGGGAATATCGAAGGCGGTCGAGCGGCTGACGTTCACGCTGACCGAGGCACCCGGCAGGATGCTGTCGGCAAGCAGGTTGGCATCGACGGTCACGCTGGCGCCCGGCTTCAGCTGGACAAGCCGCTGCTGGGTGATCGGCATGGCGGCAGGCCGCACCGGAATATCGAGCACCTGGTCCAGCGACATGCCCGACGCATTCGAAAGGCGGACCAGGATCGACCCGTCGCCCGGTTCGACGCCGCGAAGCGCAAGCGTGACATCCGACTTGCCGCCGGCGGCGAGCGTTATCTTTCCGGTCCCCTTCTGGTCGACGGCAACCGGCTTGTTGGTGGTGATGGCGAGCTGGTAGTCGCCCGCCGGCGCATCGGTATTGGCGATGTCGAGCCTGAGATTAGTCTGGTCGCCAGGCGCCAGGAAGCGCGGCAGGCTGGCGGTGACCACAACCGGATCGCGGATCACCACGTCCTTGACGCCATGCCCGACGCCGGTCTTCGACCAGGCGACAGCCATGACGCGGGCCGTGCCGTTGAACTGCGGAATGTCGAAGGAGACATTCGCCTTGCCCTGTGCATCGAGCTTCACCGGGCCGGAGAAGAAGGCGATCAGCTTTTCCTTGGGCGGACTGCTCTGCAGCGCCGTGCTGCCGCCGTCACCGCCGGTGCGCAACCGTCCGGTCGCGCCGAGCGAACCGTCAATCAGACGGCCATAGAGGTCGCGGATTTCGAGGCCGAGGCGGCGCTGGCCGAAATACCAGTCGTCCGGCGCCGGAGGCTGGTAACGCGTCAGATTGAGGATGCCGACATCCACCGCGGCAACGGTGACATAAGCGTCCTCATTGGCGCCCGCTCCGGCGACCTGCAGCGAGATGTTGAGCGGCTGGCGCGGCAGCGTTTTTTCCGGCGCGGTGATCTGCACCTGCAGATCGCGGCTTTCCGGATCGACCTTCAGCCAGGTAACGCCGATGGCGCGCATCGGCATACGGCTTTCCTGCGCCTGGCCCGGACGATAAAGTGTCGCCGTGACATAGGAACCGGCACCCCAGGCGGCGGTGACCGGAATGTCGACTTCGCCGCCATTCGCGCCGATGCTCGCGGTCTTGACCGCAATCAGGCTCTCGGAACCGGACGTGATCATCAGCTCGCCGGCGTAACGCGACGACACCTTGAGCTTGGCCGTCTCGCCGACCTTGTAGCTCTGCTTGTCCAGCGCGATTTCCAGCGCATCCGGAGTTTCGGTCGAGGTCGCGGCCACGAACCAGCCGGCATCGAACTCGACGCTCGACGTCGGCCCGCCGATATCGGCAGTTTCGACCTCGAGCCGGTAGCGGCCCCAGTTGACCGGCACGGAAACCTTGCCGCCGTCTGCCGTGACATTCACCATGCCGTTGGCAGCCTGGCTGGTCCGGGTCACCGGCTCATACCGCCAGGACGAGCCGTCGCGATACCATTGATAATCGCGGTCGATCTTGATCAGCTTCCAGGGCAGGTTCTGCACCGCCTGTTTCTTGCCGGCCGCGTCCACCATGATCACGGTGAAATTGCCGACCGAGTTTTCGCCGAGATCACCGGAGAATTCCGGCTTGATGCCGATCCGCGCACCTTCCGCCTTGACCGGCAGTGTGATCGAACGCTCGATCGCCCGGCCGCCCGCCTCCTGCATGCGCACCACGATATCAGCGTTCACAAGCTGCGTCGTCGAGGGCGCTTCGGCAACGGTCGCGTCGAAGGTTGCCTTGCCGTCGTCGTCGAGCGGTTCGAGCTCCTCGAGCGGAATGCGCACCGCTTCGCTCGCCTCTTCGTCGACGAGGCCGAACTGGTAACCCGGGAAGGCGGGATTTTCGCGCGTCGTCTTCAGCGCGATCTCGCCTTCGAGATTGAGGCCGGCTGCCGGCGCGCCGTAGAGATATCGGCCGTCGATATTGACCGGCACCGGTGCCCCGACCGCGATTTCCTTGGCGTCGCTGGTCATGTCGAACTCAATGCGATCCGGCACGAAATCGTCGACGAGGAAGGTCTTTTCGCCGATCGCCGAGCCCTTGGGATCGGTGAAGATCTGCATCGTCCAGGTGCCGCGCATCGAGGTGGCCAGCAGCGGCAGGTCGAGCGCATAACCGCCGAGCGAACCGTTCCTGACCATCCGCCGATCTTCGACACCGTCGGGGCGCAGGAAGACGAAGGTGAGCGGCAGGTTTTCGATCGCCGTCGCATCGATATTGCGGGCGAGCGCCGAGGCATGCACGGTTTCGCCGGGGCGATAGATGCCGCGCTCCGTCCAGGGCAGGATGTCGATCGCGCCGGGTGCGGGGCGACCCGTCACGCCACGGTCGGACAGATCGAACCCGGCACGGGCCATGTCGAGGAAGACATAGTCCTGGCCGTTGTTCTGGGCCGCCAGCACCGCCGGCACCATCGCCGCCGTGCCGCGCATCAGGCCGGCGGTGAACACCGCGCGGCCGTCCGCATCGGTCTTCGCCGTGCCGAGGATTTCGTTGTTCTTGGCGAGCAGCTGCAGATCGACGCCGGCCATCGGCTTGGCGCTGCCGAGCGAGCGGGCGAAGACGTTGAGGCCATCCGTGCCGGCATAGGTGGTGAGCCCGATATCGGACACCACGAACCATTGCGTCGCCTTGGTATCGTATTCCTGGCTCGTCGCATTGGCGGCCGCAGCCGTCAGCATGTAGACGCCGGGCTTGCGGGTCGGCAGGGCTTCATCGACCGGGAAGCTCGTCACCACGTCCTTGTTGAGGTCCTGGGCGATATCGATCGTGCCCTGCCAGACCAGTTCGCCGCTCTGCTCCTCGATCTGGGTGGCGTTATAGCCGTCCATCTGGGTCAGGAATTGCGAATTGGCGAGCAGTGCCGCGATACTGCGGTCGCCGACCCGGTAGAGTTTCAGATTGGCCTTTTCGGTATTGACCGAGACGATCGGAATGCCGCGGCGTGCGGTCGAGGGCAGCACGAAACTGTCGCCGGTGAACCGCACGGTCGCCGAGCGGTCCTTGACGTAGATGTCGATATCGACCTGGGCAACAAGCGGCTCGTCGACGGAAGACGGCAGGCCCCGGCGCAGCGACAGCTTGTAGCGCTGGCCATGGGTGAGGCCTTCGACGCAGATCTGGTTGCCCTTGGCTTCCATCGCCTTCGGCGCCTGGCCGTTGAGCACGACGAAGGGAGCGTAGTCGACGCCGATCTTCACCAGCGGTTCGGAGAACTGCACGCAGACGCGCGGGTTGGCGCTATCGGCATCGACCGTGTTGCCGGTCATGCGGAAACCCTTGCGTTCGCGCAGGTCGTTATAGGCGGCCTGCACGGTGCGGGCATTTACGAGCGCAAGACTTGCCTTGTAAGCGTTGAGCGCCGCGCGATAATTCTGCTGCTTGGCAAGCGCTGCGGCCAGAACCGCCAGCGCATCCGCCCGGGTCTGCGTCGTGCGCGAAAGCTGGTAGCCGTTGACGGCGGCAAGCGTGCCTTCGCCATCGGCGCTGCTGTTGTTCTTGGCGGTGCCGGCGGCGCGCGCAAGCTCGATCCACAGCGCTCCGTCATCGGGAATGATCGAGAGCGCGCCTTTGAAATTGTAGATCGCCGTATCGACATTGCCGGCGAGCAATTGGCCCTGGGCGATCGTCTTGAGGCTTTCGACGCCGTAACCCTGCTGGTTGTCGCCGAGCGTCAGGCCATCCTTCTGATCACGCGCCTGCTGGAGAACCTCTTCCGAGAGGAAGGACAGTTTCGGCGGAGCGCCGATATCCGGTTCGATAGCCGATACAACGATCTTGCCGGCTGTTGCGCCCTGGAACGGGTTGAGCTGGCTGTAATCCGACTTGAGGAAGCACCACTTGGCCTTCTCGTTATAAGTGAAAGCCTTGCAGGCATTGTCGCCGATGCAGGCGGCCTCGCATTGGGGCTGGCTGACATTCTTCACGGTTCTGAGATCGAAGCCGAGATAATCGCTGTTCGGAGTGCTTTCGATCCGCCGGTCGGCCGCCGTCAGCGGCGAGGCGAAAGCGAATGCGGAAACGATGAGAGCGAGAAAGCCGAATATCGCGCGCCTAGACATGGAAGTCCCCCCGTGGCTGCCGTCGGAAGCTGGCAGTTTTCTAATCTATCCCGTGACTTGTCAACGAGCCCCGACGCGTCGGGCCGCCTATTTTCATGAAGAGATTGTCATATGACGAACGTCGTGCCGGAACGGATCAGGCCATCAGCCCGGCCGCCGTAAATCCGCCGTCGACGGCGAGGATCTGGCCGGTCACATAGGAGGACTGGCGTTCGTCGACGAGAAAGGCAATCGCCGTGGCGATCTCCTCCGGCCGGCCGTAACGGCGCATCGGCACGGTGCGTTTCCACTCCTCGCGCGTCGCGGCGGTGTGGTTTTCCTTGACCATCGGCGTCTCGATCGGCCCCGGCGCAATGGCGTTGACGCGGATCAGGTCGTCCGCGAGTTCGACCGCCATGATCTTGGTGAGCGTCACCAGCGCGCCCTTCGACGCGCCATAGGCGGAACGGCCGAGATTGCCCTTGATGCCGGAGACCGAGGCGATATGGACGATCGACCCGCCGCCGTTTTCCCGCATGATCGGCGCCAGCGCCTGCGACAGCGCAAACGCGCCGACGACATTGACCTCGTAAATCCGCCGCAGCTGGTCGGTCGTGGTATCGGCGAAACGAACGTTCGAACCGATGCCCGCACTGTTGACCAGTGCCTGAAGCGGGTTTTGAAGAGCCTGGCAGCGTTCCGCGAGACCCGCGATCGCCTTTTCGTCGGTGATGTCGAGGAGAACGGTGGTGAGGAGACCGGACCGATTTCCGAGCCGTTCCATCAGCCGTTCGAGTGCCGCGACGTCGCGGTCTGCAGCGAGCACATGCCAGCCGGCTTCGATGAGAAGCTCCGTCGTCGAAAGGCCGATACCCGATCCCGCACCCGTGACGACGACGCTGCGCATGTTCAGCTCTCCCGATTTTCGATGATGACCAGTTCGAAGGTGACGCCGACGGGATTGTCGCCCCGCGCCAGCCGGCCGTGATAGATCACGCCGTCCGTATCGACGATCGCGGCGTCGATTGAGGCCCGAAGCCCATCCGGTGTCATTTCGAGCACGCCGTTCTCGATGGCGATCTCGGTCGCGAGGCAGACCACCCGGCGCCCATCCTCGAACACTGGCTCGTTGATGCTGCCAATGCCGTAGATGCGGGCGCTCGTTATGCCATGCTCCCGGCAAACGTCTTCGATCGCCATCCCGACATCCTCGTTCGGGCGGATCCGCAGCAGAATGCCGTTGCCCTCGCCGCTTTCGCCCTTGGCGGAAAACAGCGTGAAATTCGTCTCCGGATCGGGGATCGAAGAGAAGGTCGCGGTGGCGCTGCCATAACCTTTGACCGCGATCGGACGGCTGACGATGCTGTCGAAGGGCAGCACATGCCCCATGCGCAAAACCCCTTCGCCGGTGTCCCAGATGCCGTGGCAATGCAGGAACGGCGCCCCGTCCCGCTCGCCAACCATGGCGGTCGCGGCCAAAAACCTGCCGCCCACCTCCGGCGCGAAGGTCGCGCTATACCAGGCCGCATGGTCCTTGTCCGGTGAGAAGGCCGGCAGGACATAACGGAACGGATCGCAGGCCCCACCTTCGACATTGAGGAAACCACCCTTGCAGCCGGCCTCAGCGAAGATGCGCGCCACCTCGGCCATGAAGACCTCGCCGGGCCGCAGCACACCCTCGACCGGCTTCAGCGCGGTCCGTACCGCCTCGCGCCTGATCAGCGCGACGGGACCAGGATGCTTGAGCTGACGCAGCGCCGGCAGATCGTTAGCCGACTTACTGTCCAGCTCGCCGCGTGCCCGCAGTTCTTCGCGGATCATCTTCTTGGTGATCTTGCCGTAGGCGGATTTCGGCAGCGTTTCCCAGAAGATGAACCGCTTCGGCATCTTGTAGCGGGACATCCTGCCGTCGATGAAGGCGAACAGGTCCTTTTCGGTCACCGCCGAACCCGGCTTGGCGACGCAGACGGCGACGCCGACTTCGCCCCAGAGCGGATCGGGCACGCCGAGCACGGCCACCTCGCTGATTGCCGGATGGGTGAGAAGTTTCTCCTCGATCTCGCGCGGATAGACGTTCGAGCCGCCGGAAATATACATGTCCGAGGCGCGGCCGGTGATGTAGAGGAAACCCTCCGCATCCATGTGGCCGAGATCGCCGGTGCGGAACCAGCCGTTGCGGAACGCCTTCTCGTTGGCCTCGGGATTGTCGTAATAACCCGCAAAGACGGCCGGACCGATGCAGCAGATCTCGCCGGTCTCGTAGGGCGCGACCTCGTCGCCCGCATCGTTCTGGATCGACACCTGCATGCCGGTGCGTTCCATGCCGCAGGTCCCGATCCTGGCAGCTTCGCCGTCCTCGGCCGAATGTAGCGCCGGCGGCAGGACGGTGATCGCCCCCGTCACCTCGCCCAGCCCGAAATATTGCACGATCACCGGCCCGAGGCTCTTCAGCGCCCGCTTCTGGTCCTCGCGATACATCGGCGCGCCGGCATAGATGACGTAGCGCAGCGAGGAGTGGTCGTATTTCTCGGCGGCCGGATGCTCGACCAGCAGCTTCAGGATGGTCGGCACGGTGAACATCGTCGACACGCGCCATTTTTCGATCAGCGCCCACGCCGCATCGATATCGAATTTTTCGGTCGGCAGCAGGATGGTTTTCACCCCATGCGCCACCTGGGTGAGCTGATGCACGCCCGCGCCATGCGACAAGGGAGCAACGACCAGCGCGGCATCGGCGGAGGTAACGCCGGGCATCAGGTCGCAGAGATGGTTATTGATCACGAAGGCCATCTGTCCGTGGGTCAGCACCGCCGCCTTCGGCCGACCGGTCGTGCCCGACGTGAAGAAGAACCAGCAAGGATCGTCGCGCTCGACCCGCGCTTCGGCCGGTTTTCTGCCGCCGAACTCGTCGACAACGGCATCATAGGACGGCCCGAAATCCGCCTCGCCGATGGCAATAACGAAGCCGATCTCCGGATTGCTTTCCCGCACAACCCGCGCATGATCCGGAAACGAGGCGTTGCAGATCAGGCCGGTCGCGCCGCTCGCCTTGGCGAGATAGGCGACCTCTTCCGGCGTCTGCCGGAAATTGGTCGGCACCCAGACGGCGCCGATCCGGAAACAGGCGAACATGCTCTCGAACATCTGGTTGCAGTTCTGCGACTGGACCAGGATGCGGTCGCCCTTTGCCACCCCGAAGCGCTGCTGCAGCGCTGCCGCCATCGCGTCGATGCGCGCCTCGAACTCCTCCCAGGTCCAGGTCTTTTCGGCCCAGACCAGGGCGATACCCTGCGGCTCGCGGCGCATCGCCTGCGTCACGAAGCGGGCGAGGTTCATCACCCGCGTCGAACGGGGGCTCAGCCCTCCCTTCGGTTCGGCCTGATCGCCGACGGCAACCGAGGTCGTCGCATTCATTTCGTCCGCTCCAGGATCGACACGTAATTGGCCACGGCAGCACCGCCCATGTTGAAGACACCGGCCATCGTCGCCTTCGGCAGCTGCATCTCGCCTGCCTCCCCGCAAAGCTGCATCGCCGCCATCACATGCATCGAAACGCCGGTCGCGCCGATCGGATGGCCCTTGGATTTCAGGCCCCCGGACGGATTGACCGGCAGGCGGCCGTCCTTGCGGGTAATGCCTTCGCGGATGACGCGATACCCATTGCCGGGTTCGGCAAGCCCCATCGCCTCGTATTCGATGAGTTCAGCTATCGTAAAGCAGTCATGGGTTTCGACGAAGTTGAGATCGTCGAGCGAAACGCCCGCCTCCGCCAGCGATTTCTGCCAGGCCATGCGCGCGCCCTCGAAGGCGATCGGATCGCGGCGCGACATGGCAAGGATATCGTTGACATGGTTATGCGCCTTGAAGGCGACGGCGCGCTTCATGCCGGCCGCGACTTCTGGCGCCGCAATCACCAGTGCGGCCGCACCGTCGGACACCAGCGAGCAATCGGTACGGCGCAGGGGCGCCGCCACATAGGGGTTCTTGTCGGACACCGTGTTGCAGAAATCGAAGCCGAAATCCTTCTGCATATGCGCATAGGGGTTCTTCATGCCGTTCGCGTGGTTCTTCGCCGCGATCATCGCCAGTTCCTCCGAGCGATCGCCATAACGCTGGAAATAGTGGCTGGCGATGCGGCCGAAGAGGCCGGCAAAGCCGCCCTCAACGTCCGCCTCCTCCTCGCGGTAGGAGGCCGACAGCAGGATGTCGCCCGTCTCCTTGGTGGGCAGTGCCGTCATCTTTTCGGCACCGACGACCAGCGCGATCTTGCCGCGGCCGGCAGCGATGAAGTCGAGCGCTGTATAAAGCGCCGCCGAACCGGTGGCGCAGGCATTCTCCATCCGCACCGCCGGCACATGGTCGAACCCGTCGGCCGCCATCGCCACCAGGGCGCCCTGAAAATCCTGCTTCGAAAAGCCGTTGTTGAACACGCCGACGAAAATGCCGTCGATATCCTTGGCCGTGATGCCGGCATGTTCGAGGGCCGGATTGATCACCTCGGCCATCAATTCCCGCGTCGAGGCCGCTTCGGACTTGCCGAACTTCGAATGCGCCCAACCGACGATCTGCGCTCCTGCCATGACCTTCTCCTTCGTTTCAAACCCGTTCCGGTGTTCTCGACCGTGCCGCCTGCGGCGCCTTTCGAAGCGCCGGTTTCTCCGAACTGAACAGCGATTTCAGCTTGCCCTGTACCCGCTCGACCTCGTGAGCCAGCAGCCCGGCAAGCTCCTTCTGACGCGCCTCGCCCATGCGACTGTCGATTGCGGCAATCGACAAGGCTCCTGCAAGCCGTCCGTCAGGCAGCAGGATCGCCATGCCGATCCCCCAGGAATTGGCGATTACCCGTCCGGGATTGAGCGCGTAACCGAGTTCGCGTGAGCGAGCGACATCCTCTCGGATAATCTGAGGGGAATAGCCCGGATATTGCGCGGCAATGACGCCTTCAATGCGGCCGAGGACCGCCTCCACTTCCGCGTCCGGCAATGCCGCCAGCATGGCAAGTGATCCGGCCCCCACACCCAGCGGGTTCTGGTCGCCGGTGAGCAATGCGTGGGTACGCACCGGATGCGTGCCCTCCTCTCGGTGCAGGCAAACGGCGTAATCGTCACGCCGCATCGAGACGAAACTCGTATCGGCGGACTTTCCGGACAGCCGCTTCAGGCTTTCGCCTGCCATTTCCAGAAGGCCATGCCGGCGAGAGGCCAGCATGCCGAGTACGTAAAGCTCCCCGCCGAGATAATATCGGCGGGTAAGCTCGTCCTGCTCGACGAGGCGGGACCGCATCAGCGCCATCAGCAGCCGCCGGGCGGTGGGTTTGTTGAGGCCGCTATCGGCGACCACATCGGCGAGCGCCACGCCCTTTTCCGCGCCGCGGCCGACGATGGAGAGAAGCTGCAGCGCCCGCTCCACCGCCTGCGAGCCGGAAACAGCACCTTCCCGAAGACCCGACGGGATCTCGATCACCTGTTGCATATGCCGTTTCCCATCAGATGCATGGCCGCCGCCGATCAGCTCAATGACTTGCCGATAGCCTTTTCGAGGATCGCCCAGGCTTCGTCGCCATATTTCGACTTCCAGTCCTTGTAGAAATTGGCAGCGCGCAGCTTTTCCTGGAAAAGAGCGCCGTCCGGCTTGTTGAACTTCATGCCCTTGCCTTCGAGTTCGGCCTGAACGGTCGCGTTGAGGCCCATGACGTCCTTGCGCTGCAGCTCGGCGGCGGCGTTGAAGTGCTTCGAGACGATACCCTGCAGATCTGCCGGCAGCGCCTGCCAGGAGCGGCGGTTGAGGAGGATCCAGAAACCGTCCCACATGTGGTTGGTCATCGAGACGTATTTCTGCACCTCGAACAGCTTCGCCGTCGTCAGGATGGCCAGCGGATTTTCCTGTCCGTCGACGATGCCGGTCTGCAACGCGGTATAGGTTTCGGCAAAGTTGATGCTGGCGGGCGCCGAACCGAAGGCGGTGAACATCGAGGTCCAGAGCGGGCTGACCGGCACGCGGATCTTGAAGCCCTCGAGATCCTTAGGCGTCGTAATCGGCCCCTTGGACGAAGTGATCTGCCGGAAACCGTTGTCCCAGATCTTGTCGAACGTCAGCAGACCCTTTTTCTCGATCTCGCCGCGAACATATTTGCCGAGCTCGCCGTCCATTGCCGGCCAGACCTTGTCGTAGCTCGGGAAGGCGAAGCCGACGCCGTTGAGCGAAGCGTTCGGCACGAGAGTGGACAGGATGATCGGCGACAGGCTGAACATCTCGACGCCGCCCGAACGCACCTGGTTCAGCATGTCGGTGTCGGCACCGAGCTGGCTCGACGGGAAGATGTTGATGGCCATGCGGCCGCCACTCTCCTCCTGGATCTTGGCGACGGCCTCCTTGGCGCGGACGTTCATCGGGTGCGTCAGCGCCTGGTTGTTGGCGAACTTGTAGGTGAACTCGGCGGCGTTGGCCGGCCGCGTGCGGATTGAAAAGGTCGTGGCGATGCCGGTCGTGGCTGCGCCCAAAAGAAGCGTTCTGCGGTTGACGTTCATGAAATCCTCCTCCGATTTCGTTCCCAGTTTTTTGCCTCAGAGCCCTTAGAGAAAGGCCGTCGAGAAGTAGGGCACGGCTGCGATCACCAGAAGGCCGATCATCAGCGCGCCGATATAGGGCCAGATGGCCTTCATGGCCTCGTCCGGCGAGACATTGCCGATCTTGCAGGCGATGTAGAAGCCGATACCGATCGGCGGCGTCATCAGGCCGATATTCATCGCCGTCACCACCACCATGGAATAGTGGATATCGTTGATGCCGAGCGAACGGGCGACCGGAAACATGATCGGCGCCATCAGCACGATCGCCGGCAGGCCTTCCAGCACGCAGCCGAGCACCAAGAAGATCAGGATGGTGACGCCCATGAAGGTCATCCACCCACCCGGAAGGCCCTGCACGGCCTCGACGAGCTGCGCCGCAAACCCTGTCTGGGTCAGCGCCCAGGCCATGGCCGAGGCGGCACCCAGGATCATCAGGATCGCGCCGGACAGTGCTGCCGTCTCCACCAGCATGGAATAGAGCTTCTTCAGGCTGATGCCACCGTAGAGCGTCGCCCCGATGATCATCGCGTAGAGGACGGCGATCGTCGAAACTTCCGTCGCGGTGGCAATGCCCTCGCCGACAGCGGTGCGGATCAGGAAGGGCAAGAGAAGTGCGGGGGCGGCGACCAGCAGCGCTTTCTTGATCACCGAAAGCGGCGCCCGGCGCACACCCGCCATGGATTCGTGCCGCGCCTTCCAGCGCGCCAGGATCGCGAGAACCAAAAGCAGAACCATGGCGATCGCAAAACCGGACGTGAACAGCCCCGCGATCGAAACGCCAGCGGCGGATCCAAGCACGATCAGCACGATCGACGGCGGCACGGTTTCCGCCATCGCCGCCCCGGTTGCCAGAAGCGCGATCATCTCCGGCGGCTTGTGGCCGCGGCGCTTCATTTCCGGAAACAGCGCCGGCGCAACGGTCGCCATGTCGGAGACCTTGGAGCCCGAAATGCCGGATACCAGAAACATCGAGCCGAGCAGCACATAGGACATGCCGGCCCGGACATGGCCGAGCAGCGAGGCCAGCACCTCGACGATCGCCCTGCCCATGCCCGTCGCATCGAGCACGCAGCCGAGCAGCACGAAGATCGGCACCGACAGCAGAATGATGCTCGACATGCCCTCGTCCATGCGTCCGATCATCACGAACACAGGCACGGAAGTCGTGAACGTCAGGAAAGCCAGCGTCCCGAGGCCGAAACAGAAGGCGATCGGCACGCCGAGAACCAGGAACAGCGCGACGAAACCGACGAGGAAGATCGGGATGTTCCAGTTGCCGATCTGTTTCAGGCCCGGTCCGACGAGCCAGAGCAGCGCCGTCACCGCGGCGATGACCACAACGGACATCGCTACCTGCCTGAAGGTCGATCCCTTCAGCGCGTTGACGACCGCGAGGATCAGCATCAACCCGATGCCGACCGGCAGGGCCGCGGCGCGGAAACTCATCGGAATGTTGAGCGCTGCCGAGGTAATGTAGGATTCCTCGATCGCATATTCATAGGCCGGCCGCAGCATCACGCCGAGGAAGAGCGCCATCAGCAGCAGGGCCAGCGTATTCGCCAAGCCGTGCAGCTTTTCCGGCAGCATGCCGACAAAGAGCGTCAGCCGCAGGTGTTCGCTGCGGTCGACGGCCATGGCCGAACCGAGCATGGCAAGCCAGAGGAAAGAGATCGATGCCACCTCGTCGATCCAGACGACCGGCAGCGAAAAGACATAACGGGAAATAACCCCGGCCAATAGAAGCGCGATGATGCCGACGAGAAGCGCCGCGGCGATCGCCTCCACCGGTCGCATCCAGACGGAACCGCTCTGCTGCGGCGCCACGCCCTCAAGCCCGGCGAGCAGAGAAGCCTCATCCATGGGCTCGATCGTATTATGGGCTGCCGTCACGCGTCATCCTCCTCAGTGCCGCGAAGGGGACAGACGAAAGAAACACTCCGGATCGATCGCGGCCGAGCCGCAAATCCAGGCGGACTACACCCCTCTCCGGCGTGACCGCTTTTCCTCCCGACGTCCGGCTCCTCCAGCCATCCGCAGTGGTCCATTATCTGGATCTTATTCTTCTTCAAGTTGCCGGAGTTTGCTGAACACGGACCGATTAGGCAAGTCTAAATTTGCCGCCAGAGCAGAAAACTTTAAAACCGATCCACATCATGGATCTCTCTCCAGCGTAGCTGCAATTGTCTCAGCTCAAGCTCCCGGACACCGTCACATGCAGCCCGCCATCGATGGGAAGCTCGACTCCGGTAATGTATTTCGCCTCGTCGGATGCGAGAAAAACCGAGGCCCAGGCGATATCCCAGCCGTCTCCCTGGCATTTCATCGGCGAAAGGGCGTCTCTTTTGGCCTTCATCTCCTCGGCGGAACCGTAATAACCACTGATCTGTTTCTGGATATGCGGCGTGTCCATCACCCCCGGCAGGATCGCGTTGGCGCGGATGCCCTTGGACGCATATTCGATCGCAATCGCCCGCGTGAAGTGATTGAGCGCCGCCTTCGATGCATAATATGAAACGTAGGGGTAGCCGGTCCACCGGATGGAGGCGAGCGACGAGATGTTGATGATCGCCCCGCCACCCTGCTTCTCCATGATCGGCAGAACAGCCTTGCAGGTGAGGAAGGCGCTAGTCAGGTTCACGTCCATCACCTTGCGCCAACTCTCCTCGGTTGCCTCCGCCGCACCGCCCGGCAGGTTGATGCCGACATTGTTGTGCAGCACGTCAATACGGCCAAAGCGTTCCATGGTCGTTTCGACGACGACGGCAATGTCGGAGGATCTGGTGACGTCGGCGGCGAGCGCCAGGCCCGTGCCGCCTTCGGATTCGATGACGTCGACCGTGTTCCTCGCTGCATCGAGATCGACGTCGACGCAGACGACGCTGCCGCCCTCGCGCGCATAGGCGACAGCCGCGGCCTTGCCGTTTCCGAAACCCGGGCCGACCGAACCGGCACCAAAGACGAGAACGACCTTATTCTTCATGCGATCCATAAATTGCTCCTCCGAGCCACCCTCCCCGGCGGCGCGAAGCAACTTACGGTGCGGTTTTCATCCGGTCCATGTTCAATCGCGGACAGAACATGTTCAAAAAGTACCTGACTGCTCGAATTGCCCGGTATCCGCGGCTTTTTTTGGCGACTACCCGAAATAACGGGAGTTATTTTTCTTCGGCAGGGCCAGCCCCGAATGCGGCCCGGGCGAGATATCGGGCGTGGTCCCGGACATCCTTCGGCCAGCTCTCCGTCAGCTCCCTGAAGCGATCTTCCCGCCCCGCATAGAGCGCCCGCGCCGCGTCCTCATATCCCGGCTGATCCCCGCCGAGCGCCCGCATGAAACGGTCGGCGGCCTCCCGAGCCCGGCGCCTATCATCTCCCGAACTGCTGGCTGCGCGCGCCGCATCGACGAGCTTGCGCAGAGCCACCGAGGCGCCGCCCGGTTGCTGGCCGAGCCACTCCCAATGCCGCGGCAGCAGTGTCACCTCGCGTGGCACCACGCCGAGCTTCGGCCGCCCGGGCCGCCGTTCCACCGGCTCGACAGGCTCCACATCATCCCTGGGGAGGCGAGCGAGACAGTCTTCGAGTGTGCCGCGGAGATCGAGATCGACCGGCTTTCCCGTCGCATCGTCGAAAACCAGAACGCTTTCCTGGCCACCGGCCTTGATCGCCGCGACGACCTCGACCGGCGATCCGCCCGCAATACGGGTTTCACCCCGAAAAGCTGTCCAATGAAAATCTGCCATCTGCTCCCTCTGTCTTGAGAGGAGAATTTATCCGGGTAAAATTACCCCGTCAATCCGGATCACGCGGTCCGCTGTCTGAGGCGCCCCAAACCGTCGCGAAGAGGACCAGCAGCGCGGATGATCGTCCGCCGCGCCGGCGGTTCGATAGTCCTTGCGATCACCCAGGCGACGGAGAGCAGGGCAGCAACCAGCACGAGGGCTACGAGCCAGCGGTTCTGATCCGTGCCGAAACGGGCAAACACCGCGTAACCGATATTCTGGTGCAGCAGGTAGAGCGGATAGGTGAGGCCGCCGAGCCCGATCGACAGTGCCGGAGAAATGCGCATCGACGGCGCCGTGGCGCAGACCGCAACTGCTGCCAGCGCCAGTGGCCCGATGAGCGCGAGCCCGACGGCGCTGCGGCTCAGCCCGTATGTTGCGATGAAATCCGGTTCGGACAGGAAGGGTGTGGCGATTGCCCAGCAGACGGTGGCTGCGAGCACGCAGAGGCTCGAAGGGGATGCATGCTGCCTCACCTTGTAGAGCGCCAGGCCGAAGGCGAAATAGCCGGAATATTCGGTAATCAGCAGTTTCTGGATCGCGCCGCTGCCGATGAAGGCCTCGTTGACGATCGAAATCGCCAGCCACGCCAGCACGACAACGCGCCAGCCGCGTTCGAAAAGGCCGGTGGCGATCAGCAGGAAAACCCAGCCGTAGAAGATGATCTCGTAGGCGATCGTCCAATAGGCACCGTCGAGAAATGGCTGGCCGAGGCCGCGCGAGATGATGACGACATGCGCCAGCCATTGCCTGACCGTCGGCGGATCCAAGGTCGGCACATGCCAGACGGCGAGCACGACGGCGGTGATCGTCGCGCAGACGATGAAGGTCGGCCAGAGCCGCGCGAAGCGTCCGGCGGCAAAATCATAGGCCGTGCGGCCTTCCGCCGACATGGTGATGACATAGCCGGAAATCGCAAAGAAGATCAGCAGGCCGGTATCGAACCACATGGCAAAGGGTGCGAGTTCCGGAAAGCCGATGCCACCGCCCTCGTCGGAAATCTGCATGCGGAAACCGTAATGGAACGTCAGCACCATCAGCGCCGAGACGAGGCGCAGGATATCCAGGTTCAGCAGCCTTGGCGTCTTCGGGGCCGTCATCCGATCCTCTGGGGTGAAATAGCTTGAGGCCGGACCCTATCGCACCTGCCTTTGGAAAAGGTGAATCCTTCCCCGAGAATACGAGCGGTTCCGGCTGGCCAGCCTCAGGTAACGCCAAGGACTTCACTTTCCTTGACGAATATCGTTTCCTGTCAAATTCATGACGGGACCCATGGACAGTCCCGAGGGAGGTTTCGATGTCGGTTTTTCTCTGCGGCGCCTGCGGCACTTCCTTTCAGGAAGCCGAGGAAGCGCCGGAAGCGTGCCCCATCTGCACAGACGAGCGCCAATATATACCGCCTTCCGGCCAAGCCTGGACGACGACGGAAAAGCTCGCACGGACGCACCGAAATTCTTGGACGCAGCTCGAACCGGAGCTGTTTGCGATCCAGACCGTTCCAGCCTTCGCCATCAACCAGAGGGCCCTGCTGCTTCGCACGCCGGCGGGAAACATCCTTTGGGATTGCATCGCGCTCCTCGACGACGCGACCAGGGCGATCGTCCAGTCGCTGGGCGGCCTCAGCGCCATCGCGATCTCCCATCCGCACTATTACACGACCATGCAGGATTGGGCCGCCGCCTTCGACGCGCCGATCTATCTGCATGCCGCGGACAAGGAGTGGATCTGCCGTCCCTCGGATCACGTCCGGCTGTGGGACGAAGATGCGCTGGTGCTTTCCTCCTCCGTCACGCTGGTTCATGGCGGCGGACACTTTGCCGGCGGCACCGTCCTGCATTGGACGGGCGAAGACGACAAGGGCGTGCTGCTGGCCGGAGATATCGTCCAGGTCACGCCGGGCGCCGACCATGTCTCCTTCATGTGGAGCTACCCCAACATGCTGCCGCTCAGCGCCGCTGAAGTTGCCGATGTCGCGGAGCGGCTGGCGCTTTGGCCTTTCGAGCGGATCTACGGCGCTTTCTCGCATCAGAATGTCCGCCAGGACGGCCAGGCGATCGTCGCCCGCTCCGCCAGGCGGTATATCGACCGGCTCTCCAAATGAAGAACGCGCGGGCGTTGCCGCCCGCGCGTCCGATAATCTCGAGAACTGGATCGCTTATTTCAGGCCGAGAAGCTTCTTGGCATTGCCCTCGTAGATCTTCTGGCGGGTGGCGTCGGAGATGTCCATGTTGTCGAGAACCTGGATGGTCTCGCGGATGTACATCGGGCCACCTTCCGGATCGAACGGTGCGTCGGACGCGAACAGCACGCGGTCTTCGCCGAAAAATTCGATGGCATGCTCGATTGCCTTGGTCGAACCGAAGCTCGCCGTGTCGGCATAAAATTCCTTGAAGTATTCGAGATGCGGGCGCTCCAGCGCCTTCAGCACGACCGAAAGGTCGCGATCGGACGTGCGCTTGCCCATCTGGTCCCAGCCGGCACCGACGCGGCCTTCGAAGAAGGGCACCATGCCGCCGGCATGATGGGTGACGACCTTGAGACCCTTGTACTTGTCGAAGATGCGCGAGAACACGAGGCGCGCCATTGCCGCCGAGGTTTCATACGGCCAGCCGAAGGTCCAGAAGATCTCGTATTCCGAACGGTCTTCGGTCAGGTAGTCCGGGAAGTTGGCGCCGCGCGACGGATGCAGGAAGACCGGCTTGCCCGACTTTGCCATGTATTCGAAAAAGGGCTCGAACTGCGGCAGGTCGAGCGGCTTGCCGCTGTAATTGGTGAAGATCTGGACTGCACAGGCGCCGAGATCTTCGACGACCCGCTTGGTTTCCGCCATCATCCATTCCTGGTTTTCCATCGGCACGGTGGCGATGAAGGCCGGGAAGCGTTCCGGATATTTGTCGCACAGTTCCTTCTGGGAATCGTTGCCGATCCGACCGAGGTCATAGGCGCGGTCGGGGCCTGCCAGCTTTTCAAGAGGCGGGGAAGCGAGCGACAGGACCTGCTGGTAGTCGCCGCCGAACATGTCCATCACCTGGAAACGACGGTCGAGGTCCGTCATCATCGGCACCGCGCCCGAGCGCATGGTGACGTCGGTCATCGTGCCGATATAGCCGATCAGCTTGTCGAAAAAAGGCTTCGGCCAAATGTGGTTGAAAGCGTCGATCTTCTTCATGGAATGCTCCTCCTGTCCGTCCTGCTACGGCACCGCGAACTTAAGGGAAGTCCAGTGCCCCGAGGCGTTTAAAAAATCCGCGAGCCGAGCGATGCCGAGATCCCGGCCATGCTCCGTTGCGGCAAAATGCGAAGGCAGCCACAGAAAGTCAACACATTTTCTTGCATTATGAGATTATCGACTAGAAATCCTGTGTCGATGCGAGGCCAGCGCGGCGGTGATCTCACCGGCTGCAAGCAAGACTTCCCGGCCGATATCCTCCACCGCGGAGCCGCTGGCGTGTTCTTGAGCGATCGTTACGGAAAAGCTGGCGATGGGGCTTTGGCCAGCATCGAAGATCGGTGCCGCGAAACCGACGACACCGGGTGTCACCTCGCCATGAGCCACGGCGTAACCCTTCTTGCGCACCGACTTCAGCCCATCGAGGACGGCTTCCACGGTATCGCCGGCGCCCGCCGCCTGCCAGTCGCCGAGCGTGCGATTGATCAGCGGCAGGAGATTGCGGCGCGGCAGGAAGGCGACGATGGACCGGCCGATCGCGCCCCGGCTGAGCGGCATCGGCCGCCCGCGCGGATAGCTGCTGATCGCTTCGCGGCTGGAACTGATCGAATCGACGCAGAGGATCTTTTCGCCGTACCAGCGCACCAGAAGCGCCGTGCACTCGTATTTCCCCGTGAGCTTCTGGAGGTAGGGCGCGCCGGACAGGATGAGATTGTCGGATTTCCGCAGGAGATAATCCATCTCCACCACCCTTGGGCCCAGCGTGAAGCCGGTATTCGGCATGGAGGTGAGGAAACCGCTGTCCTTCAGGATCTTGAGATAGCGATAGAGTGTCGGCCGGCTATAACCCAGCTCCTCCATCAGCTCTTCCGGGGTCCATTCCAGACGGTCCTCGGTGAAAACCTCAAGTACCGCCTGAAGGCGTTCGAGACTGTTGACGGCCTTTTTTCTCAAAGATGCTCCCGCTCTTTCCTGACGGCGCGCGACATCAGACCGGCCGGACCTATGCGGCAATAACGATAACTGCGAAAACTGCAATGGCAAGTGGTGCTACTCGGCCGCCTTCAGCGGAGGCAGGCGGCTGCCGCCAAGAGCGCTGACCGCCTCCTCCGTCGCGACCACACGCCGGATCGCCGCCAGATATTCCGCCTGGAGAGCGGTCGGCTGCCAGTTGCGGCGGGTGGTAATGCCGATCGACAGCGGCTTTCCCGGCACTTCATAGTTCAGAAGCGCCAGGAACCCGGCCTTCAACTCATGCCGGATCTGGTGGCGGGACAGCAGCGCCAACCGGTCCGTCTGCATCAGGATGCCGCGCAACGCCGTCAGCGAACCGGTCTCGACGGTCCCCTGCATCTGCGGTCCATCGGGAAACTTCGCAGCCAAGGCATCGAACGTGTTGCGGTTGGGCGTGCCCTTGCGCGCCACCACCCATGGATAGGAGGCAAGTTCGGCAAGCGAGACCTCCGTCTTGCCCGAAAGCGGATGACCGGCACCCGCGACGACCGCCAGCCGAAAATCGAAAAGCGGCTCTTGGCCGAGTGTCGGCGTCAGGCGGCTGCGCAGCGCGCCGATCAGAAAATCGATATGCCCCATTTCCAGATCGCTGAGGAGCTGCTCGTAGCTGCCTTCGAGGATCTCGAACCGCGCCAGCGGATGGGTGAGGGCCAGCGAGGCAATCGCATCGGGCACGATGGTGGTGCGCGCCATGGGCAGCGCGCCGATCGATACCAGGCCATCGAACTTGCCGCGCAGTTCCTGCACTTCCTCGGTGGCGTTGCCGAGCTCTTTCAGCGAAAGGCCGGCCCAGCGGGCAACGGCGCGACCGGCACCGGTGAACCGCGTCGCGCGGCCATCGGCCTCGAAGAGGCTAGTGCCGAGGATTGCCTCCGCGTTGCGCGCCGTGCGCTGAACCGCGGCACCCGATTGGTCGAGGATACGCGCGGCACCCGGAAACCCTCCGGTCTGGGCAAAGGCCTGCAGGGCGCGCAGATGGGAGATCGTCAGCCTTGCATCGGCACCGGAGCCGCGCGAACCCGAATCCGCCTGGAGCTTCTGGCAGCCGGTCCGGATGAGATCGAGCGCCCTGAGCGACCGGGTCTGGACGACCCGGCCTGCCGGCGTCGCCATCGCATGGCCGGGCCCGCGCTCGAGAAGCCGCGTTCCAAAGCGGTCTTCGAGGCGGGAAATCGCCTGTGAGGCCGCCGGCTGGGTCACGCCGACGATATCGGCCGCCCGCGTCAGCGAGCCAGTGCGCAGGCAGGCGCAGAAAAGACGGATATGGCGCAGATTGGGATAGTCCACGTGCCTGTCCTCCCCTGCCTTTCTCCTCCCGGCAGCGGGTCGAAACGGTGCAAGTCCGGCACTTGCCCCGCTTCGGTTAATTCACGGTGCGACGTTCCGCTCGCCGGTCAGCTGTTCGTTCATCCATTCCGCGCTGGCGCGGATGCCGCCGAGCGGGAAGACATGGATCTGCTGGATCAGGCTCTCCGGATGGGAAGCCTTGTAATCGGCGATCTCGGTCAGCACTTCCGTCGGCTCGTAGGGAACCAGGAGCTTGCTGAGATCCATCGCGCGCTTCTGCAGCACGCCGAGCGAGGGGCCGACGCCGCAGGCGATGGCAAACTTGATGAGCGTCTGCAATTTGGTCGGTCCGGCAATGCCGAGATGGATCGGCAGCTTGACGCCGGCGGCAGCGATGCGCTCGGCCCAGGCGATGACCGGCTTGGCATCGAAGGCGAACTGCGTGGCGATCGCCATCTCCGCATCGGTGCGCTCGGAATACGCCTGCTTGAACTTCAACGCCTCGTCGACGATCCTGTAGCCGCCGTCCTTGTCGATGTCCTTGTTGCCTTCCGGGTGGCCGGCGACATGCAGCCGCTTGAAGCCGTAGCGGTCGAACAGGCCGGTCTCGATCAGCTGGATGGAACTGTCGAAATCGCCTGCGGGCGTCGATACGCCGCCGCCGAGCAGCAGCGCCTGTTCCACGCCCGCCTCGTTTCTGTAGCGCTTGATCCAGTCCTCCAGGATCGCATGGCTTGCAATGATGCGGGAGGGAAAATGCGGCATGACGGGGAAGCCGTCTTCGTGCAGGCGCCTTGCGGTCTGCACCATGTCCTCGATCGGCGTTCCGTCGATATGGGCGATATAGACCCGGGTGCCCTTCGGCAGCAGTGCCTTGAAATCTTCGATCTTGGCCGCCGTGCGCGGCATGACTTCGATGGAATAGCCGTCGATAAGGTCCCTGAAGCTGGCCGGCTCCACGGACCTCTCTTCCTGCTTGCCCCTGAACAGATTCAAAAATGCCATTGTTGATCCTCCCCCCGTTTAGCCAGTGAAAAACGTCCGGTCAGACGGACGGAGCGGCGTGCGAGAACAGCCCGTTCTCGCACGCCCATCGATTAGAGGGCCTTCTTTGTGCGCCAGCTTTCGGCGTAATTTTCACGCGCTTCCTGGGCGTAGGGCACCGCTGCGACACGAACGCGGATCTCAGCCTGCTTATGGCCCTGCTCGACGGAGGTCTTGGAGGTACCGCCATCCGGCTCGCCCCAGATGAGCGTCAGGATGTCGTTTTCCTCGATGTCGGCATCGACTACGCCGAGCGACAGCATGGAACGCTCGTTGTAGCTATAGCCGTTGAACATCGACAGGCCGACGACCTTGCCGTCCTTCAATACCTTGTCGAAGCTCGACGAGGCGTAGTTGGAGAGCGGGAAGTCGATCCACTTGGCGGCCTGTTCGCCGGGCTGGAAAGCCGAGGCGATGACCTTGACGACGTCGTCGGAATTCCACTCGAAGGTGACCTTGCGGCGCTGCGGGGTTGCCTTCTGCTTTTCGACGGCCGCGCGGCCGACGAAGTCGTGGTCGAACTTGACGTAAACGCCGTAGCCGAGTTCGTAGGGGTTGAGGTAGTAGTCTTCGATCTTGTCGGAGACGTAGCTGCCGCCGATCGAGCCCGAAGCTTCGTAGCTCTGGGCAGAAAGCCAGTCGCGATAGGCCTGCAGTTCGTCGCCGGTGTAGATCGCCGGAAGCGGCGACGGGATCCAGCCGGATTCCAGGGTGTTGGTGGCATAGGCGCGGCTGCCGACCGGGCGCAGATCGACGCCGGCTTCTTCAGCAGCCTTGATGATGGCGGCGCGGACTTCGTCCTTCTCCGCATACGGACCCCAGATTTCGAGACCCGGAGCGCCGGCCATGCCGTGGCGCAGAGCCTGAACCTTGCGGCCGCCGACATTGATCCAGTCGACGTGGAAGAACTTGATCTCCGGGATCGGGCCGCCGTTCATCTTTTCGAAGACCTTCGGCGCATCCGGACCCTGGATCTGGAAGCGGTAGTGGATGCGGGTGACGAGCTTGCCGTCCGGGCGCGAAGGTGAACGCGGGTCGTGGGTCAGCTTGACGTTATATTTGCCGAGCGACGCGTTGTAGAGCAGCCAGTTGGCGGTCGGTGCACGGCCGACGAGGACGAACTTTTCTTCCGTTTCGCGGAAGATGATCATGTCGCCGATGACATGACCGGCAGGCGTCACCGGAACGTAGTGCTTGGCGCGGTCGACGCCGAAATTGGCAAAGCTGTTGATCGACAGGCTCTCGAGGAACTTGGCGGCGTCCGGGCCTTCGACGACCAATTCGTCCATGTGATGCGACTGGTCGAAAAGAACCGCGCCTTCACGCCATGCAGCCTGTTCCGAACGCCAGTTGGAGAATTCCGGAGCCACGACCGGGTATACATAGATGCCGGTCTTGGAGTTGCGCAGATGCTCGACGGTGTTGCCCGCATCCTTCAAAACTTGAGTGAGATTGGCCTGAGTCACGGAATTCCTCCCTATGGTTTGTCTGTGGCTTGCAATGTCGTGTATACATGACGGCATCGGAAGACAAATTCAAGGGGAAATATTCGGCAGGCTGATGATCGCCTCGGGGATAGTAAACCGAAGGCTTCCGTCCATCAAAACTCGCGGCAGGCGGTCGGGTCTCAGGAGTTGAGGAGCACCAGGCCCGGAACGGTGAGCATCAGTTCCGGATCCTCGAACACGGCGTATTCGAGGTTCTTGCGGGCGATGCGGGCGTGCTCGCGGGCGATGAACTCCGCCCGTGCGCCCTCGCGCCCGGCGATTGCCTGCACCAAGGTGCGATGTTGTTCCTGCGCAATATGCAGCGACTGACGGAAGGCCGCCACGTGGGCCCGGCCTGACAGGAAAGCCGATGGCGACGCGAACGGCAGCCGTGTCGCGCGCTCGACCTCCCGCTGGATTACCGTGCTGCCGGAAAGCTCGACCAGCACCACATGAAACCTTGCGTTCGCCTCCGAATAGGCTTCCAGATCCACCTCGTCCGCGGCTTCGCCGAAACAATCGTCAAGCCGGGCCTGGATTTCCCGAAGCTGATCCAATCCTGCCTGGGAGACGCCGCGTTCGGCGGCAAGCCGCGCCGCTGTCCCTTCCAGCACGCCGCGCAGCTCTATCGCATCGACGGCATCCGCATAGGTGAAGCTTCGGACCACGAAACCGCCATTCGCCAACCGGTCGAGCAATCCCTCCTCCGCAAGACGCGACATCACCTCGCGCACCGGCGTCCGGGAAATCTGCAGCGTCTCGGCCAGCGAAACTTCGAAGAGCCGAGTGCCGCCCGGGTAGTCGCCGCTCAGGATCTTCTTGCGCAGCTCCATCAGCGCGCGCATCGTGTGGGTCGTTCTCGAGGTCTCTTCCAAATCCGCACCTTTGCCTGAGACAAGCCGGCGCAACCTCCGCCTGTCGATCCCCAAATCTTAGCCACATCTGATGGATTGGCCAAGCCTCATGTATACAGGGGGCAGAGGCTGTGGATGACGGTGCGGGTTTGGAGCGCAAATGCATGGCGCGTATACAAGGCAACGCGCTGAAGAGGCGAGCTTATTTGCCTTGGCGCCGCGCCGAAAGGACCCGCGCAACGGTTTCCCTGAGATCGCTGGCCGGCTTTGCGCCGCTCCCCGCCATCTCGTCCTGGACGGCGGCAATCTCGCGGGCAAGACCGCCGTTCAGCCCCAGCGCATCGAGGGTAACGCCGCTTTCGCGCATCTCGGCGGCCCGGCGACGGCCGTGGCGGGTCGTGCGCTCGAACTGGTAATCCGGGAATTTCGACCAGTCGAGGCCCGGAAAGCTTTGGGAGAGCGAGGCTAAAATTTCCTCGAAACAACCCGAGGCCTCCGCCGCAAGCAGCGCCTCGACGGTGATCGCTTCCAGGCCCTTGACGAACACCGAGCGCACCATCTTGATGGCCGTCGCCGAACCGACCGTCTCGCCCGCAACATCAGCGCTGAAGCCGAGGCCGCGGAAACGCTCCAGTAGCTCGGCGGCGCTCTTGCCAGCAATCAGAACCGGGGTCGCATGGCCCTTCGGATGGACCGGCGCCATGACGGCCATGTCGAGATAGTCGGCACCGGCCTGGTTGACCAGCGCGGCAGTCTCGCGTTTGCGGCCGGGGGACACGGAATTGATGTCGATCAAGAGCGCGCCCTGGCCGAGATGCGGCACGATCGATCGGGCGGCAACCAGGCTCTGGTCGGCGGTGACCGCGCTGAAGATCCACTCGGCATCGGCAAGACCCGCAGGCGACGCTTCCGCCTGCACGCCGCGGCTCGCCATCGCCGCCTGCATCTCGCCCGCCTTCTCGGCATCGTCGAGCAGCAGATCGTAGGCACCGAATTCGCCGTTCTCGAGCTTCGGCGCCAGGCTGTCGTGAAAGGCGCGTGCCGCCTCGCCAAAACCCAGAAATGCGATCCTCATGGCCGTGCCCTACTCTCAGTCGCCGAAAACCACGCCGTCGAAAAGCTTGCGCGCCGTGCGCAGCACCGCCGCGCGATAGACTTCGCCGCCCTTCATGGTGGCAATGACGCTCATCTCGCCGGTCGGATGTTCGATCGACAGCAGCTTCTCGTCGCCTTCCGGAATGACGGCCAGTTCCGAAGCCGGACCTTCCGGCAGGAGGCAGGCGGTCGCGACGCTGACAGCACCGAGCACGCCGATCGCATCATGGCACGTATGCGGGATGAAGGTCCGGGTCGAGATCGCCCCGCCCGCCGTCGGCGCCGAAACCATGGTCATCTTCGGAACGGATTTTTTGGTAACGTCGCCGAGGTTCATCATCGGCCCAGCCTTCAGCCGGATCGCCTCCAGCTTGGCGCGCAGTTCCTGGTTCGCTTCGAGATCCTTGGGGCTCTCGGTGCCGGTAATGCCGAGCACATCGCCACGCATGACGACGCAGGGCATGCCGTTGTCGATCAGCGTGCAGGCAATGCCTTCGATGAGGTCGACCGCGTTTCCGGTCGGCAGCAGCGCGCCGCAGGAGGAGCCGGCCGTATCGGCAAATACGATCGGCACCGGCGCCGAAGTTCCCGGCACCCCGTCGATCCGGGCCTCGCCCTTGTAGGTCACCTGGCCGCCGGGCGTTTCGATCGTCGCAATGGCGATCTGCCCGGTGTTTTCCATGAAGATCGAGACTTCGGTTTTTTCGCCCTTTGCCGCCACCAGCCCGCGCTCGATGGCAAAAGGCCCGATGCCGGCAAGGATATTGCCGCAGTTCTGCGCGTCGGTGACGATCGGCTGGTCGACGAAGACCTGCAGGAACAGATAGTCGACATCGACCCCTTCCCGCTTGGATTTCCGAACCACCGCCACCTTGGAGGTCAACGGATGGGCGCCGCCCATGCCGTCGATCTGGCGGGGATCGGGCGATCCCATAGCCCGCAGAAGAAAATTGTCACGGTCGGCCGGCAGGTCGGAGGCGAGGAAATACCCGCCCTTGGAGGTGCCGCCACGCATCCACATGCAGCGCACGCCGGTATCAATGTCACTCATCTCGATCTCCCTTCTTCTCCCCAGCGGGGAGAAGGGAAAGCGGCCTCCACCGCTCAGATATACTTCAGGCCTTTTTCGGCGAGCTTGCCGCGCATGTCATAGATATCGAGGCCGAGTTCGCCGGCGGCAAGCCGCTTGCGTTTGTCTTCTTCGGCCGCAACCCGGGTTTCCGCCTTCTTGGCAACCGCTTCGGCTTCTTCACGGGCAACCACGCAGACGCCGTCGTCGTCGGCGACGATCACGTCGCCCGGCCGGACATAGGCACCGGCGCAGACGACCGGAATGTTGACCGAACCGAGCGTTTCCTTGACCGTGCCCTGGGCATAGACCGCCTTCGACCAGACCGGGAATTTTATCTGGGTCAGATCGACCACGTCACGCACGCCGGCGTCGATGATCAGGCCCTTGCAGCCGCGCGCCTGCGCGGAGGTGGCGAGCAGGTCGCCGAAATAACCGTCTTCGCAGGGGCTGGTCGGGGCGAGCAGCAGGATGTCACCCGCCTTCAACTGCTCGATCGCCACGTGCAGCATCCAGTTGTCGCCCGGAGGTGCGGAGATGGTGACGGCGCTCGCCGCGAGGCGCGCACCCGGATAGATCGGCCGCATGTAGCTGGCGAGCAGGCCCTTGCGGCCCTGCGCCTCATGGACGGTTGCGACACCGCAGGCTGCCAGCCGGTCGATGACCGACTGATCCGCGCGTTCGATATTCTGGACGACGACCGGCATCAGAGTTCGTCCCCTATCAAAGTTCGTCGACGGTGCGCGGGAAGACCGACTGGAAGCCTTCCGCATGGGTCGACTTGCGTCCACTGGCCTGGCCGCCGGAATTGCGCATGAAGTGGTTGCCGCGGTTCTCGGCGACGTTCTTGTAGAAGTCCCAGAGATGTTCCTGGCCTTCCATGCACTGGATGGCCGCCCACTTCTTTTCCCAGACGGGAGAGATGTCGAGGAAGACATCCGGCTTCCACTCCATCTGTTCGGTCTGGTGCGGTTCGAACAGGTAGAGCTGCGGCGCCCCAAGAATCTTTTCGCCCGGATTGTGGCCCCAGGCCTGGGCGATCATGCGTGCCTCGATCGCAACCTGCGTCGCGTACATGTGGTCGGTATTGTAGGGATCCCACTTGGAATGGGAGAGCATGAATTCCGGCTGAACCTTGCGGATCACGTCGACCAGCTTGAACTTGGCGTCCTGATCGACGACCAGCGGGTAGTCGCCGAGATCGAAGAACTGGATGTCGGTGACGTCTAGCGCTTTGGCCGCGTTTTCCGCTTCCCTGCGGCGCTCGGTCTTCACCTTTTCAAGCGTCATGCCCGGGTTTTTCCAGAGCTTGGCGCTTTCGCCGCGCTCGCCATAGGACAGGCAGACGACGGTGACGTCGTAGCCCTTTTCCTCGTGAAGTGCGATCGCGCCGCCGCAACGCCAGACGAAATCCGCCGAATGGGCGCTGATGACCAATGCTGTCTTTGCCATGGGATGCCTCTTGACTTACTTGTGTGCCACCGGCGGCGTGCCGTGCGTGTGGAAGGTTTCGATCGTCTTCATGCCCCAGGCCTGGCCCTTCTTGCGGTCGGCTTCAGTCCAGACGACCGGCTTCCAGTCCGGCCGAAGGATCAGGCGCGCGCCTGCATTGGCAAGCTCGACGCGGTTGCCGGCGGGCTCCCAGACGTAGAGGAAGAACGTGCCCTGGATCGCATGCTTGTGCGGGCCGGATTCGATGTGAACGCCGTTTTCCAGGAAGATGTCGGCGGCGCGCAAAATGTCCTCGCGCTGGTCGCAGGCATAGGTGACATGGTGGAAACGGCCGTGCGAACCGGTATGGTCCTCGGAGCAGGCAAGGTCATAGGTCTTGTTGTTAATGGTGAACCAGCAGCCGCCGATCCGGCCGTTGTCGAGCTGGATCATTTCGGTGACCCGGCTGCCGAGCGCCGTGGTCATGAACTCGCGGATCAGGCTGACATCGGCAGCAAGCAGGTTGACGTGGTCGAGGCGGCGCGGGCTTGCGCCGCGGCCATGGTAACGCTGGGCGATGTTCTTGAGCGCCGGCTTTTCTTCCGGCGGCGCCACATATTCCCTGGTGTCCCAGTAGAGCTCGAACAGATGGCCGTCGGGGCTCTTGAACTGATAGGCGCGACCATGACCGAGGTCTCCTTCCGTCCAGCCGACGCCCCAGCCCTTTTCCTCGATTACCCTGACACGGCGCTCCAGCGCTTCGGCGGACGAGGTGCGATAAGCGATGTGGCCGACACCGGTGGTGTGATGCCTGGTGAGCTTCAACGTGTGGAATTCGTAGTCGTCATAGGCGCGCAGATAGACGCTGTCGCCCTCGCGGCCGCTTTCGGTCAGCCCGTAGACACGGGTGAAAAAGTCGAGCGACTCGTCGAAACGGTCTGAATAAAGCTCGACGTGGCCGAGATGGGCGACATCATAACAGGGTTCGGTCATGGCTTTTCCTAGATGGTCGATCTATCGCGCCCGGCGGACAGGCGCATCTCCTCCAAAAATCGAGCCCGCGTCCTCCACTCCAACACGGCCGGCGCATGGGCGCCGCAGCTTGGCATGAAGACATAAAAGCAGATCGGCAGCCTGACGAATAGGTTCTGCTGACGCGGCATAAGTTTTGGTTGAGATCAGGAAAAACCGCCCGGCAAACGGCGGGCAAAGACGGGCGTCAGAGGCCCGAAGGAAAGGGCGCGGCGGCAGAACCGCCGCGCCAGGCGATATTACGCGCCGAGATAAGGTGCGACTTCGTGAAAGCCGCGCCAGATCATCTCGAGCGCCACGTAAAGGATGACGGCAAGACCGACATAGGCAATCCAGCGATGCTTGTTGAGCAGGCGGGCGATGAAGCTTGCCGCAATACCCATCAGCGCGATCGAGAGGATCAGGCCGAAAATCAGCACACCCGGATGTTCGTGGGCAGCACCCGCGACGGCAAGCACGTTGTCGAGCGACATGGAGACGTCGGCAATGACGATCTGCCAGGCAGCCTGGGCGAAAGTCTTGCGCGGAGCCCCGCCGGCGATCGTGCCATCGGCATTGAGGTCGGCATCCTGCAGCGCTTCGTTGGCTTCGTCCTCATGCTGATGGGGCGTGCGCAACTCGCGCCACATCTTCCAGCAGACCCAGAGAAGCAGGACACCACCGGCCAGCAGCAGGCCGACGATCTGCAGAAGCTGGGTCGTGGCAAGCGCGAAACCGATACGCAGCACTGTCGCTGCGATGATACCGACCAGAATGGCTTTGGACCGCTGTTCCTTCGGCAGGCCGGCGGCGGCAAGGCCGATGACGATCGCATTGTCGCCGGCCAGCACGAGGTCGATCATGATAACCTGCAGGAGGGCGGACAATGCCTCCGGCGTAAAGAATTCCATCATTTGGCACCCAATCTCTCAAAAGGCGGGAGTGCCCGCGAGTGGACCGAGACGAACTTGAGACGCTCACGACCTGCATTTCCGCCTGTCGTAGGTCACCGCCGTTGTCGTCACATGATTTCCACGAACACCAGGCACCCAAGTTGGACTAAATCCAGTCCGACATCACAGCTCAAGCATGAACTGTCAGAGGGGCCCGGTCCTGGTGGCGTGAGATTTAGCGGCATGATCGCGGAAACTCAAGTGGCGAGTTTATGAAACAGCCGGTTTTGGGCTGTTTTCGCCCGGGATCGTTGACGATCCGTTGTAATCTGCCCACAGCGCCCAAGAGCGGCATCGGTGGAAGTGGCCACCGGGCTTGCAGCGAACCACACCGGGATTACGAAAGGGTGGGGTCGAGCTTGTCGCGCAGCCAGTCACCGACAATGCTGATCGACAGGGTCGTCAGCATGATTACGACCGATGGAGCAAGCATGATCCACGGCGCGCGGGTCAGGTATTCGCGCCCGAAACCCACCATGTTGCCAAGGCTCGTCTCCGGCGGCTGCACGCCGAGGCCGAGGAAGGAAAGACCGCTTTCCATCAGGATGATTTCCGGGAAGGTCAGCGTCATCGAGACGATCAGCGTCGAGGCGACGTTCGGCAGGATGTGGTGGAAATAGACCCGCGCCGGTGTTGCGCCGAGCTGCACGACGGAGGCCGCATAGCCTTGCGAGCTTGCCGAGATCGCCAGGCCGCGGGCGATGCGGGCGTAACGCTCCCAGCCGTAGAACCCCATGAGGCAGACGAGCAGCACCATGGACGAGCCGAAAAAGGCGAGCACCGCGAGCGACATGATCAGGAACGGCAGCGCCGCCTGGAAATCGGCAAGCACCAGCACGAGATGTTCGACCGCACCCCGGAACTGCGCGGCCGCAAAGCCGAGCGCCGTGCCGAACACCGCAGACAGGATGGTGGCGCCGAAGGCGATGATCAGCGACACCCGGACCGACTGGAGGAGGCGCGAAAGCACGTCGCGGCCGAGCTCATCAGTGCCGAGCAGGTGTTTCAGGGCGCCTGGATGGGAAAGCCGGCTCGACAGGTCCATCGCGGTGATGTTGTAGGGGCGGATCTGGTCGGCGAAGATCGCAACCGCAACCATGGCCGCCAGCCAGAGAATGCCGAGGCCGACGGTGAATGGCACGTTGCGGCGCAGGCGCGAGATGAACGTCGCATACCAGCCGGGCGTCCGCGAGGTTTCCGACAGATTGATCGTAGCCATATCTCTTTGTCCTCAATGCGCCGCGTTGGAGCGAAGGCGGGGGTCGAGCCAACCGTAGAGCAGGTCGACGACGAGGTTCGAAACCACCATGGTGGCCGCGATGATCAGCAGGATGCACTGGACGACAGCGAGGTCGCGGTTGCCGACCGAGACGATCAGCAGGCGTCCGATGCCCGGCCACGAGAAGATCGATTCGACCACGACGGCGCCGGCGATCAGCGAACCGACCATGAAGCCGACGATCGTCACGATCGGCACGGCCGCATTCGGCAACGCATGGTTCCAGACGACATCAGGCCATTTCAGGCCCTTGGCGGAGGCGGTGCGGATATAAGGCTGGCCCATCACCTCGATCATGGCGCTGCGCGAGAAACGGGCGAGGATGCCGATGCCGCCGATGCTCATGGTGATCGTCGGCAGGATGCCATGCACCCATGTATCCTGGCCGCCGGAGGGCAACACCCCGAGGATGACCGCAAAGATCAGCACCAGCACCAGGCCCATCACGAAGGACGGGATCGTGAAGCCGAGGACCGCCAGCAGGATCACGCCGCGATCGGCGAAACTCTGGCGATGCAGCGCCGCGTAGACGCCGGCTGGTATGCCCAACAACAGCTTCAGCAGCAGCGCCGGCAGGGTCAGCTGCAGCGTCGCAGGCACGCGCTGCAGAACCAGATCCAGCGCCGACGCCTTGTCGCGCATCGACACGCCGAAATCGCCGGTGAAGATCGATTTGATATAGGCGAGGTATTGGACCCAGAGCGGCTGGTCGAGTCCCCAGGCACGGCGGAACGCGTCGACGGCCTCCTGGGGCACGTCCGGGCCGAGCATGACCTGGGCCGGGTCGCCCGACATACGCAGCACAACGAAGGCAAAAGTGACGACGGCAAAGATGGTGATCAAGGCCCGAAGGAGCCGAACGGCTACGAAGCGGATCATCGAAGGCTCCTCTCAGGCTGCGATCGAGGCGGCTTCGCCGGCAACGACATGGCAAGCGGCCGTGCGGCCATTGCCGATCGGGCGAAGCTGCGGCACGACGGAACGACAGACATCCCGTGCCAGCGCACAGCGCGGATGGAAGGCGCAGCCGGACGGACGATTGGCCGGGTTCGGCGGTTCGCCCTGGAGGATGACGCGTCCTTCGAGAATCTTGCCCGGCACCGGCACGCTGGAGACCAGCGCCTTGGTATAGGGATGTTGCGGCGAGTGGAAAATCACGTCGGAAGAGGCTTCCTCGACGATCCGGCCGAGATACATCACCGCCACCCGGTCGGCGATATTGCGCACCACCTTGAGGTCGTGGCTGATGAAGACCATGGCGATGCCGTTCTGCTCCTGCAGGTCGCGCAGCATGTTGACCACCTGCGCCTGGATGGAGACGTCGAGCGCGGACACCGGCTCGTCGCAGACCAGAAGCTTGGGGCGCGCGGCAAGCGCGCGAGCGATCACGGCCCGCTGCCGCTGGCCGCCCGACAGTTCGTGGGGGTAACGCCCGGCCTGATCCGGACGCAGGCCGACGGCCGTCATCAGCTCGGCAACGCGGGCTTCCTGATGCTGCTTCGGAATGAGCTTGTGGATCTCCAGCGGCTCGCCGATCTGTTTTGCGATCGTCACGCGCCGGTCGAGGGCTGCCAGCGGATCCTGGTAGACGAACTGCATCTTCGCCCGCAGGGCGCGCCATTGCGGCGTCTTCAGATGCGGCATCGGCTTGCCTTCGAACCGGACTTCGCCGCCCTGTGCGGCGTCGATACCGAGCAGCATCCGGCCGAGCGTCGATTTGCCCGAGCCGGACTCGCCGACCACACCCAGCGTCTCGCCGGGCTTCAGCGCCAGCGAGATGCCGTCCACGGCGCGCACCGGATGCGGCCGCGCAAAGATGCCGCGGCGGATCTGGTAGATGCGAACGAGATTGTCCGCTTCGATGAGGGCGGTCATAGCAGCATGTCCTCGGTCACTCTGGTTCTTGCCTCGACAGGCTCATTGGCCGGAACCGGCCGGAAGCAGGCGAGCTGCCGGCCATCGGTCGACGTCTCGAGCGCAGGGCGCTCGCTGCGACAGGCCTCGACCGCGCGAAAACAGCGCGGCGAGAAGGAACAGCCTTCGGGCAGATGTTTCGGGTTCGGAACCGTGCCGGGGATGGGGATGAGCCGGTGGCGGGGACCGTCGATCCGCGGGATCGCGTCGAAAAGACCGCGCGTATAGGGATGGCGCGGCTCGGAGAAGAGCTGGGCGACGCTGCCCTGTTCGACGATCCGGCCGGCATACATGACGCAGACCCGTTCGCAGACTTGTGAAACGGCACCGAGATCGTGGCTGATGAACACCGTCGCCATGCCGGTCTCGGCCCGGAGCTGGATCAGCAGGTCGAGAATCTGCGCCTGGATCGTGGCGTCGAGCGCGGTGGTCGGCTCGTCGGCGATCAACAGGTCCGGCTCGCCGGCAAGCGCCATGGCGATCATCAGCCGCTGACATTGGCCGCCCGAGAATTCGTGGGGGTAGAGGTCGAAACGGCGGCGGGCATCGGGAATGCCGACCATGTCCAAGAGCCGCAGCGCCTCTCGTCTGGCCGGGTCGCCCCTGAGCCCACGATGCAGCGCCAGCGCCTCGACGATCTGGCGGCCGATCCGGAGCACCGGATTGAGCGAGCTCGACGGGTCCTGGAAGATCATCGCGATCCGGCCGCCACGCACCCGTTCGAATGCCTCGCGGGAACCGCCGGCAAGCTCCTGTCCATCGAGCTGCACGGAACCGGTGACACTCGCCTTGCCGGGAAGCAGCCCCAGAGCCGCAAGCCACGTCACCGACTTTCCGCATCCCGACTCTCCGACGAGACCGACCGCTTCACCCCGACCCACGTTGAGATCGATGCCGTGCAGAACCTGAACGCCGTCGAAAGCGACCTTGAGGTCGCGCAACTCCACCAGATTGGACGATGCTCTATCCATATCCCGCCATACTCCTGCCTTCCGCCGTTTCCGGCCGACGACATTGCCGCTTTTCAAAACAGATGCTCCGGCGGCCCTTCGGTCGCCGGAGCAGTGGAGACAATCCGATCAGATCGCCCAGTTGGAGGAGCGGAAGTCCATCGCGAAGGCCGGAGCGGCCTTCCACTTGAGCGACGACTTCATGCCCGTGAACACGGCGTTCTGGTGCAGGACCTGGTAGACCGGGTCTTCGCGCTCGCAGATTTCCAGCATGCGGGCGATCGCCTTCTTGCGCAGCGCACGGTCGGTGGAGGTTTCCATGACCTGCGCAAGCTTGTTCATTTCGCCGTTCGTCCAGTCCTTCTTCTGCTGGACTTCGCCATTCGGGCCGAACTGCACGACGAGGGGAGTGATCGGGTCGTTGATCGTGTTGGAAGCCGACCAGTCGCGGACGCCTTTGACGCCTGCCGGATCATGGATCTGGCCCCAGTTTTCCTTCATTTCGATCTGCACGTTGATGCCGACCTGCTTCCACATCTCGACCATGATCTGGCCGTTGGCCGTCTGGTTCGTGTAGTAGTTGTTGAGCAGGCGGTACGGGATCGGGTCACCCTTGTAGCCGGCCTGCTTGATCAGGTCCTTCGCCAGCTGCGGATTGAATTCCGGAGCAGCCCAGCCTTCGATGAACATGTCCGAGGTGCGGAAGGATTCGAACTGCAGACCGGCCGGGACGACGGTCTGGCCGGCCCAGAGCGCCTCGACGATCGCCTTGCGATCGATCGAGTGCGTCATCGCGCGGCGCATCAGCGGATTGGCAAGGATCGGGTTCTGGGTGTTGAAGGTCGAAACGCGGTGGTTCCAGATGGTCGAACTCTGAACTTCAAAGCCCTTGGCCGCCCTGATCGTGGCGATCTGGTCCGGCGGCAGGTCGCAGGCGAAGTCGTACTGGCCGGAAAGCAGGCCGTTGACGCGCGAGGCGACTTCCGGAACTTCGACGAAGCGGATCTGGGCGAGCGGCGGGCGGCCACCCCAGTACTGGTCAAAGGCGACGAGCGTCAGCGAGACGTCCGGCTTGTATTCGGCAACCATGTAGGGACCGGTGGTAACCGGCTTGCGAGCCCATTCGGTAAACGACTTGGCTTCGTCCCAGGCGCGGCGGTTGGTGATCTGGCTGCCGCCGGAATAGAGGCGGCCTTCCAGCGTGACATCCGGCGTCGCGTTGTGGAAACGGACAGTGTACTTGTCGACGGCCTCGACGCCGGCAAGGGCCGGCCACAGACGACGGCCGACGCCGGGAACGGTAGCCGGCAGTTCCTTGACGGTGGTCGGCTTGTGCTCGGATTCGAAGATCGTCTTGCCGCCGGCCGGCTCCGTATTGCCGAACACCCGCTCCCTGGAGAACGAGAACGCGACGTCGTCGGCCGTCAGCTCGTCGCCGTTGTGGAACTTGACGCCCCGGCGCAGCTTCAGTTCCAGCGTCTTGTCGTCGATCCGCTTCCATTCGGTCGCGAGACCCGGGATCGGACCCTGGTTGCCCATCCAGTTGCGCAGGATGAGGCCTTCCCAAAGGTTCGGGAAGAAAACGCGCTCGCCGACATTCGACTGTTCGTGCCAGACGTCGAGCGTGTTGTTGTTGGTGATCTTCTGGACGGCGATGGTGATCGAGGGGCGCTTGTCGCCCTGTGCGATCGAGAAGCGCGGCAGGATCAGCGAACCGGCAGCGGCGCCGGCAAGACCAAGCGTGCTGCGGCGGGTGAAGTTGACCATGGAAATTGTCCTTTGGCTTCGGTTGATGGACGAGCTCGATCAGTCCCTGCGGGCCCGAGCGGTGACGGCTTAAGGGGTTCGCAGAGCCTGGCCCGCCAACGACACGCCATTTGCTCGGGCCGCGGACATGAAAGCCGCTCGCCCGATGAACAACGATAAGAAGCGTCTTGCTGCCGCTCACGACGACCCCCTGATTTACGGGGGTTATTTGGCCAGCCTGTGTTTCAGTTCCGTGACGCTATCTTGGCGATTCGATGAAATTGAACACGGATGCAAATTTCATCGTCTCGCGTTACAAATGTAATATTGCCGACACAAAATTCTGGCATCGAACCCTCTGCGTGGAGTTTCTTCCGGCGCATTCCCCCTCCCCACATTTTCTTTGTTTGATGGAGTTTTCCATGTCCTCCCTTCCCGTGATCGGCGCCGCCATGACGCTTGGCGAGCTCGAAATTCACCGCAACTGGCTTTTCGAAAAACAGCGCGATCTCGAACTCCAGGATTTCACCACCGCCGACGTATTGAACGGCGACTGGACGCCGCTTGCCGAGCGCGCCAGGAAGCTGCTGGACGGTTTTGACGGCCGCCTCGGCATCCACGGCCCGTTCTGGGGCTTCACCATCGCCTCGAATGACCCGGATATCCGCGCCGTCGTCGCCAAGCGCCTCAAGCAAGGCCTCGACGTCTGCGCGGCAATCGGCGCGACGCAGATGGTTGCCCACAGCCCCTATACGACCTGGTCCTACAACAACCTCGACAACAACAAGGGCGAGCCGGAGCGCGTCGTCGAGCACGTGCATCTGACGATGCGCGATGCCGTCAAGCAGGCCGAGGATATCGGCGCCGTGATCGTTCTGGAAAACATCGAGGATATCGACCAGCACGTCCGCGTGGCACTCGCCGACAGCTTCAACTCACCGGCCGTCGCGGTCTCGATCGATACCGGCCACGCCCATTACGCGCATGGCTCCACCGGCGCTCCGCCGGTCGATTATTATGTGAAGGCAGCCGGCAACCGCCTGCAGCACGTCCACCTGCAGGACGCCGACGGATACGCAGACCGCCACTGGGCGCTTGGCGAAGGCAATATCCTCTGGCCGTCGGTCTTCCAGGCACTTGCCGATCTCACCAGCAATCCGCGCCTGATCGTCGAGATCAAGGACAAGTCGAAGATCCCGGCTTCCGTCGAGTATCTCGCTTCGCTCGGCCTCGGCCAGTAGGCTGAACTTCGAAAGCTTACACCCCGGCGCACGGCGCCGGGGTTACCGCAGTTCCGGAGACATGTCCCGCAGGTGCGACTGGGTGGCGAGGATATCCCCCACCATCATCTCCCGCGCCAGCGCGCCGTTGCGCTCGCGAAGCGCCGCGACGATCCGGAAGTGATAGGACGAGAACGGGTGTACGACGCCCTTGTCGAATTCCTTTTCCACGTAATTGGTCAGCATCCGCATATAGGGGCCGAACCGCAGCCAGAGCATCTCGATATGCTGGGGCAGCACCTCGGAACGCGAAGCCTCGTAGATGCCGAAATGGAATTCCTGGTTCTTGCGCAGCATGCCGTAGACGTCGCCGGCCTTGCCGGTTTCCTCATGCTCGCGCGCAAGCACTTCCGAACGGTCGATATCCTCGTCGCTCATATGCTTGGCGGCGAGTTCCGTCGCCAGCCCCTCGAGCGCGATACGCGCCTGGCAGAGATCGTCGAGCCGCTCGCGCGAAACCGCCGGCACCCGGGCCGAACCGTTATGCCCGATTTCCAGTCCGTTTTCCGCCGCAAGCCTTCGGAGCGCCTCGCGCACCGGCATGTGGCTGGTGCCGAACTCGGTTGCCAGCGACGAAATGGTGATCGCCTGCGACGGGGCAAAGGAACCCCACATCAGCGCCCGGCGCAGCTGTTCGTAGACCGTATCCTGAACGGTCACGCGCGACGTGACCTTCAAAAGCCCGCTATCCGCCATCCTTGCCCTCTGATCCCATTCAAATCACAACCAGGCCTCGCATAACGGGCCACGCTCTTCAAGTCTCTTGGGCGTCGGACCCTCTGCTGTTCCCGACGCGATTCCCCTTGATCAAATGCCAATGGCACAATAGAACATTTGAAAGTTTGATCAAATGCTCATTCGGCAACAGGCCCAACATAGACACGGGGAAGTTGGTTGTCACCTGCATCCCCTCTTCATCGATGAATACGACACCTGGGAGAAATCCATGAACACGCATGTCACGGCAGGCGACAATCTCGCCAAGGCTTTTCCGGTCGATGAGCTGAGGCTGAAATTTCCGGCCCTTCAGAAATACAAGGACTTCATCTTCTTCGAAAATGCCGGCGGTGCCCAGGTTCCCCAGGCCGTCGTCGATGCGGTCGCGGCCCATCTCGTAGACTGCAACGTGCAGCGCATGGCGCCCTATCTCCACAGCCAGGGCGTCGACCGCACCATTGCCGAAGCCCGCGTCTCGGTCGGCCTGCTGGTCAATGCCTACCGTCCGGAGGAAATCTCCTTCGGCCTCAACGCCACGTCATTCATCCGCCTCGTCAGCCTCGGCATCGCCAAGATGCTGCAGGAGCGCAACGAGATCATCGTCACCGACATGGACCATGACGCCGACATCGCCACCTGGATGGCGCTAGAGGCCGACGGCGCCCAGATCGTCTGGTGGAAGATGCGCGAAGACGGCATGCTGCATACCGACGACCTGAAGCCGCTCCTGAACGACAAGACCCGCCTGGTCGCCTGCACCGTCACCGCCCATTCGATTGGCACGATCGTCGACGTGGCAACCGTCGGCAAGCTGGCGCATGCGGCCGGCGCCGAGGTCTTCCTCGATTGCGTGCACTACGGCCCGCACGCGCTGATCGACGTTCAGGCCTGGGATTGCGACTACCTCGTCTGCTCCGGCTACAAGAATTTTTCGCCGCATATGGGCTTCCTCTGGGGCCGTTATGACGCGCTGGTCAAGCTGCCTACCTTCAAGGAAGACTTCATTCCGGACGTGCCGCCCTACAAGATCGAGGTCGGCACTTTCACGTACGAGAACGTCGCCGGCATGAATGCTGCCGTGCTCTATCTCGAAGACCTCGGCCACAGGTTCCTTCCCGACGGCGAACATTCGCGCCGAGATGCACTTGCCGCTGCCATGGGCGCCATCCGCGCCTACGAGCAGACGCTGTCGAAGAAGATGCTGTCGGTCTTGAAGAAGCACGGCGCGACGATCTACGGCGTCTCCGACGAAGCCCAGGTGGAAAAGCGGGTTCCGACGATCTGCTTCAACATTCCGGGCCTGACGCCGCAATTTCTCTCGACCGAGCTCGGCAAGAACAGCATCGGCAGCCGTGACGGCCACATGTTTGCGCCGCGGCTGATGAAGCGCCTCGGGCTGACCATGGAAACGGGCTGCATGCGCGTGTCCATGGTCCACTACAACAAGGTGGAAGAGATCGACCGTTTCGACACAGTGCTCGGCGAGATCATCGCCAAGGCCAAGTGATGCAAAGCCCTCCGCGGGAGCCGATCCCGCGGAGGTATTCATCTCACTTGAGGTGGTGATAGCGGCGCCGGAAATAGACGAGCGCTTCTTCGTCCTCCGGACCATGGGCAATCCCGACGACCCGGCAGAACAGCACGTGATGCGTGCCGCTCTCGACGACATTTTCCACTTCGCAATCGAAAGACACGACCGCATCGGTCAGCCGCGGCGATCCCGTCGCGGCGAGCACCCAATCGCCCACCGCAAACCGGTCATCCTGCGGCGTCGAGCCGCCGAACAGCCTCGACATCGGCTCGTGGCCTGCAGCCAGTGTATTGACGCAGAGCACGCGATTTTTCTCGAACATGCCGGCGACCGAACTTGACCGGTTAAGGCAGACGAGCAACGTCGGCGGCCGGTCCGTCACGCTGCAGACGGCCGACGCCGTGAAGCCCGCAAGCCCGCCCGGTCCGTCTGTCGTGACGATGTTCACGGCCGCTGCCAGCTGCGCCATGCCTTCCCGGAAGGCGAGCCGCGTCGCGTCCACTTCGTCGCTTTGAATATTTATCGTCATTCGACCCTCAGCCCCGCTTTTCTCAACAAAGGCATGACGCGATCGCAGAAGAAAGGCAGCTCATAGGTGTAGTTTACGAAAGACATGGCAATGCCGGAATACCCCTGTTCGGCGATCGCGATCATGTCTTCGACGATCTTTTCCGGTGTACCGATCAACGGATAACCGCCGGCGCCGCCTGCAAACCGCTTTCGATACAGATCGTAAGCATTTTTGTCGTGCGACTGGGTGAACTCCTTCTTGCCGGCCATATGCGCATCGACCGCCGCGTGATCGGCCATCGTCACCGCATACCGTTCGTAATAATCCTCGGCCTCCTGCTGACTCTCGCGGCAGACGACGTGGCAGACCGTATAGGCGCCGACATCGCGCCCGAGCTTGTCGGCCCGGCTCCTGATGTCCTCCACGTGTTTTCCAGCCTCGGAGATCTCCGTGAACGTCGTGAACAGGTATTCGCAGTTCTTGGCCGCGAAATCCCGGCCGGGGCCTCCGAAGGCAGCGTTCATGGTGACCGGCCGCGGCGACTGCAGGCTGGCGGGCCGGCTGACGACGTCCTTGAGCTTGTAATAGGTGCCGTCATAGTCAAACGGAGCGTCCGACGTGTAGGCCCGCTCCATGATCTCCAGCCATTCGTCGGCCTGGTCATAACCCTTCTCGACCAGCGGCACGCCGAACATGCCGAATTCCTTGGGGTTCCAGCCGCAGACGATATTGAGGCCCGCCCGGCCGCCGCTGATATGATCGACGGTGGCGAGCGCCTTTGCCGCATAAAGGGGGTGCAGGAGCGGTACGTGCACGGTCATGAACAGCCCGATCCGCTCGGTGACGGAAGCAAGGCCGGCCGCCCAAGTGAATGTCTCGAACGACCATTCGCGCACCCGGTTCTTGCCGCCGAAACCTTTCCAGCGGGCGATCGGCAGGAAGAAGTCGAGCCCGCCGCGGTCGGCGATCTGCACGGCATTGAGATTGTCTTCCCATCGGGCCTGCCAGCGTTCCGGCACGTCGGTGATCGCAAGCCCACCGTCGGCATTCGGCGAAAAGACGCCGAGTTTCAGTCTGCTTGGGCCTTTCAGCGGATGCGGCTTGATCATGCTGTTCCTCTCTTTGGTATTCTTCTGCGGGCGGGACGCGCGGTCTCCGCCTCCTGCAACTGGCGCCGCCGGACGGAGAGGTAGGCCTCCTCCGCCGCGAACATGAAAAGCGTCATGCGGTCCTGGACCATCAGCGGATCATGCGCGAGAAAAGCCGCATGAATGCGGGAAAGGCCGTCGATATAAAGGCCGGCCGTAGCCGGATCGGCGAACGTGCCGAGCCGCACCGACTGGAAATAATCGATGAAGCGGGAAATCGTCGCCGCCATATGCGGGTTGTTGACGGCCTTCAGCCACGCATTGCGGAAATCGACATTGGCCGCCAGCAGGGCTGGAATATCGCTTTGGCTCAGCGACAGCTCCACCCGGTTCATCGCCGCCGTGATCTCCGCCTCGATCTCCGGCGTCATGTCGCGGGCGGCACAGGCCGCGGCACGCGGCTCTAGCTGGCGGCGCACCTCGAAAAGCCCGGAAATATCGTCCAGCGACAATTCCCGCACCGCAAAGCCGCGCGTCGTGCCGACAAGGTAGCCTTCGGAAACCAGCCGAAGCAGCGCCTCGCGCGCCGGCATGCGGGAAATGCCGTGAGCGTTGGCGATTTCGGTATCCACCAGGCGATCGGTCGGCGAAACGGCACTCCGCTGCAGCTTCAGCCGCAGATCGGCATAGATCGCATCCACCAGATTGTCGCTCGGCTTTAACATCGAAATCTCCTGTGGAAACAGTATACTGATTTTGTCGTTTATCAAGGGGGTTCCCTTATATTGCGCGTCAATGCCTTAATTAACGTCATTTTCAGTATACGGTTTAATTCACTTGCAGCTCCAGGAATTTTAGGCTTAAATTTTAATTTGGCGTAGTTCAAAGCCGTTTCAGCAGACTTCATAAGGCATCCCGATGAGCGACTTCCGCAGGAAATGTATTGGTCATGAGCGCGTCATCGGCACATTCGCGGCGATCCCGCATCCGGTCGCAATCGAGGTGACTGCGGCGAGCGGCCTCGACTTCATCTGCATCGACGCCGAGCATGCTCAGATCGGCCGTGAGCTGATCGAAAACCTCGTCCGTGCCGCCGATGTCCATCGCGTGCCCGCCATGGTGCGCGTTCCGGGCCACGCCCCGGAATCGATAGCCGCCGTGCTCGACGCCGGAGCTGCCGGCGTGCTGGTGCCACGCGTCTCGACCGTCGCCCAGGCCAAGGCCGCCGTTCTGGCGACCCGCTATCCGCCGATAGGCGAACGCGGCGTCGGCCCGGGACGTGCCGCGGGCTACGGCTACCGCATTCCCGACTATCTGAAATCGGCGAACGAAAGCCTCGTCTTGGCAATCCAGATCGAGACCGCCGAAGGGCTGGCCAATGTCGAAGAAATCGTCGCCGTAGAAGGTATCGACGTGGTCTTCATCGGCCCCGGCGACCTCTCCGTCTCGATCGGCGCGATAGGGCCGGATGGAGCCGAGAAGCTGGACGCGGCCATTCTCAGGATCACCAAAGCCGCGCGCAAGGCAGGCAAGGCCGTCGGCATATTCCGCCCCTCCGCCGATGACGTCGGCAAATGGTCGGAAGCCGGCATCAGCTTCTATCTGCTCTCAAGCGATACGAGGTTTCTCGGCGCCGGCATCGCTGCCGACGTTGCCGCCGCACGCTCCGCATAAGCTGCATCGATTTTCCAGGAGTGACGACGTGAAAGCCATCCAATACAGCGAGCACGGCCCGGCCGATGTGATGCACTATGTCGAGCTGCCCGATCCGGTCGCCGGACCGGGCCAGATCCTGGTAAAACTCGAGGCCGCCAGCGTCACGCCTTTCGACTGGAAACTCCGCGCCGGACATCTGCAAAACCATTTCACCCTGCCGATGCCGAGCGTGCCCGGCCGCGACGGCGGCGGTACGGTGGTTTCCGTCGGCGACGGCGTCACGGAATTCGAGGTCGGAGACCGGGCCGCAGTCATGGCCGGCGTCTTTGCCCAGGGTGGTTATGCAGAAATGATCGCCGTCGATGAAAAGCATGCTGTCAAAATTCCGGACAGCCTCTCGACCATCGATGCGGTGGCGCTCACCAATGCCGGCTTGAGCACCTGGATCGCGGTACGGACCGCGGAAGTCAAATCCGGCGACAAGGTCCTCGTGCATTCCGGTTCCGGTGCGGTCGGCGGATTGCTGGTCCAACTCTGCCACCATCTCGGCGCCCATGTCACCGCCACCTGCCGCTCGACGAACCGCGATTATGTCCTCGGCCTCGGCGCCGACCACGTCGTCGCCTATGACGAGGAGGATTTTTCGGAGCTCCTTACCGATCAGGATATCGTCTTCGAACTGATGGGCGGCGAAGTCCACGACAAGTCCTACAAGGTGCTGAAAAAGGGCGGCCACATGGTCTGGCTGGTCGCCGACCCGATCAGGGACCGGGGTGAGGAATTCGGCGTCAAGATAACCCGTGCGATGATCACCGACGACAAGTCGGCGCTTCAAGCGATGATGGGCCTCGCCGGCGCAGGCCTACTCAAGCCCCAGGTCGCCCGCACCATGCCCTTGTCGGAGGCAGCCGAAGCCCACCGTCTGATGGAAAAGGGCGCCATCTCGCGCGGGCGCCTGATGCTGACGATGTGACGTGCATGTCGCCCAAAAGTGTGACGCGGTTTTGGGATAACGACATGCAGAACGAACAAGGTCAGGTGCCGGTCGGAAACAGCGGCGCCTGACGGCCGTTGGCGACGAAAGTCCGGAAATCCTCGATCGCATGCGCGTTGGCGAGCGCGCAGAACGGCCCGCGACTCACCTCGATGCCGCTGATCTTCTGCAGCCGCACATCCATCTCGGCGCTCTTCAGCGCCACTGCCGCCGTGTTGACGACGGGCGCATGCAGGATTTTGAACCCGTATTCGCCGCCAACCAGCAGGCCCGGCAGAACGCCTGCCGGCACCACGACATCGGCGCCGTCGCGCACCAGCGGTTCGGCGCAGGCGGTGAAACTGGCAAGCATCCGCCGTCTCGCCTCATCGTCTCCCGCAAAGGCAGCACTGAAATCCGACGGTTCGCAGTTCATGCCGGCGACGTGCTTCACCCGGCCGCCGAGGCCGTAGAGGTCGGCCTGCTCGTAATGCCAGGTCTGGAACACGTCATCGAGGGTCACCAGCGCCATGCGCCGCCCGAGCCGTGCCGCATAATGCATGCAGACCTCACCAGCGCCGATCACCGGAATGGTCAGTGCCGACTTGAGCTCATAGAGGCCGGGATCCTGGAAATGGCCGATGACGACGGCGTCATATCCGCGGCTCGCGGCCTCCAGCCCGTTGTCGATGGCGATCGCCGCGCAGCGGAACTCCGCCAACCGCCCGAAATGCCGGTCCGGCGGGCTGATCCCGAACACGTCGACTGTCGTGCCCGGTTCGGCAATGCTGTTCAGATAGTCCGAGAGCCGCGTCATATAGGCGGCGCTTGCGGTGGCATCGATGAAGCTCTGCCAGAAGATGCGCATGTTCCCCTCGTTTCGTTCATTTTCCGGGTGCGATTCGCACTCGTCAAAACCCCAATTTAAGGCTTTACTCCAGGCACAGAAACCGCCCGGAGAGCCGCATGACTGTGTCGACCACGCCTGAAAACCCGTTGAGCGATACGACCGTCGAGATGTCGGAAGCAGCGCTGACCGAGTTCGAATGGTCGCTCTGGCGAATTTCCGCTGCCTTCCTGCGGTGGCAGTCGGAAAGTTCAAGCGAGCTTGCCGGCGCGGGCCTGAGCGGCCTCGACACCGCCATCCTGCACACGATCCGCTATCGCAACAAGCCGAAAGGGCTCGGCGAGATTTCCCGCCTGCTCGGCCGCGACGACACCGCCAATATCCAATACGCTATCAAGAAGCTCCAGACGCTGCAGCTCATCGAGCGGGTCAAGGGCCGATCGCGCAAGGACACGCTCTACACGCCGACCCGCAAGGGCACCAAGCTTACCCAGGATTATCGGGCTCTGCGGCGGCAGCTTCTCGTCTCGCTGATCCAGAAGATGGATCACGCGGAACAGGGGCTTGGCGAGGCGACCGAAATGCTGGAATTGCTGACAAGCTTCTACGATACCGCCGCCCGGCGGGTGGCGAGCGGATCTCATCTGGTGGAGCGTTCCTGAACGAGCGCCAGAACGCGCAAGGGGCTGCCTGAACCGTTCTGGATCTTGAGCGGCGCCGCAACCACCATCGCGCCGGTCGGCGGCAGCCGGTCGAGATTGGTGAGGCATTGCAGCCCGTAGCGGCCAGCGCCGTGAAGGTAGTGGTGCGCCGGATAGGGCGGCGAGAAATGCCCGGCCTGGCCGGCGTCCGTGCCGATCGTCTCGGTGCCGAAGCCGATGATGCCACGCTCCGCCACCAGAAAGCGCATCACCTCCGCATCCGGTCCGGGCGTATGGGCGCCATCCGCCTGCAGATTGGCATAGGCGGCGCCTGACTTCTTCGACCAGTCCGTGCGCAGGAAGACCCAGGATCGCGCCGGAATGCGGCCATGCTGTTCTTCCCACTTCACGACATCGGCAACCGTCAGCAGGAAATCCGCATCCTCGGCCGCCTGCTGCGAGCAGTCGATCACGCAGGCCGGCGCGATCATATCGGCCGGCGGCAGCGTATCGACCGAATTGAGCGGCAGGTCACGGCCCGTATACCAATGGATCGGTGCATCGAAATGCGTGCCGGTATGTTCGCCGAAGGAGAGATTATTCCAATACCAGGCCGGCCCGCCGCCGTCGTAGCGCGAAATCCGCTCCATCCGGAATGGCGCGGATTGCCCCAGTTCCGGCGGCATGACGATGACCGGGAAATCGGGCGACAGCGTGTGGGTGAGATCGATGACGCGAACCGCACCGCTCGCCAATGCCCCCGCAAAGGCACCAAGAATATCGCCGCTCATTGGCCAGCCTCCCGCTCGACGGCTTTCGGATTGTCGAACAGCCGCGCCTCAATATCCTTGGCGACATCGCCGACATAGATGTCTTCAAGTCCGCGCTTCAATCCGTCAAGAACAGCGTCGGCCAGGGCCTTTGGCGCCACTTTGGGCGGTGGCACCGTCTGGAACCATTCGGTATCGAGCGGCCCGGTGAATGCGTTGACGACCCGGATACCGCCCGGCCTGAGCTCGGTGCGCAGCCATTGCGACAGCGACAGACAGGCCGCATGCGCGGCGGAATGGACGCCGAACTGCGGCGCATTGCTGAGCCCATGAACCGAGAGCACATTGACCCAGGCAACGGCCCCGGCCGCACCGTCGGCGCCGCGCGAGCGCATCACCGGCCCAAAAGCCTGGGCAAGACGCATCAATCCCATCACGGTATGATCCATCGCCTCGCGTACTATATTGGCCGCGCTAACGTCGAAGAGATGCACCGGCCGGACGTGATCGGCGGTGTTGATCAGGATCTCTACCTTGGCGCCGATATCCATCGACAGGTCCTGCACCGAACGTTCGCTGGTCAGGTCGAGATCGACGATTTCCACGCCTTCGATCGCCTCCAGCGACGCCTGCTGGTCGAAAGGTTTCCAGCGATCTGTCACGCCGACGAAAATCTTGGCCGCTACCGCTTTCCCGAGAGCCTGCGCCAGCGGCAATGCAAGCGGGCTGCGTCCATCGGTGATCAAGACCCGACGGTGCTTTGGATCGGCGCTCATCTCACGCCATTGAGGATCGTCTTCCATGTGCGGCGTCTCCGAAACGGGCTTGGCAAAGAACACGGCCTGTCCGGTCCGGTCCAGCTGCAGGGACAACTTGAGCCGGCTACCGGCCCCGCCGCAATCGCCATGCAGATGCACGACGACAACCGGTCCGCAGTCGAGCTGAATCAGGCCGGTGCGCCACGGCATATGCTCGCGGAAATAGGGATCGCTGGTGACCTCGATCCGCGTTTCCGACAGCAGCAAGCCACCGGCCGGTGCGTCCCGGAACGGCAGGTCGGACGAAAGGCAGTTCGGGCAGGCGTCGCGTGCCGGATAGGTGTAGCGGCCGCATTCGCCGCAGCATTGCAGCATGAACCGTCCAACCGATGCAGCAAGCGTCAGCCCGTGCGCCTTGCGGCTGCGGGCCGAGGGAGGCAGCAGCGGCTGAGTGGTGCGGGCGAGCGGGTTCTTTCGCCTCGGCTTGAGGAAGGGTTCGGTCATCACGCCCTCGCCAGAATGGCGGCCGCAGAGGCGAGCCCGCGGTCGTAGTTGATCATCCCGAAACCTGAAACCAGCCCGAGTTTCGCATCCTCGACCTGCCTGCCTTCCGCTGTCCCCAAAAGCTGGCGCATCGCTTCGGTAAGCCCGAGATGCCCGCCCGCGGCCCCCGCCTGGCCGACCGAAAGCTGGCCGCCGGACGTATTGTGCGGAAACGACCCGTCGATCGTGAATGTATTCTGCCGGACGAAATCCGGCCCCTCACCTTTGGCGCAGAAACCCAGATCCTCGAACTGCATCATCGAGATCACCGCGTAATCGTCGTAGGTCTGGACAAGATCCATGTCGTCCGGCTTCGAACCCGCCATGCCGTAAAGTTCGTCGCGATCGACCACCCAGCCGCCGCGCACCTGCACAGGATTCTCGGCAAACGCGTTGTGCCGCTCGATGGCCGACAGCAGCCGGACGAACGGCAGCCCGAGCGAGACGGCCGTCTCCTCGCGCGTCACCAGAAAGGCTTCCGCACCGGCGCAGGGCATGACGCAGTCGAACAGATGGAACGGCTCGGCGATCGGCCGGGCCGACATATATTGCTCAAGCGTCAGCGGCTTCTTCATCAGCGCATCCGGGTTTCTGAGCGCGTTGTCGCGCTGGGCGACGCAAAGCTTGCCGAAATCCTCCCGAGTTGCACCGTAGCGATCCATGTAGTGGCGTGCGATCAACGCGAAACTCGCATTGGGGCCACCTGCGCCATAGGGATAGGAAGCATCCTGCGCAAAACGGGAGAAATTGGCGAGCGTCTTGCGGAACGTATCGACCTGATTGGTGTCGGCCGCCACACAGGCGACGATGTCCGCATCGCCCGCCTGCACCGCCCGCGCCGCCCGGCGCAGCGAGACGATGCCCGCGGCGCCCCCCATCGGCACGTGGTCGATGTGGCGCGGCGACAAACCGAAATGCTGGGTGAGACCGACTGCGACGTCTGGCCCCATCGTGAAGCTCGCGACCGAAAAGCCATCGAAATCCCGGTGGCTGATACCGGCACCCTCCGCCAATGCCCTGAGCGCCTTGCCCATCCACCAATGCGCGGTCTCGATGGAATAGCGCTGGTAGGGCACCGTCACCGGCACCGCCAGAACCACACCGTCGTAGGATTGCCGCGCCCGGGACAAGACCATCAGGCCACCGTCAGTTTGACGTCGACATTGCCGCGGGTCGCATTGGAATAGGGGCAGCGTTCGTGCGCACCCGCGATGATCTCTTCTGCGACTGCGCGCTCGATGCCGGGCAGGGACGCCATCAGCTCGACCGCCAGCGCGTAACCGACCGGCACCGGGCCGATGCCGACCTTGGCAGTGATCGAGACGTCGTCCGGCAGCGCGATCTTGCTGGTGCGCGCCACGAGTTTCACCGCACCGAGGAAGCATGCCGCGTAACCGGCGGCAAAAAGCTGCTCCGGATTGGTCCCCTCGCCCCCCGGGCCACCGAGCCCTTTCGGCACCGAAAGATTGACCGCGAAACTGCCGTCGGTGCTCTGCGCCTTTCCTTCCCGGCCGCCGTAAGCGGTAACGGAGGTCTCATAGAGGATCTTTTCCGGGGTCATGCATGCCTCCATAGCGCGATTTAAGCTGTGATTTATTCTATAACAGAACCGATGAGGAACCGTAAGGGAGTTCATCCCGTCTTGCGGATCGATGCCTTCAGCTTCCTGAGGTCGACCGCCGAACCGTCCTCGACCGCCTTTGCCGCCATTGTCTTGATCTCGCCGCGCTGCAGCTTCTGGGTCGAACTCACCGGCAGCCTGTCGATGAAGACCACGTAGCCGGGGAGTTTGTGATAGGCGATATGAGCGCCGGCGGCCTCGATGATCCGCTTTGCCTTTTCGGCCGGCTCGCCCGCTCCGGCGGTCTCGCTTTCAACGATGAATGCAAAAACTTCCTCGCCGCGCAGGTCGTCCGGCACCGGCGTCACCGCGGATGCCTTGACCGCCGGATCCTTGGCAAGAGCCGCTTCCACTTCCAGCACCGCGATATTCTCGCCGCTGCGCCGCACGATGCTCTTCTTGCGGTCGAAGAAATAAAGAAGCCCCTTCTCGTCGGCATAAATGACGTCGCCGGTATGAAACCAGCCACCCTCCCAGGCCTCCTCGGTCGCCTTTTCGTCCTTCAAATAGCCACTGAAGAAACCGTCGCGCGGGTTCGCGGCTTGGGCACGCACCAGCAGTTCACCCGGCTTGCCGAGCTCCGCGTCGTTCCCCGCATCGTCGACGATCCGAAAATCCATGCCCGCACGTGGCCGGCCGATGCAGCGCAGGCCTGGCGTATAGTCGTCCGCCGCGGTGGTGGTCACTGCCCGGCCGCCGGTTTCGGTCATCGCCCAGGCTTCGACGATCGGGATGCCGTAGCGCGCCTCGAATTCGATCTTGTGACGGGCATCGACGCCCGGTCCCAGCGCGAATTTCACCTTATGTGCCTGCTCCGCTTCGACGGCCGGGAGCTGCAGCAGGATCGCGGGGATGACGCCGAGGCAATGGATGATCGTCGCGCCGGAATCGGCGATCGATGCCCACCAGCTGCTTGAATGGAACCGGTCGAGGGGCACGATCGCGCCGCCCTTCATGATCATGCCGACCGCCGTGCAGCCGAGCGCGTTCATGTGGAACATCGGCAACGGCGTCAGCGCCACTTCGGCTCCCTCGCCCATTTCGGCGATGCCGCCCTGCGTCGTGTACCATTCGGCGATGCCGATGAAATAGATGTTCGAAAGGATGCAGCCCTTCGGCTTGCCGGTGCTGCCGGAGGTGAACAGCAGCGCGCACTCGGCATCCGGACCGCCGGGCCGCGCCTCGCGTGTTTCCGGCGAAGGCGGAATGTCGCCGCCGACAGCGATCACCGTCACCTTATCGGGCAAGATATCCCGCAGATCATCCAGCCGCTCGCGGATAACGACCATCAACGGAGCCTCGGCCATGTCGAGCTGGAAGAGCAGCTCGTCGCGGCGCAGGTCGGGATTGATCGGCACGATCGAGGCGCCGATCGCGTTCAGCGCCAGCCAGTAGTCGAAGAATTCCGGGCGGTTTTCGAGAAGGAGGGCGACACGGCCTCCGGTCCCATATCCTGCCGCCACAAACTTCTGCTTCAGAAGGCCGACACGGGCGAAAACGTCCCCGTAGCTGTAGCGAAAGCCCTCGGGCGCATAAGGCAGCTTGGCACTGGCCGGCGCGACCAGCATCGGCGCATCCGGGTTTTTCAGCGCCTGGTCCTCGAATAGGAGATAGGGAGAATGCATGGCTCTGTCCTTATGCCCGTTCCAGGATACCCTTGATCAGGAACATCTCGGCCTCGTGGATCGTGCCGAACTGGATCCATTCCGCATCCGTCTGCGTCTCCAGCCGCCATGTCAGCAGCGTCACCACGCACCTGTTCGGCCCCATGCGCAGGAGTTCGCCCGGGATGACGCGAGACATATTGCGGAACTGCATGGCGTCCTTGGCCGCGCCGACTTCGTAATCCACCTGGAAGCGGTCGCGGTCGACATGGAGCCGTACGAATGTCTGCTTCCCCGTGAAGGTCGAGATGCCGACGAAGAGGCCGGGCTCGACCTCGGTGCGGTTGAGGCTGCCCCAGGCCCACTGGCCCTGTTTCAGCCCGTCCGACATCAGCTCGAACGCGACCGCCGCCGGGCGCTCCACCATAATGCTGCTGGAATGACAATGCGGATCGATCATGAGCGTCCCTCTTTCAGTCGCACCGAGGCATCATTTTCCTAAAAGACATTTTAAGCATAAAATAATCGGAAAGAACGTCAATGGATTTTTGTGTCCTCGGCCTTCGCCTGCCGCTTTGGCAATCGTCGCTCATCACGTTCTCAACCTGCAGGCTGAGAAAAACCCGGCATTTCCGGCCTTCTACACGCAGAAGTCGACAGGATTCTCAATTTCTGACGATCGGAAATTTTAGGCTTGAAGTAATTTATACCTCGTTCTACGATCCCTTCAATTGTTAAGGGGACAACCGCGAAAAGCGGGTCAGAAGAAAAAACCGAAGCCCCTGGCAGGATTGCAGGCTTGCGTTTCACCAACCGCCGCAGGTCCGTCGGTCGCGATCGACGGGCAAACCAGAGGGATCGTCATGACTTTTGAAATCGACCGCAGAAATCTCCTGCAGATGCTCGGCCTTGCCGCGGTCAGCGGCTCCGTGCTCTCGCAGGCCACAATCGCCTTCGCTGCAGATACCGACAGCGTCACCATCGGCTGGCCGTCCGACGTGCCGTCCTGGGACCCGAACCTGCGTTTCGTCCCGGATGCGCAGCCGCTCTTCAAGATGGTCTTCGACCAGCCGCTCGATCAGTCGCCGGACCTGAAGCTCATCGGCAACCTCATCACCAAGTGGGACCTGAAGCCGGACGGTCTTTCGATGCCGTTCGAGATCCGCAGCGACGTGAAGTTCCACAATGGCGATCCGATGACGATGGAGGACTTCAAATATACCTTCGTCGACCGTATCAAGTCCGGCCTCAAGCTCGACATCGCCAATTCCTGGCGCACGCTGACCGACATCGAAATCCTGTCGCCGACATCCGGCGTCATGAAGTTCTCCGCCCCGACTCCGACCGCGCCGCAGTGGCTGGCTTTTCTGGGCAGCTATCTGGTGCCGAAGAAATATATCGAATCCGTAGGCCCGGAAGAATTCGCCAAGAAGCCGGTCGGCACCGGCCCCTACAAGCTCGTCGACTACCAGATGAATTCCCGCATCGTGCTGGAGCGCAACGACGCCTATTTCGGCACCAAGCCGAAGATCAAGCGCATCACCATCGACATCATCAAGGATCCGTCGGCGCGTACCGCAGCCATCCAGTCCGGCCAGGTGGACCTGACGGTCAACATTCCGGTCCGTGAAGCCGAGCGCCTCGGCAAGACCGAGGGCCTGACCGCCGAGATCAACCCCTTCACCCGTCTGATCCTCCTCCAGATGCGCAACGACAAGGGATTTACGGACATGGCCGTCCGCCTTGCAGCCCATCACGCGATCGACAAGGCGGCGCTCTCCAAAGCCTTTTACGGCGGCGCGGCCGTGCCGCTCTCCGTGCCGGCGACGCCCGGCACGCCGGGCTACCTGCCCGACTATAAGTTCGCCTACGATCCGGAACTTTCGAAGAAGCTTTTGGCCGATGCGGGTTACACCGCCGACAAGCCGGCCACTTTCACGCTTGCCGCCACCAACGGCCAGTTCCCGAGCGATTTCGATATCGCCCGGGCGCTGGTGCAGATGTGGCAGAAGGTCGGCCTGAAGGTCGAGCTGCAGCAGATCGAGTATTCCAAATATTTCGAACTGAATCGCGGCGGCCAGTTGCCGGAAGCGACCCTCTACAGCTTCGACAACGCCACCGGCGACCCGGAGATCTTCTCCGGTTATCTGATGAACCCGAAAATGCCGTTCGGCGCCTGGAAAGGTCCGGAGATCGGCGACAAGATCCTGAAACTCTTTGTCGAGCCGGTCTATGAGAAGCGCATTGCCGGTTATAAGGCCGTCGCGCAGGAAGCTGTCGAGACCGGGGCCAACATCCCGATCCTGCAGAGCGTCCAGACGCTGGTGCGCAAGAAGAGCCTGAACTACGTCAAGTACGGTAATGCCTGGGTTCTGGGCAGCACCATGTCCTGGTCCTGATACCGGCTGACCTCGCCATCCTGGGGTCCGGGTATGCCCGGACCCATTCTTTCACATCGTCATACGGGGCATGCGCATGTTTGCGACCATTGCCAAGCTCTTGGTAAAGCGTGTCCTCACCGCGATACCGATCCTGCTGCTTGTTTCCGCGCTTCTCTTCTGCATCCTGCGCATCCTGCCGGTCGATCCGGCCGCCATGTCCCTTCCGCCCAACGCGACGGTCCAGGAAGTCGAGGCCATGCGCACGGAGATGGGGCTCAACCTGCCGCTCTATCAGCAATATGGCATCTGGCTGAACAAGCTCTTCCACGGCGATATCGGCCGCTCCATCCATTTCCGCCAGGATGTGACAAGCCTGATAGGTTCTACATTGCCCGCCACCATCGAGCTCGCCGTCATCGCCATGATGGTCGCAACCGTCTTCGGCCTCGCCGGCGGCCTCTTCCTGTTCTACGTGCGCGGCACTCGCGCCGAAGCGGTGATGGATTTCGTTTCCATCCTGCTGCTCTCGCTTCCGGAATTCCTCTGGAGCCTGTTCCTGCTCCTGATATTCGGCGTCTTTTTCGAGGTCCTGCCCTTCACCGGCCGCCTCAGCCCCGGTTTCGAGCGCCCGCTCGTCACCGGTTTCCTGCTGCTCGATAGCCTGATCACCGGCAATATCCCGACCTTCCTCAATGCGCTCCAACACATGATCCTGCCGTGCCTTGCACTCGGCATCGCGCTGTCTCCGTCGCTCATGCGCGTGCTGCGCTCGAGCCTGCTCGATGCCTATCAGGACGACTACATCCAGCAGGCGCGCCTGCGCGGGCTTTCCGAAAAGCGCATCCTGATCCGCCACGGCCTGAAGAACGCCATCCTGCCGACGCTGAGCCTGATGGGCGTGCAGTTCGGCTTCCTGTTCGGCGGCACCCTGCTGGTCGAAATCATCTATTCCTATCCGGGCATGGGCAACCTGATGGTCGATGCGATCCGCAACGCCGACCTGCCGATCATCCAGGGCGCAGGGCTCACCTATTGCGTCGCCGTTCTGGTGATCAGCATCGTGGTCGACAGCCTCTACCTGATCCTCAACCCTAAACTGAGGGTGCGTTGACATGCTACGATATGCGAAGGGGCGACCGCTTCCGCTCTGGCTGAAATCCGGCCGCGTCCAGACGGGCCTCGTCATCATCTTCATTCTGGCCGTCTGTGCGATCTTTGCGCCCTACCTGGCGCCCAACGATCCGAACGAGCAGAACCTGCTGTCGATCCTGACGCCGCCCGTCTGGGCCGATGGCGGCGATGCGATGTTTCCGCTCGGCACCGACAGCCTCGGCCGCTGCGTCTTGTCCCGGCTGATTTTTGGCGCCCGCGTGGCGCTCACCGTGGCGTTTACAGCCTCGATCGGCGCGATGATCATCGGCGCCTTCTTCGCCCATGTCGCCGGTTATTTCGGCGGCTGGGTCGATTGGGTGATCGGCCGCATCGTCGAAATCTGGCTCTCCTTCCCGCCGGTCATTCTATCCCTGATCCTGATGGTCGGCCTCGGCACCGGACTGCGCAACGTCGTGCTCGCCATCATCCTGGTCGACTGGACCCGCTTCTGTCGGGTGCTGCGAAGCGAGGTCATCGTCCTGCGCCGGCGAGATTACGTCTCCGCCGCACAGCTCATCGGCTTCTCGCACTGGCGCACCATCACCCGCGAAATCCTGCCCGGTACCCTGCCGCTGCTCATCACACTGATGAGCCTCGAAATGGGCGTCGCCATCATCGTCGAAGCGATCCTCTCCTTCGTCGGCATGAGCGTCGGCTCGGAGACGGCGGCCTGGGGCCAGATGATCGCCGATGCGCGCCAGAACATCTACGAGGCGCCGTTCAACCTGATCGCGCCGATCTTCGCGATCTTCTTCGCGGTCTTCGGTTTCAATATCCTGGGCGACGGCCTGCGCCGCACCCTCGACACGCGCCTGACCCAGACGGAGCGCACCTGACATGGCCATTCCCTCGCCCAAAAATCCCATTCTTTCCGCGCAAAATCTCTGCGTTGAATCGGTAGGAGCCAAGGAAAACTTCCCCGTCCTCACCGATCTCAACTTCTCGCTGGAGCCCGGCAAGATCCTCGGCCTGGTCGGCGAATCCGGTGCCGGCAAGTCGATGATCGGCCGCACCATTTCGCAATATCTGCCGAAGGGTTTTGCGGTCACCAAGGGCACGCTCGCCTTCGATGGCGAGGACTTGGTGAGCATGTTGCCGGAACGTCGCCGCAACCTGCTCGGCCGCGACATCGCCTTCATCCCGCAGGAGCCGCTTTCCGGCCTCAACCCGGTGCTGACGGTCGGCCAGCAGATCAAGGAACACCTTCTGCGGATCGGCCTTGCCCCCGGTGAAAACTGGCGCGAACGGGCTCTGAAGGAGTTCGAATCCGTACATCTGCCACATGGCGCGGCGCTGCTCGAAAAATACCCACACCAGCTTTCCGGCGGCATGTGCCAGCGCATCCTGATCGCCATGGCCTTTGCCAGCCGCCCGCGTCTCTTGATCGCCGACGAACCGACCACCGCGCTCGACGTGACGATCCAGGCCCGCATCGTCAAGCTGATCGCCGAAATGCAGAAGCGCGACGGCACGGCGGTGATCTTCATCACCCACGACCTGCGCCTCGCTTCGCAGATCAGCGATGAGATCATGGTGCTCTATGCCGGTCGGCCCGCGGAGCGCGGCCCGGCAAAACAGCTGTTCTCGGCTCCGGCCCATCCCTATACGCGTTGCCTGCAGCTCGCCAATCCGACCATTACCGGCCCGCGCCGCGGCCTCTTCATCCTTCCCGAGCGGATGCCGGGCCTGCGGGTGCTGAAGGAGTTGAAGGGCTGCCGTTTTGCCTCGCGCTGTCCGAACGCGATCGAGGCCTGCACGGAGATCGAACCGCCGCTGGCCGATATCGGCCCGAACCATATCGCTGCCTGCATCCGCACCGAAAAGACGCCGGACATCGTTCCGCCGCCGCTGGCGCCCGGCCGCGAGATCGCATCGGCCAGGATCCATCTCAACGGCGAGAAGCTCACCAAGGCCTACACCACAGCCTGGAGCCCGTTCGCCAAGCGCAGCAGCTTCAAGGCGGTCAACAGCGTCGATTTTTCGCTCGGCGAGGGTGAGTTCGTCGGCATCGTCGGCGAAAGCGGCAGCGGCAAGAGTTCGCTCGCCCGCCTCGTGGTCGGCCTCGATACGCCGACCGACGGCAAGATCATGCTCGCCGGCCGAGACGTCACCGCCAACGGCAATGCCGACAGGGCCTATCGCCGCGATTATATCCAGATGGTCTTCCAGGATCCGCAATCGGCGCTCAACCCGCGCCGGCGGATCGGCAGCATCGTCACCCAGGCGAACGAGGCGAGCGGATTGCACAACAGCACCCGCGAGCGCATGGACCGCGCCGCCGAGCTTCTCAAGGAAATCGGCCTGCCCCCGGATGCCGCGATGCGCTTCCCCTCCCAGCTTTCGGGGGGACAGAAGCAGCGCGTCAACATCGCCCGCGCGCTTTGCACCCTGCCGCGCATCCTCGTCGCCGACGAGATCGTCTCCGGCCTCGACGTCTCGGTTCAGGCACAGCTTCTCGACCTTCTGCTGAAACTGCGCGACGAACACGGCTTCTCGATGCTGTTCATCAGCCACGACCTTTCGGTCGTCCGTTATCTCTGCGACCGGGTGATGGTCATGTATCGCGGCGAGGTGGTGGAAAGCGGCCGAACGGAAACGGTGTTTGCCGACCCGAAACACGCCTATACCCGCAGCCTGCTCGCCGCCGTGCCCCCGGACGACGTCAATGCGGAATGGTCGCCGGTGCTGGCGGAAGCCGGCTATCAGGTCGAATGACTTCGCCTTCAGCCGGCGAGCCTTTCTACGGGACGATGATCTGCGTTTCCATCGGGAAGTGGGAATTGCCGCCTTCGAAGGGCGGGAAGGTCTTGAAGTCCTCGCGCATGGCGATGCGCGCCGGCGATTGCAGCGCCGCCTGCAGTGCTGCCGGGCTGTCGAACATCACCCGGTTGCGCTGCATGTGGTTGACCCGCTCCCAGGGAAGGAAACCGCACCAGTCGACCCGCGACAGGACCTCGATCTTGCGGATCCCCGGGAAGGTGCGCATCACCTGTGGGTGATGGCTGACATAATGGTGCATCCAGACGTTCAGGTCCTCGGCCGGACCGGTATAGTGCACCACGTAGGAACAGGGATTGCCGTTCTTTTCTGTATCGAGCTTGGCGTCGTCGACCGGAAAATGCCGCGCATACATGGCCTGCTGCGTGCCCCTGGCGCCGCGAATGCTCGACAGCACGCCGGATGCCGCAAGCTGGTGCAGGTGGCCGGCCGGCGCCATGGCATCCTCGAGCTCGCTCAGCTCGTTGAAATAGAGTTGCATGCCGAAGATGGGAGACTGCTCGTCCTTGTTGTACATGTCCTTGGTGACTTCAGGCGTGTAGAGATTGGCGGTGGTCAGCCCCGGCGTCAGCTTGATGATTTCAGCAACGGTCTCGGCGTCCGCCTTGCTCACGGCGAGCTGACTTCCATCGACATTCTCGAAAAAGGCGAAATAGGCAAAACGCATGGCGTGGCTTCCTGGCTTTCTATGGGACCGCAACGATTGCGGGCGGCCTCTGTTCCCCGTTGGTGGTCCACTATCGGACCGCCGGCAGCGAAAAACAAGTTTAGACCTAAACTATTTTCAAGCCTGTTTGCCTGACAAAAATGAGCCTCCAGACATGATTTAAGCTTCAATCTTTCCGCTTGAATCTTGCTGGAATTTCGATCACGATCCGCTCTCACGCGCGTTGAAGAGGATAGGGACGACGCCGGACAGCTCTTGGGAGAGGGCTCGCGTCTCGTCGCTCCACCTGCCGGCCATCAAGAACAATTTCGCATCCGATCCGGCAGGAAAAAAGCCCGCCGGTCACCAAAACAGAGGGAACGCAATCATGACCATGAGCCTTTTCCGCCGCGCCGTTTTAGGCCTCGCGGGTGCTGCTGCCCTGTCCGTCGCAAGTGCCGGTCTGGCCTCCGCCGCAGCGCTTGCCGTTGGCTCCTATCCGAGCAACCCGCCCTTCGAATACAAGACGGCGACGGGTACTTTCGAGGGTTTCGAAGTCGACATCGTCAACGAAGTCGCCAAGCGCCTCGGCATGACGGTCGAGATTTCCGACCTCGGCTTCCAGGCTCTGTTCGCCGCCACCTCCTCCAAGCGTATCGATGTGGCGATCTCCTCGATCACCATCACCAAGGAGCGTCTCGGCAGCCAGTCCTTCACGCAGGCCTATTATGACGCCGACATGGGCATCGCCACCCGCAAGGAAGCGACCGTGTCCAAGGTCGAAGACTTGAAGGGCAAGGTGGTCGGGGTCCTGGCCGGCTCCACCGGCGACAAGTGGGCCAAGGACAACAAGGAAAAATACGGTATCACCGACATCAAGAGCTACAATGCCCAGCAGGATCTGCTGATGGATCTCTCCTCGGGCCGTGCCGACGTGGCCGTCAGCGACGTCCCGGGCATGGAATACGCCTTCCTCAAGATGAAGGACCTTGCCGTCAAGGTGCGCATCAAGACCGGCGAACAATACGGCCTGATGATGACCAAGGACCATCCGTTGCTCGCAAAGGCAAACGACGCGATAACCGCGATGAAGAAGGACGGCACGCTGGCCGCGATCCACAAGAAGTGGTTCGGCTCAGATCCGGCCGCCGGTTCCGCCTCCGCCGTCGAACAGCCGCTGCCGAAGCCCTGAGCCGGCTACCGATATCGCACCCAATCATGCCGGCCGGCGACGGCCGGCTTTTTCGTGAGCTTAGAGGCACCAGGAAATGACCCTCCTCGATACATTCTTCAACCTCGAGGTTCTCGGCGACGCGTTTCCGGCGCTGCTGCGCGGACTGATCAACACCTTCCTGCTCGGCGTGGCGGGCATCGGCATCGGTATTCCGATCGGCCTGGTGATCGCGCTCCTGCGCCTCTACGGGCCGAAGCCGGTGCGTTATCTGACGGTTTTCTACATCGACATCTTTCGCGCAGCGCCGATGCTGGTGGTGTTGATCCTCATCTACTACGCGCTGCCGTTCGTCGGCATCCGCCTGTCCTCCTGGACGTCCGCCGGCCTTGCCTTCTCGATCGTCATGGCCGCCTATTCGGCTGAAATCTTTCGCTCCGGCATCGAGGGCATCCCTCGCGGCCAGTTCGAGGCAGCGGCGGCCCTTGGCCTGCCCTTCTTCGTCACGCTGCGCAAGGTCGTGCTGCCGCAGGCGATCCGCATCGTCATTCCGCCGATGACCAACAACTGCGTCTCGATGTTCAAGGATACGTCGCTCGCCTCCACAGTCGCGCTGCCGGAACTTCTCAAGGAGGCGACGGACGCGCAGGCGCTCTATGCAAACCCGACACCGCTGATCGGGGCTGCGCTGATCTACATCGCCTTCCTCTGGCCGATGGTGCGGCTGGTCAATCTTCTCGAACAGAGGTTCAACAAGGAAAAGAAGCGCTGACGCTGGCGGCGAGGCCTATTCGAAGGCGGCGCCGGAGAGGTGGTTGTTGGCGGAAGCCTTGACCGTGCCGATCTCCGACCAGAGCGCGGCAACAGCATGCGGGTCGATATCGGCCATCATATCCTGCAGCCAGCCTTCATGCGCCGCGGCCATCGCCGCAAACAATGTCGCACCCGCCTCGGTGAGTTTTGCGACCGTCACGCGCCGGTCGCCCTGCGGCGTCACCCGCTGGACGTAACCATCGGCTTCGAGCCTCTCGACGAGCCCCGTGATATTGCCGTTGGTGACCATGGTGCGCTTGGAAAGCTCGCCGAGGCGAAGCCCGTCCTTCTCCCGATAAAGCTGCGCCATCAGGTCGAACTGCGGCAGGGTCGCGCCGAATTCGGCACGCAGCCGACGGCGGATTTCCTGGCTGATCAACTTGGTCGTCGACAGCATCCGCAGCCACAGACGCAGCTCGGGCTTCGACCGCCCGTGGGCGCCCTGGACGATGACCTCCAGATCGACGTCGATCGCTTCCGCTTCTGCCATTGCGAATGTTGCCTCTGTAACCGACCCACCGTCTAGAAGCAGATATTTGAAATGTCAAAGGTTCGCAGGCTGCGATCGCCCGGCTGACGGATGCCGCTCGCAAGCCTTTTATCACCGCCTCCCGATCACCGCCGGGTCAAAAGGCGCCCTCACTCGCTCCCATTATTCATCCATATGCATATACTTTCTCACGAGAGGAGCATGGACGGGCAATTTTCCGGCAGGCGAATTGCCGCTCGAACTTGCCCGCAAAGGAGTCAGAAACAAGCTTCTTCCTATGGAAACTCGCGCTTTTTGATCGGGGATGCGCCACGGAAATTTGCTCGACGCAGCCCCACCCAATTGCTTGTATCCTCATATTTTCTGCAATAGGCTCCCTCATCGGTTAGCGGCATCCGGAGAGGAAAACCGGCTGCTGCCCGGCTTAACGAAACCGGTCATTCAAGGGGAACCCGGCACCATGTCTTCCAGCACGCTCACCAGTCTCGCTTCCGCTCTTCTCTCCGGCTCGGTCAAGGTCGTGGACCTGACGGCGCCGCTCGGGCCGGACACCCCCGTTCTTTACCTGCCGCCGCAGTTCGGCAAGAACACGCCGAAGGTCGCCGTCCACACGATCTCCGAATATAACGAGGACGGGCCGTTCTGGGCCTGGAACTGGCTGGAGCTCGGCGAGCACACCGGCACCCATTTCGATGCGCCCTGTCATTGGATCACCGGCAAGGACAAACCGAACAACACCACCGACACCATCCCGCCGCAGAATTTCGTGGCGCCGGTCAATGTCATCGACCGCTCCAGGGAAGCGGCAGAAAACCCGGATTATCTGCTGACCGTCGACAGCATCAAGGAATGGGAAGCCGAGCACGGCGCGATCGAGGCCGGCAGCTGGGTGCTGATGCGCTCCGACTGGTACAAGCGCAACGGCTCGACCGACACCTTCCTGAATGCCGACGAGAACGGCCCGCACTCTCCCGGCCCGACCGCCGAAGCGATCCAATACCTGATTTCGAAGGACATTATCGGCTGGGGCCAGGAAACCATCGGCACCGATGCCGGTTCGGCCGGCGGCATGAACCCGCCTTTCCCCGCCCATAACCTCATGCACGGCGCCGGCAAATACGGCCTCGCATCGCTATCGAACCTCGACCAGCTGCCGCCGAAGGGCGCCGTGCTGATCGCCGCACCGCTGAAGCTCGTCAAGGGCACCGGCTCGCCGGTCCGGGCGCTGGCTCTGATCGCCTGATCCGATCAAAGGGCCGGACCGGGAGGTTCCGGCCCTTTCTGTATCCAGCAGGAAGACCGGTGGCATGGCGGATTTCGACTATATCATCGTCGGCAGCGGCATCAACGCGCTGGTCGCCGCCGCCATGCTCGGCAAGAAGGGCAAGAAGGTCCTCGTCCTGGAGCGCAGCGACCGCATAGGCGGCTGCCTGCGCACGGAAGAGATCACCGAGCCCGGCTTCATCCACGACGTGATGGCCACCACCATGGTGCTGTTCCTCACGTCTCCCGCCTATGCCGCGCTCGGCAAGGACCTCGAAGCCCGAGGCCTGGAATTCGCCCATGCCGACCTGCCGACCGGGGTGCTGCGGCCGAACGGTTCTTCCGTCGTCTTCTCAAAAGATCGCCAGCGCAATATCGCCACCTTCGAGGCACTCGCGGCCGGCGACGGCAAGACGTTCGACAAGGAAATGAATGCGCTCGGCGCCGATGCCGCCTTCCTGTTTTCGCTGCTCGGCGGCGCGCTGTGGTCCGGCACCACATTGAAGACGGTCGCCAGGCAGGGGTGGGGCAAAGGCCTGCGCCAACTCGCCGCCTGGTTCGGCGATGCGCTGACACCAGCGCGCGGCTACCTGGAAACCACCTACAAATCCGAGGCCGCGCACGCCCTCTGGGCACCCTGGGTCCTGCATTGCGGCCTGGCGCCGGAAAGCGCCTATTCGGCCGAAATGCTGAAAGTCATCGGTTTTGCAATCGAGCTCGCCGGCTGCCCGATCGTCAAGGGCGGCGCTGCCAACCTCGTCACGGCCTTCGAGCGACTGATCGCGGATCAGGGCGGCGCGATCCGTACCGGTGCGGACGTCGAACGCATTGTTGCCGGCCCAGGCAACAGGGTCGCCGGGGTGAGGCTTGCAAGCGGCGAGACGATCGACGCTAAAGCCGGCGTGGTCTGCTCCACGACACCGAACCAGATCTATGACCGGCTGCTCAAGGACTGGCCGCAGCCCGCACCGGCTGAAATCCGGGAAGGCGTCGCCCGCTATCGCTACGGTAAGGGCAACATGCAGATCCACTACGCCCTCTCCGCACCGCCGCGCTGGAAGGGCGATCCGGAACTCGGCAAGGTGGCGCTGCTGCACCTGACATCCGGTCTCGACGGCGTCTCGCGCGCCACCAACGAATGCGAACGCGGGCTGCTGCCCGCCGAGCCAACCGTCTGCGTCGGCCAGCCCGCCAGCTTCGATCCTTCGCGCGTGCCGGACGGCAAGTCGATACTCTGGCTGCAGCTTCCCGAAGCGCCGCGCTTTATCAAGGGCGATGCGGCCGGTGAGATCGCCGCACCTGCCGACGGCCGCTGGACCGATGGGCTGCGCGAACTTTATGCCGACCGCGTCGAGGCTCTGCTTTCCCGCCACATCGAGAATTTTGCCGAGATCAAGCTCGCCCGCCGCGCCTACTCGCCGGCCGATCTGGAGGCGATGAACATGAACCTCGTTGGTGGCGATCCCTATGGCGGCTTCTGCGGGCTCGACCAGTTTTTCCTCTGGCGGCCCTTCAAGTCGTCTGTTAACCACCGCACCCACGTGCCGGGCCTTTATCATATCGGCGCCTCGACCCATCCGGGACCGGGGCTTGCCGGGGGCTCCGGCTTTCTGCTCGCATCGTCGTTGCGTTGAAACGACGTGGTCTAGGAGACATGGATTTCATGGCAGAACGGTTTTCAGGCGTGGTGCTGCGCTGGCATCAGGAGGGCGATCAGGAAAATCGGCCGACCATGGGCGAGATCGGCCTCAACCATTTCGCACCCTACCTGATGAACCGCATCATCTCCCGCTGGAACTCCAACATGGCGGAGGAACTGCGCGAATACGACCTGTCGACCGCCAAGATGCGCACGCTCGCCGTCCTCAGCGTCTCCGCTTCGCTCACCATCAACGAGCTCTCCGTGTTCGCCGTCATCGAACAGTCGACCATGAGCCGTACGCTCGATTCCCTCGAAGACCAGGGTTACATCCGCCGCACGCCGCGGGCCGAGGACATGCGCATCCGCGATGTGACGATCACCGAGGAAGGCCGCGCCGCCTTTGGGCGCTTCTGGCCGACCATGTACGATTCACTGCTGCGGATGTTCGACGGCATCGACGAGGAGGAATACCGGGCGTTCACGGGCACGCTTCACAAGATCCTCCTCAACATCCGCAAGCACGAGATCTGATCGGTCTATTTCGTCAGTCGTGTCTGAAGGCTGTCGCGGATGCGCTTGCCCAGCGCCTGGTAGTTCTCGTCGAAATGATGTCCGCCCTCGATCGGCACGACTTCGACGCCCTTGTCCTTCAGCGTCGGGCAGGGATCGTCGTCCTCATCGGTGCCGTAGACGCACTGGATGAACTTCGGATCAATCTTGACGATATCGGTCATCGGATCGCCGCCCTTGCCGTCGCCTGAGACGCCAAGCCAGCCGGTCACGGAAATCTCGTAGTCCACTTCATGCGACAGGCCGAGCAGCGTGATCTGCTTGACGCGAGCCCGGTCCTCGGCCGGCAGGAGGTTGTAGGTGGCGGGCAGTACATCGGCGCCGAACGAATAACCGACCAGCAACACGTTCTGAACGCCCCATTGCCGGCGATAATGTTCGATGATCTTGGCCAGGTCATCCGCCGTCGCTTGGGGGCTGCGCTCGGACCAGAAATACCGCAGCGAATCCAGCCCTATCGTCGGGATCCCCTGGGATTGCAGATAGCCCCCCACTTCGCTGTCGAGGTCTCGCCACCCGCCATCGCCGGAAAAGATCACCGCCATCGTGTTCATGGCCGGCTTGGCTTCGAGCACGTTCAGCGGCAGGTCGAGCGGCTGGTTGGTCCGGCCCGCGGCAGCGATGCGAGCGGCAAGCGCCTGGGAGAGCGCCACATCGGAAGTCTCGCTGGAATTGCTGAGCTCGACCTCGGGGTGATCCTGTTTCAGGCGAAGGCCATGTGCCTTGCCGGCGGTATCGGCGGTCGGGGAGGAAATGATCGTCACGACGGCCGGCAGAGCGCCATCGTCGAAACCATAGACCGTGCGATTGCCGACCTTCTGCTTGGAAGCCGGCGTGCAGAGTTCCTTGGCAAGCGGGACGCCGGCCAACGGATCGACCGCAATCGCCTCCTCGATCGTCGCATTCGGGCTCTGGGAGATCATCGCCAGCGCCAGCGCGCCACCCTCTCCGATGCCGGCGACGATCGGGTGGCGGTATTGCGTGTTGCCGATCCGTCGCTGCACCTGCTGCGAGACGTCCTCGATATCGGAAACCATATAGATGCAGTCGCCGTCATCGGCGGCCAGCGACTTGATATAGGAGGGGAAATCGATGCCGACCACGGCGGCACCGGCAGCGAGCAGCTTCTGCGCCTCCGTGTCCTCCCGAGCCCCCCAGCCCTGCCCGCCTGAAATCAGGAAGACGATGCCTTCGAGCTCGCTGCCATTGTTCGGCACGAGGATGCGCGGCTGCGGAATAAGGCCCGTATGGTAATCCTGCTGATCCTGGGCAGCCGCCATCGGGGCACCGGACAGCAGCGCCGCAAACACGACAGCAAGAAAACGCAGATACATCATTTACCAACCACTCCCCTCAAGCCGCCGCCGATCAGGAGCGTCGCGTCCATCATCACGATGGCGGGGCTGACGCCCCCTGCCACAGCCAGATAACGGGGCTCCCAGGCGGGATGAAACTTCGACTTGAAAGCCTTCAACCCTTTGAAATTGTAGAACCGTTCACCGTGCTCGAAAACAACGCTGCCGATCCTGTCCCAGGCGAGTGCCGCCTCGCGTGTGGACATGCCGGAAAGCGGCGCCATGCCGAGATTGAAATGTCCATAACCTGCATCGCGGAGATATTCCATAATCTTCACGAACAGGAAATCCATGGAGCCCTTCGGCGCGTCCGGCATGAAGCGCATCAGATCGACGGTGCCTTCGTATTTCGTGTCGGTGAGCGACAGCGTCGCGAAGGCGACGATACGATCTTCCTTCTTGAGCACCGCGACCGGCTGGGCACTGACATAGTCATCCCGGAAAGCGCCGAGCGAGAAGGTCTTTTCGCGCGTGTTGTGATCTTCGAGCCAGGCATCGGAAACGCGCCGGAGGTCTTCGATATGCGCCATCACATCCGGCTGCTCGATGACCGAAAACTCCAGCCCCTCGCGCGCACCTTTGTTGACGGCCTGACGAAGCCCGGCCAGCCGGCCGCCCTTGAGGTCGAAGCTGGACAGATCGACGATCGCCAATTCACCGAGCTTGAAGGCCCTGAGGCCTGCGTCGGCGCAGTGCGAAAGGAGACTGGGCGAAATCTGATAGAGCACGGCGCGGCCGCCTCGAGCCCGGGCTTCCTCGACGAAACGCCAGACGAGATCGGCTGTCTCCTCCTGCGGCCCGACCGGATCGAAAAGCGCAATCCAGGAGCGGCCCTGGATGCCGTACATGATGAAGGCATTGCCGCTCTCGGAGAACATCAGCCGCTTGTCGCCCATCCGGACGAGGTTGGCATCGGCATTATCCTGGGCCATGACGAGCTGGATCGCCCGCTCGAGATCGTCCGCCGTGGACAGTGCCGAACGTCGGGCCGCCGGCCGCAACAGGCTGAACACCGAGATTGTCGCCGCAAAAATCGCAAGGCCAAGGACCGCGCGCAATCCGCGCGGTGCTTCCTCGGAAAACTCGAACTGCCACCAGAGTTCGCGGCTGTAATCCACTTCGCGATAGACGAAGAGCAGCACCGTGATCGCCGCGGCCACGACGATGAACATGGCGGCGATCCAGCTCGGCGTCAGCACCTGCCCGAACAGCGACGCCCGGCGTTTGAACTGCTTGGCACTGAGGAGCAGGCTGATCAGCAGGATGATCAGGAACGTCGCCTCGAAAAGCGCGATCGCCCGCATGAAGGCGAAAACCAGCGCCAGAGAGGTGCAGACCATGGCGGTCCACCACGCCCCGTCCAGCCGCTGGCCGATGCCGCGCGCCGCGACGAACAGCAGGAGGCCGAGGATGCTGGAAAGGAAATGCGCGCCTTCGAACACCGGCAGCGGCAGGTAGTTGCCAAGAAAATTGATGTCGGAATCCGGCGTCGGCGTCACGCTCGAGAAGATCAGCATTGCGCCGGCGATCATCGAGAAGGTCGCCAGAAGCGGCGGCGCGAGGCGGAATTCAAGCTTTCGAAGCGTCGATGCGATGGGGTGATGGGCAAGTTGGCGAATTTCGACGCCGATTACCACCAGCGTTGCGATGAGCAGCGGCAGGACATGATAGATGACGCGGTACAGGACAAGGCTGCCGAGCACTTCATCGAGGCTGACCGTATTGCCGAGCGCCGCGACGATCACCGTCTCGAAGACGCCGAGACCGGCCGGTACATGACTGAGGACACCGAGGCCAACGGCGGTCGCATAGATCGCCAGGAAGGACGGCCAGCCAATTTCCGTCTGCGGCAGAAGCACGTAGAGGACCGAGGCGGAGGCGGCGACATCAAGCGCCGTGATCAGGAATTGCTGCGAGGACGTACGGCTGTCCGGCAGGCGGATGCTCAAGCGTCCGACGGATACCGTCCGTCCGCCCCGCCCGAGGATCAAAAGAGCGATGAGCACGAGGATGATCACGATCGCGCCGGCGCGAACCCACATGCCGTCGATATCGAGGATTGCTCCTATCCTCGGCGCCGTGACCAGCGACGCGAGCGCGGTGACTGCCAGAAGCCCGATGCCGAAGGCGAGCGTCACGAACGCGATGACGCGGCCGATGTCGTCCGGCGAAAGCCCCAGGCGCGAATAGGCGCGGAACCGGATCGCCCCGCCGCTGAGGGCTCCGAAACCGGCCGTGTTGCCGACCGCATAGGCGCTGAAGGCGGTGATCGCCACAGGCACGAAAGGCAGCGTCCGGCCGATATAGGTGATCGCGTTGATGTCGTATCCGACCAGCGCTGCGAAACTCAATGCCGTGAAGAAAACCGCAAGGCCGATCGAAGTCCAGCGCGTATTGGCAAGCGCCTCGATGACGTCGTCGTAGCTGACCTCGTTGGTGAGGTTGTAGATGGCAAATGTCGTGAACGCGAAAACCGCCAGCGCCGCCAGGGCGATGAGGTAAGGACGGTACGTCTCAAGGATGTCTCGAAAGCGACTTGGCTGACGAACCGTGGATTCCATGGGGGCTGCCGGTGCTGGAAAAATTACGCATCTAGAGTTTGGTCAGATGCGCAGCAAAAGCAACGGGATCGCGGCTATAATGTGTCTTTATGCTTAAAACCTAAAGCGTCGAGACCGTCTTCAACGCACCGTCGAGAGCAATGCCGCTTTCGTCCAGAAGGGCCGCCTGACGCAGGCGTTTCATCCAGGCCGCGCCGTCTTCCCGATCTCTCAGGCTCGTCAGCGCCGACATCACCCGGTCGAACTTCGAGAGCCCGCGTGCATGGGTATCGGAATAACCCTTCACCAGCCGGCGATTGTTGATCACTTCCACCGCGAGATCATAGTTCCGCGGAAGCAGCGAGGTTGCCGCATCGAGCCAGGCTTCGCGATGTTCGGTTTCGCGTGAGTGACGCAGCGTACCACGACGGGTGCGGCGCAAGGCTGCCAGCGTGTAGAGCGTCAGGAACCAGAACAGCGTGCCGGTCTGCACCCGGCGGCCCTTGTTGATGCGGCGGTCGAGCCAGGCAAAGACCTTTGGGCGGTTTTCGACCCAGAGACCGAGCCGCTTCGGCATGGTCCCGACGACCTCTTCCATGCGCGGATGCATGTATTCGGTCATGTAGAGGATCTGGTCCTGCTTGACGCCGACTTCCTTGGCGACCCGATTGAAGCGGGTGCCGCGGGTCTTGAGGTCCGCGACGCGGATGACATCGTCATAAGCCATGGCGACGGCGACATATTTCGCCGACTGGACGGTGAAAGCATAGTCGCGATCCCCGCCGCCATTGGCACGGTCGAGGGCATAGAGTTTGCCGACCCGATCGAGATATTCGCCGGCATAGGCCGGATCCTGGAAATCCGTGAGCTTCTTGACGCCTGCAAACAGTAGCGGCCAGGCGACTTCCGGAAATTCGGCGCGCAGGCGGTGCACCAGCCGGTCGAGATCCGGATGGCCGGCGGTTTCAGGCATGACGTCGAAACGTTTCGGCGCCATCGCGACCACTTCGTCGCGCGGCTTGGTTTTCGCCCGCTCATAGGCGGCATTGAAAGCCCTGAGGCTGGGCTCGATGCCCTTGCCGCCGCCGCGAATTATCGCCTCGAAGGCTTCCTTCGGGAAAGGCAGCACGTCGGCCGCCGCAAGCGCGCCGAACATCGAGGCGGAAATCACGCTACCGTTTTTCGTCGCCAGCGTGTCCATGTCGAAGGCGATAGTGCGCCTGGCGGCGAAATCGGTCGCACCAACCACCACGGTCGGATCGCCGATGCCGTTGCCCGGCTTTTCCTTTTCGCCGACCGCGAAGGAACGGTGCGTCGAGGCGATCAGCGTGGTCTTGTCCGGCGTCACCAGACCGCGCAACACCGAGCGGCCGGCTTCCATCAGCTCGGCGGCCAGCACGACATCCACATCGCCCGGCGTCGGCATCAGCGAGAAGATCGGCAACACGCCATCGCGGGCGGGCAGCATCTCAATGTAATAGATCGTCGCGCCGGTCCGCTGGGCAACGCCCGGCACCGAGGTCGACTGCGCCATCCAGCCCTGCTCCTCGGCAAGGCCGACGATCCAGTCGGCCAGCACGCCGCCGCCCTGGCCGCCCATGGCCATGATCGCCAGCGTCAGCGGCTTGTCGGAAGCGTAGAGCGTCTTGAGGTTCACGGTCTCGTTCATCGATCAAGCCTCCGCGAAAACGACGCGGCCAGCAGCGCGGCGGGCCTGCAGCCAGCCGATCACCGAGCTACGGAATTTCGAGAGGAACTTGTCCCAGCCGGTCGGATTCATGATCACATCGGCGCGATAGAATGAAGGACAGAGAACGGCCGCCTCGGAAACCTCGCCGCAATTGCCGCAGCCGACGCAGCTGTTGTCGATCGCCGCGACCGGATCGTCCTTCAGCGGATCATCCGTGTGTTTCACCGACAGCGACGGGCAGCCGGAAAGCCGGATGCAGGCGTGATCGCCGGTGCAGACGTCCTCGTCCACCCCGAAACGCTCCTTCACCATCCGCTTGCCGTCCTTGACCGCCTGGTTGAACTGCGGCTTTACCCGGCGCTGCTTGTTCAGCATGCATTCGGAAGAGGCGACGATGATCTTCGGCCCCTTCTCCTTGCTCGTCAGCGCTTCCTTCAGCGTGTCGCGCATCTTGGCGACGTCATAGGTCCGATCGATCTGGCGCACCCAGGTAGCGCCGATGCCCTTTACCGCGTTGACGATCGAATTGTTGGTCTTGCGGTTCGGGTTGATAGCCCGTGACGACAGGATGTCCTGGCCGCCGGTTGCCGCCGAATAGAAATTGTCGACGACGAGGATGACGCCGTCCTGCTTGTTGAACACCGCATTGCCGACCGAGGTCGCAAGGCCGTTGTGCCAGAAACCGCCGTCGCCCATGACCGCGATCGAGCGCTTGTCCGCCTCGACATTGAACGCGGAAGCGGAAGCCGGGCCGAGACCATAACCCATCGTCGTGCCGCCGATATTGAAGGGCGGCAGGATCGAGAACAGATGGCAGCCGATATCCGCTGAGACGTGGTGTTCGCCGAGCTCCTTTTCGACCAGCTTCATGGCCGCAAAGATCGGTCGCTCCGGGCAGCCGGTGCAGAAGCCAGCGGGACGCTGCGGCACGACTTCGGCCAGCGCCTTCACCTTGGGATCGTTGAGAACATCGCTCGGATCCGGCACCGGCGGCTGGTTGCCGAGCAGCAGGCGATCGTACATCTCGATGAAGGTCTTCAACCCCTTCATCATCACAGGAGCGGTATATTCGCCGCCGAGCGGGAGAATGTCCTTGCCGTGCAGGCGGGTCTGGATATCACGGCGGCGCATCAGCGTATGGAGCGTCTGCTCGACATATTCCGGCGCGCCCTCTTCCACCATGATCACGGCCTTCTTGCCGAGACAGAATTCGACCACTTCGTCGTCGATCGTCGGGTAGGCGACGTTCATCACATAGATCGGCACCGACGAGTTGCCGTAGACATCGGCCAGACCCAGCTGCTGCAGGCCGCGCATGACGCCGTTGTAGAGACCGCCAAGCGTGATGATGCCGATCTCGCCTTCTTCGGGCCCGAAATGCTCGTTGAGCTTCCTTTCCTTGATGAAGTTGACGGCAGCCGGCCAGCGGCGTTCCAGCTTGTCCTTCTCCTGCCCGAAATTCGCCGGCGGCAGGACGATGCGGTTGACGTCGCGGACCGGGTTTTCGAGCGCCTGGCGCAGCGTGAATTTTGGCCGCTGGTTATCCTTGGTAACGAACTGGCCATGCACGTGACAGGCGCGGATGCGCACTTCGAGCATGACGGGCGTATTCGAAGCTTCGGAAAGCTGGAAACCATCCTCGACCGCCTGGACCATCGACGGCAGGTTCGGCCGCGGATCGAGCAGCCACATCTGCGATTTCATCGCAAACGCATGGCTGCGCTCCTGCATGATCGACGAACCTTCGCCAAAGTCTTCGCCGAGAATGATCAGCGCACCGCCGTTGACCCCGCCGGAGGAAAGGTTGGAAAGCGCGTCGGAGGCGACATTGGTGCCGGCCGTCGATTTCCAGGTCACGGCGCCGCGTACCGGATACATCACCGAGGCAGACAACATCGCCGCCGCTGCGGCTTCAGAAGCCGAGGTCTCGAAATGAACGCCAAGATCCTCCATGATGTCCTTGGCGTCAGCCAATACGTCCATCAGATGCGAGATCGGTGAACCCTGGTAACCGCCGACATAGGAAACGCCGGATTGCAGCAGCGCCTTGGTGATGGCGAGAATGCCTTCCCCACGAAAAATCTCGCCTTCTCCAAGCTTGAGATCCTCGACTTCGCGCGCAAAAGATCGCTCGGCCATGGCAGTTCCCCTTCGCCTTGTCGGCTTCAATCTATAATCATTTGCAAAAGCATATTTTCGGCAGCCGCCATTTGTCAATTCACAAATGCCGGCAGAACAGCAAGTACTGCCGTGACCGAACATCGTGCAAGACAGAGAGGCGAGCGACAGCCATCAATATATATGCTGATGCATATTATTTGGTCGATCCCGGACGAAAACTGCCGGAACCGCCGCAAATCCGCTTGACGGGTCGATCAAACGCCATATAGTTTAAACTTAAAATAATGAGCGACTGAACGTCAGGAGGACTTGGATATGCGCATCGTCTGTATCGGTGGCGGCCCGGCCGGTCTCTATTTCGCGCTCCTGATGAAGAAGCTGCATCCCGAGCATTCCATTTCCGTCGTCGAACGCAACAAGCCTTACGACACATTCGGCTGGGGCGTGGTCTTCTCTGACGCCACGATGGTGTCGATGAAGGCGTGGGACCCGGAGAGCGCGGCCGAAATCGAGGATGCCTTCAACCACTGGGACGATATCGAGCTGCTGTTCAAGGGCACGCGCCAGCGCACCTCCGGCCACGGCTTTGTCGGCATCGGCCGCAAGAAGCTCTTGAACATCCTGCAGCGCCGCTGCGAGGCGCTCGGCGTCGAGCTTGTTTTTGAAACCGATTCCAATGGCGATGTCGATTATCCGGATGCGGACCTGATCATTGCGTCGGACGGCTTCAACTCGAAGATCCGCAACCGTTATCCGGAGGTCTTCGAGCCGGATCTCGTCGTGCGTCCGAACCGCTATATCTGGCTCGGCACCAACAAGCTCTTCGACGCCTTCACCTTCGACTTCCGCAAGACGGATCATGGCTGGTTCCAGGCGCATATCTACAAGTTCGACGACAAGACCTCGACCTTCATCGTCGAAACGACGGAAGAGGCTTACGAAAAGCACGGCCTCGGCCAGATGGACCAGCAGGGCTCGATCGATTTCTGCCAGGACCTGTTCTCGGAAGTCCTCGAAGGCTCCGAACTGATGACCAATGCCCGGCATCTGCGCGGCAGCGCCTGGCTCAACTTCAACCGCCTGATCTGCGGCAAGTGGAGCCATTTCAACGGCAATTCGCATGTCGTGCTGATGGGCGACGCCGCCCATACCGCCCATTTCGCGATCGGCTCCGGCACCAAGCTCGCGATCGACGACGCGATCGAGCTCAGCAACCAGTTCAATAAGCTCGGCCATTCCAAGGACAAGATCCCGGAAGTCCTCGAAACCTACGAGGAAATCCGCCGCGTCGACGTCGCCCGCATCCAGAATGCCGCCCGCAACGCCATGGAATGGTTCGAAGTGGTCGGCCAGCGTTATGCCGATACGCTGGAGCCGGAGCAGTTCATGTATTCGATGCTGACCCGCTCGCAGCGCATCAGCCACGAAAACCTGCGCCTGCGCGATCCCAAATGGCTGGAAGGTTACGAGCGCTGGTTCGCCAGGAAAAACGGCATCGAGGTGACCGGCAACGGCCGCACCCTGCCGCCGATGTTCACGCCCTATTCGCTGCGCGAAACCCATCTGCCGAACCGCATCGTCATGTCGCCGATGGCCATGTACTCCGCCAGGGACGGGCTGCTGGACGATTTTCATCTGGTCCACCTCGGCTCCCGTGCGCTCGGCGGCGCCGGCCTCGTGTTTGGGGAAATGACCTGCGTCTCGCCCGACGCTCGCATCACCCCCGGCTGCCTCGGCCTCTGGAACGAGCGGCAGGCGGCCGCCTGGAAACGCTTCGTCACCTTCGTGCATGACAATTCCGCCGCCAAGGTCGGCATCCAGCTGGGACACGCCGGCCGCAAGGGTTCGACCAAGATCGCCTGGGAGGGTATCGACCAGCCGATCGAAGAAGGTGGCTGGCCGCTGATCTCGGCTTCGGCGCTCCCCTACCTCAAGACCAGCCAGATTCCGAAGGAAATGGACCGCGCCGACATGGATCGGGTGACGGCCGACCACGTCCGGGCGGCCCGATATGCGGCAGAAGCCGGCGCCGACTGGTTGGAGCTGCACTGCGCCCACGGTTATCTTCTGTCGAGTTTCCTTTCGCCGCTCACCAATATCCGCGCTGACGAATACGGCGGCGGCCACGAAAACCGCGCGCGTTATCCGCTGGAAGTCTTTAAGGCGGTCCGCGCGGTCTGGCCGCAAAACAAGCCGATTTCCGTGCGTCTCTCCTGCCATGACTGGTTCGAAGGCGGAAACACGCCGGAAGACGCGGCGATCTACGCGCGGATGTTCAAGGATGCCGGTGCCGACCTGATCGACTGCTCGTCCGGCCAGGTGTGGAAGGAAGAAAAGCCGGTCTATGGCCGCCTCTTCCAGACGCCCTTCTCCGACAAGATCCGCAACGAGATCGGTATCCCGACCATCGCCGTCGGCGCGATTTCGGAGGCCGATCATGCGAATTCGATCATCGCCGCCGGCCGCGCCGATCTCTGCGCCGTCGCCCGCCCGCATCTCGCCGATCCGGCCTGGGTTCTTCACGAGGCGGCCAAGATCGGCTTGACGGATATTCCCTGGCCAAAACAATATTATTCCGGCAAGGCGCAATACGAGACCAACCTTGCCCGTGCCGCGGCCGCCGTTGCCCCTCCGGCTGTCGGCCCGGCGGCGGCGAAATAAGGATCGCATCATGAGCGAAGCGCCCTCAGCCAGACTTGCCGACCGTCACGCCCTCGTCACCGGTGCGGGCTCGGGCATCGGCGCGGCGATCGCGACGGCGCTGGTGGAAGCCGGTGCGCTGGTCACCCTCGCCGGCCGACGAGCCGAACCTCTGGAGGCACTTGCCGCAACGCTTGGCAGGGACAAGGTCTGCGTCGCAGACGGTTTCGACGTCACCGACGAGGTGGCTATCGACAATGGCCTGAAGACGGCGCGAGCCGCGTTCGGTCCTGTCGATATCCTCGTCAACAACGCCGGCGAAGGCCCGAGCGCGCCCTTCGAAAAGACCTCGCTGGAGATGTGGAACCGCGTCATGTCGGTCGATCTCACCGGCGTATTCCTCGTGACCCAGGCCGTGCTGCCGGATCTCAAGGCTTTTGGCGCGGGCGCCCGCATCATCAACATCGCCTCGACTGCGGGGCTCACCGGCTACGCCTATGTTTCGGCCTACGTGGCCGCCAAACATGGCGTCGTCGGCCTCACCCGTTCGCTGGCGCTCGAGCTTGCGAGGACCGGCATCACCGTCAACGCCGTCTGCCCCGGCTTTACCGACACGCCGCTGATCGCCCGTTCGATCAAGACGATCGTCGCAAAGACCGGACGGACGGAAGAGCAGGCGCAACAGGAATTTACCAGGAGCAATCCGCAGGGACGGCTGGTGAAACCGGAGGAAGTCGCAGACGCCGTTCTGTGGCTGGCATCGCCCGGAGCGGCGGCGATCAACGGACAGGCAATCGCGGTTGCCGGGGGAGAAGTCATGGCAGGCTAGTCGGCCTCGGCATGAACAAGGAACAAGAACCGGGAGATCAGGATGGAACTGGAAAAGGGCATAACCGAGAATGGTAGCGGATATAACGGCACCAGCTGGAATATCCTCGGCCAGGTCTATTTCCCGAAGGCGGTCTGCGACGACACCTTCGCCTTTGAAACCAACAGTCTGCCGGGACAGTTCGTGCCTGTGCACGTCCACCCGACCCAGGACGAATTCATCCTCGTGCAGGAGGGTGAACTTGACCTGAAGCTCGACGGCCAATGGGTCAAGGCGAAGGCCGGAGATCTGGTGCGCATGCCGCGTGGCATACCTCACGGTTACTTCAACAAGTCCGACAAGCCGTGCCGGGCACTCTTCTGGGTATCACCGGCCCGCAAGCTCCGACAACTTTTCGAAGAGCTGCACGAAATGACCGACGTGGAGGAGATCGTGAAGGTTTCCGCCGCACACGAGGTGGATTTCCTGCCGCCCTCCGCCAACGACTGACCCGGGAGAGGTCCTGCCGCCCGGAAAGGACGGGCGATGAAAAGGAGAGGAGACGAACATGAGTGACGTGATGAAGGAAATGAAGCACAGTTTTCGCGACTACCAGCCGAAACATTTCCTCTGGGAAGTGAGCGAAAACGGCCGCGTCGGGACGGTTCGCCTCAATCGTCCGGAGCGCAAGAACCCGCTGACCTTCGAAAGTTATGCGGAGTTGCGCGATCTTTTTCGCGATCTCGTTTACGCCTCCGACATCCGCTCGATCGTCCTGACCGGCGCCGGCGGCAATTTCTCCTCCGGCGGCGACGTCTTCGAAATCATCGAGCCGCTGACCCATATGGCGATGCCGGACCTGCTCGCCTTCACCCGCATGACCGGCGATCTCGTCAAGGCGATGAAGAAATGCCCGCAGCCGATCGTGGCTGCGGTCGACGGCATCTGCATGGGCGCGGGCGCGATCCTCGCCATGGCCTCCGACATGCGGCTGGCGACGCCCGAAACCAAGACCGCCTTCCTCTTCACCCGCGTCGGCCTTGCGGGAGCCGACATGGGCGCCTGCGGGATCCTGCCGCGCATCATCGGCCAGGGCCGCGCCGCCGAACTTTTGTTCACCGGCCGCACGATGAACGCCCGCGAAGGCGAAGCCTGGGGCTTCTTCAATACCATCCATCCTGGTGACGTTCTCGAAGCCGAGGCCGTCAAGCTCGCCCATTCGTTGGCGGACGGTCCGTGGTTCTCGCACACGATGACCAAGACCATGCTGAACCAGGAATGGGCGATGGGCATCGAAGAGATGATCGAATCCGAAGCCCAGGCCCAGGCGATCTGCATGGCGACCAAGGATTTCCGCCGCGCCTTCGAGGCTTTTGCCGACAAGCGCAAGCCGGTCTTCGAGGGCAACTGATGGCCAACCCCACGACACTCAAAGGACCGGCACGCGATTTCCTCGACTGGCCTTTCTTCGACGACAGCCACAAGGCGCTCGCCGAAAAACTGGACGCCTTCGCCGCCTCCGGTGCGCTGAGCCATATCGACCATTCGGACACGGACGGCGCCTGCCGCGCGATCGTCAAGGCGCTCGGAAACGCCGGCCTTCTCGACGCGGCGACCGGCGCCGGCGGCAGCCAGGCTATCGACAGCCGCGCTGCCTGCCTGACCCGCGAAACGCTCGCCTGGCATGACGGCCTTGCCGATTTCGCCTTCGCCATGCAGGGCCTCGGCACCGGCGCGATCGGCCTTTCCGGTTCCGAGGAGCTTCGCCGAACCGTCCTGCCGAAAGCGCAGTCCGGCGAATGGATTTCGGCCTTCGCACTGTCGGAAAAGGAAGCCGGTTCAGATGTCGCCGCCATGGCTTGCGCTGCCCGAAAGGACGGCGACCACTATATCCTCGACGGCGAAAAGACCTGGATCTCCAACGGTGGCATCGCCGACGTCTACACGGTTTTCGTCCGCACCGGCGAGGCGCCCGGCACGCGCGGCATCTCCGCTTTCGTGGTGTTCGCCGACGATCCCGGCTTCTCGATCGCCGAGCGCATCGATGTGATCGCCCCGCATCCGCTGGCGACGATCCGCTTCGAGAACTGCCGCATCCCGGCTTCGCGCCTGCTGGGCGCGCCGGGTGAAGGCTTCAAGATCGCCATGCGGACCCTGGACATTTTACGGGCCTCCGTCGCCGCAGCCGCTCTCGGCTTTGCCAAGCGGGCGCTGGATGAGGCGCTCGCCTATGCCAAGGCGCGGCCGATGTTCGGCAATCACCTGTCCGACCTGCAACTGACGCAAGCCGCCTTCGGCGACATGGCAGCCCAGATCGATGCCGGCGCGCTGCTGACATACCGGGCCGCCTGGCGCCGCGACGTGCAGGGCCTGCCGACCACCAAGGAGGCTGCGATGGCCAAGATGGTCGCGACGGAGAACGCCCAAAGCGTCATCGACCGGGCGGTTCAGATCTTTGGCGGCCGCGGCGTGAAGAGCGGCGAGATCACCGAGAGCCTCTACCGGGAAATCCGGGCGCTGCGCATCTATGAAGGCGCGACCGAGGTCCAGAAGCTCATCATCGCCCGCGAACTGTTGAAGGCCTGAAGACGATCATGGCTTATACGACGTCCCGCCGATTGAACTTTGGAGATTGCGATCCGTCCGGCATCGCCTATTTCCCCTCCTATCTGAACATCATGGTCGGCGTTTGCGAGGAATTTTTCGGCGCGATCGGCTCGCCCTGGCCGGACATGATCAGCCGCCGCAAGATCGGCGTGCCGACCGTGACGCTGGACGTCGCGTTCAAGAGCCCTGGCTACCACGGCGATGTGATGGATTTCACCGTGAAAATAATGCGGATCGGCAACAGTTCCGCCGATCTCGAATACGAGGTGCGGGCCGGCGATCGGCTGCTCTGGACCGCCAGGCAGCGGCTGGTCGCCACATCGAATGAAACCCACAAGGCCCTACCCTGGCCCGACGATATGCGCTCAGCGCTGACACAGCATTTGGAGAAGAATAATGCACACCATCCTGCAGCCTGAAGGCTGGGCAAAACCGATCGGTTACGCCAACGGCGTCGCCGCCACCGGCCGCCAGATCTTCGTCGGCGGGCAGATCGGCTGGAACGGCCAATGCCAGTTCGAAACCGACGATTTCGTCGGCCAGGTCAAGCAGACGCTGCAGAACGTCGTCGCCGTGCTGGCCGAGGCAGGCGCCGGGCCCGAGCATATCACCACCATGACCTGGTATTTCACCGATAAGGCCGAGTATCTCGGCAACCTCAAGGGCATCGGCCAGGTCTACCGGGAAATCATCGGCAAGCACTTTCCGGCCATGGCCGCCATGCAGGTCGTGGCGCTGGTGGAAGACCGCGCCAAGATCGAAATCCAGGCGACCGCCGTCATTCCGGCCTGAGGCAGATCATGAACGAGACGATCGAATTTTCCGCCACGGTATCAACCATGACCCGCAACGGAGTTCTGGTCGTCACGATCGACAATCCGCCGGTCAACGCCACCTCTGTTGATGTCCGCAGTGGGCTTGAGAAAGCGCTCGCCCATGCCGAAACGGCCGGCGATGTGACCGGAGTCGTCGTCACCGGCGCCGGAAAGACGTTCATCGGCGGCGCCGATATCAAGGAATTCGGCAAACCGGCCATGGAGCCGACCTTGCCTGATGTCATCGAGACGATCGAAGGCCTGTCGAAGCCGGTCGTCGCAGCACTTAATGGCGCTGCACTCGGCGGCGGTCTCGAAGTAGCACTTGCCTGCCACTATCGCATCGCCTCGCCGGCTGCACAGGTCGGCCTACCGGAAGTCAAACTCGGTATCGTGCCTGGCGCCGGCGGAACGCAACGCCTGCCGCGCCTGATCGGCATTCCGGCAGCACTCGACCTGATCACCTCCGGACGTTCGGTGAAGGCCGAGGAAGCCCTGAAGCTCGGGATCATCGACGAGGTAGCCGCGGGCGATCTCGTCGAGGCCGCAATATCCGCGGCATCGGCGCTCGCCGGCAAACCTCTCCGCCGCACGGGCGAGCTGAATGTCGCCGCTGCCGATCCGGCCGACATTGAAAAAGCCTCGGCCAAGATCCTCGCCAGGGCGCGCGGCCAGAGGGCACCCGCTGAAGCTGTCCGGCTTGTCACCGCGTCCGGTCGCCCGCTTGCCGAAGGTCTGGCGGACGAACGCGCCACCTTCCTGGCACTGCGCGACAGCCGAGAGGCTGCGGCGCTGCGCCATGTCTTCTTCGCCGAGCGGGAATCCTCGAAGGTCGAGGGCCTGGAAGGCGTCAAACCTCGCCCCGTCGAGACGATCGGCATCTGCGGCCTTGGCCTGATGGGCAGCGGCATCGCCGTCGCCGCTCTTGGCGCCGGTTATTCAGTGATCGGCCTCGATCAAACGTCGGAAGCCGCTGAAAAGGGCCGCCAGCGCATCATCGGCCTGCTGGAACGCAATGTTGCCTCGGGCCGCCTCGACCAGGCCGGCTTCGAAGCCCAGAAGGCGCGGCTTTCCGTGACCGCGGAAGATATCGATCTCGCTCCCTGCGATCTCGTCGTCGAAGCCGTGTTCGACGATCTCGCGGTCAAGACCGAGCTCTTCCAGCGTCTCGACAAGGTCGTCCGCTCCGATGCCGTGCTGGCGACCAATACCAGCTACCTGAACCCGGACGAGATCGCCGCCGCGACCGCCCACCCGGAACGGGTGCTTGGCCTGCATTTCTTTTCGCCCGCCCATGTGATGCGCCTAATCGAAGTCGTGCGTTGCGCCAAGACAACGCCGGACGTGCTGGCCACGGGGCTGGCGGTCGCCAAGAAACTGCGCAAGCTGCCGGTCGTCACCGGCGTCACCGAAGGCTTCATCGGCAACCGCATCTTTTCCGCCTATCGCCGCGAAGCCGAATTCCTGCTGGAAGACGGCGCCCTGCCGCACGAGGTCGATGCTGCGCTGGAAGACTACGGTTTTCCCATGGGCCTGTTCGCCGTCTACGACATGGCCGGCCTCGAAATCGCCTGGGCCCGCCGCAGGCGGCAGGCGGCCACCCGCGATCCCTCGGCGCGCTACGTCGAAATTGCCGATACGCTGTGCGAGGCGGGTCGCCTGGGCCAGAAAACCGGCCGCGGCTGGTACGCTTATCCGGATGGCAAGCGCACCATCGACCCGGAGGTCACCGCAATCATAGAAGCCGCTCGGGCCAAAAAGAGCATCGCCCCACGCGCATTCTCGAAGGGAGAGATTGTCGAAAGGATGCTTGCCGCGATGGCTCTGGAAGGCGAGGCATTGCTGGCGGAAGGGATCGCCGCGCGAGCCAGCGATATCGACCTGGTGATGATCAATGGCTACGGCTTCCCGGCTCACAAGGGCGGCCCGATGTTTGCCAGGACTTGAGCGCCGCCAGGTGGCGTTTATGATCTAACGGGCTGAAATATCTGCAGTATCTTGATCCGCTAAAGGCTGCGGAAACGCTTTCACGTGCCCGTGTTTTACCCATCCAAAAGAGTTACGCTCATTTGATCAAACATGCTTGCATGTTTCCCTAATTCGCCTATTGTTTGCCCAAGCCTCTCAAGTAGGCATCTCCAAACAACGACAGGGAACGCTGCATGCTCGCAATTACAGAGCTCACTCCGTTGAGATATTTTAACTATAAAATATCTTCCGCATCGTTGTCCCGTATTCCGACTGTCACGTGGCGCGCTTAGGAGATCATGATGCCTTTCCCGTTTTCTGCATTCAAACGTAATATGCTGCTGGGCACCATCGCTGCAGCCGCGATTGTCGCTCCGCTTGGAAGCATGGCCCAGGCAGCGGATTTCAAGTTCGCCGGCCCGCTCGATGCCTATACGCTCGATCCCCATGCGGTTTCGAACACGCTTATCTTCGCCGTTCTTGCCAATGTCTACGAACCGCTTGTGCGCCGTAACGCCGAGCAGAAGATCGAGGCGGCACTTGCGACCGACTGGAAGCAGATCGACGGCACGACGTGGGAATTCAACCTTCGCAAGGATGTGAAATTTTCGAACGGCAATGCCTTCAATGCCGATGACGTCATCTTCTCGCTGACTCGCGGCCAGGCCGGCGGCATCAAGGCAAACCTCAATTCGATCGCTTCGATCGAGAAGATCGACGATTACAAGATCCGCATCAAGACCCGCGCCATCAATCCGATCCTGCCGAACCAGATCACCAACTGGTACATCATGGACAAGGAATGGGCCGAGGCGAACAACACCGTGCAGCCGGGCGCCGCCAACAACGCCACCGAGACCTTTGCCAACCGCAATGCCATGGGCACCGGCCCCTACGTCATCAAGGAGCGGGATCCGGGCGTGAAGACGGTCTTTGCGCCGAACCCGGGCTGGTGGGACAAGAAGACCGGCAATGTCGACAACGCGACGTTCTTCGTGATCCCCAACCCGTCGACCCGCGTATCCGCCCTCATCTCCGGCGAAGTCGACATGATCGACGGCGTGCCGCCGCAGGATGCCGAGCGCATCGAGAACGATGCAAAACTGCACATGCAGGCGGGTCCCGACCTTCGCACCATCTACATCCAGCCCGACGTCGCTCGCGACAGCCTGATCTTCGGCAGCGAAAAGACCAAGAACCCCTTTAAGGACCTGAAGGTCCGCCAGGCCATGGAACTGGCGATCGATACCGGCGCGATCCAGAAGCGTATCATGCGCAACTTCTCTGTCCCGGTCGGCCTGCCGATCGGCAAGGAAGTCAACGGTTTCGATGCGGCCCTCGGCGCGCCGGTAAAGCCCGACGTCGACAAGGCCAAGGCGTTGATGAAGGAAGCCGGCTACGAAAATGGCTTCTCCGTCACGCTCGATTGCACCAGCGACCGTTTCATGAACGACGAAGCGACCTGCCTTGCGGTCGCCGCCTCGCTCGCCCGCATCAATATCAAGGTCGATCCACGCGCCCAGCCGACCGCCAAGTGGGCGACCCAGGTCAACCCGCCGGAATACAATACCAGCATGGCGATGCTCGGTTATTCGCCAGCCACCTATGACGCACACATCTTCCTGACCTCGATCGCCGCCACCCGCGATCCCAAGAGCGGCCTCGGCGCCTTCAACATCGGCGGCTACTCCAATCCGGAAGTCGACAAGCTGATCGACCTGATCGGCAAGGAGACCGACCAGGCCAAGCGCACCGGCTATATCACCCAGGCCTTCAAGCTCATGAAGGCAGATGCCGCCTTCATTCCGCTCCACCAGTTGAACATTCTCTGGGGCGTCAAGGACAACGTCACCGTCGTCCAGCCGGCCGACCTTGCCTATCCGCTGCGTTATTTCACGGTGAAGTAATGACCATTGCATCCGATATAACGAGGCAGCTCGCCAGCCTCGTGTCTTATCCCACGGTCAGCGCCGTTTCCAACCTCGACCTGATCGAATACGTCGAAGCCCAGACCGCCCCCTTCGGCGGGCGCGTCCGGCGCTTTGCCAATCCCGAGGGTGACAAGGCAAACGTGCTGATCACGATCGGCCCGGAAGCGCCCGGCGGCATCATCTTCAGCGGCCATACGGATGTGGTGCCAACCGAAGGCCAGGCCTGGACCGGCGATCCCTGGACGCTGCGGGAGACCAACGGCCGCCTGGTCGGTCGCGGCGCGACCGACATGAAGGGCTTTCTCGCCTGCTGTCTGGCAGCCGTGCCGGGCATTGCCGCCAAGAACCTCAAGAAGCCCATCCACCTCGCCTTTTCCTATGACGAGGAGGTCGGCTGCACCGGCGTCGGCTCGATGGCCGAATGGGTGGGCCAGAGCGACCTGAAGCCGCGGCTTGCGGTCATCGGCGAAGCCACCAGCATGGACATGATCGCAGCCCACAAGGGCGGCCTGATCGGCTGGTGCCGCATCAAGGGCAAGCCCGGCCATTCCTCCCAGCCGGATCGCTATGTCAACGCCGTCATGGTCGCCGGCGACATGATCGCCGAAATCAACCGCATCCGCGAGGACATGCGCAACGGCCCGCAGTTCGAAGGGCTCGACCCGCCCTATTCGACCACTCAGGTCACCGTCATCAGGGGCGGCCTGCACGGCAATATCGTCTCGGAAAACTGCGAGTTCTTCTGGGAAATGCGCCTCATCCCGGGTCAGAACACCTATGAGGTTCTGGACCACATGAAGCGTTTTGCGGCCGAAAGGCTCGAACCGGCCATGAAGGCGATCGATCCGTCCTGCGGCATCGTCTTCGACGTCCAGGCCAGTATCCCGGGCCTCAAGCCCAATAACGACCCGACGCTCGATGCGGAACTGTTGGCGCTTCTCGGCCGCACCGAACCCCGCTATGTTTCCTATGGCACGGAAGCGGGCATCTTCCAGATCGCCGGTGTCCCCTCGGTCGTCATCGGTCCGGGCGATATCGCCGACGCTCATCAGCCGGACGAATCGGTTGCGATTTCCGAGCTCGAGAAATGCGCCGTCTTCCTCGACCGGCTCGGGGATAGCTGCTGCTAAGGAATTTGTCGTGCTGAATTATGCCGCGTCACGGATCGTGCAGACGATCATCGTCCTGCTGGTGATCAGCTTCATCGCCTTCCTGCTGGTCGCCAATATCGGCGACCCACTGGCGGCGCTCCTCTCCGCAGACGCGACCGTCAACGAGCGGCTGGAACTGATCGCCAAGCTCGGCCTCGACCAGCCACTCTGGACGCGCTTCCTGCATTTCATCGGCAACATGCTGCAGGGCGATTTCGGCTTTTCCTATCGCACCCAGGACCCGGTCGCCAACCTGATCGCCGAACGCCTGCCCGCCACCGTCGAGCTCGCCTTCGTCAGCCTGCTGATTACGATCGTGGTCGGCGTGCCGGCCGGCATTTATTGCGGCGTCAACCCGAATTCGCTGTTCGGCCGCTTCATCATGCTGATCTCGACCGCCGGCATCACGCTTCCGAACTTCGTCGTGGGCATCCTGCTGATCGCGGTGTTTTCCGTCCAGCTCGGCCTGCTCCCGTCGTTCGGGCGCGGCACCGTGGTCGATCTCGGCTTCTGGAAGACCGGGCTCCTCACCGTCTCCGGCTGGCGGGCGATCCTCCTGCCGGCAGCGACGCTTTCCACCTTCCAGGTTGCCTTCATCATCCGCATGCTGCGCACCCAGCTGATGGAGGTCGGCCAGAGCGAGCACATTCGCTTTGCCCGCGCCCGCGGCCTGTCGGAAGCGCGCATCTGGTATGTCTACGCCATCAAGAACACGCTGCTGCCGGTCATCACTATGCTTGGCCTGCAACTCGGCAACATCATCGCCTTCTCGGTGGTCACCGAAAACGTCTTCGCCTGGCCGGGCCTCGGCTCGCTGTTCCTGCAATCGATTCAGGGTGCCGACATTCCGGTCATCGCCATCTATCTCATCTTCGTCGGGCTGGTCTTCATGGTCATCAATCTGATCGTCGAACTGCTTTATCCGCTGATCGACGCCCGTGTGTTGAGGAGGCAATCATGACGCCAGTCGTCAACACCCCGGCAGCCGGCCCGGCTCGCCGCAGCAGAGGCGCCAAGCTTCTGCGCGCCATGGGCAAGGCGCAGGGCGCCACTTTCTGTGCGATGGTGATCTTCGCGCTGCTGGTCTACGCCTTCGTCGTGCCACTGTTCTCGCTGAACCCGTTCGAATTCTCCGGCATGTCGGTGCTGGACAGTTTCATTCCGCCGGCGTGGATGGCGGACGGTTCTCCGGATTTCCCGCTCGGCACCGATGATCAGGGCCGCAACCTGATCACGGCGATGGCCTATGGCATGCGCACCTCGATCATCGTCGGCTTCCTGTCAGTCACCATCGGCCTCGTCCTCGGCGGCAGCCTCGGCCTGATCGCCGGTTTCGTCGGCGGCAAGGTGGATGCCTTCATCATGCGCGTCGCGGACGTGCAGCTTGCCTATCCCGCCCTGCTGCTCGCGATGATCATCGACGGCGCGGCCCGTGCAGCACTCGGCACCGAGCGCAGCGTCGGCACCGCGATCGCGATCGTCGTGATGTCGATCGGCATCGCATTCTGGGTCCAGTATGCCCGCACCATCCGCTCTTCCGTGATGATCGAGCGCGATCAGGATTATGTCTCGGCCGCCCGCATCACCGGCCGCAGCAATGTCGCGATCATCGTCCTGCATATCCTGCCTAACGTCATGGCCCCGGTCCTGGTCATCGCCACAATCAATCTCGGCATCGCCATCATCACCGAGGCGACCTTGAGCTTCCTCGGCATCGGCATTCCGGTCACCTCGCCGTCGCTCGGCACGCTGATCCGCAACGGCAACAATTTCCTGCAGTCGGGCGAATGGTGGATCTCGGTCTGGCCCTGCCTGATCCTCGTCCTCTTCGTCGTTTCGGTGAACATCCTCGGCGACCACCTGCGCGACGTCTACAATCCGCGCCTGCGGGGCCGCTCATGATCAACGCAACCGCTCCACTCCTCGACGTCCGCGACCTCACCGTCACCATCAACCGCGACGGACGGTTGGTCACCGCGCTCGACAAGGTCTCCTTTTTCGTCAATCCCGGCGAAGTGCTCGGCATCGTCGGAGAATCCGGTGCCGGCAAGTCGATCACCGGCGCTGCGATCATCGACCTTCTCGTGCCGCCCCTGAAGCGCACCGGCGGCACCATCACCCTTGCCGGCACCCGTCTCGACCAGCTTTCCCCAAAAGCGATGCGCGGCGTGCGCGGCGGCCGGATCGGTTTCGTTTTCCAGGACCCGATGACCAGCCTCAACCCGGTCATATCAATCGGCCAGCAGCTCTGCGACACCATCCAGGCGCATCTGAAGCTTGGCGGCAACCAGACGAAAAAGAGGGCGCTCGACTGGCTCGACCGCGTCGGCCTGCCCAATCCGGACGTCCAGTTCAAGCGTTTCCCGCACCAGCTTTCCGGCGGCATGCGGCAGCGCGTGGTAATCGCTCTGGCACTCTGCGCCGATCCGGTTCTGGTTATCGCCGACGAGCCCACCACCGCCCTAGATGTCTCCGTCCAGGCCCATATCCTCGAACTGCTGCGCGACCTGCACCGCGAAAGCAATGTCAGCATGATGCTGATCACCCACGACCTTGGCGTCATCGCCAAGATGGCCGATCGCGTCGCGGTGCTTTATGCCGGTCGCGTCGCCGAGATCGGCCCGGTCGGCGAGTTGTTCAATGCCCCGAAACATCCCTATACGCGCGGCCTGATCCGCGCGACGCCGATGCCGTCGGCGACGGGCGAGATGCGGCTCGACCAGATCCCCGGTGCCATGCCGGGCCTTGGTGCGGTCCCACCCGGCTGCGCCTTCAACCCGCGCTGTTTCAGGGCGGAGGGTGACTGTCGCGCGACAATACCGCCGCTCTACAGCCAGGAAAGCTCCGCCTTTTCCTGTTTCCACCCGCTGGAAAGGGTGCCCGCATGAGCGCTTCCGAATTCCTCGTCCTCAATCACGTCAGCAAGGTCTACCGCCGCAACCAGAGCCTTATCGAACGGCTGAAGAAGAGCGAGAGCGGCGGCACGAAGGCCGTCAGCGACGTCAGCCTCACCGTCCGCCATGGCGAGACCATGGGCCTGGTCGGCGAAAGCGGCTGCGGCAAGTCCACGCTTGCACGCCTCGTTTCCGGCCTGATGGCGCCCACATCCGGCGAGATCAGCTTTCCGCCGAATGCATCCGGCAACAAGCCGCGCCTGCAGATGATCTTCCAGGATCCCTATTCCTCACTCAATGGTCGCTGGACGATCGAGGACATCATCGCGGAGCCCATCCGGGTGCATAAGCTCCGCCAGGGCCGCGCCGCGATCCGCGCCCGCGTCGACGAACTGCTGGTCCAGGTTGGCCTTTCCGCAGCGGACGCGGAAAAATACCCGCAGGAATTTTCAGGCGGCCAACGGCAGCGTATCTGCATCGCCCGGGCGCTTGCCGGAGAACCGGACTTCCTGGTTCTCGACGAACCGACTTCGGCGCTCGACGTTTCGGTGCAGGCGCAGATTCTCAATCTGCTACGCGACCTGCAGGAGAACCTCCATCTCACCAGCCTGTTCATTACTCACAATCTCTCGGTCGTACGCATCATGGCCGACCGGATCGGCGTCATGTATCTCGGCGAACTGGTCGAGGAGGCGACGTCGGATGAGCTGTTCCGCAAGCCGCGCCATCCCTATACCCGCCTGCTGATCGATGCCGCGCCGGACATGGATACCAGCGACCGCTCGCTGCACCCGATTGCCGGCGAGCTGCCGAACCCGGCCTTCCCGCCCTCCGGCTGCCGTTTCCACACCCGCTGTCCCTTCGCGCAGGAGATATGTCGCAACACCTCGCCGCCGCAGAAAGCGACCGAGAGCGGCGGCATGTTCCGCTGTCATTTCGATCTTGATCTGTCGAACGCGACGGTCTTTCCGCCAGCCGCACAGGTCAAGATGGCCTGAATTTCAAGGATGCTCCATGACGACCGTCTCCCGCCAAGCAACGATAGACAACGCCGTCGGCTATCTCGATGACGGCTCCTTCGAAGAAACCTTGCGCCGGCGCGTGGCGATCCCGTCCGCGAGCCGCGTCGCGGCCAACAAGCCGGACCTCTGGCGTTATGTCACCGAGGACATGCAGCCCTTTTTCGAGCGGCTCGGCTTCACCACCAAAATCTACGAGAACGATTCGGCACCTGGCCCGTTTCTGCTTGCCGAACGTATCGAAGACCCGAACTTCACCACCGTCCTGCAATACGGCCATGGCGATGTCGTCGCCGGGCTTGACGGCCAATGGGAGACGGGTCTCTCGCCCTTCGAGATGACCGAGAGGAACGGCGCCTGGTATGGCCGCGGTACCGCGGACAACAAGGGCCAGCACGCGGTGAATCTCGCCGCGGTCGAGGCGCTGCTCGCGACAAAGGGTTCGCTCGGCTTCAACCTCAAATACCTGATCGAGATGGGCGAAGAGTCCGGATCGCTGGGACTGGAGGAAATGTGCGCGGCGCATCGGGACGAGCTGAAGGCGGACGTCTTCATCGCCTCGGACGGCCCGCGCCTCGCGCTCGACCGCCCGACCATCTTCCTCGGCGCCCGCGGCGGCATGTCCTTCCATCTGGAGATCGATGCCCGCGAAAGTTTTCAGCATTCCGGCAACTGGGGCGGCATCCTCTCCAACCCGGGCATAGAACTCTGCCACGCGATCACCGCGCTGGTCGGTCGCACCGGCCAGATCAAGGTGCCCGAGATGACACCGGGTTCGATCCCGGAAAACGTCCGTGCAGCACTGAAGCATTGCCACATCACGCCCGCCGCCGGCGATCCGCCGATCGAGCCCTGGTGGGGCGAGCCCGGCCTGACGCCGGAAGAGAAGGTGTTTGCCTGGAGTTCCTTCGAGGTGATGGAGATGGAATGCGGTAACCTCGCCCAGCCGCTCTACGCCATCCCGCCAAAGGCCCGGGCCCGCATGCAGCTTCGCTTCCCGGTCGGCGTCGATCCGGATGCCGTCGTCCCGGCCGTCCGCAAAGCATTGAAGGACGCAGGTTACGACCGCGTCGTGGTCAAGGATCCGACGGACGCGATTTTCCCCGCCAGCCGTCTCGATCCCGATCATCCATGGGTCCGACGCGTTGCCGCTTCGATTGAAAAAACCGTCGGCGCGCCACCGGCGATCCTGCCCAATCTGGGCGGCTCGCTGCCGAACAACATTTTCTCGGATCTGCTCGGCCTCCCGACCATCTGGATCCCGCATTCCTATCCGGGCTGCCTGCAGCACGCGCCGAACGAACACCTGCCGATCTCGATCGTCCGCGAGGGGCTTGCGATGATGGCCGGGCTCTATTGGGATATCGGCGAGACTACGGCGTGACCTTCAGCTTCGGCGTCAAGGCCTGCGGGTAGCGCCGCTTGCCACCACCGGACCGGTCGGCAGACCGGTCGGCGAGCCACCGAACGGTTCGAGGCTGACGGCAAGCGTCGCGCCCTCGGTCATGTTGCGACGCAGATCGGCAGGTATCACGAGCTCTCCTGCCTGATCCGGCTCAAAGACGCCGAGAGACCGCGGGTCGCCGCTTCCGGGCACCAGCCAGAGCTCCAGCGACTTCTCTTCGCGTCCGCCGGCCGCGACCGGTACGATCCGCAAACGCCCGTTTCCGGCATCGTAGGAGGCAAGCAGGTTGATCTGGCTATCGGTCGAGGACAATTCCGCCACCAGAGGCGCGGATCCCTGCGGCCCTTGGATCACACCCGACGCATAGACGACGGCAACCACCGCAACCGCCGTCGTGGCGAATGAGAGCCGTCGCCAGAACAGCGCGGAATTCCACAGACCCCATGAGGATGGAGCAGCCCGGGCGGGGCCGAAGAGCCGCGTTTCGATCCGGCCGAGAATCGCAGGATTCGGCGCCACGTCCTCGTAGTCTTCGTTGAATGAGGCAAGGTCCGCCTGCCATCGCTCGACTATCCGGGCAAAAGCGCGGTCATTGGCGATCCGCTGCTCCACGGCGCGGCGGGCCTCGAGCGACAGGACGCCGAGCACATACTCGCCGGCCAGGATCTCGTCCTGCGGCCGCCTGCCCTGACTTTGTTCGCCCGACGTCATCGCTCCATGCACTCTCTCAATTTCAGAAGGCTCCGGCGCAGCCACGTGCGCACCGTATTCAACGGCACCTTCAAATCTTCCGCCAGTTCAAGATAACTCAAACCTTCCACATAGGCACGTCGAACCGCACGCGCATGCGCAGAGTCGAGCTCCTCCATGCACCTGTCGATGCGACGGCCTTCATCCGCATTGGCCACCTGCTGTTCGGGGTCGAGCGTGCCGTCGTCGGCAAGGTCGTAGGCATCGTCAAGGTCCTCTGTGACAGGCTTCCTGGCCCGGAGGATGTCGATCGCGTGGTTGCGCGCGATCGCCGCCAACCAGGCAAGGGGCGAACCGGTATCCACGGCAAAAGTCCTGGAGCGCTGCCAGACCCTGACATAGATTTCCTGGAGCGCCTCTTCCGCGTCGGCCCTGTCTTTCAAGATACGCAGGCAGATCGAAAATAGTTTCGGGCTCGTCGCATTATACAACGACGCGAACGCTTTGCGATCACCCATCGCCACGCGATTGACCAAGGCCGCGATCTCATTGCTTTGCATTCGGAAAAAACCTCGCCGTCCTCATCTATAGAGAACGCTGATCGCAAAAAACAAGGCGCCTTCGTCGCAAAGGGTCTTCCATCTCCTCGCAGCCGATATCCCGCGCGGCCTTTGCCTCGTCGGGATCACTGCTGCTCGCCGGGGCATCAGGCGGCGTCGAGGGCCGGCACCGCCTGTCGACCCTTCGGAAAAGGCTTGAAGGTCAAGGCGATCAGGAAGGCGCCGATCCCGATACCCCAGGAGCCGACATAGAGCCATGTGTAGCTGGCAAGCGTGTCGTAGATCAGTCCTCCGGCCAGGGGGCCGGTTGCCATGCCCAGACCGCCGGCCATTGCCGTTCCGCCGATCACGGTGCCCATCATCCGCATCGGGAAATTCTCACGGGCGATCACCGCGTAGAGCGGCATGACGCCGGCATAGATGAAGCCGAACAGGGCAGCGACCGTATAAAACGATCCGAGGCCCTGCGCGAAAACATAGGCCAGCGCCCCGAAAGCCTGGACCAGCAGGCCGAGAACGAGAACCTGCTTGGCGCCGAACCGGTCTCCAAGAATGCCGAAGACGACACGCCCGCCCATGCCCGCCAGTCCTTCGATACTATAGATCGAAACGGCCGCTATCATCGGAATGCCGCAGGTCACCGCATAGCTCACGGTGTGGAAGATCGGGCCCGAATGGGTGGCGCAGCAGAAGAAATTGGTAAGCAGCAGGATGATGAACTGGGGCGATCTCAACACCTGCGCCGTCGACATGGACGACTGAAGTTCGCCGTCGGCGGGGGCAGCGGCATCGCTTTCTTTCGGAGCCGGGGCACGCCTGACGAGGAAAGAAACCGGGATCATCACGACGGCCACGAGTATGGCGATGATCTGCAGGGATGTTCTCCAGTTGTAGATCGACACGAGCCATGCCGCGAGAGGCGACATGGTCATCGGCGCCATGCCCATGCCGGCTGAAACCAGCGAGACCGCGAGGCTTCGATGCGCGTCGAACCAGCCGGTGACGCAGGCCATCATCGGTGCGAAGATTGCCGCGATCGCGGTGCCGACGGCAAGCCCGAAGATGAGCTGGAAGCCCACCAGCGATGTCGTCAGGCTTGCCGAAGCGAGGCTGGCGGCAAGCAGGACAGAGCCGGCAAAAACGATGGGACGCGGTCCCCACCGATCGAACAGGCTGCCCCATGCGATGCTGGCGAATGCCATCGCGACAAATCCTATGGTCATAGCGCTCGAGACGCCGGTGACCGACCATCCGGTGTCGCGCGCGATGGGCAGGAGGAAAACGGGCAGGGAAAACATCGCTCCGATGGCGAGGCAGCCAAGCAGGCCGCCGGCCGCCACGATTACCCATCGATATTGAATATTGGTCATGTTCGTCTCCGTTTGCGGCACCCGGCAGCCAGCCATCGCGTCAACGATGTTGACCGCGCTGCCCGGAAATGCCGGTGTGTCAGAAAGTTCTATTGTCCGGACAGGTCCTCGATGGCCGGTTCTGGTTCCGATCGAACCCTGTCTGTTCTTCCGAGGCCTGCCTCAGTACTGATCGTGCCGGCGCACCCACGCCATCGGGTAATCGAGGTCGTCCTCATCGCGGCCTTTCGGCACGAGATCCAGAAAATGGTAGGCGCCGTTGAGCATGTCGACGCCGCGCGAGTAACAGGAATAGGTGTGGAACACCTCGCCGCTCTCATCCCGGTAGAAGACGCTGATGCCCACTTCTTCGGATGCGTTGCTCGGCTGGACCTTGTAATTGTAATAGGCCACGCCCTTGGGGAGATCTTCCGGCCTCACCGACACCTGATAGTCGAAATTGAAATCGCTGCCATGTGAAGAGAACCACGGGAAGTTCCAACCCATGCGTTTCTTGTAGGCGTCGAGCTTGGCAAGCGGAGCCCGCGAGATGGCGACGAACGTCACGTCGCGGTGGTTGAGATGAACCGGGATGCCGTTGAAATTATCGGCCCAGAAGGAGCATGACTTGCATGCCTCCTCCCAATCGGGGCCGAACATGAAATGATAGACGATTAGTTGCGAGCGGCCGTCGAAAAGATCCGCCAGCGAAAGCTCGCCATCCGGTCCCTCGAACCGATAGGGTTTTTTGACCCTTTCCCAGGGCATCGCCATCCGGCGGCGGGTCAGCGCATCCCGCTGACGCGTGAATTCCTTCTCCGCAGCGAGCAGATCAAGGCGAGCCTTCAACCATTCTTCCGGCGAAACAACTTGATTTTGCATATCAACCTCCTGTTTGTTGGAATGCAGCTTGATGGTCGAGGGATAGACTAGGGCCGGATATCGAATGGTGAGAGTGACAAGTGTGACGGGATTCCGATGGACTCGCTGATCACCGCCGCGGCGCGTGCGCTCGCCTCCGGTGATCCGCTTGGCGCCTTGAAACGGGTGGCCCTGCGCGACGATGCGGCTGCGCTCGCCCTCAGAGGCATCGCCATGGCGCAGCTCGGCGATCTCGTCCGCGCAAAGGCCCTGCTCAAGCGCGCCACTCGTGCGTTCGGCCCCAAGGAGACGATGGCGCGCGCAAGATGTGTTGTTGCCGAGGCGGAGATCGCGCTCGTCTCCCGCGATCTTGCCTGGCCGGTAAAGGCCCTCGACGCCGCGCGGGCAACACTCGAAGCGCATGGCGACAGGGTAAATGCCGCACATGCGTTCACTCTGGAGGTCCGGCGCCTCCTGCTGATCGGCCGCCTCGACGAGGCCGAGCGGAAGCTCGCCGCCTTCGATCCGCCTCCGCTTCCGCCCGCATCGAGAGCTGCGTATGAACTGGTCGTCGCAGGCGTCGCGCTCCGGCGCTTGCGGATAAAGGCGGCCCGCGCCGCGCTTGCGCGCGCAGGACAGGCGGCACGGGAAGCCGACATTCCCCCGCTGACCGCAGAGGTCGAAAGCTCGGCGCTGGTCCTGGAAACGCCTGCGGCGCGGCTGGTGGCGCGGGGAATCGAACGTCCGATCCTGCTGGAGGAGGTCGAAACGGTCCTCGCCTCGGGCGCGCTCGTGGTGGATGCATGCCGCAACGTCGTGCGGATCGGCGACACGCAGGTAGCGCTCTCGTCGCGGCCGATATTGTTCGCGCTCGCCCGCGCCCTGGGTGAGGCTTGGCCGGGCGACGTGCCGAGAACCACGCTGCTCTACCGCGCCTTTCGAGCCAGGCACGCGGATGAATCGCATCGCGCCCGGCTGCGCGTGGAAATTGGCCGGCTGCGCCTTGAGCTTCAGACGCTGGCGAATGTCACGGCGACGAAGAGAGGTTTTGCGCTGTCGTCGCTTGGAGATGGCGAAGTCGTCGTACTGGCCCCGCCCGTGGACGAGCAGCATGCGGCGGTGCTCGCCTTCCTTGCGGACGGCGAGGCCTGGTCGAGTTCGGCGCTGGCGATCGCGCTTGGCGCCAGTTCCCGCACCGTGCAGCGGGCGCTGGACCAGCTTCTGGCAGACGGCAAGGTGCAATGGTTCGGCCAGGGGCGGGCGCGCCGGTGGATGGCTCCCTCCGTGCCGGGGTTCCCGACAATCTTGTTACTCCCAAGTCCGCTCCCCAACGACTAGGATGAGCGCATGAAAAAATCTCAAGCCGAAATAATCCGAGAATACGGGCCCTTCCCTGGGATAGATGACGTGCATGGCGTCACCTTCGATGGCCGGCACGTCTGGTTTGCCTCGGGAGACAAGCTGAACGCCCTCGACCCGGCGAGCGGCGAGACGGTGCGCTCGATCGATGTCGCCGCGCATGCGGGGACTGCCTTCGACGGCCAGCACCTGTTTCAGATTGCCGAGGATCGTATCCAGAAGATCGACCCGAAGACGGGCCGCGTGCTCGCGACGATCCCGGCACCCGGGAATGGCGGCGATTCCGGGCTCGCCTGGGCCGAAGGAACGCTCTGGGTCGGTGAATATCGTGGTCGAAAGATCCATCAGGTCGATCCCGATACGGGCAAGATCCTTCGCACCATCGAGTCCAATCGCGTCGTCACCGGCGTCACCTGGGTCGACGGCGAGCTCTGGCATGGCGTCTGGGAAGGCGACGAGGGCGAAGTGAGGCGCGTCGATCCGCAAACGGGAAACACGCTGGAAACGCTCGAAATGCCGCTGGGACTGGGAGTATCGGGTCTGGAATCCGATGGCGCCGGCCAATTTTTCTGCGGCGGCGGCAGCAGCGGCAAGGTGCGCGCGGTGCGGCGGCCCGGATAGGGCTTACGGCCAGTTCGAAAGCATGCTTTTCATCGCACGCAGCAACGTCGTCCGTCGCCAGCCTCATGCGATGAGGCTCGGCAAGTCATGGGTGAAAATCTCTCCTGCTCTGCCGGATCAATCCAAATCGTCCCGGATGCAGGCCTTGAAGTGTCCTTTCGCCCCTTCCCTGAGTGGCGGCACGACGCCCGCACAGGCCTTGATCGCAACCGGGCAACGGGTACGAAAGACGCAGCCGCTTGGGGGATTGGCGGGGCTTGGGATGTCACCTTTGAGGATCTGCCGGTTCGCATGCCGTGAGGGGTCAGGCGACGGAACGGCCGAAAGCAGGGCGCGCGTGTATGGATGCTGTGGGCTGGCATAAAGCTCGCAGCTCGGCGCCATCTCCATGATCCGCCCGAGATAGAGCACGATTACCGTATCGGCGACATATTCGACCACCGCGAGATCGTGCGCGATGAACAGCATGGTCAGGCCGAGCCGCATCTGCAGATCGCGCAGCAGATTGACGATCTGCGCCTGGATCGACACGTCGAGCGCCGACACCGGTTCATCGGCGACGATCAGCTCGGGCGCAAGCGTCAGCGCCCGGGCGATGCCGATGCGCTGGCGCTGGCCGCCGGAAAACTCGTGCGGGTAGCGGGAAATCGCATCGGGCGGCAGCTCTACCGAGGCGAGGGCGTGGGCGGCTTTTGCGGTCCGTTCCGATCTGCTGCCGATCCGCTGGATATCCAGCCCTTCCGTGAGGATCTCGCCGATCGTCATCCGCGGCGAGAGGCTGGCGAAGGGATCCTGGAAAATATACTGGACCCGCGCATGCAGGCTGCGAAGTTCGCGGCGCGTCAGGCTCGTCGTTTCCGAACCTTCAAAACGGATACTGCCGGAAGTGGGTTCGATCAGTTGCGCGACCATGCGGCCGATGGTGGTCTTGCCGCTGCCGGATTCGCCAACCAGCCCGACGACTTCGCCACGTTTGATGTTGAAGGAGACATCCTGGACGGCGCGGACGACCGGTCCGCGGGCAAATGCCACCGGGGCAAAATCCTTGCCCAGCCGGTTCACTTCGAGCAGAAATTCCTGTGACATCGGTCAGATCTCCTGCCATCGGATGCAGCGGCTGAACTGCCCTTCGCCGGCGTCTGCCAACGCCGGGTAGGCTTCTGAACAGGCCTCTATGCGGTAGGGACAGCGGGGAGCGAAAGGACAGCCTGACGGCAGGTCCATGAGGCTCGGAACCGACCCTGCGATGGTCGGCAGCGGTGTGCCCGCCTCCCTGAGAAGGGTCGCGGTTCCAAGCTGCGGCACCGAACGCATCAGCCCCTTGGTGTAGGGATGACGCGGATGGGAGAAGACCCGCGCCACGCTGCCGGTCTCAACGAGCGAACCGGCATACATGACGGCCACGCGGTCGGCGATCTCGGCAACGACCCCGAGATTGTGGGTGACGAACAACATGCCCATGCCACGCTCCTTCTGCAGCCGGCCGAGCAGGTCGAGGATCTGCGCCTGGATCGTGACATCGAGGGCCGTCGTGGGTTCGTCGGCAATCAACAGCGTCGGATTGCAGGCGAGCGCCATCGCAATGGTCGCTCGTTGCCGCATGCCACCGGAGAGTTCGTGCGGATATTGCCGGGCACGTCGGTGCGGATCGGGAATGCCGACATCCTCCAGCCGCTGGATGGCGTCCGACAAGGCCTCCCGATGGGATTTGCCCATATGGATGCGGATCGGTTCGGCAATCTGTTCGCCGATCGTAAAAACCGGATTGAGGCTGGTCAGCGGCTCCTGAAAGACGATGCCGATATCATTGCCACGCACCCGGCGCAGGGTGTCGCCGCCAATAGTCTGCAGTTCGACGACTTCGCCCGTCTTGCGTTTCAGCCGGAGCGTGCCCGCAGCGATACGGCCCACGCCGCGCGGCAGAAGGCCCATGATCGACAAGCTGGTCACCGACTTTCCCGAGCCGGATTCGCCAACCAGCGCCACAGTTTCTCCCGTCGCCACGGCAAGGCTGAGGTCCCGCACGGCGACGATCTCCCGATCGCCGATGCGGAACACCGTCTTGAGCCCGGAAATTTCGAGGATCGGCTGTGCACTCATCGTCAATCCAGAAGGCCGGTTTGCCGCAGGATGCCGTCGATGACGGCCGCCTCTTCGTCGTTCAGGGATCGTTGCGGGCGGGCCATGACATTGGTGTCGATGACCCCAAGCCTGCGCATGGCGGTCTTGAAGGCCCCCACTCCGGCCGAGCCCGCACTGGTCCGGCCCAGGCTGACCCAGACCATCTCGAAAAGCCGGCACAACCGTTCCTGCTCCAGTCGTGCACCGGCAAAATCACCCGCCTGGCAGAGGTCCCACAGGCGGACATAACCGTGCGGATCGACATTCCCGAGGCCCGGCACGATGCCGTGCGCGCCCATGTTCACGACGCTGTCGGCGACGATTTCGGATCCTGTCATGACGAAGAAATCCGGCAGATCGGCCGTGTCTGCCATGACATAACGAAGATTGCCGTCATCGCCGCTCGAGTCCTTGACGCCAACGATCGTGCCTTCACGGGCAAGCGTCACGGTGGTCCGGCGTTCGAGCTTGGTGTGGACGCAGACAGGGATGTCATAGGCGATGACCGGCATGTCGACCGCCTCCCGGATATAGCGGAAGTGATCGATGGTCTCGGCCTGGTTTGTCCGGGCATAGAATGGCGCCGTGACGACAACCGCGTCGGCACCCGCCGACTGCGCCACCTTTGCATGAGCGATCACGCGCTCGGTTGTGGGGTCAATCACGCCGACCAGGACGGGCACGCGGCCGCGCACCTGTTCGACGGCATGTTCGATGATGCTGCGGCGCGTGGCTTCGTCATGGAACACGACTTCGCTGGTGGAGCCGAGAACGAACAAGCCATGCACGCCACCATCGAGCAGATGGTCTATGACACGCGTGAAGGAAGGATAATCCACCCCGAAAGTCGTGGTGAGCGGAGTGACGACGGGCGGAATGACGCCGGTAAAGAGAGGCATGTTCAACCTTTCACTTGAGTTCGGAGCGTGGATCGAAGGCATCGCGAAGCCCATCGCCCACGAAGTTGATGGCGAGAACGGTCAAGACGAGCGCTCCGCCCGGAAACATCCATTGCCAGGGGTAATTTTCGAGCACATGCGTGGCGCGGGCAGCATTGAGCATATTGCCCCAGCTCGCTTCCGGGGGCGTGACCCCAAGACCGAGGAAGGAGAGACCGGCCTCCAGCAGGATTCCGCTTGCCACCTGCAGGGTGGCGTAGACCACGAGAATATCGATCGTATTGGGCAGACCATGCCGGATCAGCAGGTGCCAGAGGCCGGCACCCATGCCCCGGGACGCCACCACGAAGTCGCGTTCGCGCAATTCCAGCAGCCGGGCCCGTACCATGCGGGCGAGAACCGGCCACGACAGCAGCGAAATCACGAAGATGGTCGGTATTATGCCGCTGCCGACGATCGAGGCGAGAACCAGGAGGAAAATGACCGGCGGCAAGGTCATCGCGAGATCTACGAACCGCATCGTGGCGCCATCCACGAAACGTCCGGCAAAGCCGGCGATGGCTCCGAGGAAGAAACCGAGGAACGTGGAGATCGCCATCGATACCGTCGCCACCAGAAGCGAAATCCGCCCGCCCTGCAGCAGCCGCGCCATGATATCGCGCCCTACGCCGTCGCTGCCGAGCCAATGGGCCGCCGACGGCCCCTGGTTCATCGCCAGCAGGTCGATGTCGTTGGGCTTGTAGAGCCACCAGAGATCGTAAGTGAGCGTCAGGACCAGGATCGGGATCAGGATAGCCAAACCGACCACGGCCGCGCCGTTCTCGAAAAAGCGGGAAAGTGCGCGTCGGATGGGACCGGCGGAGCCGGCATGTGTCAAGCTCGCCATCTTATGCCACCTTGATGCGCGGATCGACAGCGGCATAGGCGATGTCGGTGAGCAGGTTGACCAGGATGACGCAGGCGCCGGTCAGCAGCGTAGCGCACATGATGACCGGGTAGTCCCGCCTGACGACGGCGTTGACCATCAGCAAGCCCATGCCCGGCCAGTCGAACACGCTCTCGATGAAGATCGCCCCCCCGATGGCCATGCCGATCGTGGAGCCGATCAGGGTGATCACCGGCAGCAAGGCGTTGCGGACCGCATGTTTGACGATGACCCAGAACTCCCGGACGCCCTTGGCGCGCGCCGTGCGCACATAGTCCTGCGAAAGCACCTCGAGCAGGGAGGAGCGCATGTAGCGCATGATCAATGCGCCATGGCCGATCGAAAGCAGGGCGGCGGGCAGGATGAGGTGCGCCAGCAAGTCTCCGACGGAGAAAGGCGCGCCCGGCGTCGACATGCCTCCGGCCGGCACCCAGCGCAGATTGACCGCAAATACGTAGAGCCCCAGCAGGGCGGTCAGGAAAGCCGGACTTGAAATTCCGACGAAAGCCACCGTCGAAAGTGAAAGATCGGCCAGCTTGTTGCGGCGGACGGCCGCAAAGATGCCGGTCGCGATGCCGACGACCACTGAGATGACAAGCCCACTGAACATCAGCAGGATCGTCGGGCCGATGCGGCTCAAGACAAGCGGCAGCACCGCTTCGCCGTTATACTGGATGGAATAGCCGAAATCCCCCGTCAGGGCCGCGCCGAGCCAGGCGAAATATTGCACAGGCAGCGGCCGCTCGAGACCGAGCCGGGTGCGCAGCATCTCGAGATCGGACGCGGAAATCGGGACAGACGGATTGATGTAGGCATCGATCGGATCGCCGGGCGTCAGCCGCAGCAACGTGAAGATGAGAACCGTCAGGGCCAGCAGCATCAGCAGGCCGACAGCCGTACGGCGAAGGATGTATTGCAGCATGTTTTCACCAACAGGGTCCGCAGGAGATGCGGTCGGGCTTGCCCGCCAAACCGCATCTCGGCTTACGGGCACATCACGGAGCGAGATCCCATTTTTCCGGGTGGGAGACGAACGGGCCGCCGCCTGGAGCAGGCGTCCAGAAGAAGTCCTTGAGCTTGCTGGACACGACCCCATAGCGGCTCGCAACCCACATCGGCCCCCAGGGAAGCGCAGCATTCATTTCCTTGCAGACCTTCTGCCACCTGCCGTCGGCCTTGGCCGGATCGGTTTCCCCCATCGCCGCATTCAACGCATCGGTCAGCGGAGGCATTTCGACGCGCATGATGTTGTTGCCGGACGGAGGTGTCTGTGCGGCATTCAGCCCGACATTGAGCGATCCCGGATTGGGGCCGTTCTGCAGCCCCGCATAGACCAGCGGAAAATCCTGCCACTTTTCGCTTCGCACGATGCCGTTGTAGCTCGGAACGTCGAGCGCGCGCGGAACCACGTTGACGCCGACCTGCGCCAGCATGGCCTGCATCGCCGCCATGACGTTGGCGACCTGCGGCGTATTGTAGTAGGTCAGCCACGGAATCGGCTTGCTGCCGTTGATCTTCTCCCAGCCCGCCTCCGCCAGCAGGTCCTTTGCCTTTTGCGGATTGTAGGCATAGTCGGCCATATCCTTCGCAAGAAGCTGCGGCGCGACATAGCCGCAGTTGGCGAGTTTGGCTGCACCCCCGTACAGGCTCGAGACGATGGCGTTTCGGTCGATGGCGTGCATGACCGCCTGACGAACGCGAAGGTCGCTCCAGATTCCGGCGCGGTGGTTGAAGCCGATATAGTTCACCACATAGGAATCGCCCTCGATGACCCGGAAACCGCCGTTGCCCTTGAAGGTCTTGGCGTCGTCGGGTTCGGCGAAGGTGAACTGGATCTCTCCCGCCCTGAGAGCCGCGACGGCCGCCGCCGGATTGGCGAAATAGCGGTTGATCAGGCGATCCGCCTTCGGCTTTCCGCCCCGATAGCCATCATAGGCAGCCAGTTCGACATACTGATCGCTGACATGCTTCACGAACTTGAAAGGACCGGTTCCGACTGGCTTGGTGGACCACCACGCGCTCTTGGCGACCTCCTTGACGTTCACGGACGACAGCGCATGCTGCGGCAGCATCATCAGCTGCGACAGAACGGAGAGGAATGCCGAGTTCGGCTTGCTGAGCTTGACGACTGCCGTGCGCGCATCCGGCGTCTCGACCGATGCAATATCGGCAAGCCGTGCGGCAAAAATGCTGCCGCTCTCGGCATTCTTGGCAAGCTCGAGGGTGAACTTGACGTCGGCCGAGGTAAAAGGCGTGCCGTCATGCCAGTTCGTCTGGGCGAGCTTGAACGTGTATGTCAGGTTGTCCTGGCCGAGGACGAACTCCGAAGCCAGCGCGCCGGTAAGCTTCGATAAATCGGATGTGTAGATGACCAGCGGCTCGAAATAGGTATTAAGCCAGGTGAAGCCGGCTGTTGCAGTCAGCGGGTTGAAATTGCCCTGGAAACCGCCTGGACCCACGTCGAACCCGCCGACAATGGTCTTGCCCGTTTGCGCCTGGGCCATTGCGGGCACCATTGCGGCAGTCGTGGCAAAAAGCAAAGCTCCCGCCGCCAGAAGGCGACCGAAATTCCGTCGATGCATGCTCTCCTCCTCTTTTATATTTCGACTATCGCTAAACCGGATCGACCTCCTCGGGCCGGTTGATCGCGATGACTTTCCGGATGCCGGAATAGTGTGCGCTCAGGCGTTTGCGGCCCGCTTCGACATCTCTCGCCGCCACGGCTTCCGCAATCTCGTGATGATCCTGCCAGGTCGCCAGGGGCGTGGGACTTGCGAGATTTGCGAAGCCCGAGGCCTTGTAGAAGGCGGACCAGAAGATATCGATCAGTGCGCTCAGCATCTTGTTGTTCTGGCAACGGAACAGAAGCTGATGAAATTGCTGGTCCTCCTCGGCGAAGCTTTCGCCGCGCTCAGCGCGCTGGCGCATGCGATCGGTAAGGCGTCTAAGCTCGGCCACGTCCTCGTCGCTGATCATTTCGATGGTCTTGTCGATAAGGCCCGTCTCCAATACGCGACGGATCTCCAGCAATTCCTCCACATCACGCAGCGACGCCTGCAGCCCATAGGCGAGATTGTCCAGAAGCGGCGCGAACGAGAATTCCTTGACGAAAACGCCAATGCCGCGCCGCGTTTCGAGGATGCCGACGGATTCCAGCGCCTTGATCGCTTCGCGAACCGAATTGCGCCCCACGCCCAATTGGTGCGCCAGGAAAGTCTCCGGCGGCAGAGCCGCGCCGGCCGTCAGGTCATTGTCCTCGATATAGCTGCGCAGGCTTTCCTGCACGCTGACATGCAGAAGCGGCGGGCGCTCCAGAGGTTTTATGGGCTTGGCCAATGCTGCTCCATGCACATTTCGACAATCAACATGATTGAGGTATATCGACTTGTAGGATATCTAGCAAGTCGATAAATTGCAGATGACGATTGAGCGGGTGCGGCCGGGATGGATTCGGTTTCAGCAAAAGGGGAGGCGGAGTGTGGGAACCACGAAGTTTGAGCGGCGGAATGACCGCTGGGGCCGCATTCGCGGAAATTGGGCGACGCTATTGCTGCCGATCAATGAAGATGAATCCATCGATTTCCCGCGTCTGGCCAGTGCGATCGATCAGCTGATTGCCGCCAAGGTGGACGGCATCTACTCGAACGGCACCGCCGGCGAATTCCACAACCAGACGGAAGCGGAGTTCGACCGGATTCAACAAATGTTGGCAGACCGCTGCAGTCCTGCAGCGATGCCATTCGTCATCGGTGCATGTCAGCCCGATCCCCGCATATCCCTGGACCGGGTACGCCGGGCGGCGGCGCTTGAGCCCGAGGCAATCCAGGTGATCCTTCCCGACTGGTGGCCGGTGACGGCCGCGGAGGCGGTCGACTTCCTGCAGATGGCCGCCGGCGCTGCCGGTCCGGTGCCGCTGGTGCTTTACCAGCCGCCACATGCCAAGCGCGTCTTTGCCCCGGAGGAACTGGCGACGATCCTTTCAGGCGTACCGCAAGTCGTGGGTATCAAGCTTGGGGATGGCGATGCGTCCTGGTACGATCAGGCCCGCAAGCATCTCGATGCGTGGGGAATTTATGTCCCGGGGCATCATCTCGCGACAGGCGTCCAGCAGGGCGTTGCGGTCGGGGCATTCTCCAACGTTGCCTGCCTCAGCCCGTCCGGAGCACAGCGATGGACCGCATCGATGGCCGACGATATCGACCGGGCGCTTGATATCGAGCAGCGGCTGCGCACCTTCCTGGATGACCACATAGCGCCCTTTGCCAGGGTGCACGGATATTCCAACGCCGCGTTGGACAAGCTCCTGGCTGCAATCGGGGGATGGGCGGAGATCGGCACCCGGCTGCGTCGGCCTTATCGCTGGATCGATCCGTCGGTCGTTTCCGCACTGCGTGAGAAGGCCAGGATTGCCCTTCCCGAGATCATGCTCTGAAACGTCGAGGTGGCATCGTGACACGACCCAACATCCTGATGATCATGACGGACCAGCAGCGTCGGGATACGCTCGGCATCTATGGCTGCGACTGGATTCCGACACCTCACCTCGACCGGCTGGGCCAAGCCGGAGCGGTATTCGAGCACTGCACAGTCGACAACCCGATCTGCACGCCTTCCCGGGCCAGCATCTTCACCGGCAAGCCCGTGCCGGATCATGCGGTCCAGCGGGTGCATGACAACCTGCCGCCGGACGAAGTGCTGTTCACCGAACGGCTGCGGCGGGAGGCCGGTTATCGGACCGCGCTTTTCGGCAAACTGCATGTCAGCAGCCGTATTCAGGAAGAACGGCAACGCCATCCGCATGACGGTTTCGACATCTACGAATGGTGCCTTGAGCCATCAGTTTCGATCGGCAGCCCCTTCAACGGCTATGCGGCCTGGCTTCGCGAGACGGCGCCGGATTTCCTCGCTGCCCTACAGCACAACGGCCGAAAGGAACTTCATCACCCCGAAGCGCAACACATGAGCAAGTGGGCGGCTGACCGGACCATTGCCTTCATCCAGTCGATGAAAGCAGAGAAGCAGCCCTTCTTTTGCCTGATGAGCCTGTTCGACCCTCACGACCCCTATGAGGATTACCCCCTCGCCTTCGGAAATTGCATAGATGCGGCGAGGATTCCCGAGCCGGTCGTTTCGCGCACGATACAGCCCGGATGTGTCCGCCAGGAGCAGCAGGGTTCCTATCTCGGACGTTTCTCAGACTTCTCTTCGGAGGAGATCCGCCGGATCCGTCTCGGTTATGCCGCTTCCATTGCCTTTCTCGATAAACAGGTCGGTCGCGTTCTGGCGGCACTGGACGAAGCCGAGATGGCCGACGACACGCTGGTCGTATTCCTATCCGACCATGGCGACCAGCTTGGCGATCACGGGCTTTTCGTCAAGGGAGTTGCGCTCTACGAACCGACCGTCGGAGTGCCGCTACTGCTGCGTTGGCCGGGCCACGTCGACGCCGGCATCCGACCTACCGCGCTTGCGCAAGGTCGCGACGTGGCGGCCACGTGCCTCGCAGCAGCAGGCCTCGATACGCAATCCTGCCCGGAAAGCGAGGATCTGGTGGCCATGGCATCGCGGAACGCGACGCGGCGCAGCAGCGCGATCTGCGCCTACCGCAACTCCGGTGTCAACGACAGCGGCAGTTTCTGGGATCCGCCGATGCGCGCGACCATGGCCCGGGACCAGCGCTTCAAGCTGACGCTCTATACGAGCGGAGGATCGAGCGAGCGGGAGTTGTTCGACCTTCAGACCGACCCGCAGGAGACGGTCAATCTTTCGGGTGATCCAGCCCACGCCACGACCGAACTCATGCTGCTTAGTGACATCGCCACGTTCCTGCAAGCGGAAGCCGCGGAAGCCCCACCCCGCGCAACATCGTCCACGCCGAACGCGACCCAGCGGCTGCAGAACAGGATCAAGTAGGCATCAGCATACAATCCCGCGCCGGTTCTCCTCCGGTTGCCGTATCGCAGTTGGTCGCGGGTTCGGGGAATGTCGATCGGTATCTACGGCATAGGTGATTGATTTTGTTGGGCGGCATTTACAATCCGAACTGAGGCGTCGAGGCCTCAACAACAAAAAAACTCCCGGAGCGTTTGCTACCGGAGTTTAGGAATTTTGGTTGCGGGATCCGAGCACACAGAGACTTGTAAATTTGTCGGTTTTGATAGGTTCGAATAGATAAGTCGACCATCCCATTTACGCCGTCTTTCGGCGCGCGGTTTCGGAAGGTGTCGCGCTGGATCAGGCGGCGTGGGCATCGCCCACGGCCCTTTCCGGGAGGGAGCGGTTGACCCGCTCGAACAGGATTGACACAGCCCTATTCCGTGAACACCTCGTCCCTGTTTTTCCTTAGGCTCGGAAGCAACGCGACGGCTAACAGAAACACTGAAATCGCCAACAGCACTGCTGATATCGGGTTCTCGACGAACGTCATCATGTCCCCGCGCGACATCAACAGTGCGCGCCGGAAGTTCTCTTCCATTAGCCTCCCGAGAACAAAGCCGAGGAGAAGCGGAGCTGGCTCGAAGCCCAGCTTGCTGATGGCATAGCCGACGATGCCGAAGAACGCGATCATCAGAACCTGCACCGGTTCGGAGTTAATCGAGAAGATCCCGATACAGCAGAACATGAGAATTGCGGGAAACAGCAGCTGGTATGGCACTTTGAGGAGCCGTACCCAAAGGCCAATCATCGGCAAGTTGATAATGAGCAGCATAAGGTTGCCTAGCCACATCGAGGCTATCATACCCCAAAATAGAGTAGGGTTGCTTGTCATGACCAGAGGTCCAGGCACGATGCCGTGGATGGTCATGGCTCCCACCATAAGGGCCATAACAGCATTTGGCGGGATTCCTAAGGTGAGGAGAGGAATAAACGACGTTTGCGCTCCGGCATTATTCGCGCTTTCCGGCCCGGCAACGCCTTCGATAGCTCCCTTGCCGAACCGCTCTGGATGCTTGGAAATCTTCTTTTCTAAAGAGTACGAGGCGAACGGTGCCAGAACGGCTCCGTTACCTGGGAGGATTCCGAGAACAGAGCCAATAAGAGTGCCTCGTGTGATCGGTGCAGCGGCCTGTTTGAGCTCTTTCCACCCAGGCAGAAGGCGACCGATCGTTTGACGCACCACATCGCGAGTCTCAACGTTATCAAGGTTACGAAGTATTTCGGCGATGCCAAAAACGCCCATCGCCAAAACCGCGAAGTCGATTCCGTCGAACAGGAAGCTGAGCCCGAGGGTCATGCGGTCTTCGCCAGTTTCAAGATCGACGCCCACCGTCGACAGAAGGATGCCGACAAGAATCATCGCTATTGCTTTGATGATTGAGCCGTGGGCAAGCACAACCGCGAAAACCAGGCCCATCACCATCAAGGAGAAGTATTCCGCGGGTCCGAAAACCAGAGCAAGGCCGGTAAGAGGTTTTGCCAGTGCCGCGATCACGATGGTTGCAACCGTTCCAGCAAGGAAGGAGCCAATTGCAGCAATACCAAGCGCGATTCCGGCTTGGCCTCGACGTGCCATCTGGTGGCCATCGAGGGTTGTCACCACAGCAGTGGCTTCACCAGGAATGTTTACCAGGATCGCCGTCGTAGAACCTCCGTACTGCGCGCCGTAATAAATGCCGGCGAGCATGATAAGCGCGCCGACCGGATCCAACCCGAACGTTATCGGTAACAACATCGAGATGGTTGCGATGGGGCCGACTCCGGGAAGAATGCCCACCAGGGTTCCAACCAGGCAACCGAGGAGACACAGGAAGAGATTGTTGAATGTGAGCGCGACGCCAAAGCCGAGAAAAAGATTTGAGAGCAGATCAAACACGTCTCAGTTCCTCACTTCATGTTTGGCGACTTCGATCCGCGAGCCGCTTCGGCCCTTCGTGAACCGGAACACAAGTATCGCGGCGGCGAAGAGAACCGCGGCTGTCACGCGAAGACCGGACTTGTAGCTCATGCCGCCAAATAGCGCTTCCGACAGAAAGCGGGGCAGGATGGGGATTGGGAGGTTTAGCATGTCGCCGAAAAGCAGCATGCAGAACGGGGTCAAAGTAAGAGCAAGCAGGAGAAGGTCCCGAAACCTGGCTTCACTTGACGCATAGCCGCCAATGATGATCGCCATCGGACCCGCGAACATCAAGCCGAACTCGATAGTTCGCCAGTTCCCAAAGTGATGTTCCTTGATGGTAACCGCAAAAAGTCCAATTGAGATGCTGACCAGAAGCAGTCCGCGCAGTGACCAAACCGGCGCGCCGTGTTCTGAGCGCCGTTTAAATCCTGCAATGAGAAGGACAAATCCGCAGACCCCGATCAGAACCGCGATCGCCTGGGGCAACATTGCAGGCCCCACGGTTGTCAAGGTTCCCCTTGGCAGATCCAGAGTTAGCCATAGGGCGAACAAGGCGAGTGCGATGAGCACTAGACCCCCCAGGACATTTTCCGGCGAGCGGATCGCAAGCCCGCCTTTTTCTGTCGGACGTACCGGTAGATCCCCTGTCGTCATGATGAAGGTCTCCATTCAGGTCGGGTCCGGCGCCAGGTTTTTAATGACGCCGGGACGAGCGATGCAATTTCAGCAGGAGATGACTACTTGATGCTGATTCCGGTCTTGGTCAGAAATTCTGCCCAACGCTTGGATTCTGCAGCCATCATGGATGCAAACTCAGCAGGCTTGTTACCGACAATGGTCGTGCCTTCCGCTTCCAGGCGTTCCTTGATGGTAGACGTGGCGAGAGCCTCGGTGGTCGCCGCTCTGAGCTTCTCGATGATCGGGCCAGGCGTGCCTTTCGGGACCACAAAGCCGTACCATGCCGCTGAGCTGTATTCGGGGAACCCGCTTTCAGCGATGGTCGGAACGTCCTTGTACTTCGGTACGCGTTCCGAGGTCGTAACTGCGACAGGGATCATGTCTCCACTGTCGATCAATCCAAGCACCGATGGAAGCGTCGTGATCATGAAGTCACCGCGGCCACCGAGCATGTCGTTAAGGGCCGGACCAGCGCCTTTGTAAGGAACGTGTACAGCTGTAATACCAGCTTGCGTAAGCAGCATCTCAGTAGCGAGATGGCTGGCGGATCCGTTACCGGCGGAACCGTAGGTGAGCTTCCCTGCGTTCTGCTTTCCGTACTCGATAACATCCTTGAAGCTCTTGTATGCCGAGCTTTTCGATACGACAACGACCAGCGGCGTCTGCGCGACGAGGATCACCGGATCAAAAGCGGCCAGCGGGTCGAGCTTCATGTTCTTGAAAAGGTGCGGGTTTACGACCATCGGCCCCTGGTTCGCCATCAGGACGGTGTAACCATCGGCGGCCGAGTTCGCAGCGGTCTGCGAAGCCACGTTACCTCCTGCCGTGCCATTATTTTCGACAACCATGGACTGACCGATCTTCGCACCCACGCCGTTCGCCACCAGTCGAGCGATTGCGTCAGTACCGCCGCCTGCAGCGTAAGGCACGATGAGCTTGATAGGACGTGTCGGGTAGTCGTCAGCTTGAGCGAAAACAGGCGCTGCAATCGCCACGCCAGCCAGAGTTACGAACGCACAGAATGTACGGCGATTGAACATCGTCACCTCCCTGTATGACTTGCCGCCTCCCAGCGAACAAGTAATGGATTCTCCTCGCGACCGCTTGGCGGCCACCGCCTCCACATGAGCCGATGCAAATGCTGTAAAGCGAAACCCTTTTTGCCGGAAATGCAAAGATTCGGATCATTGATCCTCTTTGCGCATCAATCGGCCGCTCTGCTCAGGTTCAGTCTTTCGCCCAGGTCCCGACCAGCATCCCGAGAAAACGCTCGGCGGCCGGGGAGAGGGTGACATTGCGCCGTTTAACAACACCGATCGTCCTTGATACCTCCGGCCCCCCAATGGGGATCGCTTTCAGAATAGGATGGTCGCCTTGCGGCGTAGCGAGGCCCGGCAAGACAGATATCCCGAGCCCCGCCTCAACGAGGCCAAGAGACGTCGACAGGTGAGTGACCTCGTACGACCACTTCAGCTGGACGTCGGCTCGCGCCAGGGCCGCATCGAGCAACGTGCGATTTGCACTTGATCTGTGGACGGAGATCATGGGGTGTTTCTCGAGATGGGCCCAGGTGACGCTTTCAAACTCTGCCAGCGGATGATCTTTCCGTACGGCGAGAACAAACGGGTCCTCGATCAACCGGATGAAGTCGAGATCAGGATCCAGATTTCCCATGATGTTGATGCCGAACTCAACCTCTCCGCGGGCCACCGCCTGGATGCCGCCAGTCGCGGTCAAGTCCATGATGCTGAAGCGGACGTGCGGAAATTCAGCGGCAAACTTCCGTATGACGGTTGGAAGGAAGTAGAAGGCCGCAGTCGGAATACACGCCATGTTCACTACGCTACTTCGCTGCAGCCCCGAGTCCCGGGCAGTGAACAGCGACTGATCGAACTCTTCCAACATTCGGCGCACAAGCGGGATCAGCTCCATCCCTAGAGCAGTGGCGGCTACTGACCTGGTAGTCCTCTCCAGTAGCGCTGCACCGACGACGCCTTCCAGCTTCTGAATCCTTCTGCTGAGTGCAGGCTGTGAAATGTTAAGCGCCTCTGCCGCTCGGTGAAAGCTTCCGAGGTCCAGCACATACATGAAGGCACGGAGATCCAAGATTTCGCAATTGATAGCCATACCGCATCAGTTCCTTCGAAATTGGCATTTCACTTAATAAAAGGCCTAGCGCATTTTGCAACAACGGAAACGATTGATGCGATTTGCTGAATAAAGGAACTGCCCGCGACATGAATGACCTGATGGCCATCCCGTGTGTTCTGATGAGGGGAGGCACCTCTAAAGGGCCGTTTTTTCTCAGCAACGATCTACCCGGCAACATCGCTGCGCGCGACGAGGTCTTGCTTGCGGCGATGGGATCTGGACATCCTCTACAGATCGACGGAGTGGGCGGTTCCAACCCCGTGACCAGTAAGGTGGCCATAGTTGGTCCTTCAGATCGACCAGATGCAGATGTCGAGTATCTTTTTGCCCAAGTCAGCGTACTTGAGCGCCGCGTGGATACATCGCCCAACTGCGGGAACATGCTCGCGGCAGTTGGCCCTTTTGCCATTGAGGCAGGTCTTATGCGAGCCTCGTCACCTCTTACTGTCGTGAGGATTTACAACGTAAACACCAACACGCTGATCGAAGCTGAAGTGCAGACGCCCAATGGACGGGTATCGTATCAGGGAGACGCATCAATCGATGGCGTTCCGGGAAATGCAGCCCCCGTTTCCCTCACGTTTCTCGACGCGAGTAATCCGGACACAGGCAATCTCTTCCCCACCGGAGCAAAGCTTGACGAGATCGGGGGAGTATCCGTAACCTGCATCAATGCGGCAATGCCCATGGTTTTGCTGCTCGCCGCCGACGTCGGTGCCACGGGTTACGAGACAGCAGCAGAGATCAACCGGAACATGGATCTGCTTGCAAGGATCGAGTCTATACGTCTGGCGGCTGGTGAACGAATGGGGCTGGGAGATGTTGCCGATCGGGTCATCCCAAAACCGGTACTTCTCGCACAACCGCGAACAGGCGGAGATCTTTCCGTAAGGTACCTAATGCCGCATACCTGCCACCCTGCCCTGGCGAGTACGGGCGCGGTCGGAATTGCGACGGCATCGTTACATGAAGGGACCCTCGTGTCGGGTCTCCGGGGGATCAAAAACCCTCCAGCGACCGTGAGTATCGAGCATCCTAGCGGGAAGATCGAGGTGCGATTTAGCTTTCGCAACGGGATCGCCGTGGCAGGCATCCTGAGGACGGCGCGACGCCTGTTCGAAGGACGGATTCTGGTGCCTTCGGAACCATATGCTCGGCCTCTGGTCCACGTCGCGTAATTGTCGGAGGCGATGCGTCGGCTCAGATGGTCCGATCATGGAGGTTTAGAGACCATTCGGACTGATGAGCCCCGGGTGTGGAAACTGCCCAGTCTCAGGTGAGCCGGATTTCTATTCGCCGCCAGGAGTATCCGTGCCAGTGTAACCATCGACAGGTTTCATGGATGCGGCGTTTGCAGCGATTTCAATTGGGGTCGGTCGATATTGCATTCCTGCCGCCTATTTTCACGATCATGTATCAACCGAAGCAGCGTTAACTCGCAACAGTTCCGAGTGTTGCGGCCAGCACGTCGGCTAGGCCGCGCCCAGCGCTGCCATCCTCGTCGAGACGCGGATTGTAGATGGTGACCTCGATACCAACGGCCTTGCCGCTCCCCATGGCAATCCGCAGCGCCATCCCCAACTCGTCCCACGACAGCCCGCCCGGGACACGAAAATCGACTGCTGGCATGATAGAGTCGTCAAGGCAGTCGGCGTCCAGATGGATGAAGAAGCCTTCGAGTTCCGGACGCCGCAAATGGTCGACGGCATTGCGCGTCGCGACTTCGATTCCCACCTTGCGCACGGTGGGAAGATCGAGCGCCCTAAGTTCCTTGGGAAGCGGTTGGCTTCCGAACTCTTCCTGATCCTTATGATCGCGATAGGCGAGCGCGACGACGTCGTCCGATCGCACCAGCGGGCCGCGGCCCTCAATGTTGGTCAGGAGCGTCGGCCCGTGTCCGGTCGCGAACGCAAGATCCATTGACGCACCCTCGCCGTTGGGTTCGGCCTCGGGCTGGAAGAAGTCGGCGTTGCCATCGATAAAGAGCAAACCGTAGCGGCCGCGCCGTTTCAGGGCGAGCATCGAGCCTAGCAGGATCGTGCAGTCGCCGCCCAGCACGACGGGAAACTCGCCCGCGTCGAGCAACGTCTCGACCGCGTCAGCGAGCTCGGGCGACCACCTCGCGATCGCCTCGGCATTGAGGGTTCCGGTCTCCGGATCGGGCGCTGGATCTTTTGGCGGCACCGCCAGCCGACCGGCGCGACGCGCATTGATCCGCTCCGCAAAACCCAATTCCAAGAGCCGATCGGGCAATCGTTCCACTCCGTCTGTCGCCAGGCCCAGCGTGGAGGGGGCTTCGAGGATAGCATAGGAATAGCTCGGCATCTGCGCCTCCTGTTTTGCACCGCCATGAGTTCCTTGCATGATGCAAACAAATAATCGCACCGCAAATCTTTTGGGCGCGCTCGCACCCGAGGACCACCGGCCATACGCTCGACAATCTCCGCGCTCAATTCGGCTTCGCCAGCCACCTGTTTCAAATCCCGACCGAAGTGCTGGGCGCTGCCTAGTTTGTCGCGATGACGATGCGATTGCCCTCGCTGTCACGGAACTCCGCAAATCGTCTGCCAGGCTTCCACGGCGCTTCCTTTGGATCCGTGATGATCTCAACGCCTTGAGACCTAAGCGAAGCAATGGTCAAATCTATGTCGGAGTCGATGAGCACCAGAGCGGGAGATGCGCTGGGCTTGTCATTTCGCGACGTTCGAATTGCAGGGTGGTTTCGGCATCCGGAAACTTCAGCTCGATCCACCTCCATCCGTCATCCTTGTAAGATTTGTCGACCAGGCCTCGCCCGGCTGAGGGCGGAACTCCAGCAGATCGCCGATCCGGTCTATCTCAGCCAGATCAGCTCGGTGGCGGCAACAATCGTCGGCAGCTCCGTGGCCGCTCTCGCACTCAGCGAACGACTGCCCGACGGATTCGCCTTGGCTGCGCTTCCGATCGTGCTGGGTCTTGCGCTGTTCCAATATCGCAGGACAAAGGTCCCACGTCTAAAATGGCTGATTGTCGATCCGATCCAAGCCGACCGCCAGACTCGTTCCAAGAACCCCTTTCGAAGGAGAACTGCAATGCCCATGACACGCATCTCGCTCAAGACGGGCAAATCCCCCGAATACCATCGCGCCTTGATGGAGCAGATTTACCTCGCAATGCGCGAAACCTTCAATGTTCCCGAGGAAGACAGGTTCATGACCCTGACCGAGCACACCAGCCATCAGTTCGATTTTGGTGCCGACTACCTCGGCATTCACCGCTCGGACGAGCTCGTTATGATCCAGATTACGGCCAACAACACGAGGAGCCTCGCGCAAAAGAAGGCGCTTTATGCCAAAATTGCCGAACGGCTGGCGGCCGACCCCGGTGTGAGGCCGGAAGATGTTCTGATCAATCTGGTGGAAGTTCAGACGGAAAACTGGTCCTTCGGACAAGGTCAAGCCCAATACGCTCCGGTAGACTGAAAGGCGCGCCGGGTTTGGTTGCAGGGCACCGTGCAATTCGTTTGTCCGTCCGGCTAGATGCCGCTCGCTGACTGCTGCAACCACCTGTCCGGCGGCCGGTCCGCTATCGGTGCAGATGGTAACATGCGCCTGCAGGGTCTCAAACATTTCCGGCTCCAGCATCCAGGCGATAGCCGCCGGATCATGCAGGCAGGCGCCCTTTGAGCCGTAGTTGATCAGCGGATGCGCCGCTTCCCTGGCGACGGTGGTATCAAATCGCCTGAACCTTACGTATCGTATCATCCGTCACGGTCGCCTGCGAGTAACATCGAGGCCGATCATGGTGATCGGAATACCGCTGTCGAAGGCGCTAGCCTTCGGCGAGGTCAGCTTGCTTGTTTTGCATTTGAGATCTCACGCGTAAGTCTCGGCGAGGCGGCGTCACGAGCGATTCCCAGCCGCAACGGTGTACGGGCGAATGCTTCCAAAAATGCTGCCAGCCCCCTAACCGTCGCTTCGAGGATCAGGGCCCCATTTTCCATGGTAGCCTTTGCCGGATCGCCGAAATAGCCGCAGTCGTCGGCCTGGAAGATCGGTGGCCAACCGGCCCCGAACGCGGTGATCGGATCGTCCGCGTGGCCCGGCGCGATCCAGGGCTGTACCAGGCGCGCCGGAAGCCCTTCGATCGCCGATCGGACCCGTTCGCGCGCTTCCGGAGAGGTCAATGCCATCGTCAGCGCCGCCTCCTGTTCGCAGGCATGGCCGGTGCGCAGCAGTGCGCCCTTCAGAAGGGGCATCCAGTCTCTTTCGCCCGGTGCGAAATAATCGACCATGCCAACCGCATATCCGTCAGTCACCATCTGGGCGCAGAGCGAGCGCAACGGCGCCGAGTTGCCCCCATGGCCATTGACGAAGACGACGCGCGGAAATCCGGAATCCAGGATGGACCGTGCGGTATCGGCAAGAACCGCCAGATAGGTTTCCAGCCGTAGGCTGATCGTGCCCGGATGGCTGAGGTGATGCGGCGAGAAGCCAACGGGAATAGCGGGCGCCACGACAATTTCCACCCTGGTTACGCGGCTTGCCGCGAGTTCGGAAACGGCGGCCGAAAGCAGCGTATCGGTCTCCACGGGAAGGAAGTCGCCGTGCTGCTCGATCGCACCGGTCGGCACCACGACCAAAGCACCGGCATCCCGCTTCGACGCCAGCTCCGCACGCGTCAATTCGGCCCATATGAAAGAAGACGGTGCAAAATGCCTGGGTGCAATGCCTGTCATGTCCGGAACCCTCGCGGCTGGAGTAGCGGGCGGCAGCTTATCCCCGCCCGCACGGAAATTACATGTCACCCGCTTCTTTCGAAGGGTTGGCGCAGACGGCGATCACGAGGCCGGCCTCGCCGATGATGTGGCGGTAGCGGTAATTCACGGGCAGGTACATCGCATCGCCAGGCTTGAAGATGTGCTCCTCGCCGGTCTCCTCGACGATCTGCTTCGACCAGCCATGCAGGCAATAGAGGATCACCTCATGCACGCCATCGCCCTCGACCATGGTGTCGAAGTGCGGCATGTAAGTTGTGATGTGGAAGGAAATCGACGAGCCGTGCAGCTTCCTTGTGATCAGCCGGTGGCTGAACTCCTGGTCCGGATGCACCCAGGTCAGCGCGACCTGTTCCTGGCGAGACCACTTGATCTTGCCGCCAACCCTTTCTTCGCTCATGTCATGACTCCTTGATTGCAAAATTGGATTTCCAGACGTGTGGCGGCTCTATCGGAACCGCGCTTCGAAAGCGTCCCGGACCTCCCAGACCGGCAGGATGAGATGCGGTCCAAGCCCGGATATGCGGCTGAAGGGAATCGGCCGCGGAGCGGTCAGCGGCAAGGTCAGGTCAGCGTCCGCCGTCCGGCCGGCAAGCCAGGGGCCAATTTCTCGCCCGAGAGCCGTCGTCAGTGCTACGCCGCGGCCGTTGCAGCCGATCACCGCGTAGATGCCGGGTTTGATGCGCATCATCCGCGGCAGAAAATCCAGCGTACCGGCGATGATCCCGGTCCATGAATATTCCACTCTGACTTCCGGGAGATCCGGAACCATGCGGCGAAGACGATTTGCAAAAAGCCTGCGGGCCAACGCCATTCGTCCAGGCAGCGGCGGCACCATACCCCCGGTCACCAGCCGTCCGTCAGGAGACCAGCGCAATGCGAAGGTATGACGGCGCGTATCGGCAATCGGGGCCATGTCAGGCAACACGGTCGCACGAAGAGCCCGGGGCAACGGCTGGGTCGCGATCTGGAAAACGCGGGCGGGAATGATCGACGCACGCAGCTCCGGCAACAGGTTGCCGATCAGCGCATTGGTGGCCATGAGCACGCGGCGGGCGCGAACCTCGCCACCCGCAGTCCGCACGCGCCAACCCTGCCCATCGGGTTCGATGCTCTTTACGGAACTGTCGCCGAACAGTCGCACGCCCGCCGATATGGCAGCGCGCGCGAGCCCGTACGCATAGGCCAGCGGCGTTATCTGCCCGCCGGAAGCCACTCGTATTCCACCATGCAGCGACGGCAGCCCGGTGCGCTTGAGCATGGCATCGCGATCGAGCCATTCGGCATCGACGCCCGCCGAGAGCAGCCGCGGCATGCGACCGTGAAGCACTCCTTCCGCCGCACGCGAATGTGCCGGCTGCAACCAGCCGTTCTGCACAGCGTCGCAGTCGATCTCGTGGCGCTCGATCAGGTCGAACACCGCCTTGCCGGATTCGGCGACGAGCTTCAGCAAGCGTCCCGCATGATCGGTGCCGAGCGCCGCCACGACCTCGGCAGGGCCGAGCGACGTCTTGAGGCTTGGAACCACGAAGCCGGTATTGCGCCCGGATGCCCCGAAGCCGGGCTGATGACTCTCGAGCAGCACCACGTCGAGCCCCGCTTCGGCGGCGTGCAGGGCGGATGAAAGGCCAAGGAATCCCGCACCCACGACCACGACATCGGCGGTGATCGCGTCCGTCAGCTTTGCGCATTTGGGCGCGGCTGGCGTAACCGCCTCCCACAATGACCCGACTTCCATCTTCATTCCTGTTCATGCGGGACCTTGGCCCGCGCCTTCAAAATTTCGGTGCGGATCTCCCAGCGCTAGAGGTTGATCAGGTCGTACCCTCGCCCCGTTGCAAGCGCCTGGAACAGGCCCTGGCGGGTCTGCTCGTTGTGACGGATCATGATTTCCCGCGCCGCTGCCTGGTCACGGCGGGCCAGGGTTTCCACGATCTGGTGGTGGGAGACGTTGGTCTCGTTGTTCACATCCCGCAACTGGGCGCCGAGATAGAAGAAGCGTTCCAGCGCATCGATCTGATGGGTGAGCAGCTGGACGAGCCTTCCATTACCGGTCGCTTCCGCAATCGCCAGATGGAATTCGCGGTTGGACCTTATGAACGTAGCCAGACTGAGCTCCTCGCCCTGATTGTAGGTCGCATCGGCCAGGGAATTCAGGCGATCTATCTGCTCCGGCGTCAGCTTCGTACAGGCGAGCTCGGCCGCTCCCGCTTCCAGGATGGTTCGCACATCGAACAGTTCGTCCATGTCTGCAAACGTGATCGGCGTGACCTGGTAGCCACGGCGCGGAAAGGACCTGACCAGTCCCTCCTGCCGCAAGGCGGCCAATGCCTCGCGGGCCGGCGTCTTGGATATGTCGAAGCGCTCCGCGACTTCGGCCTCGTTCAATTCCTGACCTGGCCGGATGACGCATGTCAGAATCTGGGTTCGCAGCGCATCATAGACCTGCTCGGTCAGCGAGGCCGGCTTTGCCGGCTGCACCACGCGCCGCCTCTTCCTGATTGGGGTTACCTCACCCATGCATTCTCCTATATGTAACTCAGCGTTTCGGCCTGCAATCCAGCGATTGTTCAAGCAGATATGCACGTCCAAAGCGCAACGGATAGACAGCGTTCCTTGCCGGCAAGCAATTCCACATGGCTTATCCCTGACTATTCGCGAGACAGAAAGGCACGAAAGTAATCAGGCGCTTCATCGTTGAAAGCCTGCTCGCGCGGCAGATCCATCAGAAGTCGCCCACGCTCCATGTAGACGATACGATCGGCTATTCGTCGGGCAAAGCCGATCTCGTGGGTGACGATCACCATCGTCAAACCCTGCCTCGCCAACTCAGCCATCACACCCAGCACGCCCCCGGTTGATTCCGGGTCCAGCGCGGAAGTGGGTTCGTCGAAAAGCAGGGCATCCGGCTTCATCGACAATGCCCGGGCAATGGCGACGCGCTGGCGCTGCCCGCCGGACAGTTCCACGGGATAGGATTGCGCCTTGTCACCAAGACCGACCTTGTCGAGCAGCCCGTCCGCAGCCGCCAGTGCTTCCGCCCTCGCAATGCCGAGAAGCCTGCGCATGCCGAGAGCAACGTTCTGCCGCGCCGTCATCGTCGGAAACAGGGCAAAACTCTGGAACACCATGCCGATGCGCCGGCGGCGCTTGTCAAGCTCACGCTCCGGTCGCGGGATGTGGCGGGCCGCGTCGGCCCACGGCAGGCTTTCGCCAGCAAGCAGGACATCGCCGCTGTCCGCCGGCTCGATCCAGTTCAGCGCGCGCAGCAGCGTGCTCTTGCCCGACCCCGACGGTCCGAGGATGACCACGACTTCACCCTTGCCGACGGAAAGCGAGACATCGTCCAGTCCCTTGATCGGCCCGAAGCTGCGGGTGAGGTTGCGCGCCTCGAGCACCGGGTCGCGACGAGAAGGCGCATCCGGTCCCAGGCCGCCTCGCACCACGCTGCGCTCGACGATCGGCGGCGGTGCGGATACGTGACTGGAGGTCTTCAGCGCAACCGCCTTTTCTATCCGGTGCTGGATCAGCATCCAGATCGTCAGGATGACGAGATACCAGAGCGCGACGGCCAGATAGACTTCCAGCGCGCGGGTGGTCGACTGGGCGAGTTGCTGGGAGACGCGCAGGAGCTCGGCGAAGGAGATGGCAGCGAGCAGCGATGTTGCCTTGATCATGTAACTGAAATTGTTTCCGAGCGGTGGTATGATTGCCCTTATCGCCTGCGGGAACACCACCTTGAGGAAGATCTGCCAGTGATGAAGTCCCAGCGCCAGGCCTGCCTCGCGTTGATCGCGCGAGACGGACATCAGGCCGCCGCGCACGATATCGGCCATGCGGGCCCCTTCGTTCAGGCCCAGTGACAGCAGGCCGGTTGCGATCAGGCTCAAGGGAACGCCCATCTGCGGCAGTGCAGAATAAAAGAACAGGATCTGCGCCAGGAGCGGCGTGCCCTTGAACACCCAGATGAAGCAGAGTGCCGGCCAGCGCAGCAGCTTGGGCGCCGCCAGCATGCCTGCCAGGACAAAGCCGAGGACCGTTCCAATCGTCTGAGCGACGACGGCAACCCAGATCGTCACCCAGGCCGCCTTCAGCAGCAGAGGCGACTGAACGATATCCAGGAATATGCCAGCGTCGAAACCCACGAAATCAGACCCTTCTCGTCACCGGCAGGTAACCGGGCTTCGCCTGGCGCGACGGATCCACCGCGTAGCGCGAAACGCCGCGCACGGTGCCGCCCGTAGGCAGATCCAGCGGCGACACGAGACCCGGCTGGGCCTCGGCCAGCGGCACGATCGTATTGGCCATGATATTGGCCGCACCGAACAGCGACTGCATGGCAGGCTTGATCGACATCTTCACCGGCATGGCGCCGTCGATCTCGATACGGTCTTCCTCGACGAGATTGAACTTTTCCGGCTGGTAGTACATGGCAAGCGAGGTGCTGAGCACCTCCCTGCCCTGATCCAGCGCCCGGGCACGCTGGGTGATGCCGATGACACGGCCGGGCGGCAGGATGCCGAGCGTCGGGTCGCCGCTGTCGACCTCGAAATCAGCCGTTTCCAGATCCCATGCCTCGGTAATCTCATCGATCTCCAGATTGAGGGCATCTGCGATGCGGATCAGCGATTCCGGCGCACCCATGTGACCCTCGACGCGGCCATTTGCGATCCGACGGTTGAATTCCTCGGGCGTCAGGCCGTATCCGACATGCTCGATATCCCCTGGCCCCGTGCCGGTGACGTCGATGCAGCGATGGATGGTCAGGCGTTTTACGGCGCTGGTGCCGCGCGCCAGAACCAGCGGAAGCACATCGTAGGAAAAACCGGGATTGATGCCGGTGCCGGTGATCGACACACCGTTAGCCCGCGCCGCGCTGTCCAGCGCTTCAGCAAACTCGCCATAGCGAAGGCCGGGATAGAACATGGATTCGGCAGCCGACACCACATTGAGGCCTGCATTCAGGGCATCAAGCAGTTGCTCCTTGATAAGGTGAGGCTTGGACTCCGTCATATGCACCAGCACGTCCGGCTTCTCTGAAATTCCGGCGAGCGCCGAAGCGAGATCGCCGACAATCTTTACGCTGCCGAAACGCTGATAGCCCGTGACGTCGGCCAGCGTGCGGCCGATCTTCGCGGCATCGGCGTCCACGGCCGCGACGATCTCGACGCAAGGATAGTCGGCTTCGAGTACGCGCAGCAGTCGCCCGCCCATGGCGCCGACGCCGAACAGAACAGCGGTCTTCATTCAGTTTCTCCGCAATACGAGTGTCTCAACCTTTCGCCACCGGGGTCGTGACGTTGGTCATGTTTCGTTTGACGTTGCCGGCTGCGGCGTAACGTTCGAGCTGGCTCTGCACGATGATCCAGGCGGAATACATCAGCAGGTACCAGAAAGCGGCGACCGCATAGAGTTCGACGACAGCGTAGGTTTCGTTGATGGCGGTTCGCGTGACGCGCAGAAGCTCGCTGAAGGAAATGACCGAAAGAAGCGATGTGGTGCGCATCATCGAGGAAAATTCGTTGCCGAACGGCGGCAGGATCAACCGCACCGATTGCGGCAGGATCACGTGCAGCATGGCTCCGAGCCAGCTCATGCCCATGGCCCGGGCGGCCTGCATCTGGTCGGGGGGCACGCTCTGCAATGCACCGCGTATGATCTCGGACATGTAAGCGCCCGAGTAGCAACCGAGACCGATCAACCCCGCCTCCAGCACCCCGAGCCGGATGCCGAGCTGGGGCAAGCCGAAATAGAGAAGGAAAAGCTGGACCAGCGGCGGCGTGCCACGCCAAAGCCAGACCCAGGTCCCTGAGAATATCCGCAAGACCCTGTGCCGCGACAGGGCACACAGCGCCAGGATCAACCCGATCACGGTTCCGATCGCCTGCGCCGCGATCGCGACCAGCAGGGTGACGCCAGCCACGGTGGCAAACCGTGGCTGGGCCAGATAATGCAGGAATGTCTCGACCGAGAACTGCATCGTCAACCTATATCAGATCACTGCGGGTTGAGGACGAATGCATCGACCGGAGCCACGCCCCATTTCTGGACGATCTTGTTGTAGGTGCCGTCCGCGCGCATCGCTTCGAGCGCCTTGACGATCATGTTCGCCAGCTCGGCATTGTCCTTCAGCGTCGTGATCGCAAGGCGGTTGGCCGCGTTGCCGGTGAACGCCATGTCGAAGGGCGCCTTGCTGGTGGAGATGTAATAGGCTGCCTGCGGGTCGTTCAGATAGGCCGCATCGACCTGCTTGGTCACGGCCGCCTGGATGGCTTCCGAGTTGGAATCGAAGGCGCGGATGTCGATCGCCTTCTTTCCGGCGGCAACCATGCGGTCGCTCTGCGCCTGAAGGTTCTTGTTGGTCGTACCGCCAGCTGCGACCGAAACGACCTTGCCGGCCAAACCGTCAAAGCAGGCATTGTAGCTCGCGGGCACGCCGATCTTACCTTCGCACGAAATGCCGCCCGGATTGCCCTTCGGAACCATCATGCCTTCACCCCATTGAACATAGGCGATCATGTTCATGATCTTCAGGCGGTCCGGGTTGATGAAGATCGCGGTGCAGAGGCTGTCGAAGCGCTTTGCCTGGAGGCCGGGGACCAGGCCGGGAAACGCAAGGTTGGTCCATTCGACTTCCTGCCCAAGGCGTTTTCCGATCTCACCGCACATGTCCACATTGAGGCCGTCCTTCTGGCCATCGGTGCGGATGAACTGGTTCGGAGCCGCGGCGAAATCTGCGGCAAACGAGATCTTTCCCTTGGTGAGGGTCGGCTCCGCCAGCGCGGAGGTCGTCATCATGGCAAGGAAAGCAACGCACAGTGTTTTTTTCATCATGTCATTCCCCTTTTTGTTGGTTCGATTTTACTTACTGATTTATTTCCACGTATTGCGCACCGCACCAAAGCGGCGGCTTGCGTCCGGTAAATCCGTAATCCATCAGCCCAGCTCCGCGAGGCGTTTCTCCTGGCGGCGAAGCAGCCGCTCCACTTCGGCCTGCGCCAGCGCATCCAGTTGAGCGCCCGGCTGGCGTTGCGCGGCCGAGGCAATCGCGCCACGCTTGGCCAGCACGTATTTGCGAACGGCAAGCCCGACGCCGGGCTGCTGTTCGTACCGGACGAGCGGCAGGTAGGCATCGAAAAGGTCCTGAGCACGATCCATCTCGCCGCGACCCGCCAGATCAGTAACCTGCACCAGCATTTCCGGGAAACCGAAGCCGGTCATGGCGCCATCGGCGCCGCGCGCGACCTCTTCCGGCAGGAAGACGCCGCCATTGCCGCAAAGCACGGAAATGCGCCGTCGACCCTTCTTTTCCGCATCGCGAAGCTTCGAGATTTTCGACAGGCCCGGCCAGTCCTCATGCTTGAGCATGACGATCTGCGGCAGGTCGTCGATCAAGCGCCCAAGCAGATCGTCGCTGATCTGCACCGTCGTCGCCAGCGGGAAGTCCTGAAGCACGACCGGCACGTCCCTGCCCAGGAATCCACAGGCCTGGCGGTAGTAGTTCAGGATCTGCGCGTCCGTGCGCAGGCTCATCGGCGGCGCGATCATCACACCGGCAGCACCCTGTGCCATCGCCTCGTGGCTGACCTCGGCGAGCGCCGCGAGACCGGGCGACGAGACGCCGACCACGATCGGCCTACCCTGCGCCCGTGCGATGACGCGCTGGATGACTTGTCGGGACTCGGCGCCCGTCAGCTTGGGCGCTTCGCCCATCATGCCGAGAACGGTCAGACCATCGGCACCCGCCTCCAGGTAGAAGTCTGTCACGCGGTCGAGGCTATCCAGATCGAGCGATCCGTCATCCCGGAACGGAGTGGCCGAGATCACGAAGACGCCGCGCACCTTTTCGTCAAGACGTGCCATCGTCAGTCCTTTTCGGTCGCATACCAGCCCGCGGTGGCGCGCGGTACGAATTGTCCGCTGCCGGGGCTGTTGAGAATGTCCTTGCCGTCCCAGACGAGCTGCCCGCGCAGCCAGCTTGCCGCCACGCGGACCGTGAAGGTCTCGCCGTGGAAGGGGCTCCAGTTCAGGCCGTCATGAGAGGCCGTCTCGTCCCAGACGAACGAACCCTGTTCGAGTGCGACTAGGTCGGCATCGCGGCCGACGACGATCGCGCCCTTGCGGTCGTCGATGCCGAAGAAGCGGGCGGGACGCTCAGCCAGATATTCGGCACTGAGGCGCGCAGCGTCGAAGCCACGCGCTTCGGCAGCCGTGAAGAACGCCGGGAAGAGCGTCTCGAGGCCGGGAACGCCTGCACCTGCATCGAAGATCGAGCCGGTCAGCTTGTTGTCGATCGGCCAGCTCGAATGATCGGAGGAAACGAATGCCACGAGGTCGTCGGAAATCGACTGCCACAGGCCATCGATAGCAGCCGAACGGATGGGCGGGTTCACCTTCATCCGCGCTCCGAGCCGATCGCCGTCGCGCGCGGCATCCAGCCAGAGATAGTGAACGCAAAGCTCGCCTGTTGCCGCAGCACCAAGTCCGGCGACCGCTCCGGTCAGGCGAAAGCCCGCTTCCGTCGTCAGATGGACCGGATGGACATGCGCGCCACTTGCAAGGCCGAGAGCCAGAAACTGGCCGGTCGCCGCCAGCTCGGCCGCCTCCGGCCGTGCTTGTGCATGCGCAACGATCCCGTTGCGGCCAGCCGCCTTCGCCTGCGCGATGCGAGCCATGACGATCTCCTGATCCTCATTGTGCAGCCCGAGCGGAATGCGCGTCGAAGCCAGCGACTCCATCAGGTCGAGCGCTAGGTCCTCGCCGATCCGCGGGAAGCGCACGGGATTGCTCTCGAACGACGAGATTTTGAAGGCGACAACGCCGCCTTCGATCAGCGCCACCAAGTTGGCCGTGCCCGTCTCACGGGTCGCCGTTCCATAAAGCGCCATGTCGGCATGAGAATAAGCTGCGATCGCTGCGACCTTGGCATCCAGACGCTCCGGCCGATCAAGCGGTTCCGGATTGTCATACGGCATGTCGACCAGCGTGGTGACCCCTCCTGCGATCGCCGAGCGCGTCGTGTCGGCGATGCCGGGGAGGCCCTTGTAGCTTGTCGCATGGGTTTGGCCATCCACCACACCGGGGAGGATAAGCGCATTCCCACGGTCGTCGATGCGCGCGGCTGCAGGCGCCTCGCCCGTTCCGACAGCGGCTATGCGACCGCCGGAGATCGCGACCCAGCCGTTTTCCAGGATGCCATCCGGCACCACAACGCGACCCTTGACGACAAGCTCCACCGGATCATCCCCTAGCGAAATATTGGAGATCGAGCGCGTTGATCGCGGCCGCAACGGCCGCCTGAACGGGATCGACGACCGGCACGCCCAACTCCTGCTGCAGCACGGGACGATGACCGCCCATGCCGGCACAGCCGAGGATCACGACACCGGCACCCTCCGTTTCCGCCATCAGCTTCGCGGTGCGCGCGACCGACGCGCCGGCCAGGTTCAGGTCGTTCGCTTCCGCCACGGACATGTTGACAGCCCTGTCCGCTGCGAGACGCGCAGTCAGGCCCAGCCGTTCGATATGGGCCGCATGGCGAGCAACCGAAGAAGCTCCAAGCGAGACGACGCCGAAGCGCGGTGCGAGCTGCAGGGCAGCATAATATGCAGCCTCCGCGATGCCGACCACCGGTCGGCTCGTCGCCGCTCGCGATGCAGCAACACCCGGATCGGAAAAGCAGGCTACGACGAAGGCATCCGCATCGCTTGCAGCGATCGCGTCGACGACCATAGGCGCGACAAGCGCCACATCCTCGTCGGTCTCGATGCCGATCGGCGCATCGGGAAGGCGATCGCATACGATCGTGTGCCCCGTCACCGCCTGCAACGGCGCGATGCTTGCCGCGATTGCCTCGGTCACCTTCGCCGAACTGTTCGGATTGAGAACAAGAATTTTCATCACAGCCCTATTCGATAATCACGGCGAGCCTCCAGTATCTTCTGTAATATGTCAATTGATATTTTTATAGCGTATTTTTCGAAGTTGCCCGTATTTTCATATCATTAGCTGATCATGAATTCGGCATATGCCTCAAAATGCTGCCTACGCAGTCATCAAATACCTCGCCTCGGACAGCACCTTCGGGGTACGGCTGCGGTTCAGGTGGCGTGAAGGCGTGCGCTTTGCCGCCAAGCATCCGAGGCTATGCCTCCCAGTTCACGATGGTGGCGGGATAGAATCTCGTGGCGGGAATGTGAAAGAGGTCGGCGATCGGTCGTGGAGACGAAACGCTGTGTCGCGCTGATTTGAAACGCGATGCTCCGCTCTCGCCTTCGGATAGGCTTCGGGGAGTTTTCTGCCGATTGTTGATTGCAATAGCCGAACCTGTGACATCGCCGGAGGCCGGGGGCTAAGGTTGGGACTCCCTTGAGCCATTCCCCCAGCCGCCATCGATATCGAGATCGGTGCTCCGCCAATCGATGATAACGGCTGGCGTCCTACCGCGATTAGTATCCCAAGGCGCAACCGTCCTTGCGATGATCCGACGCGCCGTGAAGCGTTCCCTGTTCCCAATCGATCCATATGGCCTGGGCACCGCCAATGGCCCAGTTCGGCGGCTGCACTTTGAAGCCCCTGGCCGTAAAATAGTCGCCGGCAGACTGGCGAAGGCTTTCTTCCATCTCGACCGTTGCCGTTCCCGGTAGCGGGAAGAGGCGCGGGAGGTCGATGGCGCTCTGAATGTCGAGGCCATAATCGATCAGCTTGGAGAGGAACTGGGCATGCCCCATCGCCTGGTAATGGCCGCCCATGACACCAAAGGACATCATCGTTCGCCCGCCCTTCGTCACCATGCCCGGGATGATCGTGTGCATCGGTCGCTTGCGGGGGCCTATGGCGTTGGGATGCCCTTCTTCCAGTACGAAACTTTGGCCTCTGTTATGAAAAAGCACGCCCGATTTCGGCGCCATCAAGCCGCTTCCGTAGGGGTGGAATATCGAATTGATGAAACTCGCGGCATTGCGATTTTTGTCGACGACTGAAATGTAAACCGTGTCGGAGTGTTCGACGCCGCCGAGGATGGTCTTGGCATCCACTGGGGCCTTGCGGTCAATCTTTGCGGCAAGTTCATCGGCAAGCTCATCGGACAGGAGAAAGTCGACAGGAGTTTCGGATGTGGAAGCATCTGCGAGCCATCTGTCGCGCGCCGCATAAGCCAGTCTCGTCGCTTCGACCTCTACGATGAGGTTTTCAGGATCGAGCGGATTTCCGGCTGGTGCGAAGCGCTCCAGTACCTTCAGGATCAGGAGCGCGATTATGCCTTGACCATTGGGTGGACATTCATGGACGTCCCAGCCCCGATAGCTGGCGCTGATCGGCTTCACATACTCGCCGCCCGCGGTGGCGAAGTCCTCGGTCGTATGAAGGCCGCCATGCGCGGCAAGATGAGAAACCATCTCTTCGGCGATGCCGCCACGATAGAAGGCATCGCGGCCCTCGCGCCCTATGGCTTCAAGCGTGCCAGCCAGCTCTGGCTGATATTGAACCGCGCCGACGCGAGGGGCCTTGCCGTCAACGAGGAATAGGCGCCGACAAGATGGATCGCGCTTCAGCAACTCCTCCTGGTGCGAGATGTCGGCGGCGACGCGCGGCGTTATTCCATAACCCTCGCGTGCGAGCGATATTGCCTGCGACAGCACGACTTCCATCGGCATTCGACCGTGATCTACAACGAGCCGAGTCCAGGCGTCGACGGCGCCGGGCACAGTCACGGCATGCGGCGAAAATCGTTCGATCGTCCGGATTCCCTGACGCTGGTACCAGGACAGATCCGCAGCCGCGGGCGTTCGTCCCGATCCGTTGAAGGCGACCACGTCAGCCCCGCCATTGGTGCTCAGGAGAGCGAAGCAATCGCCGCCGACGCCGGTTGAACCCGCTTCGACGACGCATTGGACAGCGCAAGCCCCGACGGCCGCATCGATAGCGGCGCCTCCCGCCTTTAGGATTTCAAGCGCGGCAAGCGTCGCCATCGGATGTGAGGTCGCTGCCATTCCATTGCGGCCGATGGCGACCGATCGTCCCGGTTTTTCAAAATTCCGCATGATGGACCCCCTCAAATCAGGCCGTGCGTTTTCGCCCAGCCGTATGTCTCGTCGATGGCAACTTGAGACCGATCGAACATCTCGTTGATTTCGGCCTCCGTCATGATCAGCGGCGGGCAAAAAGAAAAGTTGTCGCCAAGGGCACGCGTGATTACGCCATGCGCCTGGGCGCGTTTTCCGGCCTGAATCGCGACGCCATCGGTCGGCTTGAACGCTTCCCGAGTTGCTTTGTTGCGGACAAGTTCAAGCGTCCCGATCATGCCGCGGCCACGTGCGTTGCCGACAAGTGGATGTTCGCCGAGGGCATGCAGACGCTCCTGAAATAGCGGCGCAACGGACTGAACATGCCCAAGGATGTCGCGCTCCTCGTATATCTTCAGCGTTTCCAGCGCGACGGCAGTGGCCACGGGATGGCCGCTATAGGTGAAGCCGTGACCAAAGGTGCCGATCTTTTCGCTTTCCGCGACGATCGCCTGATGAACCTTGTCGTTGATCATGATTGCCGAAATCGGCTGGTAAGCGGCTGAAAGCTGTTTTGCCATGGTGATCATGTCCGGCTGCATGCCGAAGCTTTCCGATCCGAACATCGTTCCCAGGCGGCCAAAACCGCAGATGACTTCGTCGGCGATCAGCAAAATATCGTAGCGGCGCAGGATTGCCTGAACTTTTTCATAGTAGGTCGCCGGCGGGACGATGCATCCGCCCGACGCCATCAGCGGCTCGGCAAAAAACGCCCCGATCGTCTCCGGGCCTTCCTGGAGGATGAGACGCTCAAGCGATTCTGCGCATCGTGTTGCAAACTCTTCCTCGCTCTCGCCTTCAAGCCCATAACGATAAAATTCCGGGCAATCGGTATGGAGGACCCTGTCGATCGGCAGGTCGAAGTCTCGATGATTGTTCGCAAGTCCCGTCAGGCTTGCCGAGGCGATCGTCACACCGTGATAGGCTCTCATCCGCGAGATGATCTTCTTCTTCTCGGGCCTGCCGATGGCGTTGTGGTAGTACCAAACCAGCTTCATCGCCGTGTCGTTTGCTTCCGACCCCGAATTGGCAAAAAACACCTTCGACATCGGCACCGGCGCGAGTTTGATCAGCCGCTCGGCCAATTCGATTGCCGTCTCGTGCGACTTGCCGCCAAAGCTGTGGTAAAAAGGCAATTCCTGCATCTGCCGGTATGCCGCTTCCACGAGGCGCGTCTCGCTGAATCCGAGCGACGCACAAAAGAGCCCGCCCAAGGCCTCGATGTAGCGGTTGCCATCACTATCGATGACGTGGACACCGTCGCCTTTCGCGATCAACAGCGGCCCGTCTTTCAGATGCTGCGATGCGTTCGTATAGGGGTGCAATACAAAGGCCACATCGCGCGCTTCCAGGGAGTTTGGCAAAACCGTCACTTGGTGTCTCCTGATTTATCGAGCGCAGATGCGCCTGTTTTGTTGGGACCCGGCAAGCGCGCTCCGCGCCTGCCGGGTCCATTCGCTTTCCGGATCCAAGCATCAATCGACGCTGGTCTTGATCCATTTCTTGGCGAGCTTGTCGATCGTTCCGTCGGCCTTGGCTGCCTCGATCGCGGCATCGAACATCGCCTTCAGGGCAGTATCGTCCTTGCGCAATCCTGCGCCGATGCCCTGGCCGAAGACGCCGCCGGTGAATGTCGGGCCGGCAATCTTGTAGTCCTTGAAATCGGCTTTCGAGAGCGTCGCCGTCAGAGCCGTCTTCTGGGCGACGACGGCATCGATGCGACCGGCCTGCAGATCGAGATCGTGCTGCTCAGTCGTCTTGTATTCGCGTGTTTTCAGGGCACCTTTGAAATACTTATCGAGAAAGGCGACATTTGCGGTCGATACCTGGGCGCCGACATTGCTGCCTTTGAGGGCGCCTTCAAGCGGCTTCAATGCGGCATCAAGCGTTGCGCTGTCACCATTCAGGTCCACGACCGTGCCGGTGCCCGGCAGGTTTGCCAACGGTCCATCCTTCTGCACCATGAAAGCCGCAGCCGTTGAAGCATAAGGCTTGCTGAAGGAAATCACCTCCAGGCGTTTCGGGGTGACGATCATCGACGCCATGATTGCATCGAATTTCTTGGCGTTCAGCGAGGGGATCAGGCCATCCCAATCCTGCGCTACGATCGTGCATTTGACTTTCATGCGGCCGCAGAGATCGTTTGCGAGATCGATTTCAAACCCCTGGAGCTTGCCGTCTGGTCCCGTGAAATTCCACGGCTCGTAGGCACCTTCCGTGGCGATCTTGATTTCCGTTGGCTTCGATTGTGCGTGGGCAGTGCCAGCCGCCAGCATGGTGGCGATGATTGCTATCATGGTCTTTTTCATTGTTCATTCCCCTTTTCTTGTGCCCCGTTTTGAACGGAGCGGTTGCAACCAAATCTGCCCGTCAGATATTTTCCTTTCCTGACGCGCGAGCCGTGAACGCCTCTGCCGACAGGCACAGGAGCTCGAAGAGAACCTGCGCTGCGACCTGTGCGGTATTCGTTGTCGGATCGTATTGCGGGGCAATCTCGACAACGTCGCCGCCGACGATATCAAGACCTTTCAGACCACGCAGGAGGCCAAGCGCCTGCGCGGAGGAGAGACCCCCGACCTCCGGTGTGCCGGTCCCTGGCGCGAAAGCCGGATCCAGCGAATCGACGTCAAAGCTGACATAGACTGGTCCATCCCCCACGACCTCACGCGCTTTGCGGATCACTGCTTGCAGGCCAAACTCGTCTACCTCTTCCGCATGGATCACCGTCATTCCTGACGCAAACGAGAATTCCCAGAGATACTCGGAGTTACCCCGGATGCCGATTTGGATAGTGCGTTTCGGATCAAGAACGCCGTCCAGCACCGCCTGCCGGAAAGGCCCGCCATGGTGGAACTTGCAGCCTTCGAATGATCCGCCTGTATCGCAATGCGCGTCGATATGGATCATGCCGACAGGGCGTTCCTTTCCGACCGCGCGAAGGATGGGCAACCCGATTGAATGATCGCCGCCAACCGACAGCGGCACGACACCGGCCGCAACGATGGCTGCTACGAAACTCTCGATATCGTCATGCGACGAAGCCAGATCGAACCGGCTTCGGAATGGCACGTCGCCGACATCGGCGACCCGCACTTGCGCTGTCGGAACTGCGCGAAGGACATGTTCATAGGGCCCTACCCGATCGACATTGCGCACAGCACGCGGCCCAAACCGGGCTCCGCTCCGGTTGGTCACGCCGAGATCCATGGGAATACCAAGGAGTGCAACGTCGATCCCGGCAAAAGCGGGCGCGGCGTCAGGTCGATAAGGCGCCTTCAACAGCGACGGCACTCCGCAATAGGGCGCCTGACGGCTGTCGCCATCCCCGAAAACAAGCTTCGCCACCTTGCTGAAATCCGGATCGAAGATGTCGCCACCGGATGCCGCCGAGTATCGGGCCCGCAATTCGTCAAGCTCGAGAATTTCTATCATCCGACCTCCTGACCACGCTCAGATCACGCAATGAAAAACAATCTCGCAAAAGCGATTGATTGATGTGCGCAATATTGTATACATAATCGTATTCCATAAAAAGATGCAAGTGGCCAAACGATGAGCATGACAAATCAAGTTTGACGCTATTTGTGTGAGAGCGATGGAAGCATTGAGAGGGATTCGGTGTCTGCGACAAACAAAGAGCCAAAGGTTTCGTTGCGCGAAGCGACCTACAGCCAATTGAAGGATTTGATCCTGAACGGCCAACTTCGGCCATCGGAGCGCCTATCGGAAAACAATCTTGCAAAACGTTTCGGCGTGAGCCGCACGCCTCTGCGGGAGGCGTTGATGAAGCTCGAGGAAGAGGGGCTGGTCGTCGGGCAGCGAAACCTCGGTTACACGGTCACCGATCTTGATATTACGGGTTTCTGCAATCTCCTCGTCGTACGCGAGGCGCTCGACGTCTGCGCCGCGAAGCTCGCATGCGAGAAGGCGACGGACGAGGATCTCGCGCGCCTTCGTGACGTCATCGAACAGATGGCGGTCCTGAAGGTTTCCGACAACCGAACGCCATCGGACGCTGCGCAAAACCTGCAGCTCGGGCTTTATATCCACCGGGTCATCGCCGAGGCAACAAAGAACGATGCGTTGGTACGTGCAACGGATCAGATCTACCAGCAGCTGCGCCTTGCCCTTTGGCTGGAGGTCCTTTGGGTCGATCTGGAGCACACGGACTTTGACGAGCACAAGGCGATCGCCGACGCAATATTGGCTCGCGATCCCGAAGAAGCCGCCAAGGCGGCGAGCGCTCATGTGCAGAGCTCACTGAAGAACATGTCGAAACTCGAACGTATTTGGCATCACCGACGCGCTGTCGGTTCGGGCTGAGACGCCGCACGGGAAAGTCTATGGAAGCCATCGAGAAGTACTTGGTACTTGTGAGTTTTGGTCAGGGCGGCTGGGGCAGCCTGTTGCTGACCGCATTGCTTATGACGGTCGCCGTTTCGGTCTGCGGTTTTCTGGCAGGCACCATGATCGGCTCGCTTGTTGCTGCCATGAAGCTGTCCCGATATCTCGCGGTGCGCTGGGCGGGCGACTGTTACACGACCGTTTTGCGCGGCGTGCCGGATCTTCTCGTCATCTATCTCTTTTATTTCGGCGGCAGCGCCATCCTCGGTCATCTGGGGGGAATGGTCGGGTATGACGGTTATATCGGCATGCCCGCGTTTTTGACCGGAACGATCGCGCTCGGCGTCGTCTCCGCTGCCTATCAGGCCGAGGTCTTGCGTGGCGCCTATCAGTCCGTGTCGCGTGGAGAACTCGAAGCCGCCACCGCGATAGGCATGCGACCATGGCTGAAGTTCCGCAGGATCATTGCCCCTCTCGTCCTTCGCTACGCCGTGCCAGGTCTTGGCAACACGTGGCAGCTGGTGCTGAAAGAATCTGCGCTGATATCCGTCACCGGCCTCGTTGAAATCCTGCGTCAGTCGCAGATCGCTGCCGGCTCCACCCGCAAGCCCTTCGAGTTCTACCTCACCGCCATCGTTCTCTATCTCGTCATCACCTGGATCTCCTCCATTCTTTTTCGTCGGCTGGAGATGCGAAGCTTGCGCGGAATTCGGAGGGCATTGTGATGGATTTCGACTTCCTCGCGCAGACGTTCCAGACCCTGATGGGCGGTCTCCCCCTGACCTTGAGCATGGCCGCCATATCCATCACCGCCGGGACGCTTCTTGCCGTTTCGATTGCGTTGACGTCCGTTTTGGGTGGAACGGCCGGGCGCGCAATCGCCAGCGCCTACGTGTTCGTGTTTCGCGGCTCTCCGCTGCTCGTTCAGATGTTTCTCATCTACTACGGCCTGGGGCAATTCCGGCCGTCCCTGCAGGCGCTCGGTATATGGACGATATTTCGCGAACCCTACTGGTGCGCCGTCATCGCCTTGACCCTCAACACGGCCGCCTATTCGGGCGAAATTTTCCGCGGTGCGCTTCAATCGGTGTCAGCGCAGCAGGTGGAAGCCGCCCGCGCGTGCGGCATGTCCGGCGCTCTCCTGTTTCGACGGATCATTTTCCCGATCGCATTGCGCCAGGCGCTGCCGGCCTACGGCAACGAGATCGTCCTGATGGTAAAGGCGACGGCTCTCGCATCGGTTATCACGATCATGGAAATCACCGGCCTGGCGGGAAAGCTGATCGCCGACAGTTTCCGGGCGTTCGAAGTGTTCATTGTCGCGAGCGCCATCTATCTGTTGATCAATTTCGTGCTGACGCGCATTCTCGTCGGCCTGGAGCGCTGGCTTTCGCCGCATTTGCGCCTTCCGCCACTGCCTCCGAGACCTAGGGAAACTGCATGCTGAGCAGAGGGATGAATTTGGCTACCGAGAACACGAAGACGCCGACGGTTTCGGTGAAAAACCTGCACAAATGTTTCGGCCCGCTGGAAGTGCTGAAGGGCGTTTCCCTGGAGGCGCGCGAGGGCGATGTCATTTCCATTCTGGGGTCGTCAGGATCGGGCAAGTCGACGATGCTCCGCTGCATCAATATGCTGGAGGTGCCCGATAGCGGCGAAATTTCGATCGCCGGGGAAGCATATCTCATGAAAAAAGGGCGGCACAAAGCAGAACCTGCCGATCGCCGCCAGGTCGATCGCATCCGCCAGCATGTCGGCATGGTATTCCAGAACTTCAATCTCTGGTCTCACATGACGATCCTGGAAAATGTGATCGAAGCTCCGGTCCACGTGCAAAGGCGCAATCGTGCCGAATGTATCGAAGAGGCTGAGGCCCTGCTTGCCCGGGTCGGCATAGCCGACAAACGGCATTTTTATCCCTCGCATCTATCCGGCGGGCAACAGCAGCGTGCTGCAATTGCCCGCGCACTCGCCCAGCGCCCGAAGGTTATGCTGTTTGACGAGCCGACGTCGGCGCTTGATCCGGAGCTGGTCGGAGAGGTCCTCAAGGTCATGCGATCGCTGGCCGAGGAGGGACGAACGATGCTGGTCGTCACCCATGAAATGGCGTTCGCCCGCGACGTCTCGAATAAAGTTGTTTTTCTTCACAAGGGAGCCGTGGAAGAGGAAGGCTCTCCCGCGGAGCTTTTTCAGTCTCCGAAATCACCTAGGTTTCAGCAGTTTCTCGCAAGCGTCCGGCAATAAAAGCATTCTCTAAACCGTGCTGTATCCCGCGGTCGATTAGACGGATTCACGCTCGACGAGGGCGCATTCGACCTTCAGCTGGTCATGGCTGCTTTTCAGGCCGCCGGCGATGTCGTGGATCATTTCCACGGCCATGGCGCCCATCTCGAACAGCGGCAGGTGCAGGGTCGTCAGCGGCGGACGGATGAACTGGGCGATGTCGCGATTGTCGAACCCGATCACGGAGACGTCCTTCGGGACAGACTTTCCCCGCTCCTTGAGCGCCTCGACGCACCCCAGCGCCATCAGATCGTTGGCGCAGAAGATGGCGTCGGGGGGATTGGGCAGATCCATCAGGAGATGGGTTTCGCTATAGCCTGAAGACGGCTCCCAATTTCCGTAGCGCACCAGTTGCGGGTCGAAGGTGAAGTCGTTGCTGGCCAGCGCCTGCTTGTAGCCGCGCAACCGGTCACGCGGATTGTCGAGACCCTCCTGGCCGTTGATCAAGGCGACCCGGCTGCGGCCGGCACGGATCAGCCGCTCCGTGGCGGCGCGGCCACCGGCGACGTCTCCCGGCACGATGGAGGGCAGTCGCCTGTCCTGGTCGTAGCAATTGACCAGCACGGAAGGCACGGTGAACAGGGCCGCCGGCGGATCGATCTTGCGGGTCAGGATGGTGCCGAAGATATAGCCCAGCAAGGGCTGTTGCTGGCACAGCGAAAAGACGTCCTCCTCGGGGTCCTCGCCGGCGCGAAAAATGCCGAGCGTCACGATAATGCCGAATTCGAGCGCCTTTTCCCGCGCGCCCTCGAAAGCGAGCGCCATCCAGGGGTCGGTTGTCAGCTCGTCCGTGATGAAGCAGATGACCCTGCTGTCGGACAGGTCGCCCGACGGCGACCTGTTGGGGAGCCTGTATCCAAGCTCCTGAACCGCATCCATCACCTTCTTGCGCGTGGCTTCGCTGAAGCGGGCGCCGGCGCTGCCGTTGAGGATCAGGGAAACGGTTGCCTGTGACACACTTGCTCGCGCCGCGACATCCATCATGGTTGGTTTCAAGGCGTTCTCCATGTCGCTCGCCACAACACCGCAAAGTTTTCCACCTATCTCCGCATATTCCGGAATCGGTCGAATGCCACAGCAACGATTATGAACGTACCTATGAACATTCCTTGCCAGAAAGTCGAGATGCCCAACAGGATCAGGGAGTTGCGAATCACCTCTATCAACAATGCGCCAACCACCGCGCCAAGCGCATTGCCCTCCCCGCCCGCCAGGTTGGCGCCGCCGATCACGGCGGCGGCAATCACGGTCAGTTCCATTCCCTGTCCGAGATTGGTCGTGACGCTTCCCAGCCAGCCGGCCATCAGGATGCCGGCGAGCCCGGCGGTCATGGCCGAAAACATGTAAATGCTGACTTTCAGCCGCCGCACCGGAATGCCGGCCAGCACAGCCGCGTTCTCGTTGCCGCCGATCGCGAAAAGATGCTGGCCCCACCTCGTCCAGCGAAACACCAGCGACATGACCACGGCCAGCACGCACAGCACATATAGTGGATGGGGAAGCCCGAGTGTCGAGCCGCCGCCGATCCACAGCAGCAGGTCGTGATCGGGACCGAACTCCCAGATCATCTTGTTGTCCGAAAGCACCATCGCCAGGGACCGGGCGGCCGACAGGCTCCCGAGCGTCACGACAAAGGCCGGCATACCGGCATAGGCAATCAGGATCCCGTTGAACAGGCCGATCAGCAGGGCGGCACCCAACGCAAGACCGGCAGACAGCCAGAAGCCCATGCCGCTGGCCATGGCCACACTTATCACCATGGCGCTCAGCACCACGCTCGAGCCGACGGACAGGTCGATGCCGCCCGATGCGATCACGGCCGTCATGCCGATGGCAATGACCGCCACGAAGGCGAAATTTCGGGCGACATTGAAGAGATTGCGGTCGCTGGTGAACGCATCGGTCATCAGCGACAGGGCCAGGCATGCCAGCACGGCCGCTATGAAGACCCAAAAGACCTGCAGGTTCTTCAGTCGGGCAAACCAGCTGTCGTGCCGGGAATTGTTGATGATGTCGTCGAGTGTCGTCATGGCTATTTTTCTCCTAGGCGGCGTCGATGGCGCCGGTGATCAGTCCGGTCACTTCCTCGGGCGACGAGGCGCCCACCGGTTTTCGGCAGACCAAGCGCCCGCGGCGCAGGACGGCGATATTGTCGGACACGCTGAAGATGTCCGGCATCCGATGGCTGATCAGGATCACGCTGATGCCGCGGTCGCGCAGGCGGCGGATCAGGTCGAGCACTTCGGCCACCTGGCGTACCGAGATGGCCGCCGTCGGTTCGTCCATCATCACGATCTTCGGTTCCGACAGCAGTGTGCGGGCGATCGCGACCGCCTGGCGCTGCCCCCCGGACATGCGCCGCACGAGCTGCCGCGGGCGGGTTTCGGACTTGAGCTGCTTGAACAGGTCGGCAGAGACCGTGTTCATCCGCTTGTAATCGATGTATCGGATCGGTCCGAACCGGCGCAGCGGCTCCCTGCCCAAGAAGACGTTTGAGGCGGCCGAGAGATTGTCGGCGAGCGCGAGGTCCTGATAGACCATCTCCACCCCCTCGCGCTGCGCATCGATCGGCTTGTGAAAGACGACGGAAATTCCATCGATGCTGATTTCGCCGGTAGACGGGCGGAAATTGCCGGCGATGATCTTGGCCAGCGTGGACTTGCCCGCGCCGTTGTCACCCATCAGTCCCAGCACTTCTCCCGGTTCGATGGACAGCGACACGTCGCTGAGTGCCTGGATCGCCCCAAAGTTTTTCGAAATTCCTGAAAAGACAAGTCGCGACACGTGGTTCTCCCTCCCCGCGATGGTTTCCTGGCGCGCCGGCAGGCCGCTCTTTGCCCGCCGGCGTTCCCGTTTTGCGCATTTAATAACTAATTACTTGACTTAATATTATTAGTAAACAAAATCCCTCATGCAAAAAATGTTGCAGGGGAGTGCGACATGAAACTGCTGGTTACAGGCGGCACGGGGAAGGTGGGGCAGGCTTTCCTGCCGGCGTTCCTGTCTGATCTCCGTTTCGCGGGTTGGGAGGTGGTGGCGCTTTGCAACAACAGGACCGTCATGCCTGCAGACCGCCTGTCCGTCGTCGCCGGTTCCATGTCGGATCCCGCCGTGGTCGCCGGGGCCTTGCAGGGCGTAAGCCATGTGATCCACATGGCCGCCGTCAAGGAGACGCCGGAACAGATCTTCGATGTCGCGCTGAAGGGCCTTTTCCTGCTGCTCGACGCGTTCCGCAAATCCGAAACCGCCCGGCAGTTCATCCTTCTCAGCGGCGATTGCACCGTGGGCCATATCTTCCAGCGCTACGATGAGCCGATCACGGAAACCTCGACGCGCCGTGCATACAAGGGCTGCTATGCCCTGACCAAGACCCTGGAGGAGGTGATGCTGGAGCAGTTCGGCATCCAGTATGGGGTGAATTGGACGACCCTGCGGGCGCCCTGGATCATGGAAAAGGATGACTTCCGCTTCGCGCTTGCCCTGGGCGACGACCAGTTCGGCGGTCCAAGCTGGGCGGAACTGATCGACGCAGAGGCGCTCGAAGAGTGCCGCAAGGGCGGCTATGCGCCCGTCATGCGCGATGCCGGTGGCGGCTACCTCAAGCGCAATTTCGTCCATGTCGACGATCTGGTCGGCGCGATCCTGGCTGCTATCGACAACCCGCGCACCAACGGCCAGCTCTTCAACATTTCAATGGACCAGCCAGTGGATTACGGCGATCTCGGCGCCCGCTTGGCGGCGCGGCATGGATTACGGCCGATCGAGATCGACACCCCGTTTCACAGCAACTGGCTCGATAATTCCAAAGCAAGAATGTTGCTTGGCTGGGCACCGCAGGTCGATCTCGAGCAGATGATCGATCGCGCATGGCGCTACGAGCGCGCGGACAACGACCCGCGCATTGTCTGGTATCCCGGCTGAGGCATGACGCCTCGATCGGTGTAAGAGGAGGAGGAAAGAAAATGAAAATCAATATATTGGCAATGGCGGCCATGGCAGTTGCGGCGCTTGCTGCGGCGCCGGCGGCAGCGCAAGGCAAAAAGACCTTGGCGATCGTCGTCAAGGGTCTCGACAATCCGTTCTTCGAGCAGATCAATCTCGGCTGCAAGAAGTGGAAGTCGGAGAATGCGAGTAGCGAATATGAATGCCTCTATACCGGCCCGGCCTCATCGGCGGACGAGGCCGGCGAGGTCCAGATCGTCGATGACCTGCTGACGAAAGGCGTTGCGGCCATCGCCATTTCGCCCTCGAACGCGCCGGCCATGGCGACCCGCATCAAGGCCATCGCCCCGTCCGTTCCGGTCATGACTGTCGATGCGGACTTTCTCGAGAAGGACCATGCTCTGCGCAAGACCTATCTGGGCACCGACAACTACCTGATGGGCGTGAAGATGGCCGAGCAGACCATGAAGCTGAAGCCGAAGGGCGGGTCGGTCTGCCTGCAACTCGGCAACGTGGCCGCCGCCAATATCAATGCCCGCGCCCAGGGCTTCCGCGACACCATCGGCGGCGCCAAGAACATCGATCGCCTGACCGGACAGGGCGGTTGGAAGGAAATCGGGGGGTGCCCGGTTTACACCAATGACCAGGCAGACCTTGCTAACCAGCAGATGTCGGATGTGTTCACTGCAAATCCCACACTGGACGCCTTCATCCTTGTCGGCGGCTGGGCGCAGTTTGCCCCGCAGGCCTATGCGCAGGTCACGGACCAGGTGATGCCCAAGCTCAAGAGCAAGGAGTTGATCATCATCGCCGGCGATACGCTGCCGCCGCAGACCAAGGCCTTCCGCGAAGGTCGCAGCCATTCGCAGGTCGGCCAGCGCCCCTTCGAGATGGGCTACAAGGCGCCTGACGTCATGATCAAGCTGATCAAGGGCGAGAAAGTGGCCGATCCGCTGTTTACCGGCCTTGATGTCTGCAACCTCGACGATCCGGGTTTCTGCGCCAAGAACTAGTGCGGATCCCTGCCAGGGAGGTGCCGGTTCGTCTCCCGGCCCCCTTTGGCAGGATGCGATTATTAGTAATAATATTACTTAGCTACCAGATGTGAAACCGTGTTTAGCGCGACCTTTGAGGAATGGGGTCGCGGGGAGGAGCAACATGAAACGTCTCAATTCGCTGATACTCGCCGCAGGCCTGGTGCTTGCCGCCAGTCCGTCACTTGCCGAGGACAAGCCGGCGCTCGCCTTTGTCGTCAACGCCGCGTCCGATTTCTGGAAACTGGCTGAGGCTGGCGTGAAGGCGGCCCAGGCTGAATTGCCTGGTTACGACCTGCAGTTCCGTTACCCGGCCCAGGGGACCGCCGCCCTGCAGAATGCCCTGATGGACGACCTGGTCGCCGCCGGGGCAGATGCGATCATGATCTCGTCGGCCGATCCGAAAAACTCGATCGGCGCCTTCAACAGGATCGCGGCCCAGGTGCCGCTGTTCACCACCGATAGCGATGCGCCCGCCAGCAAGCGCATCGCCTATCTCGGTTCGTCCAATACGGATGCTGGGGTCCAGGCCGGCGAGATCGCGCGGGCGGTCATGCCCAAGGGCGGAAAATGCATGGGCTTCGTCGGCTTCCTGGGGGCCGACAATGCCGTCGAACGGATCGCAGGCTTCCGCAAGGCGGTTAAAGGATCCGGCATAGAGCTGGTCGATGTGCGTGGCGACGATGTCGATTTCGCCCGAGCCCGGTCGAATGTCGATGACGTGCTGGCCGCCAACCCTGACATCACCTGCATGGTCGGCTTCTATTCCTATAATCCGCCCAAGATCTACGAAGCGCTGCAGGCGGCCGGCAAGCTGGGAAAAATCCAGGTCATCGCCTTCGACGAAGATCCCGTCACCCTCGGCGCGGTGAGGGAAGGCAAATTCGCCGGAACCGTGGTCCAGGATCCCTACCAATGGGGATACCAGGGCATGAAGCTGATGGCCGCCTACCTGAAGGGCGACAAGTCGCAGGTACCGGCAAACGGCCTGATCATCGTGCCGACCAAGAAGATCGACAAGGGCAATGTCGATGCCTTCGCCGCCGAGTTGAAGGCGCGCGTGGGGAAATAGAAGTCGTCTCCAAAAAAGGTCCCTGCTGCACGAACTCCCGTGGTTCGTGCAGCACCTATCCGTTCCTGCCATCCGGGAGTTTCGATGACGGCCTATCGGCAAAAGGACATATCGCTCGACCTTCTGGGGATTACCAAGGTCTATCCGGGAGCAATCGCCCTCAACAATGTCTCGCTGAGCATTCGCGGCGGCGAAGTGGTCGGCCTGGTTGGAGAAAACGGTGCGGGAAAATCCACGCTGATGAAAGTGCTAAGCGGCGCCATCGCACCTGACGAGGGCCACATCGTCATCGATGGCGAGGAAGTGACATCGCTGACATCGGCGCGCGTGCATGAGCGCGGCATCGCCCTTGTCCACCAGGAACTCAATCCGTTTTCCAATCTCGATGTGACGGCAAACGTGCTTCTGGGGCGGGAGATCAGGCGCGGGATGTTCGGCTTCCTCGACCAGGCCGCCATGGAGCGCAGGGTCGCGCCGATCCTCGCCAGGCTGGATACTCGTTTCGGTCCGAATGACGCTGTCTCCGGCCTGTCCCTGGCCGACCAGCAATTGCTTGAAATCGCCCGTGCGCTTTCGATCGATCCGCGCCTGCTCATTCTCGACGAACCCACGTCCAGCCTGACCCTGTCCGAGACCAAGCGTCTTCTTGACGTCATCAGGCAGTTGAGCGCCGACGGCGTGGCGGTGCTGTTCATCACCCACCGCCTGGCTGAAGTCGAGGAGGTGGCGAGCCGCGTCGTGGTGCTGCGTGACGGCCGCAATGCCGGAACCCTCGGCTGCGGCGAGATCACCAAGGACGCCATGATCCGGTTGATGATCGGCCGCGATGTCGGCCAGTTCTATGAAAAGGCAGAGCATGACCCCGGCAGGCCGGTGCTGGAATTGAAGGGACTGCGCACAAAGGCCTATCCGCAGCATCCGCTCGACCTTTGCCTGCGCGCGGGCGAGATCCTGTGCCTGACGGGCCTGGTCGGCGCGGGGCGTACGGAGCTTGCCCGCGCGCTTTTTGGCATAGACCGCATCGAAGAGGGCGTGCTGGAGATCGAGGGCCAGCGGCTCGTCGGCCATTCCGTTCCAGCCGCCATCGCCGCCGGCCTCTGCCTGGTGCCGGAGGATCGCAAGACGGAAGGCCTTTTTCTCGATTTCTCGATCACCGAGAACATCGCCATGCCGAGCCATGCCGCGCTGTCGCGACTAGGATTTGTCGATATGGGCGCCGAGACCGCCCTGGCTGAGGCATCGCGGCACAAACTGAACATCAAGACGGCAGGCCTCGGTCGCGCGGCGGCAGAAATGTCCGGTGGCAACCAGCAGAAGGTGGTCTTGGCCAAATGGCTGGCAATGAAGCCGAGGATCATCATTCTGGACGAGCCCACACGCGGTATCGATGTCGGCGCCAAGGCGGAAGTCTACCGCCTGATGCAGGCGCTCGCCGCCGATGGCGTAGCGCTGCTGATGATCTCGTCGGACATGGAAGAGGTGGTCGGGATATCCGATCGGGTCGCCGTCATGTGCCGCGGTCGCATCGCCGGGACGCTTACGCGCGATCAACTGACCGAGGAGACCATTCTCCAACTGGCCGTGGAATAGGAACTCCGTAGCATGCATAAAAAAGATATCGGATTAGCCACGCTTGTGATGACCGTCGGCGCGATCGTCGCCCTGATGAATCCACGATTCCTGTCGCCGATCAACCTGGCCAACACGGCAAACTTGATCGGCCTCTTCGGGCTGTTCTCCATTGCCGAGGCCTTCGTCATCGTCACGGCGGGCATCGAACTGTCCATCGGCTCGGTGATCGCGTTGATAGGCGTCATTTTTGTCGATCTTATCGCCAGCTTCGGCGTTCCCTGGCCGGTCGCACTTGCAATCGTGCTGGTGCTATCAGCCACCATCGGCCTTCTGCACGGCTGGCTGATAACCCGCCTCAAGCTTCAGCCTTTCGTCGTCACGCTCTGCGGGCTTTTGATCTATCGCGGCATCGCGCGCTTCTACACCAGGGATGGCACAGCCGGCTTTACCTTCGGGTCCGACTTTCCGATGCTCGAATATCTGATCGCGGGCCGCACAGCCGGCGTGCCGCATTCCGTCGTCGCGTTCCTGCTGGTAGCTGTTGCCGCCTGGTTTCTCCTGCACCGGACCGTGCTCGGCCGGCATCTTTTTGCCGTCGGCAAAAATCCCGAGGCTGCAAGTTTTTCAGGTATCGACACCGCCAGGGTCACCATCCAGGCCTATGTGCTTTGCGCTTTCCTGACGGGTATTTCGGCGGTGTTTTTCGCCATGTATACCCGCTCTGTCCAGCCTTCATCCCACGGCAATTTCTACGAGCTGTACGGCATAGCCGCCGCGGTCCTGGGTGGCTTCTCCCTGCGGGGTGGCGAGGGGTCGATCATCGGCGTGGTGCTGGGCGTGATCCTGCTTCAGGTCCTGCAAAATCTCGTCAATCTCCTGGGCATCCCCTCTTCACTGAACTTCGCCGTCATGGGCAGCGTCATCCTTGCCGGCGTGATCGCCGACACGCAGTTTTCCCGCTACCGCGACGCCCGCAGGCAGGCCATTGCCATGGCCGCCTTGGAAGACGGTGGCAAGCCTCAAGCGTGAGCTGAGAGCTTCCGACGGAGGCTACGATTGCAGGGGCGTGGCAGCTTTCGGCCCTCTTCAGTCAATCGTCGAGACCCCAACGAGTAGCCTTTCCCGCCCTTATTTGCCATCTGTTGCGGCGGCCCGCTATCGGTGCAGTCGGCCGAGCACCAGAAGCATCGCCAGCGCATCGTCGGCGCCGGGGTCGCAGTCATAGAGGAAACGCAAGGCGCTCATGTCTCGGTTCCTTGACGCTCAGCCCTTGTCGGCGAGGAAGCGGGCGGTGTCTGGCGCCCAGCCGAAGCGCACCATTGAGCCGACCGCCACGTCGCCGGCCTGAGCGGGAGCCCGGGCGATGATTTCCTGTTTGCCGGCGTCGATGATCACACGCAGTTCCGAACCGCCATAGACGGTTTCGCGCACCCGGCCCTCGCAGAAGCCTTCACCGAGCGTGATGACTTCCGGTCGAACGACGATCGCACCCTTCGTACCGTCGGCTTGATCCTCGCCGGCGATCGGTAGCGTCCCGACGGCAGTTTCGAGTGCGCCGGCCCTCACGGTGCCACGGATGATCGACGAGATGCCGATGAAATCCGCAACGAACAGGTTCTGCGGCTCGTCATACATCTGGCGCGGCGTGCCGAGCTGGGCGATCTTGCCGTCGTTCATCAGGCAGATGCGGTCTGACAGTGCCAGCGCTTCCTGCTGGTCGTGGGTGACGAAGATGATCGTCGCCCCCGTCTCGCGGTGGATGCGTTTGATCTCGATCTGCATGGCTTCGCGCAGCTTGGCATCGAGCGCGCCGAGCGGTTCGTCCATCAGGATGATCGCCGGATCGTAGACGAGGCAACGGGCCAAGGCGACGCGCTGCTGCTGGCCGCCGGAAAGCTGCGAGGGAGAGCGTGATGCTGCATGCGCGAGGCCGACCGTTTCCAGCGCGTTAGCCACCTTGGCGTCGATCTCGGCCTTCGGCAGACGGCGCATTTTCAGTGCGAAGCCGACATTTTCGGCCACTGTCATATGCGGGAAGAGCGCGTAGTTCTGGAATACGACGCCAATGTCGCGCTTGTTGACCGGTGCGTGGGTCTGATCCTTGCCGTCGATGATGACGGTACCCGACGTCGGTTCCTGCAGGCCGCAGATGAGCTGCAAAAGTGTCGTCTTGCCGGAGCCGGAGGGTCCAAGAAGCGTGAGAAGCTCGCCCGTGCGGACTTCGAGATCGACATGATCGAGTGCGGTGGTCTGGCCGTAGAGTTTGGCCAGGCCATTCACCTTAAGCTTGATTTCCGGCGTGTTCGCAGAGGCGGCTGACATGTCGAATGTGGTTCCTTTGGTCATGAGGGGGTCGGCGGCGTTTCGCATGTCAGCGCGGCCTTGCCTTTTCGGCGATGACGAAGAGTACTGTCACCACCGCCACGATGAAGACCGAGGCGGCAGCCAGGGTCGGAGAAATGCTGAGAATGATATCGTCCCACATCTGCTTTGGGAGCGTCTGTTTGACGCCCGCACCTACGAACAGCGCTATGGTGAGTTCTTCGAAGGAGTGCAGCAGGCCGAACAGGAAGGCCGCGATGGCACCGCCCTTGATCAGTGGAAGAAGGACGAGACGGATCTGCTGCCAGCCGTTTGCGCCGAGTGTTCCGGCCGCCTGCAGAAGACGCCAGTCAAAACTCCGGAACGTAGTCAGCAGGATGACGAAGACGATCGGCATGGCCGAGAGCGTGTGGCCGAGGATGATGCCGGTATTGGTCGCGATCAGACCGATTTTGGCAAGCACATAGAACAACGATACGCCGATGACGATATTGGGTACAATCATCGGCAGCATGAACGACAGGAAGATCAGGCCGCCGGCCTTGCGTTGTGTGCGTGCCAGTCCATAGGCTGCCATGCCCGAGATGATGGTGGCAACAACACCTGTCACGATCGCGACCACGGCTGAACGCGCGGTTGCGCCCATCCACTGATCGGAGCCGAGATAGGTCTGGAACCAGCGCAGCGAGAAGCTTTTCGGCGGGAATTCGAGAAAGCTCGAGCCGGAAAAAGCCATCGGCGGGAATGCCAGAACCGGCACGATCATAATTGCAATCACAATCCAAACGAACGTGGTGAAGACGCGACGCCCAAGACGCGCTGGGAACAGGCTGGCAATGAAGTCGCAGACAAACGCACCGATCTCGATCAATGCGCTGCCGATGGCACCGATAACGCCGCCGCGCCTGGCTGCAGCACTATTGCCCGAGACGGCCGACATGCCGAAGAAACGATCGTAAACGGCGATGGTAATCAACGTCACGGCGAGAAGGAGGGTCGCAAGAGCGCCGCCTAGCCGCAGGTTGAACAGCTGCTGAACCTGGGTAATCATCATCTGGCCGATGACCGTTTCGCGTGGCGAGCCCAGAAGAGCCGGCGTGATGAAGAAACCGAGGCCCATCACGAAGATGAGCAGGCCGGCTGCGGCAACGCCCGGCATGGAAAGTGGCACGAAGATGCGCCAGAAGGACTGGCTACGGCTTGCGCCCATGGTCATGGCGGCGGGGATGAGGCGGCCGTCGATCGACAGCATGGTCGGCAGCATTGTGAGGATCGCGAGAGGCAGCATGGCATGCGCCATGCCGAAGATGACCGCGCCGCGGCCGTAGAGCAGGTCGAGTTGGCTATCGAAACCCATGCCGGTCAACATCTGCGCGACAATGCCCTTGCGGGCGAGCAGCACGATCCAGGCGAAGTTTTTCAGAAGCGGGCTGACCCAGAACGGTAGCAGGACCAGCCACATGGCCATGCGCCGGCGACGTTCCGGCATGCCGGCCAGCCAGACAGCGATGGGATAACCGACCAGAAGGCAGACGATGGTGACTTGGGCCGAGATGGCGAACGTGTTGGCGAGCACCTTCACGTAGACGCCGGCCGAGAACATCTGCCGATAGACGGTCAGATCGAAAGCACCGGATCTCGGATCGATGAAGGATTGCCAGATCAGTGCGCCAGCCGGCAGGATCAGCAACAGAGCCATGTAGACAAGCCCCGGCATGGTAAGCCAGAGGCTATCCGCTCGCAGGCGCTTCCGTGAGAAGGTGTCTTTGGCGGAAAGCTCAGCCATGGATGTCCCGTTTGTTGAAATGGCCCGTTCAGCTTAGCGCAGAACCGGCCATCCATTGTCAGATAAGCGGTCTCGCCGAACGGCGAGACCTGAAGCTCAGGTGGTCGTTTCCGCTGAAAATCAGCTCAGAATCCACTGTTCGAAGCGCTGGGTTAGTTCGTCCTGATGCTCTGCCCAATAGGCAGCATTGAGAACAGCCAGGCCCTTGATGTTGGCGGGTGCCGTCGGCAGAAGCTGAGCCTTTTCCGCGCTCAGATGCTCGTAGGCCTTCATGTTGGTCGGGCCGCAAGCCAGGATGCCCGTATAAGCTGCCTGACGTTTTGCATCCAGGCACCATTCGATGAACTTGCGGGCAAGATCGGCCTTTTTCGTGTTGCCGGCAATGGTCCACCCATCGATGTTGAACAGGCCGCCATTCCAGACGATGCCAGCCGGTGCGCCGGCATTGATGGCTGCTTGTGCGCGGGTCGACCAGGTCGACATCATGTCAAGTTCGCCATTCTGAAGAAGCTGGGTTGCATGAGCGCCCGAAGTCCACCAGATGTCGATGCTGGACTTGACCTTGTCGAGGCTCTTGAAGGCGCGATCGACGTCGAGCGGATAAAGCTTGTCGAGCGGAACGCCATCAGCGAGCAATGCCATTTCCAGCGTCGTGACCGGGCTGCGCCACATGCCACGGCGGCCTGTGAAAGCTTTGGCGTTCCAGAAATCGGCCCAGCTGGTCGGAACCGTCTTCATGGTGTCCTTGCGGTAAGCCATGGCGAGCGCGAAGATCGCAACGCCGGCGAAATCCGGTTCGAACGTATGCGGGGCGAAGTCGGCCTTGTTGGGGACCTCGATGTTAAGGGGCAACATATAGTTGTTGCCGAGCTTGCGGATGCGCAGCACGTGTTCCGGCGTCATCAGGGCGACGTCGAACAGCTTGGTGTCGGTGTCGATCGCCATCTTGTACTGCGGGATCGGATCTGGCTCGTTGGTGTTGGTCTGTATGGTAACACCCGTCTCGGCGGCAAAGGTGTCATAGAAGGCAACCTTGAAACCTTCGTAGAAGGCGCCGCCCATGTCGCGTACGACCAGCGTTTCGCCGGCAAATACGCGGTTGCCCTTCAGAAGAACCGGAGCTGCAAGCGCCATCGCGGCAAGCCCGGTCGTCGTCTTCATGAAACCACGGCGTGATACATTGTTGTTCATTTTTACCCTCCGGCGTTTTTATTTGACCTTCATCAACCCTACTCTTCCCGTCGCGACGGCTTCGGTAAATTACATTTTTCCGTGCATCTGCTTTGGGACATGCGAAGCAAGCGGCCGACGGCTTGTGCAAAACCGAATACAGGCCTCGGCAAGCACTGCATCGCACAGGGCAAGCTGGGTTTCCTCGATGAATTCGTCCGGGCGGTGCCCCTGATCCATGCTGCCGGGGCCGCAGATCACCACTGGAACGTCCAGCGCCTGCGCAAACAGACCCGCCTCCGTGCCGAAGCTGACACGGCAGTCCCTGGCTCCCTTCGGCAGGCACGACGCAAATGCTTGCACCATCGGATGGTTGCGATCGACAGAATGGCCTGGATAATTGCCAGTAATCTCGATCTCGATCGATGCCTCCTTGAAGCGATCCTTATGCGGGGCCACGGCGGCCGCGCCGGCCTTGCGGACCTGCTCGGCAAGAGCAAGCGGATCGTCGGCCGCCATCATGCGGCATTCCATCAGCAGTTCCGCTTGATCCGGCACCAGATTAACCGCGGTTCCACCCGACAGCTTGCCGACATGCACCGTAGCGTAGGGCACCGAATAACCGGGCTCACGCGAACCTCGGGCTTCGATCTCGTCCTGCAATTTCCGCAGGCCGGATACGAAGTCGGTGGCGATATGCAGCGCATTGAGTGCAAGCGGCGCTTCGGCGGAATGGCGCGGAACGCCCCGGGCCTTGACGTGAAAAGCCATCTTGCCCTTGTGGCCGAGACCAAGCTGCATCGATGTCGGCTCGCCGACGACGATCAGGTCGGGCAGGATGTCCCGCCCTACGATTTCTTCAAGCATCGGCCTGACGCCGACGCAGCCGATCTCCTCGTCATAGGAGATGGCAAGCCATAGCGGAGCGGCCAGGCTTCTGACATCGATTGCCTCGGCCAGCGCCACGGCGGAAGCGACAAAGCCTTTCATGTCGGTCGTGCCGCGCCCGTAAAGCCTTCCATCTTTCCGGGTCAGGCTGAAAGGGGGAACGGTCCAGTCCTGCCCAGCGGCCGGCACCACGTCGACATGTCCCGAGAGCATCAGCCCTCCCGGCACATCAGGCCCCAGACGCACCAGAAGTGCCGCCTTTTGCCCGCTCGTATCGTAGAAGCGCTCGCAGACGGCACCCGCATTCGCTAGCGTCGCCTCAATCTCCTCGATCAGCGGCAGGTTCGTCTCGGAACTGACCGTGGGATGAGCGACCAGGCGCTCCAGCCAATCCTCAGTCGAGGTCACAGTTTTGACTCCGCTCCGTCCATCGCCGCGTTGATTTCGGAGATCAGTCCGGCAACCTCGGCCTCCGGAATGGAGACACGAAGACGGCGTTCGAGCGAGGTGAAGATGCCGAAGAACGAATTCGAGCAGTGATTGAGCATGCGCATCGCATCCTCTTTCGAAATATTGCAACGGTTTGTCAGATAGGCGCAGATGTGCTCGCAGGCGATGGCATTCGGCAGGACGTAGGCTGGCTGGGTATCGTAGGCGATGCGACGAAACGGCAGGACCGAAGGCTTGATCGTCAGATCGGCGACAAGCTTTGGATCGCGCGAAGAGGCGCCGACGACCAGCCGGGCTTCGACGCCTTCCAACACCCAGCGCCCGAGCGCCGGATCCCAGATTGCCAGATCCGAACCCTTGATGATGATTTCGACCCGCTTGCTTTCGCCCGGCGCCAGCACCGGCTTGGCAAAACCCTTGAGCTCCTGCGGTGAACGCTTCAGCCGCTTGCCTGGCGCCTGCAGATAAAGCTGCGCGACTTCAGCACCGGTCCGGTCACCCGTATTGGTGACGGTGAAGGCGACGGTGATCGCGTCGTGAAGCCCGATCTGCGGCGATGAAACCGTCAGGTCGGAATAGGCAAAGCTGGTATAGCTCAAGCCGTAGCCGAAGGGGAACAGCGGCTCGATTTCGCGCAGATCGTAGGCGCGATAGCCGACATGAATGCCCTCGCCATAGATGTGCCGGCCATTCTCACCCGGATAATGCAGGAAGCCGGGCACGTCTGCCAGACGCTTCGGGAAGGTGACGGACAACTTGCCGGACGGGTTGACCTTGCCGGTCAGCACGTCAGCGACGGCACCGCCCATGGCCTGGCCGGAATAGAAGGTCACGAGCACCGCGCCGACCTGATCGACCCACGGCATTTCCACCGCATCCGGGCAGGCGATCACCACCGCGACTTTTTCCGAGGCCGCCGCGAGGGCTGCGATCATCGCATCCTGACCGGGGCCGAGCGCCAGCGTGGTCCGGTCGGAACCTTCACCGTCATATGCGCCTTCGGTCGAGGTGTAGACCAGAACCAGATCCGCCTTGGCCGCAAGCGCCAGTGTTTCGGCATCGGCTTCCCCGCGGAACGTCAGGACGTGGTTCCTTCCCAGGGCCTGTTCCAACTGCTCCAGCGGCTGGTCGACCATGGTCGGGATCGTCGTGGCGCAACCCGAACCCTGGATGACCGGAGTGCCGGCATCGCGGCCGACAACCAGAATGTTCTTCATGTCGGGCCGGATCGGCAGCAGACCCTTGTTGCGCACGAGAACCATCGAGGCCGCGGCCATCGCACGCGCTTCGGCATGGTGTTCCTCGGCAGTATAGACCGGTAGCGGCTGGCTTGCGCCTGCGTTGCAGCGCTCGATCACCTCCAGCATGCGCCGGCACGACAGGTTCGCCACCTCGACCGGAACAGCACCGCTGTCGAGCGCCGCAAGAAGATCCGCCTTGCGACGCGGGCTTTCCGGCATATCGAGATCACCACCAGCCATCAGCGAGGCCGGACGGTCCTTGATGCCGTGCCAGTCCGAAACGACCACGCCGTCAAAGCCCCATTCATCGCGCAGGACCCCATTGAGGAGCCATGGGTCCTGCGAGGCCTGCACGCCATTCAAGCGGTTATAGGAGGACATGATCGTCCAGGGCTTCGACTGCTTGATGGCGATCTCGAAACCCTTGAGGTAAATTTCCCGCAGCGCCCGCTCTTCAACGACGCTGTCCATCGTGGTGCGTTCGACTTCGGAATTGTTGCAGGCGAAATGCTTGAGCGAGGTGCCGACGCCCTGGGACTGGATGCCCTCGATGACCGCCGCCGAGAGCTTGCCGGTGACCAGTGGATCTTCCGAGTAATATTCATAGGAACGGCCGGCAAGCGGCGTACGGCGCAGGTTGATACCGGGACCGAGCAGCAGATGGACGCCCATGGCCCGGCATTCCTGGCCGAGCAACACGCCAAGCCGCTGCATCAGACCCTCATCCCAGCTGTTGCCCATGGCTGAACCGTTGGGGAAGCAGGTCGCCGGCTTCATTTCGCCCCAGGCGATGGCGACGTCGCTGGCGCGCTGGTTGACCACCGACAGGAAGGCATCGAGGTCCATGCCGCCACGTTCATCGCTGTCGATCTGCGGGATCGAATAACGTACGCCGTAGGTGCCATCGGTCATGACGATCGGCTTGATGCCGTAAGCGGGAACCGCCGCAGTTTTCCACATTCCGAAACCGGAAAGCAGATCGACCTTTTCCTGGTTGGTCATCGCATCGATGATTGAAGCGATCGTCTGGGCCGCGGACTGGTTCTTCTCTAGCATACTGGACTCCGTGATGCGGCACTCACCGCACTGGCCTGGCGGCGTTTGGCACGCACCCTGTCAGCCGACGATCAAAAAGAAAAATAGGATATTCGGAACTGGTGCTTTGAAAAAAGCGAGCCTAGCTCTGCCCCGTCCGACGCAGGTTGAGAATCGGGGCTTCCATGCCGGGCACGTAACTGTCGGAAATCAGCTGGCCGCAGTGCTCTTCGAAGGTCCGCACCAGCCGGGTGGAAACCTGCTGGCCTACGCGGATCAGGCCAATGCGCATCGGCTTGTGATCCCCCGACAGACGGAGGCCGACAAGCCCCCGGCCATCCAGCGCCGCCTTGTTCTTGGGCCGGACGTTGGCGAGCGTGTAACCATACCGGCTGGCGACCATCGTGCGGATGACTTCCTGATGCTGGATCTGAGCAACAATATTCGGGTTGGCACCGGCAGCAGCAAAAAGCCCCAAGAAATAATCCCGGGACAGCGGCAGATCGAGCAAGATGAACTCGTGTGCTTCCAATTCGGCAAGCGAGATCGCCGAACGCTCCGCCAGTGGATCGGTCTCGGCTACCTGAACATAAGGCGGCAGTTCGGCAAGCGGAGTAAACTCGAAGCCTTCGGGAACTGACAGATCGTAGGAGAGTGCAATATCCAGTTCAGCACGCTCCAGCCGCGTCAGCAGCGTACGATGATCCGCGACAGTCGGCCGGACCGTTACGCCGGGATAGGCAGCCTTGAAGCTCTGGCTGACTTCCGGCAGCAACATGGGCGCAAAGGTCAAAAGGCAGCCGAGCGACAGAGTTCCGCGGATCTGGTCTGTCGCTTCAGACGCCGCCGTATAGAGGTTCTGGGCCTGCTCGATCACTGCCTTGGCCTGGAGCAGCAGTTTCTGGCCGGCCGGTGTCAGTGACAGACCCTGTGCGTGGCGCCGCAGGAAAAGCTGGGTGTTAAGCTCGATTTCCAGCTGCGAGATCGCGGTGGAGATGGAGGGTTGCGAAACACGGATGCGATCCGATGCAAGCGTGATGGAACCGGCCTCGGCGGTGGCAATGAAATATTCGAGCTGACGCAGTGTGAAACGCATTTCAGGCCCCGATGCCAAATGTCACGCCCGAAGGCCGACGGGTAAGCCCATGCCAATGCGAAGGGATGGAGGCCAGCTTATTATTTGCGCTTTTCCAAAATGTAAATGTTCTCCTGCAGCCTGACCTGGCGACAGCGCTTCGCCGCGCCGCCTTGCCCTGCTTTCGCCAATCCTAACCAGTGCTGCAACAAATCGTAATTTTCCGAATGCCAACCGTTCGATAGAGCGGAACCATAGCTGACGCCGTTCGGCGGGTCTTGGCGGAAACAGAAAAGGGCGAGTGCATGTCAGTCGAGAAGATCCATACGTTGGTTGTCGGCGCCGGCCAGGCAGGTGTGGCCATGAGCGAACACTTGAACCGCAACGGCGTTGACTACATCGTGCTGGAGCGCGGCCGCATTGCCGAACGCTGGCGTTCGATGCGCTGGGATTCGCTCGTTGCCAACGGTCCCGCCTGGCACGACCGCTTTCCCGGAATGGATTTCCCCGGCCACCCGGATGCGTTCGTGCCCAAGGATGGCATCGCCGATTATTTCGAAGCCTATGCCGACATGCACAAGGCACCTATCCGCTGCGGTGCCGAAGTCACCAAGGTCGAACGGCTTGAAGACCGCCCCGGCTTCAGCGTCGAAACATCCGACGGCGCGATCGAAGCCCTCAACGTCGTCGTCGCCACCGGGCCATTCCAGAGCCCGAGCATTCCGCCGATCGTGCCCGCGGATACCGGCGTCAGGCAGATGCATTCGAGCGAGTACCGCAATCCCTCCCAGCTTGCAGACGGCGCCGTGCTGGTCGTCGGCGCCGGTTCGTCTGGCGTCCAGATTGCCGAGGAGCTGATGCTTTCCGGCCGCAAGGTCTACCTATCCATCGGCCCGCATGACCGCCCTCCCCGCGCCTATCGCGGCCGCGATTTCGTCTGGTGGCTCGGTGTTCTCGGTAAATGGGACGCACAGGCGCAGGCTCCCGGCTCGGAGCATGTGACCATCGCCGTCAGCGGTGCGCACGGCGGCAAGACAATCGACTTCCGCCGCCTCGCATCGCAGGGCATGGTGCTTGCCGGCATGACCGCCGCATACCGTGAGGGATCGGTTTCCTTTGCCGACGATCTTGCACGCAACCTCGATCGCGGCGACCAGAATTACCTGTCGCTGCTCGACGAGGCAGACGCTTTTGTCGCCCGCAACGGTCTCGATCTTCCGCAGGAGCCGGATGCGCGTATCCTCGGGCCTGAAGTCGACTGCGTCACTAACCCGCTGCGCGAGCTGAACCTGCGCGACGCCGGTGTCACCACCATCATCTGGGCAACGGGCTTTGTCTCGGATTATAGCTGGCTAAAGGTCGATGCCTTCGACGCGGCCGGCCGCCCCAGACACCAGCGCGGCGTCTCGGCAGAAAAAGGCATCTATTTCCTCGGCCTTCCATGGCTCTCCGGGCGCGGCTCCAGCTTCATCTGGGGTGTCTGGCACGACGCCAAATACGTGGCCGACCACATCCTCATCCAGGACAATTACCTCGGCTACGCGCCGAAATCCTGATGGACCGGTAGAGGCCTGCCGGCATCCCGCATGAACCATCCGATGGAGAAGAGAATGGCACATACGCGCATTCGCAAGTTCAACACCAAGGAAACCTATCCCGAGCAGAAGCTCGACAACGACCTCTGCCAGGCGGTTGTCGCTCGCGGCACGATGATCTTTCTGCGCGGCCAGTGCCCGCAGGACCTCGACACCGCCAAGAATATCGACAGCCATGATCCGGTCGAGCAGACGCACAAGGTGATGCGGAACATTCGCCAACTGGTGCAGGAATCTGGCGGCCAAATGGAACATGTGACAAAGCTAGTTGTCTATTTGACCGACGTTCGCCACCGCGAGGCCGTCTACCGGACCATGGGCGAATATATCAAAGGCGTCTTCCCGGTCTGCACCGGGCTCGTCGTCGTGGCGCTGGCACGGCCGGAATGGCTTGTGGAGATTGATGCGACAGCCGTCATTCCGGACTGATAGTTTTTCAAAGCGTTCGGCAGGCATTTCCGGCCGATGCACGCTGCAGACCGGAAATGTTATCCCGCAGTCCTGACACAGGAGTCCCCATGACCTTCTCCATCGTCGCTCGCTGTGAGCAGACCGGCCAGTTCGGTGTGGCGATTTCGTCTTCGTCGCCTGCGGTCGCCTCTCGCTGCGCCTGGGCTCGTGCCGGCATCGGCGCGGTTGCGACCCAGAACGTCACCAATCCCGCACTCGGACCAAGGATGCTGGACGAACTTGCAAAGGGTGCAAGCGCGGCGGACGCCGTGACCTCGGCGCAACAGAGCGACGATTTTCCGAACTATCGCCAGTTGCTGGCGGTGGATGCGCACGGCGGGACCGCTATTCATTCAGGCCGCAACGCTCTCGGAACCTGGACCTCCGCCGTCGGTCACCAATGTGTTGCCGCCGGCAACCTTCTGGCCAATGACGGCGTGCCGAAGGTGATGATCGACGCGTTCGAGGCCACTTCGGGTACTTTGGGTGACCGCCTCATCGCCGCGCTCAGGGCGGCCGTCGATGCGGGCGGCGAAGCCGGCCCGGTTCGGTCGGCGGGCCTGCTGATCGTCGACAAGGAAACCTGGCCCTATGCCGAACTCCGGATCGACTGGCTGGACGATGGCTGCCCGATCGCAGCAGTGGCGCGGGCGTGGGACGTCTACAAGCCGCAGGCCGGGGATTACGTGACGCGGGCCCTTAACCCGCTGGCCGCTCCATCATACGGCGTACCGGGCGACGAATGACGCCGATCCTGTCGGGTATTCCCTCTGGGCGAGGCATATGAACCCCCGGTCTATTCCTTTGCTCTTGCTCTTGATGGGATCGAGCCGCTGGCCCGCTAAACGTCATGTTTTATTGCCGAGGCTCCGGACGTGTTGGCGGATATCGGACGTCTGCGTTTCGGTCCGAAAATCGTGCTCTTTGCCGACATTTCGCAAGTAGCCCCGAAATTTGCCTACAAGAATTCGGTTTTGGACAAGCTCATGGTCGCAACTGACCCGAGTGCAAGCGAGTGATCTGTTAATCACCAAGGAAAGCGGCCGTAGATCCGCACAAACACAAAGGCGCGTCCGGCGTCGCTACCTCAACAGCATTATCAGCCCACGACCTGGCCTCTCTCAAGAAGTCGGCCCCGTCGCGGTATCCGGAAAATTCAAGGGAACGTCACTACATAAATCTGGAGGGATAAAGCATGTCGACTACAGACAGATTGCGAAGCATAGATCCGGCGGTATTCTGGCCGGCCCTAGCAATAACGGCCGGGTTCATCTCATGGGGAGCATTGGCCCCGGATAGCCTCGCCTCAGTCACACAAGCCACGCTTTCGGCGATCATCAATGGTTTCGGATGGGGCTTTGTTGTCTCGACCGCGTTGTTCCTGGTCTTTGCCGGCTTCCTGGCGATCAGCCGTTTTGGCAAGATCAGGCTTGGGGCTGATGACGAGCTTCCGGAATTCCGGACGGTTTCGTGGGTATGCATGATGTTCAGTGTCGGCATGGGCATCGGCCTGATGTTCTGGGGCGTTGCCGAGCCGGTTTTCCATTTTGGCGCCCCGCCTCACGGGTTGGCGGTCGCGCAATCCAAGGAAGCCGCTCTGCTTGCGATGAAATATTCCTATTTTCACTGGGCCCTGCACCCTTGGGCCATCTATGCGATTGTCGGTCTGGCGATCGCCTACTTTACCTACCGCAAGGGCTTGCCCATCCTGATTTCAAGCGCGTTTACCCCCCTGCTGGGCAAGGCGGTGAATGGACCGATCGGTAAGACGATTGATATTCTCGCCGTCATCGCCACACTGTTCGGCACGGCGACGTCGCTTGGACTTGGTGCACAGCAGATCAACAGCGGTCTGAATTTCCTCTGGGGAACTGGTGAAGGGACAGGCATTGCCCTTGCGATCATCGCGGTGCTGTCGATGCTGTTTATCCTGTCGGCAGTGTCCGGGGTGGGCAGGGGCGTACAATTCCTGAGCAACATGAATATGGTGGTCGCCGCCGCGTTGCTGGTGTTCCTGGCCATCGTTGGACCGACCATCTTCATCCTCAACACCTTCACCGAAGCGCTCGGCGACTACCTGGCCGATCTCGTCACAATGTCGTTCCGCACCGCCGCCTTCAGCGACGGTAAGTGGCTGGGGAGTTGGACGATCTTCTACTGGGCCTGGTGGGTGTCTTGGGCGCCCTTCGTCGGCGTCTTTATCGCACGCATCTCAAAAGGGCGCACCATCCGCGAATTTGTCATTGGCGTTCTGCTCATTCCGAGCGGCGTGACCTTCCTTTGGTTCACCATCATGGGTGGTACGGCGCTGCATTCGGAACTGATGGGGGCTGGTGGGCTTGTCGAGGCGGTCAACAATCAGGGTGCCGCAATCTCACTGTTTGCGCTACTCGAACAATATCCGGGAACCGCGGTCACTTCGTTCCTCGCGATATTCCTTGTTGCGATCTTCTTCATCTCGGGAGCGGATGCCGCCTCGATTGTGATGGGCATGCTGTCGTCTCACGGCGCACTTGAGCCTGCACGTGGCGTCGTCGTCCTCTGGGGCGTCCTTGCCGGCGCGTCAGCCTGCGTGTTGCTGGTGATGGGAGGTTTGCAAGGCCTGCAGACCGCGTCGATCATCGCGGCAGCACCCTTCCTCGTCGTTATGGTCGGGTTGTGCATCTCCCTGTGGATCGCGCTGTTGGACGACCTCGAAGGGCGCAGCAAACTGGCCCCACCCCTGCCCGAAGGCCCGCCCTTAGGCGAAGCACTCGCGGCTCAGTAGGTCACCGCGTTGTCACCCAAGCAACCAACCAATCGCACCCTAAACTGAGTTTCAGGTGCGATTGGCAGGAAGCGTACGCGGGTTAAATTCACCCCTACCACGTTTTTATCCCGACCCCACGCGAGGCATTGCTTACAATGACCACGATGCTCAAGCCGTCGAAGACCACATCCGCGAAACCGAACGCACCCGGCTGAGGGCATTGGTGGCCGCCTGTGCCTGCTTGAGCAATAGCAATTATTTAACCTGGCGATCGGCACCGGGACCCCACATGCAATCTTTAATGATGAGCGCTCGGGCATCCCGCCAACCAGGATGCTAGGGGAGAATGGATCGCGCTTAAAAGGAACACATCGAGCGAGAAGATATGGTACTCGATCACTTGCTGTGAACAGAGACCTCTATCAAGCGACGATGCGCTTCGATCACCGGCTCGAGTAGGCTCCGTGAAACCTCCGTCGGAAGATCGAGCCTGGTATGGCAGCTCCAGTTGACCCCTAGGCAGGCGAAAGCCTTCTTGTAACCTTTCTGTACGATCGTGGATAATTCGCCCGCTTCCGATAATACGCGCTGCGGATCGTCCAATCCTGGCAAACCGGCAAAAGCTGCCCCTGCCGCTTCGTGCAAAGCGGGCGTCACCATGCAAATGCGGTTGAAATCCGCAACGTCAAGCATTCGACCACCACGAATTTCCGTTCGAGCGCGAGACGCTAGTCCCGCGCCAAAATGCGCCCAAACATCTGTCTTATCGGGTGCGGGCGCCAGGTCCAAAGCCGCGTGGGTCCCTGCAAACCTCAGCTCATGGGCGCCGCTGTTCATCAAGAACAAGGAGTGCGCGGGAAACGCTCTTGGCAGCCACCGGGCGATCTCGAGAAAACCTGCCGTACCAGTGCCGCGTTCGACCGAGCATGTGAAGAAACCAGATCGAGGAGTGGACAACACAATCCATCGATCGCCACGAGCCATCCGCCCGACCAACGTTGGACTATCGCCTGTTTCCACGTCTCCGGTTAGGTAGAGCCTTACAGGTTGTCCGGCAGAAGCCATCGCCGCGTAGCAAGGTAAATCAAGCGGCCGGCCAATGGCCACGGGCAACGGAACGAACGGCCGGTCCGCATAAGAGTTCAGGCCGACAATCTCGCCGGTCGGGCCGAACGGCAGAATGATTGCAGCCAGAGCGTCGGCTTTTGTAACCGCTTCCAAAAGTGGTCCAACGACTGACGTCCAGATCGCGGCATGACGACCATAGGGCAGCAGAATGACGGCAATGCAGCCTGCCGCTCTTTGTGCGTCAGAAAGGCTATGAACCATCGCCAATCGCCCCTCCACGCCATGATCCGGTGTTGGGAAAACAACGGGCTGAGGGTAGACCTCAACCGAGGAACCCTGGCCTACCAGCTCGCATCGACGCGGCCGAAATGTCGGCACAGGAACGGGTATCGTCTCCAGCTGATATCCAGCCTTGGAAAGCTCGCCGGCGATCCAGCTTGCCGTGGCGTGATCCCCAGCACTGCCGGCCGCCTTGTCCCCAAAGCCGGCGTGGGTGAGAAGATCATCCCACAAGCGATTGCCATCCAACATCACTCGCGCTGCCTCACTTGTACATTACTGTCGCACGCTTGAGCATTTCGGCTCGAACCGTTGCGTCCTCCTGCGTGCCGAGCAACGGCGCTTGCAAAAAATCTTTGACGTTAGAAGGATACCGATCCTCAAGACCGGCAACCGTCGGGCGCCGTGCGGAACCTGCATAAATGAGTTGGGCTTTGTCAGAGAGGAAGAAATTCAAGAGCACTCGGGCAGCATTGGGATGTGGCGCGTTCTTAACAACGGCTCCATCGAAGTTGCCATAAACAAGACCCTCGGACGGAAGAATGACTTCAAGAGGCAAACCCTTGTTCAGCAGCGTATCGGGCAGAATGAAGGGAATGTAGATCGGGTACTCACCGCGTGCGACACGACGAGGGCTGTCTCGAATTTCACGAGTGAAGGCGGGCTTGTTTTCAGCAAGGCGCTTTTGATAATCCTCGCCGAGTTTGTCGTAGGTTACCGCAAAAAACAGGCCGCCGCCTCCAACGGAGCGAAAATCGTCGGATAGGATCTTGCCCTTCCAAGCAGGATCCGCGAGATCCGCCCAGCTTTTCGGGCGTTTCTCCTTCGGCACTGAAGCATTGACCACGATACCCATGCTTTGCGAAAAGATCGGCAGCCTCAGCTCGCTTCCTGCAAAGTCGGGCGCTAGCCGAGTTGCATTGGGTATGGCACCGTGTTTATCGAGCACGCCCATCGCCTCGAGCGACACGGAACCTCCGCTGAAGGACATGTCCGCGACACCTCGGTTGGTCGCCAGTTCGAGGCGCAGTTTCTCAAATAGCTCACTCCCTCGAAGTTCGAGCTTCAGCGCCTTGATCCCGTATTCGTCCGTGAATGCAGACAAGATCTCGTCAAGCTGAGGAACGCCGACCTGCGACGTGTACAGCGTGACAGTTCCTTCCTTCTTCGCCGCCTGGACAACGTCCTCCCAGGGTTGTTGAGCATGGGCAACAGTCGCCAAACCTATGGCCAGGCTGGCCAGGGCAAAGCTTCTCAACATTTTCGAAATCATCACGTCCTCCTCAAGATGATGCGTCTGCACGATTGAACAACAGGACAGCCAGGTTGTTTATCTGGATGGTGCTTTCGGCTGATTTCTTCCAGCGCGGCTTCTGGATTGCCGGCACAACTATCGGTCTTCTGTAGAGATCCGTTTTGCGAACGAAGTGTCGCTCGCAGCTCTTTAAGTTCTGGGTATCTCCTTCACCGACAGGTTCCGTTCGTTCTTGGCATCCTCCCGAGTCTGCCGTCGTCTACGACACCTCAACCTTACGAACGCCAGATAGCTTCGAGAAGACAGCAATATGCCAAGAGTGCTTTCGCGAAGACAGAAAGATCCGGATTCGAGTCCCGCTATGTCGCCGGTGAGGCAGCACTCAGCTTTGCCGATTTGAGAAAGATGTTTCACTCACTCAGGCTGTTTACTCCAAACCGGGAGCCGGTAACCTGACCGCGAGACTGGGAGGCAAGACGTGGAAAACCATGAACTCGTTGCGGTGCGGCTTCTGGACCGACCCATCATCGTGCCCGCCATGTCGCCGCGGATCGGGACTAACATCAATGGACCGAGCCTGATCAGGGTCCCTTCCTGGGTGGAGCGCCCGCTTGGACGTTACTATCTCTATTTTGCCCATCATCGAGGAGATCATATCCGCCTTGCATATGCAGATCGTCTGACAGGCCCGTGGATCATCTACGAGGAGGGAACACTTCCGCTTTCGAAATCCGGTTTCACCCACCATTTGGCGTCCCCGGAGATCGTCATCGATCATCAAAAGAAGCAATTCCACATGTTTTTTCACGGCGGCGACGAGATCAAGAACCAGTTTACACGCTTGGCGATATCGCCGGATGGCATCCACTTCATAGCCCAACCTGACAATCTGATGAACCCGTATGCCCGGTTATTCACTCACGGTCCTTGGGTATACGCGATTACGATGCCAGGGCAGATTTATCGGTCATCTGACGGAATCTCTGGATTTAGCGCTGGGCCTATGCTGTTCACGCGTCATATGCGTCATTCCGCAGTGTGGATAGAAGACAATGTCCTTCACGTGGTCTATAGCAATCGAGGCGATGCCCCTGAGTGCCTGCTGTACGCTCAAGTGCGGCTCAACGGTGAATGGTTGACATGGCGGGAAGGGCCCTCAAGGGTCTTACTTAGGCCAGAGCGGGATTGGGAAGGCGGACAACTTCCCATCGAACCATCAGTGATTGGTCCTGCGGATGAACCTGTAAGGCAACTTCGTGATCCAGCGGTCTACGAAGAAGATGGAAGGCGTTACCTGATCTATTCGGTCGCCGGCGAAGCTGGGCTTGCTCTGGCGGAAATCCATACCCATAAGCTCGAACCAGAATGAAAACCTTAGCCTTTTCACCCGCTAGACACCCCGGTACATGCAGTTGGCGTTTCGGGGCTCCGCAGCATGTGGGTAACAGTTCGACGCGTTCTTCCAAGAGAGTCATAACGAGGGTCTTAAAGGGATTGGAACCGACGACCCTGCTACCACGCACCCATGGCGCAAAAGGTATTTGTCTTCGGCACATTAAAGAGGGGCTTCCCGCTTCACGAGCAGGGACTGTCGGGAGCGACGTTTCTCGGAAGATACAGGACCCGGAAGCGTTATCCCCTCCTCATTGCCGGACCGTGGTTCGCGCCGATGATGCTCAACGAACCCGGTACCGGGTGTCAGATCGTCGGTGAGCTATACGAGGTAGATGACAAAACTATTGGAGACCTGGATCGGCTTGAATCGGTAGGCGAACTCGGAAATTTTCGCTTGTCGATCGAAGTTGAGCCAGCCGAAGGCGGATTCCCGCGTCTTGCACTTGCCTATATGAAGGCACGGGAACTGGCCCATCCTATTCACTCGGATCATCTTCAGGTTTACGAAGATCGGCGCTTTATCCCGTTTGATCAGAGGGACTAGCATTCACTTCCTACCCTCATCAGCCGTTGGCAGATCTGCGGCCGGAAGCTGACCGACGGCTCAAAGGTCAGGCACTTAAAGAGCGTCAACATCTGGTCTTGTAGCTACTCGACGATCTTCCAATAGGAATCTTTGCGGATCACCTGACCATTCCGAAATGTATAAAGATCGCAACCCTGGACTTCCGTCTTTGTCCCCGTGACCGACGTACCCATGAGGGTCCATCTCGATATCCCAGTTCCGGATGCTTCATCAACGAAGTGCTCAGCGTTGTTGTAGGTAACGTCAGGCAGGCCCTGAAAGCGCGACGCCAGAGCCTCTCGCACCTTGGTCTTGCCTTCCAAGCGAGACCCCCATGGATCGCGCCCGCGTGGCATCTCCAATATGCAGTCTTCAGCGAAGTAGGTCATGATCAGATCGAGATCATGAGCGTTGAAGGCATCGCACAGATCCCTCAACCGTCGAAGCAAGTTCATCACGGTCTCCATCAGTAGGGAAAGCGAACTCGCGATCCTACCATGTTTCCTCCCGCTCTGCAGAAGGTTTGGGAAGCGATCGCGCAGCGCGCGCTCACCGCGCTCTCGCCCATCCTGCCTCGCCGCTTTTCCCGATATGGCGTCATACCCGCCAGGCTCGTTTCCGATGCCATCGTCAAGCTTGTCGAAAGACGGGAACCAGGCCGCTATGTGCACGAGAACGCCGATTTGCAGCGGCTTTCAGGACATGCCGATGAAATATCGCCGATCTGTTGTCCTCTTTCCCAAAGATTCATAAGGAGTGGAAAACGGAGATTGGACCCAGGACCCTTGCGGCTCTTGGGCACGCAGAAGGACAGCTTTGAAGAGCTCGAGCCGGTGTGACCTTGCCCCGTTGAAATAATCCATTTTGAAGTAAGCTCTGGCCCATTGAGAGGACCAGAGAATGAAGCGCAACCGTTTCACGGACGAACAGATCATCGGCATTCTGAAGGAGCACGAGGCGGGCACGCCGGTCGCGGAGCTTTGCCGCAAGCACGGTGTCAGCGATGCCAGCATCTATAAATGGAAAGCCAAGTTTGGCGGCATGGAGGTGTCCGAGGCCAAGCGGCTGAAGACGCTGGAGGACGAGAACACGAAGCTGAAGCGGCTTCTGGCGGATGCCATGCTCGACAATGCCGCTTTGAAAGACCTTTTGGGAAAGAAGTGGTGACGCCCGCAGCCCAGCGGAAAGCTGTCGCACATCTCATGAACCAACGTGGGATGAGCGAACGGCGGGCGTGTAAAGCCATCGGTTTTTGCCGGATGACGATCCGTTATGACACTAAACTCAGCGACGATCAGGGCCTTCGCGAGCGCATGAAGGCGTTGGCGCACGAACGCCGCCGCTTCGGCTATCGACGCCTTCATGTGCTGCTCAGGCGCGAGGGACACCTTGTAAACCACAAGAAGCTCTTCCGGCTCTATCGCGAGGAGAAGCTGACGGTGCGCAAGCGTGGCGGCCGAAAGCGAGCGATAGGCACACGAGCACCGATGCTGGTTCCGATGGCGTCCAACGATCGTTGGTCGTTGGACTTCGTGTCGGATCAGTTCACCGATGGTCGCAGGTTCCGGGTTTTGACGGTCGTCGACGATTGCACCAGAGAATGCCTTGGCCTCGTCGCGGATACCTCGCTTTCCGGCCTTCGGGTTGCCCGCGAGCTTGATCGGATTATCGAGGAACGTGGCAAACCCAGGATGATCGTCAGTGACAATGGCAGCGAGTTCACCAGCAACGCGATCCTGCAATGGGCCGACCGGACCAAAGTCGATTGGCACTACATCGCACCAGGCAAACCGATCCAGAACGCCTTCATCGAAAGCTTCAATGGTCGGCTGCGCGACGAGCTCTTGAATGAAACGCTCTTCTCGTCATTGACCCACGCTCGATCAGCGCTTTCAAACTGGCGCAGCGATTACAACGATCATCGACCGCACTCCGGCCTTGGCTGGCTGACACCCGCCGAGTTCGCTCAGACCATCAATCCGCGACGTGATGCGGTGCTGCGCAGCCGAAATGGCTCCGCACCGCAACCCGCCGCTACCGCCCCAAATACAGCAACCAAAAACCGCTGGAGCGAACTCAAAACTGGATAAAACTTGGGGGCAAGGTCAGGTGGCTCAAATGACCGATAAGAAGGCGCATTCCTGTCGCAAGATTCGTCGCTTCATGGCCGAAACACCCAGCTTCCAAGCTAAGCTGGGAAGTCTTCACGCCATCTCAAGGTGAGAGGGTTCCATTCCCTGCGCGATAAGCGGCGCGGAAGACTTCGAATGCGGGTGGGACGCGTTAAGTCGCCGAGCCACGATATCGTGGTTGAGCCACAGGACGGGACCGGAGGGTTCGGAAGATTCGCCAAAAATTAGCTCCCCGGTTGCCTTCACAACGAGACCGCTCAGGAGGTCGCTGATCATCAACTTGCTATCCCGATGCATCTGGGTGATCTCGTTGGACGTGCCGATGGTCAAATCGGCCTGTGCCTGGCTGTTTGCCATGGGCCATGCCGAAAAGTCATAGAACGGACGCATGACCTCGCTGGCCTGCATGTCGGTGATCTTCCGGAAAACATCCTTCATGGTCAAGCCGTCGGCCAGAAGCTGCTGGCAGGCCTGCCACTGTTCGTCTGCCCATTGGCCACCGTTTTCTTTCTTCAACGCAAGCAGCAGCGGTATCAGGGGCAGCTCGATACCCGTGAACACATCGGACGAATTGGTCCGGATTTCGGGACAGTTATAGACAGTTGCCTTGATCCCTGTCGCCCAGGCTTCCTCTGCAATGCCTTCGAGCCGCATCTTCGCGTAACCCTGGGTGTAGTTGGTGTAGGTCTGCCAACGATAGTTTCCGTCAATGAGGACCGCCGATCCGTGGTAACCATAGGCCGTATATCGTATTTGACCGCCCGAAGCCTCCACGCGCTCGCGGATCGCCGCGCTGAAATCAATGAGATGGCGAAAGGTGCTTGCGGAGACGTCGTCAAAATTCTGCAGGATGAGTTTTCCCATGTCACTGTCGAGCAAGGTCTGCGACGACATGTGGCGGGCTCCGGTCCCCTTGTAGATTCGATTGGCGACGACCAAGAATACCTTCGCCTTCGGGATGCCCCCGGCCATTGTGTGGGCGAAGAAAACATTGCGGCCGGCGGCGATCATTCCGTCGAGAACGGTCATGACTTTTGAAAGCGACCCCGTAAAACGCGCAGTGGCGATGTCGCGGCATTGCCCGACATAGTCCCAGTCGAGCTTGTCGTGTTCCCAGCTCTCAAGCGTCATCTTTGCCAGGAGATCGGTGGGAGTTGGGCCGTCTGCGGGCGCATCGAGATCGAAACCCGCCATAAGAGGTATGTTGATGATCCTGCCGCCCAGCCGGGCCTCCGCAGAAGACAATTCCTCGGCGTCGAGCGGCCGCAGCGCGTTGTTCTCGTCGCGCCGCCCGACGGTGATCCCCACAATCTCCATTCCCGCCCGTTTGGCTTCCTCGAGCAAGCCGGTGGCGTATCCGCGGCCGAACAGTTCGCCGAAGAGCACGAAAACATCGCCCTTACGGAAGACCGTGTTCTCGGAAAGACGATTCAGTGCAACCGGATTTTCCATGCTGTCAGCTCTTTGATTCGTGTGTCGTCGAGCAATGGCTCATACGAGCTTTCACAAAGACATGACCGTACTGGCACAGAATGGGAACTCATTTTCGGTGACCGTTCATTTCAAAACGTGAAGTCGGCCTCCGTTGTTCCTACAATGCAGCGAAATGCCGAGGCCGTTGGAGATCGCCGCGGCGATGCCGAAACGAGTTCGCTGGAAACGCTCGTCCTACGGATGCTTGCGAGGCTATTGACGCTGTCAGCCAGCACCCTTGCAGGTGCATGGCTCGATCGCCGACATCATGGCGTCGATGGAGGTAATCGACCTGTTGGAACGGCGGTTCCTCGCCGCCGCCCAGAACGACCTGATGGCGAAGATCGCCTCTTCCGAAGAACAAGGGGTGATTGGGAACGGTACCATATCGCTCGACAACAAAAAAACTCCCGGAGCGATTGCTTCGGGAGTTTTGGGAATTTGGTTGCGGGGGCAGGATTTGAACCTGCGGCCTTCAGGTTATGAGCCTGACGAGCTACCGGGCTGCTCCACCCCGCGTAAAGCGTAAATCCCTGCGGGATTTATCGCGGTGCGTAAACTGCTTGGCAGTTTACACTTCTGCCGGAGCAAATTGCCGAAGGCGATTTGTCTCCTGTAAGGGACGCACTGCAAGTTTCCCTTGAACGACGAAAGGCCGCTTGTGGGCGGCCCTTTGGTCGGCTTAAGGGCCGTTAGTTTTCGTGAATGAGAAGATATGTTGCGTTTAGCAGACCTGGCAGCGACCTACTCTCCCGCGTCTTGAGACGGAGTACCATTGGCGCAGGGGCGTTTCACGGCCGTGTTCGGAATGGGAACGGGTGCGGCCGCCCCGCAATGACCACCAGGTCAGCGAAGCGCAACATTTTTGAGAAGCTGGTTGAGGCGATGAGGCCTCATTTTTTAGTCTTATGAACACGTCTTTGAACCTTTCCAGATCTGACGAGTGCTTTTGGCACCCATACAGGCCAGCGGCCGTCGCCAATCGTTTGGCGGGCCGTCCGCAGCGTAGCATCCGAAGGATGCGACAGCGTCAGGACAAAGGTCTTTGGCATCATCAAGCAAAGCTTGATGAGCATGGTCAATGAGAACGATCAAGCCAATCGGGCGATTAGTACCGGTAAGCTTCATGCATTGCTGCACGTCCACACCCGGCCTATCAACGTGGTCGTCTTCCACGGCCCTGATAGGGAATACTCGTTTTCAGGTTGGTTTCCCGCTTAGATGCCTTCAGCGGTTATCCATTCCATATATAGCTACCCTGCTATGCCCTTGGCAGGACAACAGGTCCACCAGAGATATGTCCATCCCGGTCCTCTCGTACTAGGGACAGATCCTGTCAATATTCCTACACCCACGGCAGATAGGGACCGAACTGTCTCACGACGTTCTGAACCCAGCTCACGTACCGCTTTAATTGGCGAACAGCCAAACCCTTGGGACCTGCTCCAGCCCCAGGATGCGATGAGCCGACATCGAGGTGCCAAACAACCCCGTCGATATGGACTCTTGGGGGTCATCAGCCTGTTATCCCCGGCGTACCTTTTATCCGTTGAGCGATGGCCCTTCCACGCGGGACCACCGGATCACTATGACCGACTTTCGTCTCTGCTCGACTTGTCAGTCTCGCAGTCAGGCGGGCTTATGCCATTGCACTCGACGACCGATTTCCGACCGGTCTGAGCCCACCATCGCGCGCCTCCGTTACTCTTTCGGAGGCGACCGCCCCAGTCAAACTACCCACCATACACTGTCCCGGATCCGGATAACGGACCGCGGTTAGACATCCATGACGATAAGGGTGGTATTTCAAGGATGGCTCCACGAAGACTGGCGTCCCCGCTTCAAAGCCTACCACCTATCCTACACATGCCGACACGAATGCCAGTGTAAAGCTATAGTAAAGGTGCACGGGGTCTTTCCGTCTGACCGCAGGAACCCCGCATCTTCACGGGGAATTCAATTTCACTGAGTCTATGTTGGAGACAGCGGGGAAGTCGTTACGCCATTCGTGCAGGTCGGAACTTACCCGACAAGGAATTTCGCTACCTTAGGACCGTTATAGTTACGGCCGCCGTTTACTGGGGCTTCGATTCAAAGCTTGCACCTCTCCTCTTAACCTTCCAGCACCGGGCAGGCGTCAGACCCTATACGTCGTCTTTAGACTTCGCAGAGCCCTGTGTTTTTGATAAACAGTCGCTACCCCCTGGTCTGTGCCACCCCATTATGGTTGCCCAAAATGGGGTCACGCTTCTTCCGAAGTTACGCGTGCAATTTGCCGAGTTCCTTCAACATAGTTCTCTCAAGCGCCTTGGTATACTCTACCTGACCACCTGTGTCGGTTTCGGGTACGGTCTATACGGTGGAGCTATTTCCTGGAACCGCCCCACTGCCCAACCAATCCAATAAGGTTGAACAATTTTTGCGATCCGTCACTACCACCAGGCCCACGAATATTAACGTGGTTCCCATCACCTACGCATTTCTGCCTCGGCTTAGGGGCCGGCTAACCCTGCTCAGATTAACTTTAAGCAGGAACCCTTGGTCTTTCGGCGAGAGGGTCTCTCACCCTCTTTATCGTTACTCATGTCAACATTCGCACTTCCGATACCTCCAGAGGCCCTCACGGGTCCTCCTTCACAGGCTTACGGAACGCTCCGCTACCACACGTGACAAGTCACGTATCCTCAGCTTCGGTGCATGGCTTTAGCCCCGTTACATTTTCGGCGCAAAGACCCTTAATTAGACCAGTGAGCTGTTACGCTTTCTTTAAATGATGGCTGCTTCTAAGCCAACATCCTGGTTGTTTTGGGATCCTCACATCCTTTCCCACTTAGCCATGACTTGGGGACCTTAGCTGGAGGTCAGGGTTGTTTCCCTTTTCACGACGGACGTTAGCACCCGCCGTGTGTCTGCCGATTAGTACTCCCGGGTATTCGGAGTTTGGTTAGGATCAGTAAGACGGTGAGTCCCCATAGCCCATCCAGTGCTCTACCCCCCGGGGTATTCGATCGACGCACTACCTAAATAGTTTTCGCGGAGAACCAGCTATTTCCGAGTTTGATTGGCCTTTCACCCCTAGCCACAAGTCATCCCAATCTATTGCAACAGATGCGGGTTCGGTCCTCCAGTTGGTGTTACCCAACCTTCAACCTGCTCATGGCTAGATCACTCGGTTTCGGGTCTAATGCAACTAACTGAACGCCCTGTTCAGACTCGCTTTCGCTGCGCCTACACCTACCGGCTTAAGCTTGCTAGTTACACTAAGTCGTTGACCCATTATACAAAAGGTACGCCGTCAGGCTTGCGCCCTCCGACTGTTTGTAGGCATCCGGTTTCAGGTTCTATTTCACTCCCCTTGTCGGGGTGCTTTTCACCTTTCCCTCACGGTACTTGTTCGCTATCGGTCATGCACGAGTACTTAGGCTTGGAGAGTGGTCTCCCCATGTTCAGACAGGATTTCACGTGTCCCGCCCTACTCTAGGACAATCAGTGTTCTACGCCTACGGGGCTATCACCCGCTACGGCCGCCTTTTCCAAAGCGTTCGGCTTTATTCCTGATTGCCACTGGCCTGGTCCGTGTTCGCTCGCCACTACTTACGGAGTCTCGGTTGATGTCCTTTCCTTCGGGTACTTAGATGTTTCAGTTCCCCGAGTTCGCTTCTTACCCCTATTTTATTCGAAGGTAAGATACCTTTTAACAATACCTAGAAACCTAAACCGTCCCGAAAGACGGCTTAAACTTTCTAGGTATCTAAGGTGGGTTGCCCCATTCGGAGATCCATGGATCAAAGCTCATTCGCAGCTCCCCACGGCTTATCGCAGCGTATCACGTCCTTCTTCGCCTGTGCATGCCAAGGCATCCACCAAATGCCCTTACGACACTTAATCGTTCTCATTGCCAATGCTCATCAATATAGCCACCCATCGGGCTTTCAGACCCAATGCGTGGCGGACCGGTTACCTTTTACAACCAGCCCTTCTCATGATGCCATCGACGTGTTCGACAAGTCTGCTTGATTGGGGTCACGCCGAGCGACCCGCTTGCAAACTTGTCTTTAAGACCAGCTTCTCGAGATGTGATCCAGGACCGCGCGGTCAGGCAACGGCCATCAGCAAGTCATCAGAGCCATTCTTCAGGACAAGTCCCTCAAAACGACAACAACGACCGACCAGAGTGACAAGCTTCCTACCTACTCCGATCCCTCTTTCGTATCCGGCCGGCTAGGCCATCAACGACATCATTGGAACCGGCCTCGGACATGGGCATAAACCCA
>NZ_CAXUSO020000001.1:3922500-4147500 GCF_964254135.1 Neorhizobium tomejilense
CAAATAACCGACGCTTCAAAACCCAAAGGCCTAACCGTCAAAACTTCTCGAAACAGCAACACCCCAAGAGACCAAACCGAAACTCGGTCCCAACCAGCATGCGCCAATCAATCAGTGATTTCTGTAGAACGAAAGTCGTCGTCGCCAGCAGCGCCGCCGCCCTCGTTCAGTGAGCGGGTTATAGATCCCACCACCATTTGAAGTCAACAGCATTGATTCAGAAATCTTGAGAAATCGTACAACTATTTGTTTTCGCAGGAGAATACCAGATTTTGGAGAATCCTGAGGCGTTAATATTCGTTAACTGCACTCTATATAGGGCTCTTCATCGACCGCGGGACCGATTTCACCCATGAAGGCGGCCATTCCTTCCATTCTTGTGCCGCTGCGGCAAAACATGCGATAGCAGGATGCCCCCGAAACTCTCTGGAAAGTGGTCCCTGTGCGCGTTCTCTCCGATGCCTTCATTCCCGAATTGCCGAACCCCTATCGCGGCAAGGTACGCGAGAACTACGATCTGCCGGACGGCAGCCGCATCATCATCGCAACAGATCGCCTCAGCGCGTTCGATCGCATCCTGACCGCGATCCCCGACAAGGGGCATGTGCTCACCCAGACCGCGCGATACTGGTTCGAGGCGACAAAGGACATCTGCCCCAACCATGTGATCGCCTATCCGGATCCGAATGTGGTGATCGGCAAGCGTCTCGACATCCTGCCCGTCGAGATCGTCGTGCGCGGCTATCTTGCCGGCACGACAGGCACGTCGCTGCTCACCCTATATAAGAGAGGAGAGCGGACCATGTACGGGCTCGACCTCCCGGACGGCCTCAAGGACAACGAGATCCTGCCCGCCCCGGTCATCACGCCGACCAGCAAGGCCTTCGACGGCGGTCACGACGAACCCCTGACGCCGAGCGAGATCGTCGAGCAGGGGCTTCTGACCGCCGAACAATGGACGACCCTCTCCCGTTATGCGCTGGCGCTTTTTGCGCGCGGGCAGCAGCTGGCGGCGCAACGCGGCCTGATTCTCGTCGATACCAAATACGAGTTCGGCACGGATGCCGAGGGCACCATCATCCTTGCCGACGAGATCCATACGCCGGACAGCAGCCGCTACTGGATCGCCGACAGTTATAGTGAGGCCTTCCGCAACGGCACGCGGCCGAAGAGTTTCGACAAGGATTTCATCCGGTCCTGGGTGGTCGAGCGTTGCGACCCCTATAAGGATGAGATTCCCGCGATCCCCGCCGAGCTCGTGGAGGAGACCGCCAAGGTCTACCGCACGGCATACGAGACGATCACCGGCGAGACCTTTGTGCCCGATACGAGCGGCGCGACCGTGCTCGACCGTATCCGCCGGAACCTGGCGCCCTATTTTACCGCGGGTTGAAGTCCCATCCAGCGTTTTTGAAGAGGCCGGCGCTTAAAAGAGGCCAACGTTCAGAAGAGGACAGAGTGCGCAGACCGAGACGCAAGGCGGAAGAAACCCGGGGCGATATCCTCAACACGGCAGAGACGCTCTTCCGTGAACGGGGGATTGCCAAGTGTTCGATCGCCGACGTCGCCCATGCGCTGCATATGTCGCCCGCCAACATCTTCAAGCATTTCCATTCCAAGGCATCCCTGGCGGATGCCATTTGCGACCGGCATATCAGCCGCATGATCGGCCGGTTTGAGACACTCGACGAGCCGGCGCCGGCGCCCGAGCGGCTGGCGATCGTCGTCCGCAAGCTGATGGAGGCGCATCTCCAGGACCTCCGCGACAATCCCTTCCTGTTCGAGATGATCTTCCTGATGTCGGAAGCCGATCTTCCGAGCGGCCAGCATTACCGGCGGCTGATCGAGAACCTGTTTGCCGATCTGATCCGGCAGGGCGTCGAAAGCGGCGCCTACAAATGCACCGACCCGCAGGCGATCAGCCAGCATGTGGCGGCAGCCTTTGCGAGCGTGCTGCATCCGGTCCTCCTGGCCAAGGCGGGCGAGGCGGAATTGCATGACCGCTGCAATGGCCTTGCCAGACTTGTGAATGCTGCGCTGCAAAATCCGCTTGCCAAGTGACGGTTTTATATTTACGTCACTTTCGCGAACCTGGAACGCCGGTTGAACTTACGTTTTCGACCACTACTGTTCCGACCGCCTAAGACGGGTTAATCTCCCCGCCTTCCGCCCCGGCACATTCCGCCTGCCGAGGCGACGCCCAGATGTTTTGCCTTGGATGACGCCATGACCGGACGCAAACTGATACTTCCCCTGCTTTTTTCCGCAGCACTCGCTGCCTGCAGCGATTCGGGCCAGACGCCGGCCGGCAACGGTGCGGCAGGCGGCGCCCCGCAGCGCCCGCCTCAGCCGGTCAGCGTAGTGATCATGAAGAAGTCCGAGCAGCCGAGCACGGCCGTCCTGCCGGGCCGGGCTGCACCCTTCCAGATCGCCGACATCCGCCCGCGCGTCACCGGGGAGATCAAGCAGATCGCCTTCAAGCAGGGCAACGAGGTCAAGGCCGGAGACCTTCTCTACAAGATCGAGGACAGCACCTATGCGGCCGAGGTCGCCCAGGCGAAGGCGACCGTCTCGAAGGCGGAAGCCAGTATCCCGAGCGCCCAGGCGAACCTCTCCCGCTATGAGCGGCTGGTCAACAGCGGTGCGACACAGATCGAATATGAGAGCGCGCGGGTGACGCTTCTCCAGGCGCAGGCGGATGTCGAACAGGCCAATGCCGCGCTCAATGCCGCCCAGATCAATCTCGACCTGACCGAAATCCGGGCGCCCTTCGACGGCGTCACGTCGATCTCCAATGTCAGCATCGGCAATATCGTCACCGCCAACCAGACGACGGCATTGACCACGCTGCGCCGTCTCGATCCGATCTACATCGACCTGATCGATTCCAGCACCAACCTTCTCGAACTGCGCTCGGCCATGGCTTCCGGCCGCCTGAGCGGCGATCCGCGCAAGGCCGATATCCGCCTGACCCTTGAAGACGGCACGGACTACCCGCTGACCGGCAAGCTGGACATGGCCGACATGGCCGTCAGCGAGACGACCGGCACCTATCAGATCCGCGCGCTGTTCGACAATCCGAGCGACATGATCCTGCCGGGCACCTATATGCGCGCCACCGTCACCCTCGGCAACGAGAACGGTTACCTGATCCCGCAGCGCGCCGCGACGCGCAATGCCCGCGGGGAGCTTTCCGCCAAGTTCGTCACGGCGGACGGCAAGGTCGAGACCCGCATCTTCCCGACCAGCGGCGTTTCCGGCAGCAACTGGCTGGTCACGCAGGGCGTAACCGATGGCGACCGCCTGGTCGTCGACGGCTTCCAGTGGATCGCCGATGGCGCCACGGTTCAACCGGTCGAGGCGACCGTCGACGACAAGGGTTTCGTCGTCGAGGCGCCGAAACCAGCCGCTGCAAAGCCGTGAGGCCCCGAGCGGAACCGATCATGACGAAACGCGGCAAGGAATAATCTGAATGGCCAAGTTCTTTATCCGGCGACCGGTATTCGCCTGGGTCATCGCGATCGTCATCATGCTCGGCGGCGCGCTCGCCATTGCGACGCTCTCGATCTCGCAATATCCCGACATTGCGCCGACCACGGTCAGGATCACGGCAAGCTACAACGGTGCAAGCGCGGAAACCGTGGAGAAATCGGTGACGACGATCATCGAGGACGGCATGACCGGCCTTGACGACCTCACCTATATGACTTCCTCCTCCTCGACCGGCCGCGCCAACGTCACACTGACCTTCGGCAGCAGCGTTCTTCCGGACATCGCCCAGGTTCAGGTGCAGAACAAGCTGCAACTCGTACAGTCGCAGCTCCCCGATGTGGTGCAGCAGGCAGGCATCGAGGTCGCCCGTTCGACCTCGAGCATCCTGATGGTCGGCGCCCTGGTTTCCACCGACAAGAAGCGAAGCTCCGTCGATCTCGGCGACCTGTTTTCCACGCAGATCGAGGATCAGGTCAAGCGCCTGGAAGGCGTCGGCAGCATCGACATCTTCGGGTCCGGTTACGCAATGCGCGTCTGGCTCGATCCCTACAAGCTGCAGAAATACCAGCTGACGCCCGCCGATGTGACGTCCGCGATCCAGTCCCAGAACACCCAGGTTTCGGTCGGCGCGCTCGGCGGTCTTCCGGCCAAGGCGGAGCAGCAGCTGACGGTCACCATGACCGCGCAAAGCCAGCTGACGACGGTCGACGATTTCGAGCGGATCATCCTCAAGGTCGAACAGGACGGCGCGACGGTGCGCCTCAGCGATGTTGCCCGCGTCGAGATCGGCGAAGAGAGTTATGGCGGCGGTTCCCGCCAGAACGGCCTGCCGTCCACCGGTTTCGCCGTGAACCTCGCCACCGGCGCCAACGCTCTCGATACCGCCGCACGCGTCAGGGAGGCGCTGACCGCCATCGGACCCAATCTTCCGGACGGCGTCGAGATCACCTATCCCTATGATACGACGCCCTTCGTGCAGCTTTCGATCGAGAAGGTCGTCCACACGCTCATCGAAGCGATCATCCTGGTTTTCGTGGTCCTGCTCGTCTTCCTGCAAAATCTGCGTGCGACGCTGATCCCGATGATTGCGGTGCCCGTCGTCCTGCTCGGCACGTTCGGGGTGCTGGCGATGACCGGATATTCCATCAACACGCTGACGATGTTCGCCATGGTTCTGGCCATCGGCCTTCTGGTCGACGACGCCATCGTCGTCGTCGAGAACGTCGAGCGCATCATGGACGAGGAGGGCTTGAGTCCGCTCGAAGCGACCGAAAAGTCCATGGGCGAGATCACCGGGGCCATTATCGGCATCGCGCTCGTCCTGACGGCTGTGTTTATCCCGATGGCCTTTTTCGGTGGCTCGACCGGCATCATCTACCGGCAGTTCTCGATCACCATCGTGTCCGCCATGCTGCTTTCGGCACTGGTCGCCATCGTGCTGACGCCGGCGCTTTGCGCCACCATGCTGAAGCCGATCGACCATCACAAGAAACGTCGCGGTATCGGCGCCCTGTTCAATCTCGGTTTCGAGCGGTCTACGAGCGGATATGTCAGCACCATCGGCTATCTCCTGAAGCGCCCGTTCCGTGTGATGCTGGTGTTCCTGCTGGTGATCGGCGGCTGCGCCTGGCTTTTCACCAGGCTGCCGAATTCCTTTCTTCCGCAGGAAGACCAGGGCGTTCTGCTGACCATCATCCAGACGCCCGTCGGCGCCACCACGCCGCGCACCGACGAGGCGGTCAAGAAGGTCGAGGCCTATTTCCTCGAAAAGGAAAAGGACAATGTGGATGCTGTATTCGGCGTCCTCGGCTTCAGCTTCAGCGGAAGCGGCCAGAACAATGCGATCGTCTTCACCAAGCTCAAGGATTTCGCGGAGCGAACCAGGCCGGAGCAGTCTGCTGCAGCTATCGTCCAGCGGGCGAGCGGGTATTTCTTCAGCATCCGCGATGCGCAGGTCTTCGCGCTTCTGCCGCCGGCCATCCAGGGGCTGGGCACGTCGAGCGGCTTCTCCATGTATCTGGTCGACAGCGGCAACAACGGCAATGCGGCGCTGACCACGGCATCGCAGCAACTCATTCAGGCCGGCACCGGCAATCCGAACATCAGTTCGCTGCGCAGCAGCACCCAGCGGTCCGAAACCCAGCTCAAGATCCTGCTCGACCAGGAAAAGCTGGGCGCGATGGGCGTCGACCTCGCTTCGGTCAACTCGATGCTGGCGACGATCTTCGCTGGACGCGACGTCAACGACTTCACCCTCAACAACGAACTGAAGCCGGTCTATGTCCAGGGGGATGCGCCCTATCGTATGCAGCCGGACGACCTGAAACACTGGTTCGCCCGCAACACCAGCGGCGAGATGGTTCCCTTCTCCGCCTTCAGCACCGTCCAGTGGATCAACGGCACGCCGCAGCTTGCGCGCTTCAACGGCACCAGCGCCATTCCTTTCGACGGCGCGGCGGGTCCCGGCGTCAGTACCGGCCAGGCCATGGACGAGATGCAGAGGCTGACGTCCGCACTGCCTGGCGGTTATTCGGTGGCCTGGCAGGGCATTTCCTACCAGGAACGGCTGTCCGGCTCGCAGGCGCCGATGCTCTACGCCCTATCGGTCCTGATCGTCTTCCTCTGCCTTGCGGCGCTCTATGAAAGCTGGTCGATCCCGTTCTCGGTCATATTGGCCGTGCCGATCGGCGTGCTCGGTGCGCTTTCCGCCGCGTATTTCTTCGGCCAGTCGAACGACGTCTACTTCAAGGTCGGGCTCCTGACGACGATCGGCCTGGCGGCGAAGAACGCCATTCTGATTGTCGAATTCGCCAAGGATCGTCAGGCCGGCGGGATGAAAATGATCGAGGCCACCCTCGAGGCCGCGCGCCTGCGACTGAGGCCAATCGTCATGACATCGCTCGCTTTCATCCTCGGCGTCGTGCCGCTGGCAATCGCAACCGGCGCTGGATCCGCCGCGCAGAACGCCATCGGCGTCGGCGTGCTGGGTGGTATGCTTTCTGCAACACTTCTCGGAATTTTCTTCGTTCCGTCCTTCTTTGTTGTCGTTAGACGGTTATCAAAGCGTGAAAAAGAGTAGGATGGCGATTACGTTCGTTAACGTATTCGACCTTTAATGCCGTCAGAAGCTATGCGAATCGCTGCTGACGGGACAATCGGAAGAGGCATGAGTGCTGACCTTCCACGCGTTATAGGGCACTGGGACAGAAAAATGTTATCCATTCGTGTTGTTGCTCCTCTCACTATGCTGCTGCTTTCGGGCTGCGTCGTCGGTCCAGATCACAAGGCGCCGGAAATTGCTCTTCCGGGTAAATTTGCCGAAGCCGGCAAGACCAGCAACGGCGATGTTTCGCAGGTTGCCTGGTGGACCGCATTTAATGACAGCCGTCTGAACGGCTATGTAAATCAGGGGATCGGTCAGAACCTCGATATCCTCCAGGCTCTGGAGCGGATCACGTCTGCCGAGGCCAACGTTACCGTCGCCGGCGCGGGCGCTCTCCCGTCGCTGGATCTCTCGGCCGCCAGCACGACCACCGGCACTCGTACCAGCCCGGGTTCGTTCTCGCGGACGACCGTCACGGCGGGTACTGCCGATGCGTCCTGGTTCCTCGATCTTTTCGGCCTCTACAGGCGTTCGAAGGAAAGTGCGCTCGCAAGCCTCGATGCTGCCTATGCCAGCGAGGACGTTGCACGTCTCTCGTTCCTGTCTCAGATCGCCGCGGCCTATATCGACGTACGCTACTATCAGGAGCGTATTGCGATTGCCCGCCGGAACCTCGATTCGCGGCGCGAAACGCTAAGCCTCACCAAGCTTCAGCTTGATGCCGGCGCCGCGTCCCGTCTCGATGTCGTCCAGTCGGAAGGCTTGGTCAATTCGACGATCGCGGAAATTCCGGGCCTGGAAACGAGTTTCCGGGGTGCGGCGCACCGTGTCGCCACGCTTCTCGCCATGCCTGCGTCGTCGCTCGTTCCCGAACTGCAGAAAGGCGCCCGCCAGCCGGTCGCCCGCTTCAGCACCAAGGCCGGCGTCCCGGCGGACCTGATCCGCAACCGTCCGGACATCCGGGCCGCGGAACGCCAACTCGCATCGGCAGTCGCCGAAATCGGCGTCGCCGAGGCCCAGCTCTATCCGGCCATTACGCTCGGAGGCTCCATTTCTCCGAGATACAACGCCATTGCCGGCAGCCTGGATACCCGGGCCCTGACCTGGTCCTTCGGTCCGCAGCTGAGCCTGCCGATCTTCGACGGCGGCCGTCTGCGCGGCAACGTCAAGATCGCCGAATCCAGCGCCCGCGGACAGTATCTCGCCTGGAAGCAGTCGGTTCTGAACGCGGTCGAGGAAGTGGAAAATGCATTGGCCGCAGTCGCCCGCGACAGCCGCACGGTTTCCGCACTTCAGGCAACTGTGAAGTCCTACGAAGAAGCCCTGCAGCTCGGTACCGCCAGCTATCGTGACGGCGCCTCCTCGCTGCTCGACGTTCTCGACGCCCAACGTGAGGTCTCGACCGCACAGTCGAACCTCGCTGCCGCCGTGCGTCAGATGGCGCAGGACTACGTCTCGCTCAATGTGGCGATCGGCGGCGGTTACGCCTTCGGCAAGACCGATACCAAGGTCGCATCGGTGGTCGTCAAGAAGTAGGCTCCGCCTCAACATAACCGACAACAAAAAACCTCCGGAGCCAGCGCTTCGGAGGTTTTTTTATCATGCCCGGAAAGGCCGGGGACGATCAATTGACGATCAGTTCTTGGCGCGCTCGACGTAGGAATTGTCTTCGGTGGCGATCACGACGCGGGTGCCGGCATCGACATGCGGCGGAACCGCGGTGCGGATGCCGTTCGACAGCATGGCCGGCTTGTAGGACGAGGAAGCCGTCTGGCCCTTGACGACCGGTTCGGTCTCGACGATCTCGAGCGTCACGTGGCGCGGCAGCTGAAGAGCCAGCGCAATGCCTTCATGCATGGAGAGAACGCAGGTCATGCCTTCCTGAAGATAGGCCTTCTGGTCGCCCATCGTATCCACGTCCACCACGACCTGGTCGTAGTTTTCCGGGTTCATGAAATGGAAGCCTTCGCCGTCTTGATAGAGGAACTGGTGGTTGACGTCCTCGACGAAGGCGCGCTCGACCTGCTCGGTCGTCCGCCAGCGCTCGGACACCTTCACGCCGTCGACGATGCGGCGCATATTGACCTGCGTGACAGGCGTGCCCTTGCCGGGATGGAAGTTCTCGGCGGTGAGAACGACATAAAGCTTGCCGTCCACATCGATGACGTTGCCCTTGCGGACAGAAGAGGCGATGACCTTGACCATAGGATTCCTTGTGGTGCGAACCGGCTTGTAACTGCCGAAAATGCGTCGTAGAGGACCGGGCGATAACCGGCCCGAAGGACGGATCGTCTGTTTTCCGGCCGGAACTACTCCAAAACCGCGCAAAGTGGAAGCCTTGCCGGGGAGAACCGGCGAAGAAAGCCGTAAATGAGCTCGTCGCGACCTGCCATATCCCGCTCGCCCTGGTGGACGCCGGCAAACCACGCCGACCGCCGGCCCTTCCTGATGGGCCGCAACGCGGTCCAGACGACGTTGCGCGACTTCTTCTCGCAGCGCGATTTCATCGAGGTCGATACGGCGACGCTCCAGGTTTCCCCAGGCAACGAGACCCATCTGCATGCCTTCGCAACCGAAGCGATCGCCATCGATGGCGGCAAGGCGCCGCTCTATCTGCACACGTCGCCGGAATTCGCCGCCAAGAAGCTGCTGGCCGCCGGCGAGGAGCGCATCTTCACCTTCGCGCATGTCTACCGCAACCGGGAACGCGGGCCGCTGCACCATCCGGAATTCACCATGCTGGAATGGTACCGCGTCGGCGAAAGTTACGAGCAGCTGATGGCCGATTGCGCCGAGATGCTGGCGCTGGCCGCCGATACCACCAGGACCGGGCGCTTTGCCTTCCGCGGGCTGGAAGTCGATCCTTTCGCCGAGCCGGAACGCCTGACGCTCGCTGAAGCCTTCGACCGGTTCGCCGGCATCGACCTGCTCTCCTCGGTCGCGGCGAACGGCGACACCGACCGCGATCTCCTGGCGGCCGGCCTGAAAAAGTCCGATATCCGCTTTGCCGAAGACGACACCTGGGCAGACCTCTTCAGCAGGGTGCTGGTCGAGAAGGTCGAGCCGCATCTCGGCCAGGACCGCGCGACGATCCTCCACGAATACCCTGTTTCCGAGGCAGCGCTCGCCCGGCCGTCCGCCCGCGATCCGCGCGTCGCCGAACGTTTCGAGCTTTATGCCTGCGGCGTCGAGCTTGCCAACGCCTTCGGAGAACTGACCGACGCCGGCGAGCAACGACGCCGTTTCGAGCACGAGATGGCCGAGAAATCCCGCATCTACGGCGAACGTTATCCGATCGACGAAGACTTTCTCGACGCGCTTTCGATCATGCCAGACGCAAGCGGTGCCGCACTCGGCTTCGACCGGCTCGCCATGCTGGCAACCGGTGCGACCCGCATCGAACAGGTCATGTGGGCGCCGGTCGCGGAGGTGTTTTCGTGACCGCAGTCCGTTCATTGAAAACCCCGGAAGATCTCGCGGCCGCCGGCCTGATCGAGCCCCAAAAGCTCGACGGCATCCGAGCCATCGCAGACCGCTACGCGATCGCGCTGACCCCAACCGTAGTTTCGCTCATCGACAGAACCGATCAAAACGATCCGATCGCCCGGCAGTTCGTGCCAGATCCGAACGAATTGCTGACGACGCCGGAAGAGCGTGCCGACCCGATCGGCGATCAGGCGCACAGCCCGGTCAAGGGCATCGTTCACCGCTATCCGGACCGGGTGCTGCTGAAGGCCGTGCATATCTGCCCGGTCTATTGCCGCTTCTGCTTCCGCCGCGAGATGGTCGGGCCGCAAGGCGACGGGACGCTGGCGCCCGAGGAACTGTCGGCGGCGCTCGCTTATATCCGCGAGCATCCGGAGATTTGGGAAGTGATCCTCACCGGCGGCGATCCGCTGGTCCTTTCGCCGAGACGGCTTGCTGCCATCATGCGCGGCCTTGCCGAGATCCCCCATGTAAAGATCGTCCGCTTCCACACGCGGGTGCCCGTCGTCGAGCCGGAGCGCATCGACGCGGCAATGATTGCGGCACTGAAGGAAAGCGGCAAGGTCGTCTACATCGCGCTGCACGCCAACCACCCGCGCGAAATGACCGACGCCGCCCGGACCGCCTGCGCCCGCCTGGTCGATGCCGGTTTTCCGATGGTGAGCCAGACGGTGCTTTTGCGCGGCGTCAACGACGATCCGGCGGTGATTGGCGACCTGATGAAGGCTTTCGTCGAGACCCGGATCAAGCCCTATTACCTTCATCATCCGGATCTCGCACCCGGCACCAGCCACTTCCGGCTGGATATCGCCGAAGGCCAGAAGATCGTCTCGGCGCTGCGCGGCACCATCTCCGGCCTCTGCCAGCCGACCTATGTCCTGGATATCCCCGGCGGCCACGGCAAGGCGGTGATCGGCGAAAGCGCCGTGCGCAGCGAAGGCGGCTGTTATTCCGTCAGCGATTACCGCGGCGGGGAGCATGCGTATCCGCCGAAATGACACGGGTTCTTGTTCACGCGGCGAAATGCGCCCGTGGCTTGGCCCGGAATTGGAGAGCCCACACGAATGCGGAACCTCGTTGTAAAATAATAATATGGCTCCGCATTCGCGTGGCCTTCGGCGTTCTTTCGAGGCTTCCGGCCTCTACAGCTGATCATCTCGCCTCGCTGCGTGGCTTTGTTCGCGCCCATCCTTTCGGGACAGGCCTGCCACTTGCACGGCTCAACCGAACCGGACATGGCTGTCCGGGGGAGGCTTGATAGGGAGACTTCATCTCCCATGGCTTTCACCTCTTCCACCATCCCCGCACGTTACGGTTTTGATGAAAGCGCCGGCTTCCGCCTGCCCGCGAACGTCTCGCGAAACACTCCGGTGACGGAAGCGGGAGGATTATAGGCATGGGTTAAAAGGGCGGGGATGAGGAAAAGGGTAAGTCGTTGGAAACGTTGAAGCGCCGCCTTTGGATCCTCAGATCATCCTCGGGTTAAACCCGAGGATCCACATGCGCAAAGGGGAGAACAGGCGCGCTCTCACGCCGCCACTGTCCGCAGCGCCGTCACATCGCGGCGCGGCGGGGTGCCGAACATGCGGGCGTATTCGCGGCTGAACTGCGACGGGCTTTCGTAGCCGACGAGAAACGCCGCCGTTTCCACATTCGCCGCTTCCGCGACCATCAGGCGCCGCGCCTCCAGGAGCCGGAGCTGTTTCTGGTATTGGAGCGGCGTCATCGAGGTGATCGCCTTGAATTTTCGGTGGAAGGCGGACGGGCTCAAACCGGCCTTGTCCGCCAGATCCTCGATGCGGACCGACTCGGCGAAATGATCGCGCAGGCTGTGAATGACACTGACGATACGCTGGGTGTGGTCGTTGCCGAGCGCCATCCTGACGACATCGCCGCCATGCGGACCAGTGAGCAGCCAATAGGAAATCTCCCGCATGATCGCGGGATGAAGCAGGGGGATCGCAGTCGGCGTATCGAGCAGCCGCACCATACGCAGTGCGCAATCGGCAAGCGGGCCATCGAAATCGCTGACGAAGATGCCCGAGGACACGTCGCCGCTCGCCTCCGGCAGAGCAGGCAAAATCTCCATCACCTCGCGCATGATGCCGAGATCGAATTCGATGATCAGTCCGAGATAGGGCTCGGTCGAGCTCGCCTCCGCGACCCGTCCGAAGGCCGGCATCTCGACGCTGACAACGAGCGCCTGGCCCGCCCGGTAATTCACATGACGGTCGCCGAACACCGCCCATTTCGCGCCTTGCAGAACGACGCAAAGCGCCGGCTTGAAGATCAGATGATCCGGCCGCTTTTCGTGGTCCGACCGCAGGATTGTCAGCCCTTCGATCGCCGTCGCGAACGGGCTCGCGCCGGTTTGCACATCCGTGAACCGCTTTACCGCATCGAGCAGGGCCGTCGACATGCCACACCTCCGAGGTTCCAAGACCAAGACATAGGCCTGCGAGCAGGATCAGGCAAGAACTGGGAAAGTTCCGGCATTCAGGCGCAGGGCCGAGGGGCGTAGTTTCCGGCCATCCAATCCAGACAAGGAACCTCCATCATGACGCATCAAACATCTCAGAAATCGACAGCCAAGCTCGCCATCGTGACCGGCGGCAGCCGCGGTCTCGGCCGCAACACCGTGCTCAGCCTTGCAAAGCGCGGTATCGACGTGATCTTCACCTACAACTCCAATCAGGCAGAAGCCGCAGCCACGACCGCCGCGGCGAGCGAACTGGGGCGCAGGGCGATCGCACTGCAGCTCGACATCCGCGATGTCGCGTCGTTCGACGCGTTCGTCGGGCGGGTGCAGGAAACCCTGGCCGAGCTCGGTGCCGAAAAATTCGATTTCCTCGTCAACAATGCCGGCACGTCGCATCATGGCGATTTCGAAAAGACCACCGAAGCGGAGCTGGACGGGCTCTTCAATGTCCATTTCAAGGGCGTCTTCTTCCTGACCCAGAAGCTGTTGCCGCTGATCCGCGACGGCGGCCGGATCGTCAACTTCTCCACCGGGCTTACCCGCATCACCGTTCCGGGCAGCGGCGCCTATGCGGCGATCAAGGGGGCGGTCGAGGTGCTGACCCGGTATCTGGCCAAGGAGCTTGGCGCACGCGGCATCGCCGTCAATACGGTGGCGCCCGGTGCGATCATGACCGATTTCAGCGGCGGCATGGTGCGCGACAATCCCGAGATCAACAGGCGCGTCGCCGAGATGACGGCACTTGGCCGTGCCGGCGAACCGGATGATATCGGTCCGATGGTTGCTTCGCTGCTGTCCGAGGACAACCGCTGGGTCAATGCCCAGCGCATCGAGGTGTCGGGCGGCATGGCGCTCTGACGTTCGAACGACCCCTGCCGGTTGCGGCCGGCAGGGGTCGTGAAGTTGATCACCCTTTCTCGACCGGCATATAAAGATCGCCACCGTCGCGATATTTCGCAGCCATGGCTTCCAGGCCCTCCTTCTGCGCTTCGGCGCGGATGTCGTGGGAAATCCGCATCGAGCAGAATTTCGGGCCGCACATGGAGCAGAAATGTGCCACCTTGTGCGCCTCCTTCGGCAAGGTCTCGTCATGCATCGAGCGGGCCGTTTCCGGATCGAGGGAGAGGTTGAACTGGTCCTCCCAGCGGAACTCGAAGCGGGCGCGCGACAGCGCGTCGTCGCGCACCTGGGCCGCCGGATGGCCTTTGGCGAGATCGGCAGCATGTGCGGCGATCTTGTAGGTGATGACCCCAACCTTGACGTCGTTGCGGTCCGGCAGGCCGAGATGTTCCTTCGGCGTCACGTAGCAGAGCATGGCCGTGCCGAACCAGCCGATCATCGCCGCCCCGATGCCCGACGTAATGTGGTCATAGCCCGGCGCGATATCGGTGGTCAGCGGCCCGAGCGTATAGAACGGCGCCTCGCCGCAGACCGCGAGCTGCTTGTCCATGTTGGCCTTGATCTTGTGCATCGGCACATGGCCGGGGCCTTCTATCATCACCTGGCAATCCTTCGCCCAGGCGATCTTCGTCAGCTCCCCAAGGGTCTCCAGTTCCGCGAACTGGGCCGCATCGTTGGCATCGGCGATCGAACCCGGGCGAAGACCATCGCCGAGCGAGAACGAGACGTCACAGGCCCGGGCGATGTCGCAGATCTCCTCGAAATGCTCGTAGAGAAAACTCTCCTTGTGGTGGTGCAGACACCACTTGGCCATGATCGAGCCGCCGCGGGAAACGATGCCGGTGACGCGGTTGACGGTGAGCGGGATATAGGCGAGCCGCACGCCGGCATGGATGGTGAAATAATCGACGCCCTGTTCGGCCTGTTCGATCAGCGTGTCGCGATAGACCTCCCAGGTCAGGTCCTCGGCAATGCCGTTGACCTTTTCGAGCGCCTGATAGAGCGGCACGGTGCCGATCGGCACCGGCGAATTGCGGATGATCCAGTCGCGGATATTGTGGATGTTGCGGCCGGTCGACAGGTCCATGACCGTATCGGCGCCCCAGCGGATCGCCCAGACCATCTTCTCGACTTCCTCGGCCATCGACGAGGTGACGGCCGAATTGCCGATATTGGCATTGATCTTCACCAGGAAGTTGCGGCCGATGATCATCGGTTCGGATTCGGGATGGTTGATGTTGGCGGGAATGATTGCCCTGCCTTCCGCGACTTCGCGCCGAACGAACTCGGGCGTCACGAAATCCGGCACATGGGCACCGAAACTTTCACCGTCGCGGACGAGCGGTTCCCTGGCCGCCTGCCGGCCGAGGTTCTCGCGGATGGCAACGAATTCCATCTCCGGCGTGATGATGCCGGCTCGCGCATAGGCGAGCTGGGTGACGGCCCTGCCTCCCTTTGACTTGAAAGGCTGGTTGCGGACCGGGAATTCCGGCGTCAGATGGCTTTCGGACACGAAGCCGTTGTCCTCCGGCCTGACAATGCGGCCCTGATAGATTTCGACGTCGCCGCGGGCGAGAATCCAGCTTTCGCGCAGGCGCGGCAGGCCGGCATCGATGCTGATCGCGGCACCTTCGACGGTATAGGGACCGGAGGAATCGTAGACGGTGACCGGCGGTTCGCCGGAGGTCGGATGCAACGCGATCTGGCGCATCGGCACGCGGATGTCCGGGTGGATCGTTCCTGCTTTCAGGACCTTCGTGGAGGCGGGAAGCGGGCCGGTGGTAACGACCGGAGTGAGCTTGGTGGTTGCGATATTCATGGTTCAAGGCTCCAAGGTTTGACGTTTGGAGACCCAGTTCCAGTGTTGGAATGATGGAAAAACACCCCGGAATGCGAAGGACGGTTTCCCGCCCTTGTTACCGCAGCGCCCGCACCGTCCCTACGCCAGTATGAACTGGATCAGGTTCAACGGGTCACTGCGCCTCGGCCGGCCAAAGCCGGTCCGACCAGCAGTATCTCAGCCCCTTGACGGGACCCCCCTGGTGAATGGCGCCATCAGAAACCCGCGGGCCGTTGATGTCAAGCCGGGGCATGCGGATGGCGATCGATCGGATTTTACGGAATCCCGCAGCCCTAACTTCACGACGTTTATTGCTGGAATCTTAGGCTTTCCCGCGTAGTAACGTCCCCAGCGATGAACGCAGAATTTGAACGATCCGGAGATGTCGAGATGAACGAGACCATTCGCGAATTGCTCACACGGGTAGGCGGCCTTCCGGTCGCGGTGACCGAGCTGGAAGACGGGGCCGATCTTTATGCGGCCGGCCTCTCCTCATTTGCATCCGTACAACTGATGCTCGGCCTGGAAGAGGCTTTCGACATCGAGTTTCCCGACAGCCTTTTGAACCGCAAGTCCTTCGCCAGCATAGCCGCGATCGAGCAGACGGTTTCGCATATCCTGAAAGCGCGCGAGGCCGCTTGAGATGAGCCTCCCCGCCTTTGCCGCCGACATGAGCCTGAGCGCCCGCGCTCACCGCGTGGCAACCGTAGCGGCCGAATTTGCCGACCGCGTCGATCATGACGGCCGCTTCCCCCGGGAGGCGGTCGACGCCATGAAGGCCGAGCGCCTGATCGGCATCCAGATCCCGGCCGCGTTCGGCGGCGAGGGCGCTTCGATCGCCGAGATCGCCGAGGTCTGCTCCATCCTGGGACAGGCCTGCGCCGCGAGCGCCATGGTTTTCGCCATGCACCAGATCAAGGTTTCGAGCCTGGTGGAGCACGGTGGCGACAGCGAATGGCATAGGGACTTCATGCGCGAGCTTGCCGGCCGCCAGCTTCTCGTCGCTTCCGCGACGACCGAGGGCGGCATCGGCGGCAATATGCGCAACTCCATCTGCGCGATCGAGGTCGATGGCGACATCTGCCGCCTGACCAAGGATGCGACCGTGATTTCCTACGGCGCCCACGCCGATGTGATCATGGTCACCTCGCGCTCCAACGAGAAGGCCGCACCGACCGACCAGGTCATGACGGTCTTCAAGCAAGGCCAGTATACCCTGCAGAAGACCGTCGACTGGGATACGCTCGGCATGCGCGGCACCTGCTCCGACGGTTTCCTCTTCAGGGGCGAGGCGCCGTCCGTCCAGATCTTTCCAAAGCCGTTCGCCGAGATCGCGGCGCAATCGATGCTCGCCACCTCGCATCTCCTCTGGAGCGCGGTCTGGTACGGGATCGCCGCCGATGCGGTACTGCGCGCCCAGGCCTTCGTGCGCGCCGCCGCCCGCAAGGCCGGCGGCACCCAGCCGCCCGGCGCGCTGAGGCTCGCCGAAGCCTCGAACCTGCTGCAGCTCCTCAAGGCCGGCATCCTCTCCGGCCTCAGGATCTACGCGGATGCCAAGGCGGATCACGACCAGCTGTCGTCCATGGCGTTTTCGATCGCCATGAACAACGTCAAGCTGGCTTCCTCCGAGACGATCCTGACCATCATCAACCAGGCGATGATCATCTGCGGCATCATGGGCTACAAGAACGGCACGCCCTACAGTCTCGGCCGGCATCTGCGCGACGCGCATTCCGCCCAGCTGATGATTTCCAACGACCGCATCCTCGGCAATACGTCGACCATGCTGCTCGTTCAGAAACCGGACACCAGCCTGCTCGGCTGACGCCCCGATCATTTCATATGTAAACCATTGAAAAGAATGAGGTAAAGCCATGGATATGCAAGTTTCATTTCTCGACCGCCTGTTCGATGCAGGCCTGCTGATCGAGACCGGCGTCGACGGCCTGTATGGCCGCAGCGGCCAGTTCGAAGACGTCATCGCCGCCTTCGAGCGGTTGATCGACAAGGTCGGCGGCGGCGACGGTGCCGAGGCGATGCGCTTCCCGCCGGGCATGAACCGCGCCTTCTTCGAGACCAGCGGCTATATGAAGAGCTTTCCGCAGCTCGCCGGCACGGTGCATTCGTTCTGCGGCAACGAACTCGACCATATGAGCCTGCTGAAATGCATGGAAGTCGGCGAGGAGGACTGGACCAAGGGCCAGGAAGCAACCGACATCGTGCTGACGCCGGCCGCCTGCTATCCGCTCTATCCGACCGTGGCGCGGCGCGGCAGCCTGCCAGCCGGCGGCGCTCTCTTCGACCTGCAGAGCTACTGCTTCCGCCACGAGCCCTCCAAGGATCCGGCCCGCCAGCAGCTTTTCCGCATGCGCGAATATGTCTGCATGGGCACCGAGAGCCACGTCACCGATTTTCGCCAGCTGTGGATGGATCGCGGCGTCGAGATGATGAAGTCGCTCGGCCTCGAGGTGGAGATCGACATCGCCAACGACCCGTTCTTCGGCCGCGCCGGCAAGATGCTGGTCAACAACCAGCGCGACCAGAACCTGAAGTTCGAACTCCTGATCCCGATCACCTCCGTCGCCAAGCCCACCGCCTGCATGAGCTTCAATTATCATCAGGACAGTTTCGGCCTGAAATGGGGCCTCAACCTGGAGGATGGCAGCGTCGCTCACACGGCCTGCGTTGGTTTCGGCCTCGAACGCATCGCGCTTGCGCTCTTCCACACCCACGGTCTGGACGTAAAAGAGTGGCCGGGCTCCGTCCGCGCCGCGCTCTGGGGCTGATCCAATGACGGCGGTATTTCCGGCGCTCGATCCGGCGAACTACAGGACGCATGCGCTGCATTCGGCCGAGCGCATGTGGCCGGAGACGAATTGTTACGTCGATCTGTGGATAGAGGTGCTTTCGGCACAGGGCCTGCCACCGGAAGCCATGCTCGGTTTCACCCTGACCCAGGATTTCGAAGGCGACCAGTTCACCTTCTTCAAGGTGCCGCTCGAAGACCTCGAGACCCTGTTCGGCATCCGCGTGACCGAACTGGCGATCTTCGACCGGCCGGAATGGCATGTTGCGGAGCAGATCCGCCGCGGCCGGCTGACGCTGCTCGAACTCGACAGCTTTTATCTGCCCGATACGCGCGGCGTCGCCTATCGCCAGGAACACGGCAAGACGACGGTCGCGATCAACCGGCTGGACCTCGAACGCCGCGAGCTCGACTATTTTCACAATGGCGGCTTCTTCACCCTTTCCGGCGAGGATTTCGATGGCCTGTTCCAGTTGAACGCCAGCCCGGAGGCGCTGCCCTTCCTGCCCTATACCGAATTTGCCAAGTTCCCCGCCGCCTATCCGGACGCGAGGGAAATTCGCGAAACCGCGTGGAAGCTGCTCAGGCATCATTTTCCCCGGCGGCCGGAAGAGAATCCAATACGCGCGTTCGGCAAAGTCTTCCCGGCACAGGTGGAGCGGATCGCCGAGAGGGATTTCGGCTTCTTTCACAAATACGCGTTCAACACGCTCCGGCAGATCGGCGCCAATTTCGAGCTGCTGGCGAGCCATCTCGCCTGGCTGAACCACAAGGCGTTCGCCCAGCCTGAACAGCAGGCGCTGAGGATTTCGGAAGTGGCGAAATCTACCCAGTTCCAGCTTGCCCGTGCCCTGACCCGCAAGAAGTTCGAACCGCTGGCAACAGCGCTCGATCCGGCCGCCGACGCCTGGGACCTGCTGATGGGGGACCTGGCATCGACACTAAGCCACGCCCGCGAGGCCGCGTGAGCCTTCTTATCCCGATCGGATCAAAAACCAGCCTTCTTGCCGAGGGCTGGTCTCTGGCGTTGACCGAGCCTGGCGCCTGCTCCCTGCCGTCCGATCTTCCTCCGGAGCTGGAATGCCTCCCGGCCATGGTGCCCGGCACGGTCGCCGCCGCCCTGGAGGCTGCCGGCCGCTTCGATCGCAACAATCCCGAGCCGCTGATCGACAGGGACGCCTGGTATCGCTGCCCGCTTGCCGGTGAAGCGCCCGGGCCGGCGATCCTGCGATTTGCCGGGCTTGCGACTGTTGCCGAGGTGTTTCTCGGCGAGACGCTGATCCTGTCCTCGACAAGCATGTTCGAAAGCCACGATGTCGCGGTGGAACTGACGGGCAGCGACACCCTGTCGATCTGCTTTCGAGCCTTGAAACCGCATCTGGAAAAGGCCGGGCCTCGTGCCCGCTGGCGTCCGCGGCTGATGAACAGCCAAGGTCTCCGCCTGATCCGCACGACTGCACTTGGCTTCATGCCGGGATGGTGTCCGGAGGTTCATGCGGTGGGACCCTGGCGACCGGTTTCGGTGATCAGGTCCCCCGCCTCGTCAAGCCCAGCGAGCCACCTTCTCACCGCTGGGGAGAAGAGGGAGCTCGCCATCTCCGCCGAGCTTGATGAAAGCGGAGCAGGCCTTCTCAAGGTCAGCTTTGCCTTTGACGGACCGTCCCACGATCTCCGTCTCGTCTGCAATGGCAGAGAGACACATTTTACAAATGACGGCGACCGATATTCGGCTGAGCTTTGCCTGCCGGGAATAGAACCCTGGTGGCCGCATACCCATGGCGCGCCGGCGCTTTACGACGTGGCGCTCAAGGTCGATGGCGAAGAATTCCCGCTCGTCCGGACCGGCTTCCGCAGCCTGAAGGTCGATCGCGGCACGGACGGCGACGATTTCGCCGTCATCGTCAACGGCGAGAAGATATTCTGCCGCGGCGCCGTCTGGACCTCCGCCGATATCGTCAATCTGCCGGGCGATCGCGCCGGCTACGAGCCCTGGCTCAGGCTCGCGAAAGACGCGGGCATGAACATGATCCGCATTCCGGGCATCGCCACCTATGAAAGCCCGGAGTTCTTCGCGCTGTGCGACGAGCTCGGCCTGCTTATCTGGCAGGATCTGATGCTTGCCAATTTCGACTATCCTGCCGGCGATCCGGATTTCGTGATTCACGTGAAAACGGAAGTCGGGCAGTTCCTGGCGGCGACGCAGGCCTCGCCGTCGCTTGCGGTCCTTTGCGGCGGCAGCGAAATCCACCAGCAAGGCGCCATGCTGGGCCTGCCGGAACGCATCTGGAAAGGTATGCTCTGCGAGGAAATCCTTCCCGCCTTGGCGGCCGATTGCCGGCCGGACCTGCCCTATGTGGCAAATTCGCCCTCCGGCGGCGCCTTGCCTTTTTACCCGAATGCCGGTGTCGCCCATTATTACGGCGTCGGCGCCTACAAGCGGCCGCTCGAGGATGCGCGGCGGGCAAATATCCGTTTCGCAGCCGAGTGCCTGGCGTTCTCAAACCTCTCCGATTCGGAAACGCTGGCCGGCGGCAAGTCCGGAATCCCGCGTGATGCCGGGGTGGACTGGGATTTCGAGGACGTTCGCGATCATTACCTCGGCACGCTTTATGATGCCGATCCGCAGACGCTGCGCGCGCAGCAGCCGGAACGATATCTCGCCCTCTCCCGCGCCGTGACCGGGGAAGTGATGGAAGCCGCCTTCGCCGAATGGCGCCGGCCCGGCTCGACTTGCAACGGCGCACTCGCCTTTACCTTCCAGGATGTCATGCCCGGTCCCGGCTGGGGCGTGGTTGGCGTCGACCGCCTGCCGAAACCTGCCTGGTTCGCGCTGAAGCGGGCCTTCCGGCCGGTCCAGGCCATATTTGCCGACGAGGGCACCAACGGGCTGGATATCCACCTTCTCAATGAAACGCCCACCGACCTGCCGGTGGTTCTCGAACTCGCCTGCCTGCGGGACGGCAGGATGGCAGTGGTTTCAGGCCGCCGAGAACTGACGCTTATCTCTCGCAGCAGCGAGAGCATCGCCGCGACCGATCTGTTCGGCACCTTCTTCGACGCCAACTACGCCTACCGTTTCGGTCCGCCCTCTCACGACGTGACGGTTGCGCGGCTGAAACATGCGCAAACGGGAGAGATTGTCGCAGAGGCTTTCCATTTCCCGCTCGGACGCGCCCACGCTTTCCACGATGCCGAGATTGCGGTTTCGGCCGCAGAGGATGGGGGAGAGTTCTGGCTGGAGCTTTCGACGGACATCTTTGCGCAGTCGGTCAGCATCGAATGTGCCGGTTATCGTCCCTCGGACAATGGCTTTCACCTGGCGCCGGGCGCAATCAGGCGCATCCGCCTTGCCGCACTCCCGGACGCCGCCGGCAGGCCCGGCGGCACGATCCGTTCACTCGGCGGCGATCGAATCCTGCGTTTTTGAATAGGCAAGCTCTTCCAGCGGAAAACGGAAAGCCATTTGCCTGAGAGCTTTGAGATAGGCAGCCCGGGCATGCTCCGGCGTCAGATTGTGGTCGGCATCCGGAATGATTTCCACCGAGACATTGGGAAAGCGGCTCAAGCCGGACCCGTCATGGCCGAAATAGAAGTCGTATTGTTCGAGGCCGAGATCGTTTTCGCTATAGATCAGCGAGATGGAGGTGCCGCGCTGGTGGAGGGTGCGGAAAGCGTCGTAGATCGCCCGGCCCTCCGGCAGGAAACCACGAAAGGCATGCAGAATCTTGTGCCTGGCCCGATTGCCGAGGCTCTTCGCGATATTGCGGGCCGCGGCAATGGTATCGACCTCGCCTCGGATGATGCGCTTGAACGTTTCGGCTCGCAGGGCCCGCCGGCGATAGTCCTGCAGGCTGCGCGTGCCGTTGACGATCGCATCCTCGACCGAACGGCCAGGCGACCAGTGAAACACGGCGGGATTGACGGATACATTGCCGGCGATGCGCGGTTCGGCGACCGAGGCCTGGAAGCCGAGATAGGCACCGCTGCAGCGGCCTGCGGTGACGACCGGCGTAAGGCGGCGGCTTTGGAGAAAGTCGATCGCCTCCGATACGTCGGCATTTTGGGTGGAATGATAGAGGACTTGTTCCGGCCGGCCCGGCACCGGCGGGCTATCTCCCGCATTGGCCGTATCGAAACGCAGCGAAGGAATGCCGGAGCGCGCCAGCGACCGGGCCAGCGCCACCGTCGAGCGGCCCCAGCCGGCATGCCTGTCGTAAGCCGATGTCAGGAAAAGCACCGTGGCGCCCGCGCGGCCGTGGCTCGGCTCGCAGAGGACCCCGAACAGCCGATCGTTGAGGCCGAAACGAACCGGAGTTTCCGTGAAACCGTCACCGACGAGCGGCTCCGCCTGCACCGGCGGGCGTTGTGTCGCGGAGATTGGCCCTACGGGTAACGCAACGATCCAGTCCGCCAGCTTGTCCGCCACCGGGAGCGGCAGTCTTGCAATCGCCGGGTTGGAGACCAGCTGGTCGTAACCTTCGAAAGCCTGCTCGGTCACATCCGCCCCGAGCGCCCGGAGCCGCGCGGCGAATTGCGTATCGGCCGGCCGGTCGGCCCGTCCGACCACCAGAACGCGCGGCGCGGCCAGCCGATCGATCATCAGCAGATTGACCTTGCGAACCTCGTCGGCGATCTGGCCGGGCATGGTGAGGGAAGCGATGGACACGCCGGTCTTGTCGCGCTGCTCGTCGGCAAGGCCCAGATTTTCGTCCACCACTTTGGACCAGACCGCAAGCTCGCGAATATGCAGGCGACCGGAAACGACCGGCGCCATATAGGCGACGCCGGCCAGATCTTCGAGCCTGTCGGCCGCCTTGGCCGCGACGACAGCCCCCAGGCCTTGAGAAACGAGGACGATCCGCTCGCAGCCGGAAAGCGCCTTGAGATGGGCGGCGGCGGAGACGAGGCTGTCGGACCAGACGGAAAGCCCGCCCTCGAAGTCGAAGTCGTCAAGCGCATCGCCGGTCCCGGGATAATCTAACCGCAGGCTGGCAATGCCGCGATCGGCAAGCTTTTCCGAAATGATGCGCCAGAACTTGCGCGTGCACATTTCCTCCAGTCCCCAGGGGCTGACAAACAGCACGGCGACGCCGGACGGCGCGGTTCCCGCGGACGGTGGCGTGAAAAGCCCGACGGTGCCGTCGAACGTCAGCGGTTGCGACGCCGCGCGTTGAGGCAGGGGCGAGGTTTCCCCGGCGGCCGGGGATTTATGTCGTGCGTCCATCATGGTCGTGCCGGCAGGTTTTTGATCACTACGCCAGCAATACGTCCGACCTTGCTTCCAGGCGCTTAAACTATCTGGCGCAATTTTACCGATCGCAGCTGGATTGTTCCGAAAAGACGCGGGAGAGAACCTGCATCTGCGGCCGGTCGCCGCTTTTGGTCGGCTGGATATTGAGCGGCTCGTTTTCCGGCCACCATTCGCCGCTGGGCCAATAGGACCAGCCGCAACCTGCCACCATAACCTTTGGCAAATGCGAATCGTTGCCCGAAGCGCTCCCGCGGCGGTGATGCGCGCGCCGACGGCGCAAAAGGAACGGAATTTTGGGTGGCTGGCTTTAAGGTCGGCAGGTAAGAAGCTCATCTGGACAGACAAACAAGACGGGCTGTACACATTCCAGAACCAAGACCGGGCCTCGCCGGGCATTTTCCTGTCCTGCATGGGACCGGATATTGTCCGGCACCAATTTTATGTATACACGGAGTGGCCGACCGATGGCAGAGGAGGGAGAATTTGCATGAACAACTATGTCCTGACCGTATCCTGCAAGACGACACGCGGCATTGTCGCGGCGATTTCCGGCTTTCTGGCGGAAAAGGGTTGCAACATCATCGACAGTTCGCAGTTCGATGACCTCGACACGGGCAAGTTCTTCATGCGCGTCAGCTTTCTCTCCGAAGAAGGCGCCGAACGCCCGGCACTGCTCGAAGGTTTCAAGCCGATCGCCGACCGGTTCGAGATGGAATGGGAGATCTTCGACACCGAAGAGCGCATGAAGGTGCTGCTGATGGTGTCGCGCTTCGGCCATTGCCTGAACGACCTGCTCTACCGCTGGAAGATCGGCGCACTGCCGATCAACATCGTCGGCGTCGTCTCCAACCATTTCGACTACCAGAAGCTCGTGGTCAACAACGACATTCCTTTCCACCACATCAAGGTAACGAAGGAAAACAAGCCGCAGGCCGAAGCCCAGCTTCTCGATCTGGTCGAGCAGAGCGGTACCGAGCTCATCGTGCTTGCCCGCTACATGCAGGTCCTGTCCGACAGCCTCTGCAAGAAGATGTCCGGCAAGATCATCAACATCCACCACTCCTTCCTTCCGAGCTTCAAGGGCGCCAACCCCTACAAGCAGGCCTATACCCGCGGCGTGAAGCTGATCGGCGCAACGGCCCATTACGTCACCGCCGATCTCGACGAAGGCCCGATCCTCGAGCAGGACACGGTGCGCATCACCCATGCGCAGTCGGCCGACGACTATGTTTCGCTCGGCCGCGACGTCGAAAGCCAGGTCCTGGCGCGCGCCATCCACGCCCATATTCATCACCGCACCTTCATCAACGGCAACCGCACTGTCGTCTTCCCGCCGAGCCCCGGCTCCTACGCTTCGGAGCGCATGGGCTGAGGCTTATCCAAAGTCGGTAGAAAGGCCTATGGACGCAGGCCTTTAACGCTCTATCCTCTTCGGAAGCGCCCTTCCGGAGAGGTTCATGTCCGACATACTGCCCGAACTCATCGAGCCTCCTGCAAATGACGTTCCGATCGAAGCGATCGAGGACGTTCTACGCGACCATTACGGGCTTTCCGGGCAAATCTTCCCGATCGAGGGCCGGCAAAACCCTTATTTCCTGATCGATAACGGCCACATGCGCTACCTGCTCAAGGTGGCGCCCGCCGAAGGACCTATCGAGGAGATCGAGGCTGAACACGCCCTGATGCGCCATATCCTGCGCAGCCCGGACGGGCCGCGGGTTCCCGAGCCGGTGGTGACCAGGGATGGCGGCGACACGCTCGTCCTGCCGCTCGGCGGCGAAGACCGGCGCATCCGGCTCCTCACCTTTCTCGACGGTACGGCCCCGCCGAGTGGCGAGAAACTGCCGGACCAGGCCGTGGCAGCCTTCGGGGCGATCTCCGCAGCACTTGCAAAAAGCCTGCTGGATTTCGAACATCCGGTCCTGCAGCGCGAGCCGGAAGGGGACCTGCGCAAGGCCGGCCCGCAGACGGTCACGCTTCTCTCCGCCGTCGCCGACCAGGAAATCCGCGGCGTGATCGCCAAGGCGATGGTGACGGCGCTCCGGCGCATCCAGCCGCTCGGCCCAAGCCTGAGGATCGCGGCGGCGCACCAGAACATCAACGGCGAAACCGTCGTCGGCGAGGATACGGACGGCGCATGGCTGCCGACCGGCGTGACGGACTTCACCGGCATTTCCAACGGCTGGCTGGTCGCTGGTTTCGCCAATACCTGCGCCTATCTGCTCGCCGACCGCGATGGCGATCCTTTCGCGCTGCTGCCGGCGATCCGCGCCTATCACGACATCTACCCGTTCACCTTGAACGAACTCGAGGCGCTGTGGCCGCTGGTCGTCGCCCGCACCGGCATTCTCGCCGCCGAAGCCGAAAGCCGTCAGACCGGGTTACCCGACGACCCGCAAACCAGGGAAGACGCGGAGAAACGCCGCGCCGTCCTGAACGCTGCAACGACCGTTGCACCGGCACAGGTGCTTGCGGCCATCCTTGATGCGACCGGCATGGAAAAACCGCTGCCGGAGATCGGCCGCCTCCTGCCCGATATCGACCCGGAAACTTTCCGGCTGGTGGATTTGAGCGTCACCAGCCCGCTTCTCTACGGCGGAAACTGGACGGATGCCGACAACGACTGGAAGCTGCTTGCCCACATCGCCCGGGAAACCGGCCGGGCCAGCACCCGCTACGGCGAATACCGGCTTTCGAAAAGCAGCACCGACCCGCAGCAGGAACCGGAAAGTTTCGCGCTTCACATCGATGCCTGCATACCCGCCCGGATGCCGGCGGTGGCGCCCTTTGCGGGTACGCTGAAAACCGCCGGACCTCGCCTCGTCCTTGTCGGCCGCGACCTGACCCTGCATGTCGAAGGCCTCGAATGCACGCTGGCCGAAGAGACCGAGCTCGCAGCGGGCGACCCGCTTGGTGTCATCGCGGGGACCGAAAATTCCGTCGGCGGCCTGCGCCTCAGGTTTTGCCTCGACCCGGATCTCGTGCCGCCGCTCTTCTGCAAGCCGACCGAGGTGGGCACGTGGGCGAGATTATGCCCTTCGCCGTCGGCGCTGCTCGGTATCGACGCGAATGCCCCGGCGCCGAAATATCCTGACCAGCCCGCCCGCGGCTGGAGGGAATACCTCTTCGATGCGACGGGCCGCAGTGCGCTCGATCTTACCGGCCAAGCGCCGCTGACCGGCTACGGACATCCGCGCCTCGCTGCCGCCACCTACCGCCAGACCATCCTCCTCAACCGCGCCGCAGGCCATCCGTCTGAATCGGAAGAGGCTCTGCGCGCGCAACTGACCGAGCTTGCGCCCGAAGGGCTGAGCCATGTCTTTTTTGTCTCTGGCCGCGCGGAGGCGCTGGATCTCGCCTTCAGGCTTGCCCGCAGCCATACCAACAAGCGTGGCATCATCGGCCTGCCGGGGCTGCGGACGGACCGTCGGGATCCGGACTTCTTCGCTGTTCCATCCGTTGGAACGGCAACCGACATGATCCACGATCTCGATGATGTCGCTGCAGTGCTGGCGCAAGGTTATGGCGAGGCCGCGAACCTGGACGAGCCCTTGACGGAACTTCGGCAGAAAGCCGGCCTGCTGATCGTCGACGAAACCGGAACCGGTTATGGCCGCCTCGGCCACCACATCTGGGGCTTTTCGCACCGGGGGCTCGCGCCGGACATCGTTTTTGTGGACGGCCCGGACGGCGGCGCTCCGTCGTTTCTGATGACACGGCCCGAGATCGCCGCAAACCTCCCCTCGGACCTACACCCGCCAGCGATCTGCCCCGTCAGGGCAGCCTCCGCCAGCGCGGCGCTTGACGTCATCCGGGAGGAGCAAATGCGCGAAAATACGCGCGAGATCGGCAGCCATCTGAAGACACGGCTCGAAAGCCTGGTCGAACGTTTTCCCGCGATCTCCACCGTATCGGGGAGCGGGCTGCTGCTCGTCATCGATCTCGCCGACGAAGCGGCGGACCTCGGCGAACGGCTGCGACCCGGCATTGTCGCCGATATCGGCACTCCCAGACGCCTCGTCCTGCGTCCGCCGCTGTGCTTCAGCCGCCAAAGCGCGGACGGGCTGGTGGATCGGATCGAGACCCTGCTCTCGGAAATTTGAGCTGGCCGATCCGGTCGTTGCCGGAAATTTTCCACCGCCGATCCTTGCTTGAGTGGAAAAGCCACCTATCTCTGGGCTTATGGGCGGCGGCCAAGAATCGCGAATGAAATTTCACAATTCGGCCTTCTTCCTGTCATCAGTCGGAAAAAAATTCTAGGTAGACTGATTTTCGTTGATCATTTTGTGGGATTCGCCTACAGATGATTTTCGTTCGGCCTGCTGAGTCTGGCCGATTTTCGCGCAACACCATGAAGGGAGAGTGACATGTTTAAATTCGTCCGCGTCGCCGCCTTTGGTGAGGCCGCGTTCAAAATGAATGGCACGGATCGCCGCTCCCTTCCGTGCTGTCGAATGTAACGCTTCAGTTCAATCGTTCCTGAAAATTTTCATTCGCCAGAGCTGCGTCGCAAGCAGCCAAAGCGGGAGTCTGCCATGCAGAAGCAAGTAATCGAATTCGGCGGCGAGCCCGTCGGTATTGTCATTCCTGACGCGGACCGGCTGAAGTTCATCGCCGTGAAATTCCATGTCATCGATCTGGACGAGCAGCGTTTCGGCTCTGCCGACGAAGTGCGTCTTGCCATCCGCGAGCTGGTTCGCTCGCGCAACAGCGCCTCGGCGGCGCATGTCTGATATTTTTTAAGTTCAAATTCCAAAAAGCCGCCCCTGTGGCGGCTTTTTTATTGCGCTCAGAACGCGGTGAAGGTCATCGTCGTCAGCGAACGCTCAATGCCCGGGATCGACGCGATCTTCTCGTTCACGAACCGGCCGATCTCATCGTTGTCCTTGATGTAGACCTTCAACAGCAGGTCCCAGTCGCCGCTGGTCGAATAAAGTTCGGACGCGAGCTCGGTCTTGTAGATGGCGTCGGCAACCTCGTAGGTCTTGCCGGGCTTGCAGCGGAGCTGGACGAAAATAGGTTTCATGGACGTCTTCCCGTCGGTCGGATCGCCTGAGCGATCATGATGGACATGTCCGACTATTGGCCGATGCCGTCGCCGTTCGCAAGCATATCCTGGCGATTCTCGTCGCGATGAATTTCCTCGGTGATCCAGTCCCGGAAGGCGGCAAGCGGCGGGTAGGTCGCCCGGTCGGGCGGATAGGCAAGATGATATTGCCCGGTCTCCATCTTCTCGGCCTCCACGGCGGGCACCAACAGGCCCTGTTCCAGCTCCCGGCCGATCAGGAACCGCGGCAGCAGAGCCGCACCGAGGCCGGCGGTTGCCGCCTCCACCATGGTCATGAACTGATCGAACAGCATGCCGTGCAGCGCCTCGAAGACGATCCGGTTCCTGGAAAACCACAATTCCCAGGCATCCGGCCTCGTGTTGAGATGCAGCAGAGGCGCCCGAAGCACGTCCGCCGGCGTTTGAAGATGATGCTTGATCTTGAAGGCCGGGCTGCAGGCCGGCACGACTTCCTCATCCATGAGAAAGGTGAGCGTGGCGCCCGGCCAGCGGGCCGAGCCGAAATGGATCGCGGCATCCAGCGTATCGAACCGGAAATCGAAAGGCTCGAGCCGCGTGATGAGATTGACCACCATGCCCGGATGCGCTTCCAGGAAGCGGCCGATGCGCGGAGTGAGCCATCGCGTGCCGAAAAACGGCAGGACCGCGAGGTTCAGCGTGCCGCCGGAGGGATTGGCCCTGAGATTGAGCGAGGCATGCGAAATGCGCCTGAGCGCCTCCCGCACCTCGCGGGCATACCCGTCTCCGGCAAGCGTCAACCGGATCGTCTGCCGCTCGCGTAGGAACAAAGCCACGCCGAGCTGTCTTTCCAGCGCCGAAATCTGGCGGCTGACGGCGCTCTGGGTCAGGCCGAGCTCGTTTGCCGCCGCCGTGACGCTGCCGGTGCGGGCCGCGGCCTCGAAGGCGGAAAGCAGCGAGAATGACGGGAGAAAGCGCCGGGGCGGCAGCATGTCATTCCTCCAGCGAATGATCTGTTGAGAACATGTCGATATTCATCGATAACTGCTCCCTGTAAAGAGTGGCGATCAACGCTCCCGGACAATCATCATGCTGAACGATCCCCGCTCTCACGGCCTCTGGGAAAAGACCGCCCCCGCCCCGCCGCCGACCGCCCGGCTGGAGGAGGTCATATCTGCCGATGTGGTGATTGTCGGCGGCGGATATACCGGTCTCTCAGCCGCGCTGCATCTTGCGCAAGCGGGGACCAATGTCGTGCTGCTCGAGGCAGCCGAGATCGGTTTCGGCGGCGCCGGCCGCAATGTCGGCCTGATCAATGCCGGCATGTGGGTGATGCCCGACGATTTTCCGAAGGAACTCGGCCCTGTTTACGGTGAACGCCTGCTCGACCTGCTCGGCAACGGCCCCGCCCTCGTCCGCGAGCTGATCGAGAAACACGCCATCGCCTGCGAGCTCGAAAAGAACGGCACGCTGCATTGCGCCGTTGGTCCCGAAGGGCTGAAGGAGCTGGAGGAGCGCGCCCGGCAATGGCAGACGCGCGGCGCCCCGGTGACATTGCTCGATGCAGCCGAAACCGAGCACCGCGTCGGCTCAGGCGCCTATGCCGGATCGCTGCTCGACATGCGGGCCGGCACGCTGCAGCCGCTCGCCTATGCTCGCGGCCTCGCCCACGCGGCGGTAAAGGCCGGCGCCAGGCTCCATACCGCCAGCGCGGTGACCGGCACGGATGAAGTCAACGGCCGGAAAGTCGTCAGGACTGCCTCCGGCGAAGTTACCGCCGACTGGATCATCGTTGCGACCGACGCCTACAGCACCGGCCCCTGGGAACAGGTGCGCCGCGAACAGGTTTACCTGCCCTATTTCAACCTTGCCACCATGCCGCTCGGCGACAACCTGCGCCGCTCGATCCTGCCCGGCCGCGAAGGCTGCTGGGACACCAAGGACATTCTCTCTTCCCTCCGCATGGACCAGGCCGGCCGGCTTGTCTTCGGTTCGGTCGGCGCGTTGCGCGGCACCGGAACGGGGATTCACAAGAACTGGGCGCGGCGCTCGCTGAAGCGGCTCTTTCCGCAGCTCGGAGATGTGGAATTCGAGGCCGAATGGTATGGACAGATCGGCATGACCGACAACGCCCTGCCGCGTTTCCACAAATTCGGCCGCAACGTCCTCGGTTTTTCCGGCTACAATGGTCGCGGCATCGCGCCGGGCACCACCTTCGGCAAGCTGCTGGCACGCCATATCCTCGGCGAGGTTTCGGAAACCGACCTTCCGCTGCCGCTGACAGAGGTTCAGGAACCCGGCTTCCGCGCCATCAAGGAAGCTTATTATGAAGCGGGCGCGCAGATCGCCCATTTCGCCGGCGAGCGGTTCTGATTGCGAAACCGCCACCGATTTGTAGATTGACGAAAATTACACATCCGGAGACTGACATGACGCTCGCCACACTCGATCTCGCCGCTGAGGTGAAAAACATTCTGGGCGGTCTCGGCGTAAAGGCCGAAAGTTATATCGGCGGCACGCTCGCCGTCCGTTCGCCGATCACCGGCAAAGAGATCGGCAAACTGCCGGAAGAAACCGCCGCCGGCGCCGCAAAGGCGATCGACGCCGCCCATGCGGCCTTTCTCGAATGGCGGCTGGTACCGGCCCCGAAGCGCGGCGAACTGATCCGCCTGCTCGGCGAGGAATTGCGCGCAGCCAAGACCGCGCTCGGCCGGCTGGTGTCGATCGAAGTCGGCAAGGTCACCTCCGAAGGTCTCGGCGAAGTGCAGGAAATGATCGACATCTGCGATTTCGCGGTCGGCCTTTCCCGCCAGCTCTACGGCCTGACCATCGCCACCGAACGCTCCGAACACCGGATGATGGAGACCTGGCATCCGCTCGGCGCCATCGGCATCATTTCCGCCTTCAACTTCCCGGTCGCCGTCTGGTCCTGGAACGCGGCGCTCGCGATCGTCTGCGGCAATTCCACCGTCTGGAAGCCGTCGGAGAAGACGCCGCTGACCGCGCTCGCCACCCAGGCAATCTTCGAAAAGGCACTCGCCCGTTTCATCGCCGACGGCGGAAAGGCCCCGAAGAACCTTTCGACCCTCCTGATCGGCGGCCGCGATATCGGCGAAGTCCTGGTCGATCACGACAAGATCCCGCTGGTTTCCGCGACCGGCTCCACGGCCATGGGTCGCGCCGTCGGCCCGCGGCTGGCGTCGCGCTTCGCCCGCTCGCTGCTGGAACTCGGCGGCAACAATGCCGCGATCGTCGCCCCGACCGCCGATCTCGACCTGACGCTTCGCGGTGTCGCCTTCGCCGCCATGGGCACCGCCGGCCAGCGCTGCACCTCGCTTCGCCGCCTCTTCGTGCATGACAGCGTCTACGAAACGCTGGTGCCGCGCCTCGCCAAGGCCTACCAGTCGGTGACGATCGGCAGCCCGCTCGAAAACGGCAATCTCGTCGGCCCGCTGATCGACAAGGCCGCTTACGACAAGATGCAGAAGGCGTTGGAAGCAGCAAAGGCCGAAGGCGGCAAGGTGACCGGCGGCGAACGCGTCCACCAGGACGAGGCGGCAGACGCCTATTACGTCCGCCCGGCGATCGTCGAAATGCCGGCCCAGTCCGGTCCGGTCAAGGACGAGACTTTCGCTCCGATCCTCTACGTGATGAAATATTCGAGCTTCGATGAAGCGCTCCACCTGCACAACGACGTGCCGCAGGGCCTTTCCTCCTCGATCTTCACCAACGACATGCGCGAGGCGGAAACCTTCGTCTCCGCCCGCGGCTCCGATTGCGGCATCGCCAATGTCAATATCGGCCCTTCGGGCGCCGAGATCGGCGGTGCGTTCGGCGGCGAGAAGGAAACCGGCGGCGGCCGCGAATCCGGCTCCGACGCATGGCGCGTCTATATGCGCCGCGCCACCAACACCCTGAACTACGGCCGCACACTGCCGCTCGCGCAGGGCGTCAAGTTCGACATCGAATAACCGATGGCCGAAACGCTGAACCTGCTGACCGATATCGAGGGCGTGGCCGTCGGCCATGCCACCGATCTTGCCTTGGGGTCGGGCGTCACGGCGATCATCTTCGACGAACCGGCAATCGCCTCCGGCTCGGTGCTCGGCGGTGCTCCGGGCGGGCGGGATACGGCCCTGCTCGATCCGTCGATGACCGTGCAGACGGTCGATGCCTTCGTGCTGTCGGGCGGCTCGGCCTTCGGTCTCGATGCGGCCGGCGGCGTGCAATCGGGCCTGCGGGAAATCGGCCGCGGTTTCCAGGTCGGCAGCGTCCGCGTGCCGATCGTGCCGCAGGCGATCCTGATGGATCTCCTCAACGGCGGCAACAAGGACTGGGGCCTGCATTCGCCCTACCGCGAGATGGGTTACGAGGCCTTCAGGGCCGCCGCCAAGGGTGGGTTCTCGCTCGGAACCATCGGCGCCGGAACGGGCGCCACGACGGCGACGTTCAAGGGCGGCATCGGTTCGGCGAGCGCCCGGACTTCGACAGGTCATACGGTCGCGGCACTGGTTGCCGCCAATGCCCTGGGCTCGGCGACGATAGGTGAAGGCCCGCATTTCTGGGCCGCTCCCTTTGAAGAAGACAAGGAGTTCGGCGGGCTTGGACTGCCTCCGACCTTCGACAATCGCATGCGCCTCAAGGGCCGCAACGTGACGTCGACGACGATAGGCGTCATCGTCACCGATGCCGTGCTGACCAAGGCACAGGCGCACCGGCTTTCCATCCTCGCCCATGACGGCTTGGCCCGCGCCATCCTCCCGGCCCACCTGCCCTTCGACGGCGACACGATCTTTTCGGCGGCAACCGGTGCAAGACCTTTAAGCGACCCCTCGGATTTCATGGAAATCTGCCATCTGGCGACGCTGGTAACCGCCCGTGCCATAGCCCGCGGCGTCTACGAGGCAACGGCTTTGCCCAATGCCAACGCCCAGATCGCTTGGCGCGACAAATTCAATTCGCCGGCTCAATAGTTTTCAAGGCTTCTTCGAGCCGCGGCCAGTCATTCTCGCATGGAAGGCCGATTCTTAGATCCTCGGGCCGTTCCTCGAACCGGCGCACCAGAATGCCCCGCTCTCCAAGGTGCCGGAAAACCGCCTGCGCGCGCGGATCGCGGATGAAGCGGAACAGCGACGTCCCACCCGTAACAGGTATTCCCGCAGCACCGAGCAGGGCATCCAGCCGCGCCGCATCCTCTCCAAGTCTCAGCCGCATCGCGCCCTGCCATCCGACATCGGCGAGTGCCTCGTTCGCCACGTGCAATGCCGGACCGGACACCGCCCAGGGACCCAACCGGTTCTCGATTCTCGCCACCGCTTCCGGATGTGAGATCACGAAGCCGAGCCGCAGGCCGGCCATGCCGAAGAACTTGCCGAAGGAGCGCAGCACCACCAGCCCGCCGGCGTCCACTGCGTCGGTGACGCTCGATGCTTCCGAGACGTCCATGAACGCTTCGTCCACGACCAGCAGCCCACCCTTCGCGCGCATGACTTCTGTGAGCGCCAAAAGATCGGCCCGCGGGACGATCCGTCCGGTCGGATTGTTTGGATTGACGATGACGGCGATGTCCGCTTCCACCAACCGATCCAGATCGTCGGTTTCGGTGACTTCCAAACCGGAAAGCCGCGCCGCGCGGGCATGTTCCGCATAGGTGGGAGAAAGAACCGCGGCACGGCCTTTCCGGGCGATCAGATCGGCGACCATCGGCAGCAGGATCTGCGTCCCCGGCCCCGCCGCGACATGTGCCGCCGACGGCGCGCCGTAGGCAGCAGCGGCAAGAGCCTTCAGCCTTTCCGCCGATGCGACGTCGGGCAGTCGCGCGAAAGCATTGTCGGGCAGGGGCGAATACGGATAGGAATGCGGGCTGATACCGGTGGAAAGATCGACCCAGGGTTCCGGCGCGTGGCGAAACAGCGCCCGGGCACGGGAAAGATTGCCGCCGTGCTGTATCGGATCGCCAATTTCACCACCAATATCAGGGCCTGCCAACTTTATGTTCCTTCTCGCATTTTTCGCCCTGATCACGGAGCGCATCGTGGGTTATCCGGACTGGCTGTTCCGGCGCATCGGCCATCCGGTCACCTGGATCGGCGCACTGATATCCCGGCTCGACCGCGATCTGAACCGCGAAAGCGACGACTTCTCCACGCGCAAGCGAAAGGGCGTGTTCGCGCTTCTGGCGCTTCTCGGCATCACAGTCCTGCTCAGCCTGGTGATCGAATACGACCTGAGAATGATCCCCCTCGGGCCGATCCTGTTGGTCGTGATCGCTGCGAGCCTGCCTGCGCAGAGGAGCCTTGAAACCCATGTAGAGGCCGTGGCCACGGCGCTGCGATACGGCGGCCTGGACGCCGGGCGGAAAGCGGTCTCGAAAATCGTTGGGCGCGATCCGGAAAAGCTCGATGAAGCCGGCGTCTGCCGCGCGGCGATCGAGAGTCTGGCCGAGAATTTTTCGGACGGCGTCGTGGCGCCGGCCTTCTGGATGGGGATCGGCGGTCTTGCGGGCGGCGTCGGCTACAAGGCGGCCAATACCGCCGACAGCATGATCGGCCACAAGCTGCCGCGTTACGAAGCCTTCGGCTGGGCGGCCGCGCGATTCGACGATCTCATCAACCTGCCCGCCTCGCGCCTGAGCGCCCTTCTTTTCGTGGTCGCTGCAGGTTTCATCGATCGCGCCTCGCCAGGCAACGCGATCCGCGCCATCAGGCGGGATGCCCGCCATCACCGGTCGCCGAACGCCGGCTGGCCGGAAGCGGCGATGGCCGGCGCGCTCGGCATTGCGCTTGCCGGACCGCGCAGCTATGGCGGACAGATGATCGAGGCGCGGTTCATGGGCGAGGGTGGGCGCTCCGAGCTCACCTACGACGACATTCGCCGCGCGCTGAAACTCGCCCGCGTTGCCGACGCGCTGCTGATCGGCCTTTTCGGCCTTCTGGCGTGGATCATCTGGCAAGTTTGAGCAGCCCATCCAGATCGAGATGCTTTTCCATATGGGCGGCCAGCCGGTCCAGCACCGCGTCCACGCCTGCCTCGTAATCGAGGGCGGAGGTAGAACCTCCGAGTCGCGTCAGCCAGGCCGACCGCTGCCGGTCGTCGGAAAACAGACCGTGGAGATAAGTGCCCCAGACCCGGCCATCCGCCGATATCGCGCCTTCCGGGTTGCCGCCGACGATCGAGAACGGGCATTGGCAATCCACGCCCGACGTCCGTCCGATATGCATTTCATAGCCCGACAGGGAAATTCCGTCGAAGCTTTCGCCTGAGACGGCCTCCAGCCGTTTATCGCCGGAAAGAACCGTTTCGACATCCAATAGGCCAAGACCTTCGATCGAGCCGGGTGGTCCTTCCGTTCCGTCCGGATCAGAAATCGTTTTGCCAAGCATCTGATAGCCGCCGCAAAGGCCCAAAACTCGCCCGCCGCGGCGGACATGCGCTGCAATATCCACGTCGAAACCGGCCGCCTTCAGCGCCCGGAGATCGGATATCGTCGCCTTCGAACCGACCAGCAGCACGAGATCGCAATCGCCGGGAATGACCTGTCCCGGCCGGATCCGAATGAGATCGACATCCGGCTCCGCTTCCAGCGGATCGAGATCGTCGAAATTGGAGACATGCGGCAGGATCGGCACCGCGATCCTGATCTTCGCGCCAGCCTTCCGCACAGAAGGTGCATTGAGGCCAAGCGCATCTTCCGCCGGCAGCCGGGCCGCATCGGCAAAATGCGGCAACAGCCCGACCGAATGCCAGCCCGTGAGTTCCCCAATCATCCGCATGCCGTCTGCGAACAGGGCTGGGTCGCCCCGAAACCGATTGACGATAAAGCCCCGGATCATTGCCGCATCTTCGGGATCGAGCACCAACCTAGTGCCGGCAAGGCTGGCGATCACCCCGCCGCGGTCGATATCGCCGATCAGCACCACCGGCACGCCGGCGGCCCGCGCGAACCCCATATTGGCGATGTCGTTCTGGCGAAGATTGATTTCCGAGGCGCTGCCGGCACCTTCGATCAACACCAGATCGGCCTGATTGCGAAGAAGCCCGAAACTTTCGAGAACCCGCGGCATCAGCGTCCGTTTGAGCATCTGATACTCGGCGGCCTTGGCATTGCCTTCGACCCTGCCTTGCACCACGACCTGCGCACCCACCTCGCTCTGCGGCTTCAGGAGCACCGGGTTCATGTGGACGCTGAGCGGTGCGCCGGCGGCACGCGCCTGCAGCGCCTGCGCCCGGCCGATTTCGCCGCCATCCGCGGTGACCGCGGCATTGTTCGACATGTTCTGCGGCTTGAACGGCATGATCTTCAGGCCGCGCAGCGTAAAGGCGCGGGCAAGGCCGGCCACCACCAGCGACTTGCCCACATCCGAGCCCGTTCCCTGAAACATCAGCGCCCGAGCTGGCTTGACCCGAACCATGGCTAAAACTCGATGCCGGCCTGGGCCTTCACGCCCGCCTTGAAGTGATGTTTGACCAGCGTCATCTCGGTGACCATGTCGGCCGCCTCGATCAACGCAGGCTTGGCATTGCGGCCGGTAACGACCACATGCAGGTCCGGCCGTCGCGCCTGGAGCGCCGCGACGATCTTGTCGAGATCGAGATAGTCATAACGAAGTGCGATGTTGAGTTCGTCGAGGATGACGAGCCCGATCGTCTCGTCCGCCATCAGCTCGAGCGCCTTTTCCCAGGCCTTCTCCGCCGCAGCAACGTCACGCTTCAGGTCTTGGGTTTCCCAGGTGAAACCCTCGCCCATCGTGTGCCAGACGACGCGGTCACCGAAGACGGCAAGCGCCGGCTGCTCCCCCGTCGACCAGGCGCCCTTGATAAACTGCACGACGCCGACCCGGCGGTTGTTGCCGAGCATGCGCAGCGCCAGGCCGAAAGCGGCGGTGGATTTACCCTTGCCCGAGCCGGTATGGACGATGAGAAGACCCTTTTCCTGGGTCTTCTCGGCCACTTCCGCATCCTGCACCGCCTTGCGGTTCGCCATCTTGGCGCGGTGACGCTCGACGGACGCCTCGTCGATCTCCTTCACCGGGAAGCGAGCTTCGCCGGGGATCCGGCAGAAGCTTCCTCGCCGGCCCGGAATCGTTCGCGGACCACACCGGTAAGCGCACCGAGCACGGCCCAGAACACCAGGTTGGTGGCATAGACGGCGTTGACGAAGCGGGCATGGAGATCCATCGGGACCGCCGTTTCATGGCTTGGCGGCAGCGGCGCGCCGACCAGATGCGGGGCGATCAGCAGCACGATCGCAAGCGCTGCGAACACGGCCGAGCGGGTATAGGCGAGCAGGCCGAGACCCATTGCCGTGCAGACCGCCGTCGAGACCCACCAGATCTGGCGCGGGCCGAGTTCCGCAGCCGGCATGCCGGGCAGTTCCGGCGGCAGGCCAAGGCCGGGCGCGAGGATGACGGCGAGGAAGCCGGCAATGCCGAACATCAGGCCGCCGCGCCAGCCCTTGAAGCCGCCGAACGCTTCCGAAGCGGCAACCAGGACAAGGGCAAAACCGATAGCCGACAGCATGTCGGCGGCAGCAGTATAGATGAAACGCTCGAAGCCGTCGGCGGGAGCCCACGCTTCGTCGCCGTGGTGATGCTCGGCGGCCGATGCCGTGGCACCTGCGGCCGGCGCAGCATCATGGCTGTGGCCTGCCTCGGGCGCGGCATTCTCGAACACTTCCGCCTGCAGGATCAGCGGCACGGTGGAGAAGCTCTGCATCACGGTCAGCAGCAGTCCGGACAAAAGCCCGGCGATCACCGCCGTGAAGACGATGTTGCGAAACAACGACATTGGGGAGAACTCCTCAGTGGCAGGGAAAGGCGAGCGAGTGGCGCGTGTCATGCGCGGCGTTATGGACGACTTCCAGATGCGAGAAACCGACAAAGCCGACGATGAACAGGCCGAGCAGGGCCGTCATGCTGAGGGGAATGATTTTCGAAGCGGAGAGGCTGACTGCAGCTGCAGCAGAATTCGTAACCATGGTCTCGTCCTTTCGCCCTCCACCCGAGGGCCGTTCACGTTCTTTGCCGCCTCTGGCAGGTCTCCTGGCTCGCGGATCGGACGCCTTCTCCCGCCTTCCCAGGATCCCGTTGGCCGGATTTCCCAGTGGCTTGACGGCCGCACGGCCGTTTTGGTCGAAGACTTTCCGCTTACAGTTGCGGGGGCAGCCGCGGGTTGGACGGCAGAAATCCGTCGCACCGCATTCCCTCTAAAACCCTTTCGGGCACCATAGGCTCGGTCACTATAGACGAATTCGGCGTCACGGCAATCGCCTTTGCGACGCATTGACATGGGCCTGCGACCGGGCTTACTTGAAAGGAGATGGTCCCTTTCCGGCAACGGGGAGGGCTAAGAGAGAATGCGGTGCGATCCCTTTTTCAGGATCAATGCCGCGGCTGCCCCCGCAACTGTAGGCGGCGAGCCATTGCCTAAAACGGCCATTTGGCCGTCAAGCCACTGGGAAATCCGGCCAACGGTATCCTGGGAAGGCAGGCAAATGGCGACGACCCGCGAGCCAGGAGACCTGCCGTCCGATTAATTTTGCTTCACCGGGCGGGGTGCTCCGGAGGAAGTTCTCGATCACCGCAGAGGGGTTTCGACCTTCTGCTCCGCGCCCCGATTTTCGACCCCGGCGGGAACGCGGCTGACCGATGAGTGACCACCGACCAGATGATCCGGCAACCGCCGGCCCGGCAGATGTGACGATTTTCGTCTGCACCAATTGCCGTGACGCGTCCGACGGCGAAATCCGGCCCGGCATCGCACTAATCGCGGCGCTGCGCGAGGCAGCAAACGGCAAGCCGCTCGCGGTCAAGCCGGTCACCTGCCTTGCCAGTTGCGAAAAAAGCCCGAGCGCCGCCTTCAACCACAAGAGCGGCTGGTCCTATGTCTTCGGCCATCTCTCGCTCGACAATGTCGAGGACATCGTCACCGGCGCGATGATGCTGGCCGAGGACGAGCGCGGCTTCCTTCCCCTTCGCGGCCGCCCGACCTGCCTGCGCGGCAAGGGCATGACGGCCCGTATTCCACCCTTTCATCACCACGAGGACATGCCATCATGAGCGTTTCGTTCGACCGCGTTCCCTGCACCGTCGTTACCGGGTTCTTAGGCGCCGGCAAGACCACGCTGATCCGCAACCTGATCGAAAACCTGAAGGGCAAGCGGCTGGCAATCATCGTCAACGAATTCGGCGATGTCGGCATAGACGGCGACGTGCTGAAGGGCTGCGGCATCGAAAGCTGCCCGGAGGACAACATCATCGAGCTTGCCAACGGCTGTATCTGCTGCACCGTGGCGGACGATTTCGTGCCGGCGATCGACCGGATCCTGGCCATCGAACCCCGCGTCGATCACATCCTCATCGAAACCTCGGGCCTCGCGTTGCCGAAGCCCCTCGTCCAGGCCTTCCAGTGGCCTGACGTCAAGGCGCGAGTGACGGTGGACGCCGTGATTGCCGTGGTCGATGGACTGGCACTCGCCGAAGGTCGCGTCGCCGACGATCACGAGGCGCTGGAAGCGCAGCGCAACGCGGACGGTTCGATCGACCATGACGATCCGGTCGAGGAAGTGTTCGAGGACCAGGTGGCCTGTGCCGACATGATCGTGCTCACCAAGAGCGACCTCCTGGATGCCGCCGGCCTTGCGACCGCCAGGGATCGCGTGTCCGCCCATCTGCCACGTGCCGTGAAAATCGTCTCGGCCGCCAACGGCGCCATCGATCCGGCAGTGCTGATCGGCCTCGGCCTCGCCGTCGAGGACGATATCGAAAACCGCAAGACCCATCACGACGACGAACTCGACCACGATCACGACGATTTCGACAGCTTCGTCGTCGATCTGGCCGCAGTCGCCGACGCCGAACAGCTCGCCGCACGCATTTCCGCGACGGCGGAGGCGGAAAACGTGCTGCGCATAAAAGGCTTCGTGGAAGTCGCGAACAAGCCGATGCGCCTGCAGGTTCAGGCGGTAGGATCGCGCGTGAACCACTATTTCGACCGCGCCTGGGCACCCGGCGAAGCGCGGACAAGCCGCCTTGTCGTGATCGGCGAAAAAGGCATCGACCGCGCCGCGATCGAAAGGATGCTGGCCGCATAAGTAGGCCCGAGGGAAGGATGCACATACTCGCCACCACATCGTCGTCGCTTGACGACCTCATCGAACCGGTCGACCTCAATCAGTCGCCGGCCGACGTGGTGGTGCTGTCCTTTTCCGGCAGCGACCTGAACGGCCTTTCCGCCGTCTGGGGTTCGAATTTGCCGAGCCTGCGGCTGACCAGTCTTTCCGACCTGCGCCATCCGATGTCCGTCGATCTGTGGGTCGAGAAGACGGCGGCCCACGCCAAGATCATCCTCGTGCGCATTCTCGGCGGTTTCGATCGCTGGTCCTACGGCGTTGAGGAGCTTTCGCGCATGGCGAAGCGGAAAAAGATCGCGCTGGCGCTGCTGCCCGGCGAATGCAGCATCCGCGACGAGCGACTGATCGCGGCCTCGACCGTTTCGGAAGACCGGATCGCCGGCATCCTGAGCTGCTTTCGCGAGGGCGGTCCGGCCAATATGCGGCTTCTGGCGAGGTTGCTGACGACGCTGGCCGAGGGCAAAACGGAACCGCTGTCGCAGGCGGCCCCGGTGCCGAAGGCCGGTTATTACGCACCCGGAAAAGGCATTGTCGAGATCAACGACCTGCTGACCCGCTTTGCGCCGGATGCGCCGCGCCTGCCGATCCTGTTCTACCGCTCCATGCTGCTTGCGAATGACGCAGCGCCGATCGACGCGCTGTTCGAAGCGCTCAAAAAGCGCGGTTTTGCACCGGTGCCTATCTTCGTCGGCGGACTGAAGGAGCCGGATGCACTGGCCTTCGTCGAACAGGCGATCTCTGACCTGAAATCTGCGGCCATCCTTTCCACCACCGCCTTTGCCAGCGGCACGGACGGCAACGGCGAAACGATTTTCGACCGCACCGGCGTGCCGGTCTTCCAGATCGTCGTTGCCACGACCCGCCGCGATGGCTGGACGGAGAGCCGGCGCGGCCTCAACCCCGCCGACCTCGCTATGCACGTCGTCCTGCCGGAGCTCGACGGGCGCATTCTTGCCGGCGCGATCTCCTTCAAGGCAGGCGAAAGCTCCGCCAACCTCGTCAACCGGCCGGAGCCGGACCGGGTCGAACAGGTCGTCGACCGTATCGCCGCCTTCCTCCGGCTGAAAACCACGTCACGGCCCGAGCGCAAGATCGTCATCCTCATGCCGGATTATCCGAGCGCGCCCGGACGCACCGGTTATGCCGTCGGCCTGGACGTGCCGCAAAGCGTGCTCGGGATGCTACACGAACTGTCGGTAGCCGGCTATCATATTTCGGATATCCCCGAGACCCCGCGTGACCTTCTTGACCGCCTGGATGACAAATCCACCGGCCACCCACGCGCCGCCTACGATCCCCTGCCCGTTGTAGAGGCGGCGTGGGGCGGGGCAGAAGCCGACGAAGACTTCAGGGACGGCATTTTCCGTTTCCGCACCGCGAGCTTTGGCAATGTCACCGTCGCGCTCGCCCCCGATCGCGGCCGCAACGCCGATCGCCGCGCCGACTATCACAGCCCGGACCTGCCCCCGCGCCACGCGCTGATCGCCTTCGGTCAATGGATGCGCGAGACGCTTGGCGCGCATGCGATCGTCCATGTCGGCGCCCACGGGACGCTCGAATGGCTGCCGGGCAAGACCGTGGCGCTGTCGAAGGATTGTTTTCCTGAGATCGTCACCGGTGGCCTGCCGGTCATCTATCCGTTCATCGTCTCCAATCCGGGCGAGGCGGCGGTCGCGAAACGGCGGATCGCCGCCGTCACCATCGGCCATCTGCCGCCGGTCCTGGCCGGCGCCGGTCTTTCCGACGAACAGAAGAAGCTGGAACTGCTGGTCGACGAATACGCGCAGGCCGACGGCCTCGATCGCCGCCGCCGCGACCGGCTGGCCAGGCTGATCGTCGAGACCGCCCGCGACACCGGACTGGCGGGCGAGGCCGGCGTCTCGAACAATGACGATCCGGATACGGCGCTGACCCGCATCGACGCCTTTCTCTGCGATCTCAAGGACTTTTCGATCAAGGACGGCCAGTACGTCTTTGGGCAGGTGGTGCCCAGCGATGACGATCCATTACGAGTCCGTAGCGCTGAAACCGAGCGACAGGCCTTGCTCGACGCACTGGACGGCAAGCACATCCGCCCGGGCCCATCCGGTGCCCCGGCCCGCGGCCGCCGCGACGTGATGCCGACCGGCCGCAACCTCTTCGCCAGCGACCCGCGCACCCTGCCGACGCCGACCGCCTTCGAACTCGGCAAACGTGCGGCCGACGAGATCCTGCGGCGTTATCTCCAGGATCACGGTGACTGGCCGAAAAGCCTTGTCTTCGATCTCTGGGGCAGCGCGTCCCTGCGCAGCGGCGGCGAGGAAGTCGCACAGGTTCTGGCGCTGATGGGGGCGAGACCCGTGCAGGATACGGCGACGGGCCGCGTCACCGGCATCGACGTCTTGCCGCCGGCAGCGCTCGGCCGCCCGCGCGTCGACGTGACGCTGAGGATTTCCGGCCTGTTCCGCGACATGTTTCCGGCTCTCATCGCCCTGCTCGACGCCGCGATGCGCGCCATTGCCAGCCGCGAGGAAGCACCGGGCGACAATCCTCTCGCCGAAGAGGCACAAACGCTTGGGCACGTCCCCTCACGCATCTTCGGCTCGGCACCGGGCACCTACGGCTCCGGCATCGAGGAAAAGCTCGCCGATGGCACTTGGGGCGAACGCGAGGAGCTGGGCCGCATCTATCTCGATGCGACGAGCCATTCCTTCGGCGGCGCGGAGGGCGATGCCAGCCACGTGCCCGGCCAGTTCGCGAACCGCATCGGGACCGCCGATCTGCTGGTCCATACCGGCGACGATCCGGGCCGCGACCTGCTGGACGGCTCGGCCGATGTCGCCTTCATCGGCGGATTTGCAGCGGCTGTGGCAGCACTCGGCGGCAAGGCGGATGTGATCGCACTCGACACGACCGATCCTCAAAAACCTCGTGCCCGTTCGATTTCCGAAGCGGTAACCCGCGTGGTGCGCGCCCGCGCCGTCAATCCGCGCTTCATCGCCGGCCAGATGCGCCACGGTCCGCGCGGCGCAGCGGAACTGGTGGAAACGGTCGACCGCCTGATCGGTTTTGCCGAAACCACCCACGCCATCCCGCAATCGCTGATCGAGGCGACCTACGACGCCTATCTCGGCGATGAAAAGGTCCGCGACTTCCTGCTGGGCCAGAACCCCCAAGGCGCACGCTTCATGGCCGAGCGTTTTCGCTCGGCCCTTCGCCGCGGCCTCTGGCATCCCCGCCGCAACGCGATCGACGCCGAGCTCGAAATGCTCACCCGGGAGAAGGTCGCATGACGGCACTCTCCCTCGATCGAAGCACGCTGGATATGCGCCGTGGCGCCTGCCCCGCCCTGTCCGCCCCTATGCTGACCGGCGACGGACTTCTCGCCCGAGTCGCGCTGACTGACGCGATCACCCCGGCCCAGCTGGCCGAGCTCTGCCGGCTGGCGCGGCGCCATGGCAACGGCGTTCTCGATATTTCCGCCCGCGGCAACCTGCAGGTCCGGGGACTGAGCGAGGCCTCGGCTCCCCTCCTCGATGCCGATGTCCGCGCGCTGAACCTGCCGCTCCGGGAAGGACTTGCCGTCGAAACTCCGCCCCTGGCGGGGATGGACGACACCGAGATCGCCGATCCGCGCGCCATAGCCGAGGCGATCCGCCAAGGTGCCCGCGACATCCCCGGCCTTGCTCCAAAGATGTCGGTAGTGGTTGACAGCGGCGGGCAGCTCAGGCTTTCCGACCTCCTGGCCGATATCCGGCTTACCGCCGTTTCCAGCGGAGAAGGCATCCACTGGACCCTGTTTTTAGGCGGGACCGAAACAACCGGCCGCGTTTTCAATGTTTTACGTGAAACAGAGGCCGTCTCCGCCACTCTGGCGCTGCTTCGAAAGCTCGGCGAAAAGGGACCCAAGGCGAGGGGACGCGATCTCGCCGCCGGCTTGCCCACGAACGATGCGCCCAGCCGGCGGGCCTTGCCTTTCGGCACCTTCCGCCTCCCCGGCGACCTTTTCGCGGCAGGCATCGGCCCGGCCTTTGGTCAGGCAAACGCCGAGGACCTGATCGCTCTCTGCGACGAGGCCGAGCGGCTCGGAATACAGTCCCTGAAACCGGCCTTCGACCATTCGCTCCTGTTTTTTGGCGCCCGAAGCGCTTGCCAAGCGCTGACCGCTTTTGCCGGTAACAATGGCTTCGTGACCTCGCCGAGCGATCCGCGTTCGGCGATTGCCGCTTGTCCCGGAAGTCCCGCCTGCAATTCCGCAACCGTCGCCACCCATGAACTCGGCGCCAGAGCGGCGGAAGACTGCGGCGATCTGCTGGATGGCTCGTTCAAGCTGCACGTCACCGGCTGCCCAAAGGGCTGCGCCCATCCGCAGCCGTCAGCGCTTGCACTCTGCGGAACGGCGGCCGGCCTTTCGCTCATCGCCGGAGGAAAAGCGGCCGACGAGCCCTTTGCCTCGGTCGCTTTTGCCGATACCAACAACTCCCTTCGCCGCATCGCCGATCTTGTCCGAGACGAAAGGCGCGCCGGCGAAAACTCCGCAGCCTGCCTCGCCCGTCTGGGACCGCGCCGGCTTGCTGCGGCCGTTACGTCAGGAAGACCATGAACAGTTACGATTACATTCGCGAAGGCGACGCGATCTACGAAAAATCCTTCGCGATCATCCGCGAGGAAGCGGATCTCTCGCCTTTTTCGTCGGAACAGGCCGAGATCGCGGTGCGCATGATCCATGCTTGCGGGCTGGTCGAGGCGGCTCAGCATTTCCGGTTTTCGAAGGATTTCGTTGCCCAGGCCCGCGGCGCGCTGCATGCCGGCAAGCCGATCTATTGCGATGCCGAGATGGTGGCCCACGGCATTACCCGCGCCCGCCTGCCGGCCCATAACCAGGTGATCTGCACGCTGCGCGACGGCCGCACGATCGAGCTTGCCAAAACCATCGGCAACACCCGCTCGGCTGCCGCGCTGGATCTCTGGGACGATCTCGAAGGCGCAGTCGTTGCGATCGGCAATGCGCCGACCGCGCTCTTCCGCCTGCTCGAAATGCTCGACGCCGGCGCGCCGCGTCCTGCTGCCATCATCGGCATGCCGGTCGGTTTCGTCGGCGCGGCGGAATCCAAGGAAGCGCTGATGGAAGCGACGCTGGGTATTCCCTATGCAATCGTGCGCGGCCGCATGGGCGGCTCGGCGATGACGGCTGCCTGCGTCAACGCGCTGGCGAGGGCCGGACTGTGAACGCCGCGCTCATCAAGGGCAGGCTCCTCGGCGTCGGCACAGGACCCGGCGACCCCGAACTGCTGACGCTGAAGGCGGTGCGCGCCATCCAGGAAGCGGATGTGATCGCCTTCTTCTGCAAGAAGGGCTCGAGCGGCAACGGCCGCGCCATCGTCGAGGCACATATCCGGCCGGGTACGCTCGAATTGCCGCTGGTCTATCCGGTCACGGTCGAGACCCACAAGGACGAGGCCGATTATCGCGGCCCGATCGCCGATTTCTTCGATCGCTCCGCGGACGACATCGCCGCGCATCTCGATGCGGGCAGGCACGTGGCCGTGCTGAGCGAAGGGGACCCTCTCTTCTATGGATCCTACATGCACCTGCATGTGCGGCTGGCCGGCCGCTACCACGCAGAAGTGGTAGCCGGCGTCACCGCCATGTCCGGCTGCTGGTCGATGACCGGCATGCCGCTCGTCCAGGGCGACGATATTCTAAGCGTGCTGCCCGGAACCCTGTCCGAAGAGAAGCTTGCGGAGCGGCTTGAAAACACCGACGGCGCAGTGATCATGAAGGTCGGGCGCAACCTGCCGAAGATCCGCCGGGCGCTGGCCTCCGTCGGAAAACTGTCCGGAGCGCTCTATGTCGAGCGTGGCACGATGGCGAACGGCGCAGCACAGCGTCTGGAAGAGCGCGACGAGAGCCCTGCTCCGTATTTCTCGATCGTCCTCGTGCCCGGCTGGAAGACACGGCCATGACAACCGGTTCGTTGACCGTCGTCGGCCTCGGCCCCGGCAATCCCGACCAGATGACGCCGGAAGCGGCCGCCGCAGTGACGGAAGCGGAGGATTTTTTCGGCTATTTTCCGTATATCGACCGTTTGAACCTCCGCTCCGACCAGCGCCGCCACGCATCCGATAACCGGGAGGAACTGGCGCGCGCCCGTGCCGCGCTCGAAATGGCGGCGGGCGGAGGCAAGGTCTGTGTCGTGTCGGGCGGCGACCCCGGCGTGTTCGCCATGGCCGCCGCAGTCTGCGAGGCGATCGACGAAGGTCCGGCCCTGTGGCGCGAGATCGATTTTTCGGTCGTTCCCGGCATTACCGCCATGCTGGCCGTCGCGGCCAAAGCCGGTGCGCCGCTCGGCCATGATTTCTGCGCCATCTCGCTTTCGAATAATCTGAAGCCCTGGGATGTGATCGAGAAACGCCTCACCGCGGCGGCGACGGCCGGGTTCGTGATAGCCTTCTACAACCCGATCAGCAAGGCGCGCCCGCATCAACTCGGCGAAGCCTTCGATATTCTGCGCGCCCATCTGCCCGGCACCGTGCCGGTGATCTTCGGCAAAGCGGCCGGTCGGCCGGATGAAGCTATCCGCATCGTGCCGCTTGCCGAAGCGGCAGGCGACATGGCCGACATGGCGACATGCGTGATCGTCGGCACCGCGGAAACGCGGGTTATCGAGCGGGAGAACCGGCGCCCGATCGTCTATTCCCCGCGTTATTTCAGGGGCACCGGCGCATGATCGAGCCAGGCGAGCATCTCCTCCACGGTCTCGACGGACGGCACGTCCGGCAGGTCCGGACGGCGGATCAGGACGACATCGATACCAAGTTCGCGCGCAGCGGCGATCTTGCCGTAGCTCGCCGGCCCGCCGCTGTTCTTGGCGACGATCACCTCGATGCCGTGGTCCTGCAGAAGCCGGGCCTCATCCGCCTGCCCAAAGGGGCCGCGCGCGGTCAGATAGACCGCGTTCGGGACGGAAAGCGGCGGTTCGACCGGATCGACGCTGCGGACCAGGTAGTGGTGTTGGGGCGCGGCTTCGAAGGGCAGAAGCTCCTGCCGGCCAAGCGTCAGAAATGCTTTTCGCGGGACATCTCCCAGGGCATTGACCGCATCGGCGACACCGTCGACATCGATCCAGCGGTCACCGGGCTGCCTCACCCAGGCCGACCGTCGCAGGGCGACAAGCGGAACGCCGGAAATCTCGGCAGCTTTGGCCGCATTGCGGGAAATCTGAGCTGCATAGGGATGCGTCGCATCGATCAGAATCGAGATGCCTTTCTGCCTGAGATAGGCTGCAAGCCCTTCGGCACCGCCAAAGCCGCCGACACGCACCGGCACGGGTTGCCCGGCCGGCGCGCGTGTGCGCCCGGCAAGCGACAGCTCCACGGCAAACCGCGGATCGCCGGCGAGCTTTCCGGCCAGCGCGCGGGCTTCCGCCGTACCGCCGAGAATGAGGATGGAACGTTGCAAGATGCCTCCTGAATCAGTTCGCAAACCTTTAAACCAAAGCCGCTGGCTGTCCATCGTCGGCATCGGCGAGGACGGCGTACCGGGCCTCGGCGACAATGCCCGCTCGGCAATTGCATCCGCCGTCGTTGTCTTCGGCGGCAGGCGGCATCTGGAACTGGCAGCCTCCGTTATCACCGGCGAAGCCCGGCAGTGGCCGACACCGTTTGATGCAACAATGCGCGACGTCGTGGCGCTGCGTGGCCAAAAGATCTGCGTGCTGGCCTCCGGAGACCCTTTCTTCTTCGGCGTCGGCGCAACGCTGTCCCGCCATGTCGCGCCTGAAGAATATACCGCCTATCCTGCCCCCTCGGCCTTTTCTCTGGCCGCCTCAAGGCTCGGCTGGCCGCTGCAGGACATCGAAACGGTGTCATTGCATGGCCGTCCGCTCGATCACATCCGACCGCTACTGCATCCTGGCCGGCGGATCATCGCGCTGACATCCGATGAAAACGGGCCGGCGGCGCTGGCGGAGCTTTTGTCCCGCACGGGTTTCGGGCCTTCTCGGATAACTGTTCTGGAATCTTTGGGCGGCGCGGCGGAACGTATCCGTCCACAACAGGCGGATGAGTTTGCGCTACCGGATATCGATGTGCTGAATGTCGTCGCCATCGACGTGAAGGCCGAAGCTGGAGCCTTTATCCTTCCGCGCGCTTTCGGGTTGGACGATACGCTGTTCGAACATGACGGGCAGATCACCAAGCGTGAAATCCGGGCGCTGACTCTCTCGGCACTGGCTCCGCACCGCGGCGAACTGTTGTGGGATATCGGCGCCGGATCGGGTTCGATCGGCATCGAATGGATGCTGGCCGATCCTTCCCTCAAGGCCATTGCGATCGAAGCCAACGCCAATCGGTCAGCACGGATCGCGCGGAATGCCTCGGCATTCGGTGTGCCCGGACTGCGCATCGTCGAAGGTGAGGCGCCGGGAGCTCTGGCCGGCCTGCCGCAGCCGGATGCGATCTTCATCGGCGGCGGCGGCAGCGAGCCTAGCGTTTTCGATAGGGCCCTGGAGGCGTTGAAGCCCGGCGGGCGGCTGGTCGCCAATGCCGTGACGCTGGAAATGGAAGCGGTTCTCCTGGCAGCGCATGCGAAACTCGGCGGCGAACTGATCCGCATGGAGGTTTCGCGCGCAGCGCCGATCGGCGGCATGTCGGGCTGGAAGCCGGCCATGCCGGTCACCCAATGGAGCTGGACGAAACCCGGAGTGAAACCATGATTGCCGCCGGTCTCGGCTGTCGCAAGGGAACGTCCGCGGAAGCGCTGCTTTCGGCGCTTTCTGCCGCCTGTGCCGCGGCGAATATTTCACGTGAATCCGTTTCCGTTCTGGCGACCGGCGAGATCAAGCGGCATGAGCCGGGGATGGTCGCGCTTGCGCAGCGGCTGCGCCTGCCCTTGCAGATTGTCGACGAGGTGGCGCTGAAGCAGGTGGAAGCGCGCACCAGAACAGTTTCGAAACATAGTCTTGCGCAAACGGCCACGCCAAGCCTTTCCGAAGCCGCGGCACTGGCCGCCGCTGGCGAGGCTTCGGAACTGATTGTCGCGCGATTGATCGCCGATGGCGCCACCTGCGCGCTGGCACGCTCGAAGGACCATTCATGACCGTGCATTTCATCGGCGCCGGACCGGGCGCCGCCGATCTCATCACCGTGCGCGGCCGCGATATCCTCGCCCGCTCGCCGGTCTGCCTTTATGCCGGCTCTATCATGCCGAAGGAACTGCTCGACTATTGCCCGCAAGATGCACGGATCGTCGATACTGGCTCGCTGTCGCTGGACGATATCGAGGCGGAATACGTGGCGGCACATCAGGCCGGCCAGGATGTCGCGCGGCTGCATTCCGGCGATCTTTCCGTCTGGAGTGCCGTCGCAGAACAGATCCGCCGGCTGGAGAAGCACGGTATCGACTACACACTGACCCCCGGCGTGCCCTCCTTTGCCGCCGCCGCCGCGGCTCTGAGGCGGGAGCTGACCATCCCGGAAGTGGCGCAGAGCCTTGTCCTCACCCGCGTGTCCGGCCGCGCTTCGAAAATGCCGGATGGCGAGACGCTGGCTGCCTTTGGCGCCACCGGCGCCACGCTGGCAATCCACCTCGCCATCCACGCGCTCGACCGGATTGTCGCAGAACTGATACCGCTTTATGGCGCCGATTGCCCGGTCGCAATCGTGGTTCGCGCCTCCTGGCCGGAAGAACGGATCATCCGCGGCACGCTTGCCGATATCGAAGCGAAGCTGGCGGCGGAGCCAGCTGAACGGACTGCGCTGATTTTCGTTGGCAAGGGCCTGGGCGCTGCCGATTTCGTCGAGAGCCAGCTTTACAATGCCGATTATGTGCGCCGCTTCCGTCCCGGCTGGCCTCAGGCCGGCGACAAGGATTCCGAATGATCGGACGGGGTAAACGCGGTCTGGCCGACCAACCGGCCCTCGCGATCGTAGACCAGGATTTCCAGCGCAATCTCGGGCTGTTTGAGCGCCTTGGCGGCCGTCTTCCAGGCGAGCGCGGCAATCCGGTCGCCCAGCGCCAGGCCGTTTTCGCCAGCGAGCGCGAACGCTTGGGATACGGTATTGGCGGCCGCTATCTGCGCCGCAAGTTCATCGCTCGCCCCGGCTTCACCGGCGAGTTTCGCCAGAGCTTCGAGATCGGCCAGTCCGCGCTTGGAGTGGACGTCGAGCATGCCCTGCGCGAGCTTGGTCATCTTGGCGACGCCGCCGGCGATCGTCACTTTCGGCACCGGATGATCGCGCAGATATTTCAGCATGCCGCCGACGAAATCGCCCATGTCGATCAGCGCGATCTCGTGCAATCCATGATGCGCCTGCACCGCCTTTTCGGACGTGTTGCCGGTGGCGCCTGCCACATGATCGAGCCCGGCGGCGCGCGCCACGTCGATGCCGCGCCAGATCGAATGGATCCAGGCCGAGCAGGAAAAGGGAATGACGATCCCCGTCGTGCCGAGGATCGATATGCCGCCCACGATTCCGAGCCGGCCGTTCAGCGTCTTCTCGGCAATTTTTTCGCCATCGGCGACGGAAATCTCGATCTCGAAATCGGCCTCTTCGCCGGCGACCTCTGCGATCGCCTGGGCGATCATCTTGCGCGGCACCGGATTGATGGCGGGTTCGCCGACGGGCAGGGGCAGTCCGGCGCGGGTGACGGTGCCGACGCCTTCGCCGGCCTTGAAGGTGATGCCGCTGCCGGTCGCGCCGCGCCGCACGGTGCTCTTGATCAGCGCCCCATGGGTGACGTCCGGGTCATCACCGGCATCCTTGATGATCCCGGCTCTCGCAAACCCCTCGCCGGCTTCTTCGACGGCGAGGGAGAAGGACGGCGTCTGCCCGCCGGGCAAAGTCACCTCGACCAGATCGGGAAATTTTCCGGAAAGGAGGGCAAGACAAGCCGCCTTGCTCGCCGCCGCCGCACAGGTTCCCGTGGTCCAGCCACGACGAAGGTTCTTGCCATCCACTTCCATGGCCGTTTCTATAGCCCGACCGGGGCCGAGCGTCACCGGTCAAAGGTCCGCATATGAATGAAAGCATCGAAACTATCGTCGCAGCACCCGTCTTCGAGACCGGCCATGTCTGGCTCGCCGGCGCCGGGCCCGGCCATCCGCGTTACCTGACGCTGGAAGTCGCCGACGCGATCGGCAAGGCGGACGTGATCGTCCATGACGCGCTGGTCTCCGACGGCGTACTGTCGCTCGCGACGACCGCCGAACTTGTCTTCGTCGGAAAACGCGGCGGCAAACCCTCCGTCGCCCAGGATGACATTACCGGCCTGCTGATCGAACTCGCCCGCAAGGGCCGGCGTGTTCTGCGGCTGAAGGGCGGCGATCCCTTCGTGTTCGGGCGCGGCGGCGAGGAAGCCGAGGCGCTTGCCCGAGAGAACATCCAGTTCCGCGTACTGCCGGGCATGACCTCGGCCCTGGCGGCTCTCGCTTCCGCCAACATTCCCGCGACGATGCGGGGGATGAGCCGCGCGATCACCCTTGCGACCGGCCATGCGGCCGGCAGCCCCGGCGACCTGGACTGGAAGGCGCTGGCGAAAACCGGCGAGCCGATCATCGTCTATATGGGCGTCAGCACGATCGGCACGATCGCCCGGCTGCTGATCGAAGGCGGGTTGCCGCCGGAAACGCCGGTCGCGGTGCTGATGGCGGCGACGACACCGGATGAACGCTCGCTGACTGCAACGCTTGCAACGGTCGAGGCGGAAGTGGTGCGGCAGAAATTTGCCGCGCCCGCCCTGATCGTCATCGGCCGGATCGTCTCCATGCAGGCCGTCCTGTCGGGGGGCAAGTCATGACCGCCCGCGCGCTCATCATCGGTGCGCCGCGTTCCGGCTCCGGCAAGACCAGCGTCACCATCGGCCTGCTGCGCGCCTTTGCCCGTCGCGGCGTCAAGGTGCGCGGCGTCAAGACAGGCCCGGATTATATCGATCCGGGTTTTCACGAGGCCGCGACGCATCGGCCGGGCCTCAACCTCGACAGCTGGGCGATGGCGCCGGATTTGCTGCGGCACCTGGCGCGCGGACAGGCGGAAGATGCCGAGCTGCTGCTGATCGAAAGTGCCATGGGCCTTTTCGACGGCATCGTCAGCGAAGAGAACCGTTCGGGCGCGGCCTCCGATCTCGCCCGGCTGTTCCGCCTGCCCGTGCTGCTGGTACTGGACGTTTCCGGCCAGTCCCAGACCGCCGGCGTAATCGCCTACGGCTTTGCTCATTACGATCCGACCGTGAAGATCGCCGCCTGCGTGCTCAACCGGGCCGGCAGCGAACGACACAAGAAACTGTGCGGCGATGCGATCCAGGCGGCCGGAATTCCCGTCGTCGGCACCGTCCTGCGTGATCCCTCGCTGGTTCTGCCCGAACGGCATCTCGGCCTGGTGCAGGCGAGCGAACACCCGGAAATGGACGCGCATATCGAACGGCTGGCCGACGCCATGGAAGCCTCGCTCGACCTCGATGCGATCTATGCCGCAGCAAAGCCCTTCAATATTCCGAGCGGCTCGGCGGAAAAATCCCTGCGTCCGCCCGGCCGAAGGATCGCGCTGGCGCAGGATGCCGCCTTTACCTTTCTCTACCCGCATCTGATGCGCGAATGGCGCTCCGCCGGCGCGGAGGTTGTTTCCTTCTCGCCCCTGGCCGATGAAGCGCCGGCTGTCGGCTGCGACGTCTGCTGGCTGCCGGGCGGATATCCCGAACTGCACGCCGGACGGCTTGCGGCAGCCGAGAATTTCAAGACCGGCCTAACGCGATTTGCAGAAACAAAGCCCGTTCACGGCGAGTGCGGCGGCTACATGGTGCTCGGAGAAACGCTGGAGGATGCCGACGGCGTGACGCACGCCATGACGGGTCTCCTGTCCCACCGCACCAGTTTCGCCAAACGCCGGATGAACCTCGGTTACCGCCAGGCGGAGATCGCCGAGAACAGCCCGCTCGGCGGCAAGGGCGATACGATCCGCGGCCATGAATTCCACTATGCCAGCGTTGTTTCACCGGGAACCGACCAGCCATTTGCGACGATCGCCGACGGTGGCGGCAAGCCGATCGGTCCGACAGGCGGCCGACGGGGCCTCGTCAGCGGCGCCTTTTTCCACGCGATTGCCCGCGGCTAACCGGCAGGGGCTGAAAGCGCCCTAAGCGCGACAACCGCACGTTCGGCATCCGCCGCCGGCACGAAGATATGGTCGTGGTAATAGGCCGCGACGACATTCGCGCTGACGCCCTCTTTGGTGAGTGCCGCCGCCATCGCCGCAGTCATGCCGACCGCTTCCAATGAAGAATGCACCATCATGGTGATGCAGCGAAGCGGTGCGCTTGAGGCGAGCTCGGCCTTTTCGGCAGCCTCTCTCGGCAGGATCAGCGTCAGGCCTTCCTTCTCGAAGAACAGTCCGATCGGCTTCAGCGCCAGATAGTCGTGCATTTTCTCGGGCGGCACGGTCGCATAGACGAATTCACCGTCGACAAGAACCGGCTCAAGGCTCGCAAGCAAGGTGGAAAGGTCGGTGATTCCGCTCATGAGGCCTCCAAGGATCGCTCCATAACCGAGGTTAAGACGGCGATCTACGACCCGCAAGACCCGATATCGCTTCCAAAATAATCGCCCGCGCGGCAAATCCTGTCTTGCGCGTCCCTCGCCAGCTTTTAGTCTGCGCTGCTACGAGGCTAAGCCCCTCGAACGATTGGTTTCGAACAGCAAGGTGTTCCGGTGACGGATTTCGAAAAGACCCGCTCGCTCTTCTATCTGCCGGAAGGCGTGATCTATCTCGACGGCAATTCGCTCGGACCGCTGCCGCTTGCCGCCAGGGAACGCGTCGCCCGGCTGATGGCCGATGAATGGGGCGAGCTGTTGATCAAGGGCTGGAACAAGGCCGGCTGGATGACGATGCCGCGGCGGATCGGCGACCGGGTGGCCAAACTGATCGGGGCGGCGGAAGGCACGGTCGTCATGGGTGACACCCTGTCGATCAAAGTCTACCAGGCGCTCGCCTCGGCATTGGAACTGGTACCGGAACGCAAGGTCGTGTTGTCCGACAGCGGCAATTTTCCGTCCGACCTCTATATGGCGCAGGGCCTGATCGGCTCGCTCGGCAAGGGTCTTGAGCTGAAGATCGTCGAGCCGGAAGGGGTCGAAGCCGCGATTGACGAAACCGTCGCCGTGGTCATGCTGACGGAAGTGGACTACCGCACCGGGCGGCTGCACGACATGAAGGCGCTGACCGAAAAGGCGCATGCAGCCGGCGCGATCACCGTCTGGGATCTTGCCCATACGGCCGGTGCCCTGCCTGTCGATCTTGCCGGTGCGAACGCGGATTTCGCGGTCGGCTGCACCTACAAGTACCTGAACGGCGGGCCTGGTGCGCCGGCCTTCATCTATGTCGCCCCCCGCCATGCGGATAAGGTCCGGCCGGCGCTGTCCGGCTGGCTGGGGCACGAACAGCCCTTCGCCTTCGATCTCGGTTATCGTCCGGGCGGCGGCATCGACCGCATGCGGGTCGGCACGCCGCCGATCATCGGGCTTGCGGCGCTTGACGCAGCGCTCGATGCCTGGGACGGCGTCGACATGGCGGACCTGCGGCGGCAGTCGATAAAACTCTGCGATCTGTTCGTCGCGGAAGTCGAAAGGCGCTGCCCGATGCTGAAGCTCGGTTCCCCCCGCGACGGGACGAAGCGCGGCAGCCAGATTTCCTTCCTGCACGAGGAAGGCTATGCGATCATGCAGGCCCTGATCGCGCGCGGCGTGATCGGCGATTTCCGCGCTCCGAACGCCATTCGCTTCGGCTTCACACCGCTTTATATCGGCGAGGCCGAGGTGTTGGGAGCGGTGGACATTCTCGAAGACATCATGACCAACCGCCTCTGGGATGCCGCAGAATATAGACAGCGGGCGATGGTGACCTGAGCGGATGACGGAAGAAGGCCCCACGTCCCCTCGAAAGCTCTCCAAGGTCGTGCCTTACCGGCTCGCGCGCAGCAACGCGGAAATGATGAAGCTCGTCAGCCTGCTTTGCGAGGCCAACGGTTTCAAGCTGAACATCTGGCGAGTCATGTCGGCGATCGGCACCTATCAATCGATCTCGCCGATGGAAATCGGCAAGCTCACGACGATCGACAAGGCGATGGTGTCGCGCGCGATCCGCGAACTCGTGGACCGCGACCTGATCGACCGCCGCGCCGACGCACGTGATGCGCGATGGGCCCAGATCCAGCTGACGGCAGCAGGAACGGCCGTCTACGAAAAGATGGTGGCCGGCATCGATGCCCTCGAGAAACACATGTTCGGCGATCTGCCGCCGGAAAAGACCGCGGCATTCATGGAGATGCTCGAACTGATCGAACGTCGCGCCAGGTTGGCTCGTGATATGGTGGAATTGAACGGTAAAGCCGGTTTGGCGCGGCTGTTGGGGCGTGATGCCGAGTAAGGCTTGCGGACCTCGGCCGCATCCGAACCGGCCTTCGTAAGCTTTACATAACCATTATCAGAATTGTTTACAAAGAAACAATCTCCCTGTAAACAAATGGCAGGGCGGGAGGAGATCGCCCGCTTTTGTCCTGGGAGGATCCTATGAAGAACCGGTTTTTTGCTGGAATGGCGCCTGTTGCCGTCCTGTCCTTGTCCTTGTTTGCAAGCTCTGCACTGGCCGACATCACGATCGGCGTGACCATATCGTCGACCGGCCCGGGTGCGGCGCTCGGCATTCCGCTGAAGAACTCCGTCGAATTGTGGCCGGCCGAAGTGGGCGGCGAAAAGCTGAAGGTCATCGTTCTCGATGATGCCGGCGACCCTTCGGTTGCCACCACCAATGCCCGCCGCTTCGTCAACGACGACAAGGTCGATGTCATCGTCGGCTCCGCGCTGACGCCCGCCTCGATCGCTGTTGCCGGTGTTGCCGGTGAAACCAGCACGCCGCACCTCTCCTGCTCGCCGGTTCCGCCGACCATTTCCAAAGGCAAGTGGACCTTTGTGATGCCGCAGGATGCCGGCCTGATCGCCAGGAACCTGTTTGCCAAGATGAAGGCAGATGGCGTCAAGACGGTCGGTTATATCGGCTTCTCGGATAGCTACGGCGACCTTTGGATGGGCCAGTTCAAGGCGATCGGCGAACAGTACGGCCTGAAGGTCGTCGCCGACGAGCGTTATGCCCGTCCCGACACCTCCGTTTCCGGCCAGGTGCTGAAACTCGTGGCCGCGCGTCCGGACGCCGTCTTCGTCGGCGCTTCCGGCACCGGTGCCGCGCTGCCGCAGATCGGTCTGCGCGAACGTGGCTTCGCCGGCAAGATCTACCAGACCCATGGCGCCGTGACCTTCGACTTCCTGCGCATCGCCGGCAAGGCTGCCGACAACACGATCTTCGCCTCCGGCCCGGCCATGGCGCCGGAAGCCCTGCCGGACACCGCCGAGACCAAGGCCGAAGGCATGGCCTATGTGACGGCCTATGAAAAGAAGTTCGGCCCCGGCACCCGCACCCAGTTCGGCCCGCATATCAACGACGCCATGGCCATCCTGAAGAAGGCCATCCCGGTCGCGCTGAAGAAGGCAAAGCCCGGCACGCCGGAATTCCGCGCAGCTCTCCGTGACGCCATCGAAACCGGCGGCCCGTTCCCGGCAAGCCAGGGCGTGTTCAACTTCAAGGCCGACGATCACCTCGGCCTCGACGACCGCGCCGTCGTGCTGTTCACGGCCAAGAACGGCAAGTTCGAGATCACCAAGTAAGCGGGCAAATAAACGAGGCCCGGCGTCCGCGCCGGGCCTTTTTTGCAGCGTCTTTTCTGTTATCGGGGGAAATTCCTTGGACGCGATGATTGCGACCTTCCTGATCCAGGATGGTGTCACCAATGGCGCGATCTATGCGCTCCTCGGTCTGGCGCTGGTCCTGCTCTTTTCGGTCACGCGGGTGATCTTTATTCCCCAGGGCGAATTTGTCGCCTATGGCGCGCTGACGCTGGCTCTTCTCGACGGCGGGAAGGTGCCCGCCACCACCTCGCTTCTCGTCTGTTTCGGGGCGATTGCTTTCCTGTTCGACCTCTGGAGCATGCGTCGCGGCACCGATATCCGCACCTTTCTGCGCAGCCTCGCGCTCAACCTGGTGCTCCCCGGCGTGATCTACGGCATCACCATCGTGCTTGCGCCGCTCGATCTTCCGTCTGTCGCGAAAGCCCTGCTCACCATTCTGATCATCACGCCCATGGGCGTCTACGTCTACCGGATCGCATACCGACCGCTTGCCGATGCGTCCGTGCTTGTCCTGCTGATTGCCTCGGTTGGCGTGCATCTCGCCATGATGGGGCTTGGCCTCGTCTTCTTCGGCGCCGAGGGTCTGCGCGCCGAGCCGCTCGCCGACGACAACTACACGATCGGAGCCTTGATGGTGAGCGCCCAGAGCCTCTGCATCTACGGCGCGACGATCGCGATCATCATCGGCCTCTACATGTTCTTCGAGCGAACCCTGCTCGGCAAGGCGCTGCGTGCGACCGCCGTCAACCGGCTCGGCGCGCGGCTGGTCGGCGTCCGCACCCATCTGACCGGCGTCACCGCCTTCACGCTGGCAGCCGCCATCGGGGCAGTTTCCGGGGTGTTGATCGGCCCCATCACCACGATCTATTACGACACCGGCTTCCTGATCGGCCTCAAGGGCTTCGTGGCGGCGATCATCGGCGGGCTGGCGAGCTTTCCGATCACCGCCATCGCCGCAATCGGCGTTGGCCTGGTCGAAGCTTTCTCTTCTTTCTTCGCCAGCAGCTACAAGGAGGTCATCGTCTTCGGTCTCATCATTCCCGTTCTGATCTGGCTGTCGCTGAGCGGCGGCTTCCACGAGGAGGAGTGAGCGATGAGGATCGAGCGTTTGCTTCCCGGCCTCGCCGGCATCGTTTTCCTGGCGATCATTCCTCTCCTGCCGGTGCCGCCCTTCTGGCTGACGATCCTCAACAATATCGGCCTCGCCTCGCTGGTGACGATCGGCCTCGTGCTGCTGACCGGCGTCGGCGGCCTCACCTCGTTCGGCCAGGCCGCCTTCTGTGGTTTCGGCGCCTATACGACGGCCGTGCTGAGCACGAACTACGGCTTGTCGCCCTGGCTGACCCTTCCGTTGTCGCTGATCGTCGGCGCGGCGACCGCCCTGCCGCTCGGCCTCATCACCGTGCGCCTTTCCGGCCACTTCCTGCCGCTCGGCACCATCGCCTGGGGCCTGGCGCTTTATTATCTGTTCGGCAAAATCGACCTCCTCGGCCGCTACGACGGCATTTCCGGCATCCCGCCGATTGAATTCGCCGGCTATCGCTTCATGAGCGACGGGTCGATCTACTACCTCATCTGGTTTTTCGTGATTGCGGTCGCGATCGGCGCGAAAAACCTGCTCGACTCGCGGATCGGCCGTGGCATCCGGGCATTGCGTGGCGGCGGCCAGGCGGCGGAAGCCTTCGGCGTCAACATCGTCCGCGCCAAGCTCACCGTTTTCGTGTTCGCCGGCGTGGTCGCGGCCCTTTCCGGCTGGCTCTACGCCCATATGCAGCGCTCGGTGAACCCGACGCCGTTCGGGCTCAGCATGGGCATTGAATATCTGCTGATGGCCGTGGTCGGCGGTTCCGGCCATGTCTGGGGGGCAATCTTCGGTGCCAGCATCGTGCTGATCATGAAGGACGTGCTGCAGCGTTTCCTGCCGGACCTGATCGGCACGACCGCCAATCTGGAAATGGTCGTTTTCGGCATCCTGCTGGTGGTGATCCTGCAGCTCGCCCGGGACGGTCTCTGGCCATTCGTCTTGAAACTCCTGCCGAAGCGGCCCGCGCGGTCTCTCCCGGCGTCCGACGACAGGCTTGCCAAGCGAACGCTCGCGCCGGCCGGATCGTCGCTGATCAAGGTGCAAAAGGCGCGAAAAGCCTTCGGTGGCCTGGTGGCGGTCAACGATGTCAGTTTCGAAGTGCGCGCCGGCCAGGTCGTCGGCCTGATCGGGCCGAACGGCGCCGGCAAGAGCACGACCTTCAACCTCATCACCGGCCTTGCTTCATTGACCAGCGGATCGGTTTTCTACGAGGGCCAGCCGATGACCGGCGATAGCCCGCGCGAAGTCGCCAAACATGGCATCGCCCGCACCTTCCAGCACGCAAAGATCCTGCCCGACATGTCCGTATTGGAAAATGTCGCGCTGGGCGCGCATCTGCGCGGCTCGGCCGGTGTCTTCAGGAGCTTTCTGCGGCTGGAGCGCAGGCAGGAGGCGACGCTGCTCGCCGAAGCAGCCGTCCAGCTCGAGCGCGTCGGGCTTGGCGCCTATCGTGATCGGCCGGCCGGCGATCTGGCGCTCGGCCAGATCCGCATCCTGGAGATCGCCCGCGCCCTGTCCGCCGACCCGGCCGTACTGCTGCTCGACGAACCCGCGGCCGGCCTGCGCCACGGTGAAAAACAGGAGCTCGCCAACCTCTTGAAGAAGCTGCGCGAGGAGGGCGTCAGTGTGCTCCTCGTCGAGCACGACATGGGCTTCGTCATGGGCCTCGTCGACCATCTCGTGGTGCTCGATTTCGGCACCCTGATCGCCGAGGGCAAGCCGGCGGACGTGCGCAAACATCCGGCGGTCGTCGCCGCCTATCTGGGAGGTGTCGCATGAGCGGAAACCTGCTCGAACTCTCCGACCTTCACGTCTCCTACGGCCGCGCCGAGGTGCTGCACGGCATATCGATGAGCATGAAGCCGGGCAGCATCGTCACCGTGATCGGCGCAAACGGCGCCGGCAAATCGACGCTGCTCAACGCCATCATGGGCATCGTCCCCTCCTCCGGCACGATCGTCTACGACGGCGCGCCCGTGCCGCGCTCGGTCGAAGGCCGCGTTGCCGGCGGCCTCTGCCTCGTGCCCGAAAAACGCGAACTGTTCGCCACCATGTCGGTCGAGGACAATGTCGAACTCGGCGGCTTCCTGCGCAGCGCCGCCGAGCGCGCCGAGACGCGCGAGGACGTCTACGCGCGTTTCCCGCGCCTGGCCGAACGCCGCAAGCAGCTGGCCGGCACGCTTTCCGGCGGCGAGCGGCAGATGCTGGCACTCGCCCGCGCCCTGATGAGCCGGCCGCGCCTGCTGCTGCTCGACGAACCGAGCCTCGGCCTCGCTCCGAAGATCGTCATCGACATCCTCAACATCGTATCGGAACTGCGAAAGACCGGCGTATCGATCCTGCTCGTCGAGCAGAATGCCCGCGCCGCGCTCGAAATCGCCGATGAAGGTTACCTGATCGAACTGGGCGAAGTCCGCCTTTCCGGCCCGGCAAGCGAAATGGCGGTCAATCCGGCGCTGATGGAAAGTTATCTCGGCACCCATTCCTGATGGGATAATTCGGCCGGGCGCGGTCGATCAATCGAAGCTCTCGACCAGCTTCCGGCGGAATTCGTCCATGCGATAGACCGGCGTGGATGGCAGCGGGATCATGCCCTTCTGCCAGTTCCAGCCATCGAGGCGTTTCAGGATATCCGGGTTGCCGCTGACGATATGCATCGGCACGTCGCGCGAGGCCCCTTCGCCGGTAACGATCGACGCCGGCTGGTGATCGCCGAGCAGGATGAACAGCGTGTTCTTGCCGTAACGCGCCATGTAGGAGCCGAGCGTCTCGAGCGTGTAGTCGATCGAGGTGAGGTATTGCGCCTGGACGCGGTTGGGATCGGCCCAGACGACTGAGGGCGGGTCGCCGCTTTCCGCCTGCGCGTTGAAGGCGGCACCGTCGCCGACCTTATCCCAGGGGATCAGCGACGGGAGGGGCGTCCAGGGGGCGTGGCTGGAGATCAGGGCCATTTCCGCCATGACCGGTTTGTGTCCCACCGGACGCTCCAGTCTCTCGAACGCCTCGAGCGTGAACTGATCCGGCATCGTCACCCAATTGAAGGGTTTTCCGCGATAACCGAGCCCCGCGGCGGCATGGATACTGTCATAACCGAAATAACCGGCTTCCGGCCAGTCGAGCGTGATCGCCGGCATGACCGCCGTGGTGCGCCAGCCGGAGGAACGGAAGAGGTTGTTGACGCTCGTCCGCTCGCTGGTGATCATCCGGTCGTAACGGCCCTGATTGTCGACCCAGAGGCCGGAGAGCAGCGTGCCATGCGCCAGCCAGCTGATGCCGCCGACCGTCGGCGAAGTCAGCCAGCCGCTGCGCGCCTGCAGCCCCGCGGCCCCGATCTCTTTCTCCACCGAGGTCAACCGGCTGCCGATGCGCGCCGCATAACGCGGATCCTCGATCGCGCTGCGGCCATAGGATTCGACGAAGACCAGCACGACATCCGTGCCGGCAAGCGCCGAGAAATGCGGCCCGGCGGAAACCGGATCCTGCTTCAGCTCCTCCTCGAACCGGGCGAGATCGGCAATCGACCGCTTCACCATGGTGACGCGGTTGACGAAATAGGAGACGGCATGCGCCTCGACGCCAAGGTTGCGGCGATCGGGGTCCTGAACCGCAAGCGCCGCCAATCCGATCAACAGGACCGCACCGCTGACGCGAACGGACATGCGCCGGGCTCCGCGCGAAAGTCCCCGGAAACCGCCGAGCGACCAATAAAGAACGGCCGCGACAATCAGCCAGGCCAGAAGACCTGCGCAGATGATCCCCACCGCCTCCGTGACGCCGACCGCCCCGCTCAGGAGGTTCCAGCCGTCGGTGAGGATCTTGAGGTCGAGATAGGGATTGAACGGCCGCTGGAAAGCGGTGCCGGTGCCGATGTCCGCGAGTTTCAGGAACAGCATTGCCGCCAGCAGCAAGGTGACGGCCCACCGCAAAAAGGGAAAGGCTGGACTGGCCAGCACCGAAGCCAGCAACGTAACCCCCGCCACCTCCAGCGGAAATCTGAGCTCGGAAACATCGGTGAAATGGGAAGGAACGGCGAGGATGGCCGCAACGATCGCCAGCGCAATCGTGATCCTCGGAAATGCCGATCCATTTGCCTTACGCTGCGCGATATGCCCTATTCTGGCGGCGTCACTCTGGCGAAAAGGCCGAAATTCGTTCATGCGCTGTTCCTGCAAAACCTTCGGCCTATGCGTTTTCTGAAGCTTATAGGCTTATCTGCGGCCTTCGCACTTCTCATTGCCGTGATCCTACGCTTCGATCCGCAACGGATTGCTGCAAGCCTGGCATCGGCCGATCCGACCTACATAAGCGCCGGCCTCATCCTCGTGCAGGTACAGATCGTACTCTCGGCGCTCCGCTGGCGGTTCACGGCAGCCAGGCTTGGCCAGCACCTGGATGTCGGGAAGGCGATAGGCGACTATTATCTCGGAACGCTGCTCAACCAGCTTCTGCCGGGCGGAGTGGCAGGCGATGCCGTTCGCGCCGTCCGCAACCGGGCTAACGGTGATGGTGGCTGGAAGGTACCGGTGCAGGCTGTGCTATTCGAGCGGGTCGCCGGGCAGGGGGTATTTTTCGTCATTGCGACCTTCGGCGTCATGCTCTGGCCGCTTCTGGGCGGGGCGGCGATCCCCGAAAACCTGCGCCATCTTCTCTCCGGTTTCGCGCTTTTCGCCGCCGGCCTCGCCATCGTGTTCCTGCTGCTGCTCCGCCTGCCCCCGCGGCGCATTCAGCCTCTGCTTGCAGCGCTGAAGACAGCACTGGCGCAGGTCTTCCTGCGGGACCGGGCCTGGATCGTGCAGACGCTGTTCAGCCTCGTCATCGTCACAAGCTATATCGCGATGTTCATGCTCGCCTCGGCAGCTGTCGGCGCACCCTTACCGGCACTCGCAGCTGTCACCGCGATTCCGCTCTGTCTGCTGATGATGCTGATCCCCGCCACGATTGCCGGCTGGGGCGCCAGGGAGGCGGCGGCAGCAACCCTGTGGCCGCTCTTCGGTTATGCCGCGTCCGACGGCGTCGCCGCCAGCATCCTTTACGGCATTCTGGCGCTTGTCGGCGCAGCACCCGGCCTGGTGTTCATCTTGGCGGCGCTTTTCAGCAGAAGGAACCGCTGAACCGTCAAACCTCCAGCCGAGCGTAGATGTCGCCGGAGGAAGCCTGATCGGCAAGGCCCGCAATCTCGGCCAGCATCGTATCGGCGGTTGTCCATTCGTCATGGACGAAACGATGCCGCTCGCCCTCGACCCGGTTGAAGCGATAGGGACCGAGTTTGCGCAGATGGCTGATCGCCTCCTCGGCGATTTCCATCGTCGCCGGGATGTATTCGAAGGCAATCAGCGGGATCTGATGATGCAGGCCGGCGATGATATCCGCCTCGGCACCCTCCACGTCGATCTTGCAGAAGGCCGGCAATCCGTATTCTTCGATCAGCGCATCGAGCGTCGTCATCTCCACCCGCTCGATCCTATCCCAGGTGACGTTGCGAAAACCGGAGGTCTTCTCGACTTTCGAGATCCAGGACGAGGAGATGCTGGTCACGGTCGGGTGGCGGCTGGAAATATGCAGATCGACGCTGCCGGGCTCCTTGCCGACCGCCTTGCGCAGCAGCGTCAACTCTTCGCCGGCGAAGGATCTGGCAATGAAATCGGCAAACAACGGCTGCGGTTCCAGCGCGACGATCCTGGCGCCGAGCGACAGAAGCGTCCGGCTGCGACTGCCGGCATGCGCACCGATATCGAATACGAGATCGCCTTTGCGTACGAGGTCCGCATAAAACCGCTTTAGTGAAGACCGCCGCCAGGGCTGGCCGTAATAGATCAGCAGCGAGCGCGTGAGGCCCAGGGAAGCGGAAAAATCAGGCCGCGGCATGATGGCTCCTGCTCGCACTCACCAGGAAGATCACATCGACGGCAAAGGAATAGGTGAGCGAGGCGAGGGCCGCAGCCGCAAGCAGGGTGGAGACCGGCGAGGCAACGATCGGGAACAACATCAGACAGAGCGCCACGCCCTGAACGACGCAGATCGCCTTGCGGCGCATCGAATGAGGCAGTTCGCCCCTCAGCGCCGGAAAGACCGCCTGCGCCCCGACATAGGCATAGCGCATCAGGCCGATCAGCAGGACCCAAAGTCCCGCCTTGCCGAGCCACACGGCCGCGAGCGACAGGAAGAGGATCAGCAGCGCGTCGATCTCCATGTCGAATCGCGCGCCGAACCGGGAAGACGTCCCCGCCTGCCGTGCGACGAAGCCGTCGACACCATCCAGGACAAGCGCGAAAGCGACTGCGAAGCCGAGCATCCACAAGGCGCCCTGGTCGAAGCTCACGCCGAATTGCGGCGACGCCAGCACCATCCCGCCTAAAACCGACGTAAGCGCGGCACGGATTGTCGTGACGATATTGGCCGCACCGAAACGGCCATGCCCATGCGCGCGCAGATTGCCGAGCGCTACGGCGGAAATCGCCGCATAGATGATGAAGGCGCAGCAGGCCGCGGCCGTATCGATGCCGAGCCAGTCGCCGAGGAAATGCATGGCCGCAACCAGCGCGGCCGCGACGGTCATGGTGACGGCATAGGCATCTAGGGAGAGCAACCGGTGAGCCCTGCGTGCCGCCTGGCGATCCAGCGGCCCGGCATTCATCCAGTCAGCCATCGGACGTGCCTTCCTCGTCCAAGGGATGATATGAAATATTCATGACGCTCTCCTCACAGGCACTACATGGAGAAGAATACGGTGGGCAGCAAAGGCCGGATCGGCGAAACCGCCGTCAAATAAACGTGATGGCCATATCGCCCTCTCGCCGGACGGCTCCCTTGCCGTCATCGTCGAAGCCTCTAGGTCTGGATTGTTATGGCGTGAAAGGTGTGAGGCGTGACAAGGCGTGAGACAGCCCTGGGTGCGGCGGTGCAGAAGGAGGGACGAGCCCTCTGGATCGAGGAGACGGGCCGTTGCGCGCTTCGCCAGGAGCAGCTGCCGGCGGCCTGCGAGGGCGAGGTTGTCGTCCGAACGCTCTATAGCGGCATCAGCCGGGGTACCGAGTCGCTCGTTTTTGCCGGACAGGTGCCGGAAAGCGAATACGAGCGCATGCGTGCTCCGCACCAGGCCGGCCAATTCCCCTTCCCGGTGAAATACGGTTATGCCGCCGTCGGCGTGGTCGAAGAAGGGCCTGAGCATCTCGTCGGCAAAACGGTCTTCTGCCTGCATCCCCATCAGGACCGTTTTCGCATGCCGGTTTCCGCCGCCCACCCGCTGGTCGATGGCTTGTCCCCACAGCGCGCCGTGCTGGCCGCCAATATGGAGACCGCGCTCAACATCACCTGGGATGCAGGCATTCAGCCAGGCGACCGGGTAGCGGTGTTCGGGGCCGGCGTGATCGGGCTTCTGGTCGCCTACCTTGCCTCGCGGATCATCGGCACCGAAGTGGTGATTTCCGATATCGAACCGGAGCGCGCCGGACCTGCCGAGGCTCTTGGCCTCCGTTTTTCATCTGCCGGTCATGTGCCCCATGATTGCGACGTGCTGATCAATGCCTCCGCCTCGGCGGACGCCCTGGCGACGGCGCTCGATCACGCCGGTATCGAGGCGCGCATCGTCGAGGCCAGCTGGTATGGCGAAAAACACGTGGAGATCCCCCTCGGCGGCGCTTTCCATGCCAAGCGGCTTTCCATCGTCAGCTCGCAGGTGGCCTGCCTGCCGCCCGGACGGCGCGCCCGCTGGGACAACAGGCGACGCATGGGCAAGGCGCTCCAGCTTCTCGCCGACGACCGGCTCGACCACCTGATTTCGGGCGAAACGCCGTTCGAGACCATCGCTGCCGATTATGCCGAGATTATCGGTTCGGCCGCCACGCTCTGTCATCGCATCAAGTATTGAAGGAATTCCCGCATGTTCGCCGTCGAAGTCCGCGATCACATCATGATCGCGCATAGTCTTGCCCGCCCGGTTTTCGGCCCCGCCCAAGGCATGCATGGGGCAACCTTCGTGGTCGACGCCGCCTTCTTCACCAGCGATCTGGACGAGAACGGCCTTGCGGTGGATATCGGCCTTGCGACCGACGTTCTGAAGGACGTGCTGGCGCCGCTCAACTATCAGAACCTCGACACGCTGGAGATTTTCGCCGGCAAGGTGACGACGACGGAATTCCTCGCCAGGCACATCTTCGACCGCATCGCCGATGCCATCCGGAACGGCCGGCTCGGCGAGGGTGGTAGCCGCATCCGCAAACTGCGGGTCATGCTGCACGAATCGCACACCGCCCGCGGCTGGTTCGAGGCCGAGCTGTGAGCCGCGATCTCGTCTTCGCCTATCCGGGCGAGCTGGAAACCCGCACGGGCGGTTACGGCTACGATCGCCGTGTCGTCGCGGCCCTGTGTGATCTCGGCTGGAATGTCGAACTGATCTCCCTCGGCGACGGTTTTCCGAACCCGGACGCAAAGCAGCTCGACGATGCCGAAGAGAGGCTCTCCGGCCTCACCGACGACAGTCTCGTACTGATCGACGGACTGGCCTTCGGCGTGATGGACGAATGGGCCGGGCGCGAAGCGAAACGCCTGAAGATCATGGCGCTCGTGCATCACCCGCTGGCACTGGAGACGGGGCTCGACAGCAAGCAACAGGAAATCGCGGCCGCCCGGGAGAAGGCGGCTCTGGCGCACACCCGCGGTGTTGTCGTCACATCGCATGCTACCGCTGCCGAACTGGCCGCGAATTACGCCGTCCCTGCGGAAAAGATCACGGTCGCCATCCCGGGCATGGATCCGGCGCCGCTGGCTGTCGGTGGCGGCGATCCGCCTCTGATCCTCAGCGTCGGCACGCTGACCCACCGCAAAGGCCACGACATACTGATTTCTTCGCTCGAAAAGCTGCGCGATCTGCCATGGACCTGCCGCATCGTCGGCAGCAAGATACTCGATCCCGACATCGCAGCAGAGCTCGAACGCCAGGTCTCCCAATCCGGGCTCGGCAACCGCATCGAACTCGCCGGCCAGATCGATGATACCCGCTCCGAATTCGCCAAGGCCGACATCTTTGCGCTGGCGAGCCGTTATGAAGGTTACGGCATGGTGTTTGCCGAGGCGCTCGCCCAAGGGCTGCCGATCGTCGGCTGCGTGGCGGGAGCCGTGCCGGACGTCGTGCCCGAAAGCGCCGGCTTTCTCGTGCCGCCGGACGACCCGGACGCCTTTGCCGCCGCTCTGCGACGGCTGCTGGTGGAGCCCGAAACCCACATTTCCATGGCCGACGCCGCAGCGATCGCCGGTGCCGGGCTTCCCTCCTGGCGGGACACTGCCGTAACCATCTCCGGTTTTCTGGAAACGGTTCTATGAGCGGCTTCGACAGGGACTGGCTGGCGCTGCGCGAGCCCGTGGATGTTCTCGCACGGGACGCGGACCTGCTGGCAGCGGCTGTACAATCCCTCGAAAGCGCCTCGGCCCCAACCATCCTCGATATCGGCTGCGGCACCGGATCGACCTTCCGCGCGCTCTCTCCAAGACTTGGAAAGCCGGCTCACTTTCGGCTTTTCGACCACGACCGCCGGCTGCTGGACGAAGCCCGCCGCTTGCATGGCGATGCTGTCGACCTCATCCACGGGGATCTCAACGACATCGGAGCGCTGCCACTCGCCGAAGTCAGCCTCGTGACCGCATCTGCGCTCTTCGATCTCTGTTCTGGGCAATTCATTCGCCGTTTCGTCGCCCATGTCGCGCAGAGGGGCGCCAGCCTCTACGCGGCGCTCAACTATGACGGCCGGATGCGCTGGTCGAAACCGCATCCGCTGGACGAGGCCGTGCTTGCGAGCTTCAACGCCCACCAGTTGAGCGACAAGGGTTTCGGATTGTCGCTGGGGCCGCGGGCGTGGGAGAGGCTGGCCGATTGCCTCGGGGAGAGCGGCTATACGGTGAGGATCGCCGAAAGCCCATGGACGATGGCTGCAGACCATCGCGAGCTGCAGCGTCTGTTCCTCGACGGAGTGGTGCGCGCGGTTTATGAATACGGCCAGCTCGACGAGAGCGAAATCCGCGACTGGGCCGATTTCCGGCGGAAAATGGTCGATCGCGAAGGCAGCCTATGCCAGGTGGGCCATCAGGACATCCTCGCAATCCGCTGAGACGGTCGCCTGCTGCGCTTCCAGGCGGAAGTTGCAGTCGAATACGATATCCGTGCCGATATTGTAGACGTGAACCTCCGGGCGGTGGGCTTCCGACAAGCGGTCGATCGGCGAAAGGCGGATGCCGGCGGGACCCGAACCGATGATGATCGGCGCGACCGAGATATGCAGCCGGTCGATCATCTGGGCATCGACAAAGCGGGAAATGGTGGTTGCGCCTCCTTCGACGAGCACCGTGGTGAGGCCGCGTTCGGCGAGCGCCTCGATAATATCCCGCGGCGCGAGTCCCCCATCCGCCTGGCGCGGCAGCCGGATGATCGTGTGCCGGACGTTGCGGCGCGGAGTGTCGTCGGCCTGCAGAACGAGCACGGGCGTGCCGCCGTCATGCAGCATCTTGGCCCGCTCCGGCATGCGGCCATTGCAATCCACCACGACGCGCACGGGGCTTCTGCCGCTGACGGCACGAACCGAAAGGCTGGGATTGTCGGCAACGACCGTCCCGACCCCGACGATCACTGCATCCACCAGTGCCCGGCACCGGTGCAGATGGGCAATCCCGTCGCAACCCGACACATCCTGGGCATCGCCGGTCGGCGTTGCGACGCGGCCATCCAGAGACTGGCCGACCTGGGCCAGAACCAGAGGCTCGCCGCGGATTGCGATCGGCCTGTAGAGCGAGAGACCGGAACCATCGACATCGGCGGAAAGCGCAACCGGGCGCAAGGAGCCTTCACGAAGCGAAAGCAGATGCTGCCACAGCTCTTCGGTCATCCTCACTGATCGCATATCTGCCTCGTCTTCCGGCCGAAAATGAAGAATGCCGGCACCTTCAAAAGGTTCCTCGCCCGCTGCATTCTCCCATAGCTGTAATACGCGCGGAAAATTTCACCAGATCAACATTCCGTCAACCACCAGACGGAGAGAGTTCCGGCTGCCGTGACAAGGAAAAGGCAAGCTCGGTTGCCGACCCCCACCGCCGCGAAAAGCTCATGAAGCGCGACAATGTCCAGCGGTTGCTCACGAAAGCCATGCCCCCGACGGCTTCGGATAGTCGCGATGCGATCTCCATGGGTATCCTCAAGGCCAAGCAAATGTAATAGATGAAGCCCGGCCAATCGAGTGCAGCTTGTGATGAGAGATATCCAGGAACAGAGTATTATCGAAAGCCTGTCCCAGCGGCACGGGTTCAGCCCTGGTGTGGTCGAGCATCTTGCGATGGCCTTGATCGCCGGGCATGCCAGTCAGGCACAGTTCAACCACGTCGAGCTTGGCGGCATGGGGCAATGGTCGAGTGGTGGCATGATCATGATCGGTGACATGTTCAACAATGGGTTGAAGCACCGGGTGGATATGCTTTGCTCGGAGATCGCCGCCTATATCCGGTCTGGGGAACTCTCCGGCCCGAAGGTGGATCGGCCCTATCAATCTCAGAGCCAGGGAGACGGAAACAGCTTCTTTTACCAGTCGAGTTCGCATAGCGGCTCGTGGCCGCAAAATCTCGGCCAGCCCTCATCGACGGGCGCGCAGAATAACCTTCGCTATGCCTTCTTCCCGGCAAGCCGCCGCCTGGCCATCGATGTAAACGGGCAGATCACGGTCTACGACACAAAAGACCATAACATCGGCGGTTTTTCGCAGCAGCAGAGCGGCGACCAGTCATTGACCTTCACCTCACAGCACGGGCTCGTGCGCGTATCGGAACTGGAAATCGTACCGTCCGCTGACAACACGCCGGCGCCGAACGAAGAACAGGAAACGCCGTCAGGCCAGAGCCTGAGCGTCGATATTCCATCGATAGCGGCTCCGAGCCCAGATATTCGCTCCTCGCCGGCTGGCGTCGATGCAGACGATATCTTCAGCAAGATTGAACGATTGGCTGGTCTGCATTCGAAAGGCATACTTTCAGACGATGAATTTGCGGCGAAAAAGACGGAGCTGCTCAAACGACTGTAACACTGGCAGCCTAGGTTCGTCATGGCGGAGAGGGTGGGACTCTCCGCCAGATAACCGCGCGATACCCGGAAAACCTGCGTTTTTCGCAAGCCGCTGCCCGCATTGTGGAAATTACGATACCCGCAGGTGTACCACGAGCGATACCCGGATCTCAAGGACCAGTTTCTCGATCAAACTCAGAGGCGAAGAACTTCCCGCTTCTGTTGATTTTCATCGTCACTGGCCCGGACTTCCCGTACGGTAAGGATCGCATTGATTTTGGAGGAATCTTCCTGTACGGTAAGCCACTTCAGGAGATACTCAATGTTGAGGTCAGCACGGGATTTCGGTGCCGCCATCCGCGAGAAGCGCAAGGCCATCGGTTGGACCCAGACCGAGCTTGCCGCACGTTCCGGCACAGGAGAGCGATTCATTGTCGATCTCGAATCCGGTAAGCCGAGCTGCCAGCTTGAAAAGTCCTTGATCGTTGCCCGCACTGTCGGCATCGAGATCGGCGATCTTAGGGCGGTCCAACCTGCTCCGTTGTCTCCGGATGATGATGACCTCGGCTTCCTGCCAACCTTCGAGTACGGCCGATGACGAGGATTCTACGGTGGCCCTTCCTTCGGCCGTCTGACGTTAGAGGGTTAGTGGCGGCTGGAGTATGACCCGCGCTGGGAAGCGGTCGTTTGGCCTTTCCGGTGTCACTCACCATCCCGACGTTCAGGCCCTAACGGCGCCAACAGGCTCCTGCCCTGGCTTGTCAACTGCTTCCGGAACGCACTTTGCCGAGATCGGTCAGCGGCTGAAGGCTTCTGCGAAACAGAAATATCGGAAGCGAGGACTGAGGCGCGGCTTTGGCCCCTAGATCCGAGCCCCACCTTCAAGAAGTTAGTGACCTGTAGAGGCTATCTGGCTTGCCGGTTGCTTATGCCATATATCAAGATTCCTGAGAAATATTCGCTGCCCGGCTACGCTGGTACCTCGATCGGTTGCTCCAGCACTTCCTTCTTCTTACGTTTTTTCTTGCGCCCTTCACCAGGAACAGCCTGATCCGTGATGAAGATTATGTTTCCCTGCACATCCATGAGCTGCAGCGCCTTCATCCCCCGCATGAGACTGATGCGAGAGAACAGCGGGAGGTTCAAAGAGTTCCTAGTCGGGTCCTTACGAGTCACAATACCGAAGACGATGCAGTACTTGCGTTCTCGTACGAGGGCTACCAACGCGTCCAAATCACCGCCCGTCATGAGGCCGCGGACAAGCGCTTCCACCTTATCAACGGCCTGGGGTTCTAGCCGCATTAGTTCGACAGCGTTAACGCCCTGATTGAACAGGTGGCTTAGCTGCGCCGACAGGGTCGATACCTTCACGTGATAAAAGGTGGCAACGCCATTGCGGACCGTCAGCAGGTCGCAGGGCTCCACCGCTGTCTGCCTGTGTTTCGGCGTGGAATATTGACCCCTCTGGCGGGGTGACCGGCGTCCAATTTTGACCCCCCACCTGTTTCGTCTGACCATCTGTCTTTTGAAGGCGGATGGAGGGGGAGTTGAAGCGAGTGGATACGATTGCGCGTGTTCGTCGAGCCTTCCATGTGCAGGGCTGGTCGGTGAAGAAGATCGTCCGGGAGCTGCATGTGTCCCGCAACACGGTCCGCAAGATTTTGCGATCCGATGAGACCGACTTTTCCTATGAGCGAGAACGGCAGCCGTTGCCGAAGACTGGAGCTTGGAAGGCCGAGATCGAGCGATTTCTGGCAGCCAACGAAGGTAAGCCTTCTCGGGAACGGCTGACGCTGATCCGGATTTACGAAGAGCTTCGGGCACTGGGTTACGACGGCAGCTACGATGCGATCCGACGCTTTGCGAAGAGCTGGTCGAAAGATCGAGGCGTTGTGACGGCTGAGGCTTATGTGCCGCTCTACTATGCACCGGGCGAGGCCTATCAGTTCGACTGGAGCCATGAGATTGTCCTGATCCAGGGCGTGACGACGACGGTGAAGGTGGCGCATGTCCGGCTCTGCCACAGCCGGATGATGTTCGCCCGAGCCTATATGCGCGAGAGCCAGGAGATGGTGTTCGATGCCCATGACAAGGCCTTCGCCTTCTTCCGTGGCACCTGCACGCGCGGCATCTACGATAACATGAAGACTGCGGTCGAGGCGGTGTTCGTCGGCAAGGAGCGACAATACAATCGCCGCTTCCTGCAGATGTGCAGCCACTATCTGGTCCATCCCGTTGCCTGCACGCCAGCATCCGGCTGGGAGAAGGGGCAGGTCGAGAACCAGGTTGGCCTCGTGCGTGAGCGCTTCTTCACACCACGCCTCAGGGTTAAAAGCCTGGAGGAACTGAATGTCTGGCTGCTCGACAAATGCGTTGCCTATGCCAAGGCCCATAGCCATCCCGAGCAGACGACCCAGACGATCTGGCAGATGTTCGAGGCCGAACGCGGCAGCCTCGTGCATTATGTTGGCCCATTCGATGGCTTCCACTGCGTTCCGGCCTCGGTGTCGAAGACGTGCACTGTCCGTTTCGACAACAGCAAATACTCCGTCCTGTCGACCTCCGTCGGCCGTCCTGTGGAGGTCCACGCTTATGCTGATCGGATTGTCATCAAACAGGACGGGGTGACGGTCGCTGAGCACCGGCGCAGCTTCGGCCGTGGCGACACCGTCTACGATCCCTGGCACTATGTCCCCGTCCTCGCTCGCAAACCCGGTGCCTTGCGCAACGGCGCTCCTTTCCGGGAATGGGTTTTGCCAGCCGCGATGGAGAAGGTGCGCAAACGGTTGAAGAGCGTCGATGACGGTGATCGGCAGATGGTCACCATACTCGGATGTGTTCCCGCTGATGGTCTCACGGCAGTTGAGGCTGCTTGCCAGGAAGCGCTTGATCACGGCGTCTGCTCTGCCTCGGTGATCATCAACATTCTGGCTCGAAGCCGCGACCAGGCTCCCGCCGCAACCCTGCAAATCCCGGATGCGCTTCGACTGACCCATGAGCCGGTCGCCGACTGCGCCCGTTACGACAGGCTCAGGAGGGCAAGTTGATGGAACGCACGCAGGTTCTCGAACTGATGAGCACGCTGAAGCTCTACGGAATGCGCAGTGCCTACGATGAGGTCATGGGCAATGGCATCAAACGGCAGCACGAACCGCCGCGCATTGTCGGTGACCTCCTGCAGTCGGAGATCGCCGAGAAGCAGGCACGCTCGATCCGCTACCAGCTCAGCATCGCCAAGCTGCCGTTGGCAAAAGATATTGACGACTTCGACTTCGCCGATACGCCCGTCAATGAATCCCTGGTGCGTGAACTGGCCACCGGCACGTTCGTCGCCGACCAGCGCAATGTCGTTCTCGTCGGCGGCACGGGAACCGGCAAGAGCCATCTGGCTATCGCAATTGCCCGTGCGCTCATCCGCAACAGCACACGCGGTCGCTTCTTCAACGTCGTCGATCTGGTCAATCGGCTGGAAACGGAAACACGCAATGGCAAGCAGGGTCGGATGGCGGATTACCTTACACGCCTCGACTTCATCATCCTCGATGAACTCGGCTATCTGCCGTTCGCACAGGCCGGTGGTCAGCTCCTGTTCCACTTGATCAGCAGGCTTTACGAGCGCACTTCGATCATCGTCACCACGAACCTCGCCTTCGGCGAATGGCCGTCGGTGTTTGGCGATGCGAAGATGACGACAGCTCTCCTCGACCGGCTGACCCACCATTGCGAGATCGTGGAAACCGGCAACGAGTCCTGGCGCTTCAAAAACCGATCTCAAAGCTAAAGCCGAAGAGCCTAAACACCCGCACTTGGCCTACCCTCTGCAACCCCGGCCAGCGCCGGGCAGGCCAAGCGCTGATCGCCTACAGGGGGGTGAAGATTGCACGCCGATAAGGGGTCAACATTCCGCGCCGATTGACAGCCGCCTTCTTGACACGAATCCAAGCGAGGTCGTGCCGTGAGTGTGGCCCTAGCCAATTTCGGCAACGCCTCTAAGGTCGAAACAAATCAGCAGATGCGGGGGGAAGCCTTAGGGCCGAAGGTTCATAATGGCGGAGAGGGTGGGATTCGAACCCACGGTGCCCTCGCAGGCACGCCGCATTTCGAGTGCGGTGCTTTCGACCACTCAGCCACCTCTCCGCTTAAGACGTGATGACGCGTTGGTCAGCGCGGGCGTTCTCATAGCGGGCAAACATGGGGCTGGCAATTTGGGTCTCGAGCACAGCGAGTGTGGCTAAGGCGTGCCGATCATGACTATTCAGCTTTAGACACTTTCGCCTTCCTTCTTTGTGGGGCAGGAATTCCCCCCTTTATGTCGAGAGCTTTTTGACCATTCACCAACACCCGATGAATGAAATTTTCTAGCACATCGAGTAGATGAGTGGTTTGCTCTTGGCTCGGTGACCAGGCCCGATGAGCCGCGGCGTTTCCGGCATCGGTTAAGACTGTAAGGATGCGATGCTCCGTTTCTCCGATGAAGCCTTGGTCCTTAAGTTCCTTAAGTTTTTCTTGAAAGGACTTTGCCGGATCAATCTTTACGCTCGTCACACAGCTGTCTAGGGCGGTTCTCAGACCGATCGCTGCCAAAGTGAAGCACTTTTCGTCGTAACATCGGTAAGTCTCATCCAGTATATGAAACAGTGTCGGATCGAGCTTTCCGATGTTATCCACCCAGTCAGGGCGAGCGCGCGCTGGCGGATGAGGCAGGGTCGTCTTTGTATGGACCGCCTCGCTTTGAGCTTCTCCTTCGTGATCATACCATTGATCTATATCGTTCTCATCCCAGGAGCTTTTCTCTAGGAAGACGGTCTCACATCCACGGCATTCGAAGAGGCTGTATGCATCTCCGCCGACCATTGAATGGCCCTCCCGATCCTCCCATCGCCAAGGCTTATCTACGCGGCCGTGGAGCATGCAATTCTGCTCACGATCGCAAGTAGGGCAATGCGCTTTCTCAATTATTTCGTCTTTAGTTTTCTTTGACCTCGCCATGACGCGGCTAATCAATCCTCTAGCTGCAAAACGGAGTTAATTCCTTAGAAAGTGGGATTGTTCTCAACCTTCGACTTCGTAATCCAAGTGCCGAACAAGCCCTCAAGATCTTTAGTCGCTTCTTGCCAACAAGCTTCACCCACAAGCTTGGCATATTTGCTGTCTATCGAGCGGCGTTCGCAGATATTTTTAACGTCGTCGTTGAACTGATAATCGTAAAGGAAAAACCCAACTACCTTTCGCTGTTGATTAGGCTCAGGAGCCAATTTGATCATCGAGAAGCCCAACAGGTAGTGAAGCGCTGTCAAAAGAACTAACACTCCCACAACTCCGACGGAAATTTTCTTTACCAATGCCCATAAATCGATTTTGCCCACAGGAAGCCCTCTCAGTTACTGCAGGCCACCTACATATTCGACATTAACAACCGATGTAGATCTGTAATCGAGCGACCAACAACGCGTTCATTGATTGCCATCGACGACGTCGGTCGCAGCAGTTACCTAATGAGGCGTTTCGATTTTTAGCTGCCGTCAGCGAATGCTGGCGAGGAGCCGGTTCAAATTTCTCGATCGGCATGGGGCAATCGACATACAGAAGCTCCTTTTCCTTCTAGTAACAGCAAGTGGAGCCATCGGCCTAGCGAACACCACGCGTTCTCTGCCTCGAGGATGGTCACTGGTGGGCTTGGGGGCGGTAGACATTGCCTTGGGCGGCTCTCGACGTGCCAAATGCGCCAGTGATTCTCCTTGGCCGATTGGCTGGCTGCTACACACGTGGATATTCAGATGGCAAAGAAGCAGGTTCGCGATGGCTCCTATATATATAGGGTCGCATGCCCACCATATTCAGTTACTTCTTCCAAATCGAGCATATGGGTTGTAACAATCTTGCGGTCATAGTTCCCAAGCGAGAAGGCGTCCGCCTATCGTAATTTATATAGTTAGATTTTGCATGAACCATCAAGCACTTGCATCTTTCATTTGGTCCGTCGCTGACCTGCTGAGAGGCGACTACAAACAATCTGAATATGGTCGGGTGATCCTACCATTCACGGTTCTCCGGCGGCTTGATTGTGTGCTCGCGCCAACAAAGACTGCGGTGCTTGCAGAACTGCAAGCAAAGGGAGCACTCGGCATAAACCCCGAGCCATTTTTGCTACGAGCAGCTGGGGTCAACTTCTATAACGCCGATCCACTCGACCTTCCCAAGCTGATGGGCGATCAGGACAACATCCGCGCCAACCTCAGCCGCTACGTCGAGGGCTTTTCGCCGGCGGTGCGCGACATATTCGAGCAGTTCGACTTCCACACTCAGATCGACCGGCTCGCCAAGACCGGGCTGCTCTACCAGGTGACCGAGAAGTTCACGCGCATCGACCTCCACCCCGAGAAGGTCGACAACACCGCGATGGGGCTCGCGTTCGAGGAGCTGATTCGCAAGTTCGCGGAAGTCTCGAACGAGACAGCTGGTGAGCACTTCACTCCTCGCGAGGTGATCCGGCTCATGGTCAACCTGCTGTTCGTCGAGGATGACGAGGCTCTGACCAAGCCGGGCGTCGTCCGCACCATCTATGATCCAACCGCCGGCACCGGCGGCATGCTGTCGATCGCAGGCGAGTATCTCGCTGAGCACAATCCGCAAGGCCACTTGACCATGTTCGGTCAAGAGCTGAACCCGGAGTCCTACGCAATCTGCAAGGCGGACATGCTCATCAAAGGGCAGGATATCGCCAACATCGCGCCGGGAAACACCCTGTCGGAGGACGGCCACCACGGGCGCCGTTTCGACTACATGCTCTCGAACCCGCCGTTCGGCGTCGAATGGAAGAAGGTGGAGAAGCAGGTCCGCGCCGAGCACGAGCAGCGAGGCTTCGATGGGCGCTTTGGCCCCGGCCTGCCGCGCGTGTCGGACGGTTCGCTGCTGTTCCTCATGCATCTAATCTCGAAGATGCGCCTGCGGGATGAAGGCGGTTGCCGCTTCGGTATCGTGCTTAATGGCTCCCCGCTGTTCACCGGCGGCGCCGGCAGCGGCGAGAGCGAGATCCGCAAATATGTTCTCGAGAACGACTTGGTCGAGGCGATCGTCGCTCTGCCTACCGACATGTTCTACAACACGGGCATCTCCACCTATGTCTGGATTCTTAGTAACAAGAAGCCCGAGGCGCGCCGCGGTAAGGTCCAGCTGATCGATGCCAGCTCTTTTTGGCGCAAGATGCGCAAGTCCCTCGGCTCGAAGCGCAAGGAGATGTCGGTTGAGCACATCGACACCGTGACGCGGCTGTTCGGAGGGTTCGTCGAGGCGCGGCTAGCGACCCTGTCAAACGCGGATGGTAAGGAGGTCGGCCGCGAGGTCGTGATCGAGGGCCAAGCTGAACCCCCGGTGCCCGAAGGCGGTAAGATCAAGTTTGCACCGCTCTCCCGCATTTTGCCAAACAGCGCGTTCGGCTATCGCACTATCACAATTGAGCGGCCGCTGCTCGACGAGGCTGGCAAGCCCCTGATTGGCCAGCGGGGCAAGGCGAAGGGCAAGCCCCAGGCGGATTCGAGCCTGCGCGACACCGAAAACGTGCCGCTCGACGAGGAGATCGAGGCCTACTTCAAGCGCGAGGTGCTGCCGCACGCGATCGACGCCTGGGTCGATCACGACAAGACGAAGACCGGCTACGAGATCCCGTTCTCGCAGCACTTCTACGTATTCGAGCCGCCGCGGCCGCTCGCCGATATCGACGCCGACCTCGACGCCGTAACAACGCGTATTAAGGCTATGCTCGAAGGGCTGGCGGCATGAGCTTCCCCGCATACCCGACCTACAGGGACAGTGGCGTTGAGTGGCTGGGCGAGGTGCCCACACACTGGTCGGTTCACAGGATCAGCGAGCTCTATCGCGAGGTTGTCCAACCTGGGCACGACGAGTTGCCAATCCTAAGCGTATCCATCCACGATGGCGTCTCCGATGGTGAAGCTGAACCGGACGATGGAGGTCGGAAGGTCAATCGGAGCGACGATCGCTCGAAATATAAGCAGGTAAGGCCGAACGACCTTGTCTACAACATGATGAGAGCATGGCAAGGAGGCTTCGGCTCAGTGAAGGTTTTAGGCATGGTCAGCCCAGCCTACGTGGTCGCAAGACCAAGACACGATGCGCCATCAGGCTTAATAGAACTGATGCTTAGGACCACTGGTGCGATCGAGGAAATGCGGCGTCGCTCGAAAGGGGTGACCGACTTCCGCCTTCGCCTTTACTGGGACGAGTTCAAGGACATGCGGATCGCGCTTCCTCCGTTGCGCGAGCAACTAGAAATTATCAACTTCCTCAGCCGCGAGACGGCCAAGATCGACGCCCTGGTGGAGGAGCAGCGGCGACTGATCACTCTGCTTAAGGAGAAGCGGCAGGCCGTCATTTCTCACGCCGTCAGTAAGGGCTTGATCCCCGACACACCAACGAAGAACAGCGGGACCGACTGGTTTGGTGAGATCCCGAGACATTGGCAAGTGGCAGGCATCAAACACTATTGTCACAGGGTTACAGACGGCGCGCATATTTCCCCAGAGATTGACGATGGCGTTCATCCATTCATCTCGACAAAAGACCTAATAGAAGGTGATATAGACTTCGAAAATTGTCTTCTTACGTCTGAGGACAGTTTTGCTTATTTGGTTCAAACCGGCTGCCAGCCATCCCGCGGCGACGTTCTTTTTAGCAAGGACGGAACTGTGGGCAGGACCGTTGTTGTTGAGACCGAGAGAAGCTTTGTAGTTGCGTCCTCTCTTATCATTATATCGCCGTCGCACGATCAGCTTGATGCACGATATTTGCACTATCTTTGCCAGTCGAGCTCCATACGAGGGCAAGTAGAGTCATTTGTGAAGGGAGCGGGTCTTCCGCGACTGTCAATACAGAACCTTCTTCGAGTCATAGGTGTGTTTCCGCCCATTTCAGAGCAAAAGATCATTGCCTCTTATCTCGACAGCGCAACCGATCGGTTCGACTTATTAATAAGCGAAGCATCATCAGCGATATCTCTTTTGGCAGAACGACGCGCTGGTTTAATTTCTGCAGCCGTGACCGGGAAGATCAATGTGCGGAACACCTCCAAGGCGCTGTCCTTCCCCGTCAATCGTGCGTATACGCGCGGATTGATCGCTTCCGAGATCATCGAGCGTTCGGCGCATCAGGCGACCTTTGGCCGAGTGAAGCTGCAGAAGATTGCTTATCTCGCCGAAGCCCACGTCGGCGTCACCGAGCTCGAGGGCGCCTACCTGCGTGAAGCCGCCGGCCCGCTCGATCGGGAGATGATCCGAGAGATGGAGCGCGAGGCAGGCGCGCTCGGCGGCGTTAAGATCGAACAACCCGACGGGACCGGCTCGGCGGTGACATATCGGCTAGCAGGCCATCGCGGAGCCCATCGTCAGGATCTCCACGGGCTGCTCGGCGACCGTTGTGCCAAGTTCGACAAGCTGGTCGAGGACATCGGCACGATCGACACCAAGGGCGCCGAGGCGGTGGCCACGCTCTTCGCCGTGTGGAACGACGCGCTGATTGATGGCGAGACGCCCGCGGACATGGAGATTAAGCTCGCCGTTCTCTCCAATTGGCACCCCGAGAAGGCTAGGAAGTTCAACGTCAACGAGCTGCAAATCTGGCTCGACTGGATGCGTCGCCACGATCTAGTGCCAAGAGGCACTGGGCCGAAGACAACCACAGGCAGGCTATTCGCATGAACATCGACAAGCTGATCGCCTCTATTCCAGGCCAGTCTCGTGCCGATCGGGCTCTCATCAGAGCTAGGGCGGTCAAACTTCTGGAAAGCGGCACTGGGGAGCAGAAGGACGCAGCGAACCGTCTCGTAGCTGCAATCGACGATCATGAAGCCTCCACTAGCGCCGCTCATTCTGAGCGAATACGAAGCCTGGCTATGGCACAGCGGATAGTTGAAGCGTTCACGGCCGCGCCACTGACGGAAAACCAACGCAAGCTCGTCCAAGCCCTGCTGGACAACCCTGGCGCCACCTCGACCGAGTTGAGCAGCGCCTACGGTCACCCCGGCAGCATGATATGGCAGATGCACTTCGGAAATCTCTGCAAAGATCGGCAATCAGATCTTTGGCCGGCGGAGAGATCAGAGACGCGCGACGCGCTGTTCTACTGCGGCATCCTCGCTGACATCGAGCGCGGGACCAGCCGCTTCACAATGAAGGCTGATGCCGCCGTCGGATTTGCAGAGCTGGGATTAAAGGCGAGGACCAAGTGAGCCTGCACAAAGAGATCAGCTTCGAGGACGAGATCTGCGCGCATCTTGCCGCGTATGGCTGGATCTACGAGCCGGGTGCCGCCGCGCATTATGACCGCCAGCGCGCGCTGTTTCCGACCGATCTTGTCGCGTGGGTGCAACGGACCCAGCCGAAGGCGTGGGAAGCCCTCAGCCGCAGCCATGGCGCAGACCCCGCGGCGGCGCTGCTCGACCGTGTCCGAAAGCAGATCGACGCTCGTGGCGCTCTCGACGTCATCCGCCACGGCGTCGACATGTTGGGTGTGAAGGGCCGTATCGAGCTCGCGCAATTCCGCCCGGCCTTTGAAATGAACACCGATATCATCGCCACCTATCAGGCAAACCGTCTGCGCGTCGTGCGGCAGCTCCGCTACTCGTTGGCGAACGAGAACTCGATCGACATCGCGCTTTTCCTAAACGGCGTTCCGGTTGCGACCCTCGAGCTGAAGACCGACTTCACTCAGTCGATCGCAGATGCCATCGACCAGTATCGCTTTGACCGGCTGCCTCAGCCTAAAGGCCAGTCGCGCGAACCTTTGTTGTCATTCCCAGGTGGCGCGCTAGTGCACTTCGCGGTAAGCAACAGCGAAGTGCACATGACGACCAGACTAGCTGGTCCTGCGACGCGCTTCCTGCCCTTTAACAAGGGCGACCATGGCGGCGCAGGAAATCCGACGAACCAGAATGGGCATCGAACCGCCTATCTGTGGGAGAAGGTTCTTGAGCGTGAGAGCTTGCTCGAGATTGTCGGTCGCTACGTTGTCGCCCAGCGGAACGCCAAGAACGCGATAACCGGCCTGATCTTCCCGCGCTATCACCAGCTCGACGCGACTCGGAAGCTCGCGGCGGCGGTGCGGGCCGAGGGACCGGGCGGAAAATACCTGATCCAGCACTCGGCGGGCTCCGGCAAGACGAACTCGATCGCGTGGGCCGCGCACTTTTTCGCCGACCTGCACGATGAGACGGACACGAAGCTGTTCTCGACGGTGATCGTCGTCTCGGATCGGAACGTCATCGACTCCCAGCTGCAAGATGCGCTGTTTGGATTCGAGCGCACTACCGGCGTCGTGGCGACCATACGCAGCGAGGGAGGTGCTAAGAGCGGCCAGCTTGCCGAGGCGCTTGCACAGGGCAAGAAGATCATCGTGTGCACGATCCAGACGTTTCCCTTCGCGCTCGACGCTGTGCGCGAACTCGCGGCAACGGAAGACAAGCGGTTTGCGGTAATTGCCGACGAGGCGCATAGCTCACAGACAGGGGAAGCTGCGAAGAAGCTCAAACAGCTGTTGTCGCCGCAGGAGATTGCCGATCTGGAAGATGGCGGCGAGTCGAGCGCCGAGGACATTCTCGCCGCCCAGATGGTTGCGCGCGCCGGCGAGAGTGGCGTCACCTACATCGCCTTCACCGCGACCCCGAAGGCCAAGACGCTCGAACTATTTGGGCGCCGGCCGAACCCTGATCAGCCGCCTGGCCCGGGAAACCTGCCGGCAGCATTCCACGTCTACAGCATGCGCCAAGCGATTGAGGAAGGGTTCATCCTCGACGTGCTGAAAAACTACACACCCTACAAGCTGGCGTTCCGGCTCGCGAACGATGGGCAGGATTGGGAGCAGCAGGAGGTCGAACGCAACGCCGCGCTGAAAGGGATCATGCGCTGGGTGCGGCTCCACCCCTACAACATCGCCAAAAAGGTTGAGATCGTTGTCGAGCACTATCGCGAGAACGTCCAGCCGTTGCTCGAGGGCAAGGCTAAGGCAATGGTCGTGCTGGGAAGCCGTGTCGAGGCGGTGCGCTGGAAGCTTGCGATTGACAGCTACATCAAATCGAAGGGCTATCGACTCGGCACGCTAGCGGCTTTCTCAGGCGAGGTGGGTGACCCGGTGTCTAGCGAGGAACCGTTCACTGAGGCGAGTGCTACGCTGAACCCAGGCCTCAAGGGGCGGGACATCCGTGAAGCCTTCGTCGGCGTGGACTTCCACCTGCTGCTGGTCGCGAACAAGTTCCAGACCGGTTTTGACCAGCCCCTACTCTGCGGAATGTATGTCGACCGGCGTCTTGCAGGCATACAGGCGGTCCAGACCCTCTCGCGCCTCAACCGCGCATACCCTGGCAAAGACACCACCTACGTCCTCGACTTCGTGAACTCCTCCGAGGAGGTCCTGACCGCTTTCCGCACCTACTACGACACCGCGGAGCTCGATGGCGTGACGGACCCGAACATCGTTCTTGATCTCAAGGCCAAGCTCGATGCCAGCGGGCACTATGACGAGTTCGAGGTTGACCGCGTTGTCGCTGTCGAGACTGACCCTAAGGCCAGGCAGGGCGACCTGATCGCGGCGATTGAGCCGGTGGCAGATCGCTTGCTCAAGCGCTTCAAGGGCGCGCAAGAGCGCCTAATGCGCGACACCGAGCATGAGGAGGGAATTGGCGCCGGTAATGCGAAGGACGAGCTCGACGCGCTCCTGCTGTTCAGGGCCGATATGGTCGCTTACCAGAGCGCCTACAGCTTCCTATCCCAGATCTTCGACTACGCGAACACGGCCGTCGAGAAGCGGTTCCTGTTTTACAAGCGCCTCGTCCCGCTCCTTGAGTTCGGCCGAGAGCGTGACGGCGTCGACCTCTCGAAGGTGACGCTGACCCACCACAACCTCAAGAACGAAGGCCAGCGCCGCCTCGACGTTTCGGGGCGCGACGAGACAAAGCTGACGCCCATGACCGGGATGGGGTCGGGCTCGGTGCAGGAGAAAGAGAAGGCGCTCCTCACCGAGATCATCGCGCGGGTGAACGACCTCTTCGGCGGCGACACCACCGACGGCGACCAACTGAGCTACGTGACGACGCTGCGGGACAAGATGCTCGAGTCCGAGGTCCTGGTGACGCAGGCGGCGAGCAACACCAAGGCGCAATTCGACAACTCGCCGACCCTGACGGCCGAACTGATGAACGCCATCATCGACGCCTTTGAAGCCCATACCTCCCTTAGCAAGCAGGCACTGGACTCCCAAAAGGTGCGCGACGGCTTGAAGGATGTCTTGCTGGGACCTGCCGGTCTTTATGAAGCGCTACGCTCCAGGTCAACAAGCCCGCCTTGACTCGTAGGAGCTGACGGGCTGGCGTGGTGCTTATGGACACTGCTTCGCAGCTTTCGATGTGCCAAACGCGCGGGTGAGTCGCCCTGGCACCGGGATTGCGAGGCGCCTAGTGTCCGGCCAAGACTTCACAACCCCGAACTAGGGCTGCAGCTTCCGTCCGGAACGCAGGGCTCCTGGCTTCGGGAAAGATGACTAAGTCGAGATCCTTCAATCCTCCACCTGGCGACGCCTTTATCTTGATAGGGAAACCCTGCATCCACGAGCGCGCGACATCTTCCGCACGGCCGGTGACGTCGACACTAATGGTCATGAGGTGGGTAGCGCGCGAAGCGCTTAGCTTGGTGCGAAGCTCCGGGAAAAACCCCGTCTGAGAAACAAGATTTGCATCCGCAACGACATCATGAGTGTCGGCGACTGAAGGCCATGGGTCGAGATCATCGGCAGTGTCGATCGACATGACCTGACGACCGCCGTCGAAACACGTCAGCCAAACGCGCGGCGTGCGCATGAATTCGCGCGCCGTCAGATCCTTGTCAGTCAGTTCGGCTCGCAATGTGACATTGAGACCATCGATCTTCGTCTCCGCCGTATCCTCGTCGAGGAAAAGGTAGGCGCTCGCTTCTTGCGCGCGAACCACGGCGGGAGCGCTTGAGGCGATTGCGAAGGCGAAAAGCGCAGCGTGAAATCTCATGCGAAATCCAGGAAATCGAGCCGACAAAAGGGAACCTTTGTCCCATAGCTCAAATAAGACTTTCTTCGCCGCCGTAATCCATTGTTTTCTTACAAGCGGGCAAGACGGCTCACATATAATCCCACGCCGGACAAAAAGGTTCCTTTAAGTCAATGGGTTACCGGGTATCATGGCCGGAAACCAGACGAGGATTTCAGGTCAGCGATGCGGAAGATCGGCTATGCCCGCGTATCCACAAATGAACAACATTTAGACCTGCAGCTCGCAGCGCTACATTCGATCTCCTGTGACCTCGTTTTCACCGACCAGGGAATTTCTGGTGTGACGTTCGATCGCCCCGGCCTTGCCGATGCCCTGGCCTCCGTCAGTAAGGGAGATATGCTGGTGGTATGGCGCCTCGACCGGTTGGGCAGATCTCTGATCGACCTGATCCGCGTCATCAATGATCTCGGGACAAGAGGTGTCGAGTTCCGTTCATTCAACGAAGCAATAGACACCTCCACCTCTGGCGGTAGGCTGACGTTCCACATTATGGGGGCGATGGCGGAGTTCGAGCGATCCATCATCAGCGAGCGCACCAAGGCAGGAATGTCTGCCGCTCGCTCAAGGGGAAGCTTGATCGGTCGACGACCGGCACTTACGCCCGAACAAATTGCAGAGGTAAGGAATCTAATAGAGCTGGGCAAGGTATCGGTCGGAGCTCTCGCCGCGCGCTACAATGTCCATCCCCGCACTCTCGTGCGGGGACTGAAACAGCGCGGCTACTCGATGCCTGCTGAGGTCCCGGAGGTTTCCGGAACGCCCCACCTGTAGGACGCCGCCTTCACGCGGATCCGAGGCTTCGAGCTACCTTCGCAGCGGCACCTCATTGCCGGCAGCATACGCTTAAAGTTGAGTTCCCGATCATGCGCACGCTCGCGTGCCGCCTGGATGCGGACCTTTAATTCTTCACTAAGCACGGTCACGCCACCTCCGTTACTGCATGCTCCGCGATCTCCGGGAGGCCGGCACCGTAGAGGATCTCACGCACCCAGCCACTATCGGGCCGCCGCTCGCCCTGGTCGCGGGCTTCGACATACCTGCCGACAAGACGAGCTACATCCCCATAGCTGCGCTCGTCACGGAACCAAGTCATCGACTCTGCTCCGCAAATCCACCGAAGGTGCCGATCATAGTGCCGGGGAAACTGCTCATCGTCAGCAGCCAAGATTGCGCACAGCTCACGCAATCCGATGGCGGAACCATCACCGACGCCGGAGCCATCCGCATCATTGTGGTTGACGAGGCGCTCAAACCTGTTCCGGAAGAACCGACGCAGATCCAACATTGCATTCTTCATAGTAATTTCCTTTTGGTCGCAGGTCATCGTCCACGCCGCCGGAAGGCGGCGTGGTATTAGCGGTCTAAGTCTATGGGAGGAGCCTCAACGTTTCCCGGAGTAGGAGATGTAACGTTGAAGCTATGTTTATATATCTTCGAAGAAGATAGGTATTCGGTTCAGCGTTACATCGACAACATCTCCGGCTGCGGGGAAGCCTCGGCAAGCAAACCCTTCTTCCTCTTGCGATGATTCCTGACGCGCAACTTGGTCTTCTCCCTCGTGTTCATCTTCCGGCCATGTTCCAGCGAGGAAAGAACGCCGTGGCGATCGTGCATATGTTCGGACACAGCACGCACTGCCTGGGAGCAACTGCTTGCCAAGGGGCATGCCAAACATTCAAGGGAAGCTCCCTGCACTGCAAAGGGAAGACCGAAGCATGCAGGCGCAAATGAGAGGTCCGGCAAGCGTTCAGTATCCCTGCCCTGTTCAGTGATGAGCTCCAGCTCGCCACGGAGATGGCGAACTGCATATTCCCGCGCGCCCTTCGGCACGATCTTGATTGCCTTGCTGAGGGGAAGATGGCGACGGGTCAGGCAGTGATGGGCCAACTTCGGACCCCAGGCGCCGCCCCTCTCCTCAATGCTCTCAAGAATGTAGTCGTGAAATTCCATCTGGACGGGAAGAGAGCGGTAGTTCTCATTCCGATACTGCGGCATGCTGAGACGCTGAACCTCAAGATACAGCGGATCCACAATCCACTTCTCAAGGCTGAGGGGCCACGCAATTTCAGCATCACCGCTGTCGAACAACTGGCCAGGGCGAGGTGCGCGCTTCCTCTTGCGCCGCCCTGCAAAGTCGAAGCTGAAGTCCATGAGCAGATTGTAAGGCAGGCCAAGTTCGTCGGCGCGCTGCCTCGCGTTCCAGAGCTCGGTGAGAGAGCCGTGCGCCTCACCAAAAATCCTGGTCCCGAGTCCATTGGCCGCCTCGGCGTCACCAACGTCACGATGGGTGCGCACATACCGCTTAAACGCAGTCCGATATAAATCCGCAAAGAGCTTAGTCGCCTCAAGCGGCGACATGAAGCGATATTCATACCACTTCGTATGAGCGCGCTCACGTTCCCGGCTGAGGACGTCGGGCATTACAAGCCTCAATGCAGTGATACCGTCGCGAACACGATTTTCAAACAGAAGACGATCTTCGGTCACAGGTTCTCCTTTGGATACGTAGGTATCCATTGCCAAATTGGGTTCGCAGCGCTGCTTGTTTGTTTATAGCGACATCGATGCTGAGATGACGCAAGTCATGAGCGGATGACGATCAGGCCGCCTAAAGCCCTCTGTCGCGCCCATGTCTTGTTTGCTTTATAACCCAAAGTTTCTGTGATGCAGACGATTCATGATCGCTCATGATCGCTCCAGGTTCATCACTGGCTCGCGCCAATGAAGATCAGCGGAACCTTAACGCGCCAGTGCGCTGAGCTCGCCTACGAGCGCTAATATCCACCCTGAACGACATGGGAGGATCCGTCCCCGGACGTCGGTGGACACCCAACCCATCCCCATCGAGCTCGTTGACGGCTTCTAGGACTTCGTCTTTTGTGGGTGGAGCGGTCACCATTGGTTAGCCGTGAGAGCGGCATAGGAGGATCGCGGCGGCCGGGAGTAAATGAACCATGCGGAGCCGCCGAACCCCAGGACCTCCAGAGCCAGCATCAAGGTGCAACATGAGCTGACGGCACGGGCTTCGATGATGACCAGCTCTTCATAGAACAAGCTGACCTCCCTCTTCTGACTGGTGCGGGCGACCCTCTATGGCATCAGGTAGGAAATGTTTTTGCCACTGCCACACAAGGCTTCCGCGGCTGATCAACCAAACCGGTGATCAGTGGTGTCTCGCTATCGATGGAGATTGCAGCTCTACTGGATCTACATCCACGAGAACGCTCTCAAGCCCACCTATATTAGAGATACCTGACGTTGGCACTTTGGCGAAAAAGGTCGAAATCAGCAAAAAGTGCCAACGAAACGTAAAGCTCTGTCAACTTAGCGTAGCGAACGAGTGATTTTCATATCGAAAATGGAAAGAGACGTTGGCATTTTGATACCGTCCTGGAGCTGAAGTTGTCACCTCTCAGCACGTATGCGTTGAGGCGACAACTTTTGGCAACGTCCTTATGCGTGTGCTTGTGAGGGCTCACTCAGGCGAGCGACCAGATCATCAGCGGATAGATGCGTGTAACGCTTTAGCATGCGCAGCTCTTTATGCCCGGAGATGCTGCTCACTTCGATCATGTTGAGCCCCCTCTCGAAAAGCCGACTGACACCCTCGTGACGAAGGTCATGGAAACGGAGGTTCTTGATGCCGGCCCGGACCAATAGGCGGCGCCACGTTTGCTCCAAGGCGCCAGGGCTCATGGGAAATACAATAGATCCATCTACGTCAGACAGATCCTTCCACAGCATCAGCGCGTCGAACGCTCGCTGAGAGAGTGGCACTTCCCTCCCCGATCCGTTCTTTGTCATCGTCAGCGTGATTACGCGCCGGTTATGCGAGATGTCGGGCCATTCCAGCCCAAGGATCTCTCCACGGCGCATCCCAGTCTCGATCGCAATGATCACGATCGTCCGGAAAAATGGGATCTTCCCAGCGTCGCAACCATCGAGCAGGCGCTGCTCCTCGTCACCAGTTAGGCGTCGACTGCGCTCGTTTCGGATCACCGGGCGGCGCACCAATTTAACAACGTTCTTCGCGAGCGGCATACCCCAATCTCGTATCGCGACCTCAATTGTGTGGCTGAGGATCGCCATCTCGCGGACGGCGGTAGATGGAGCTACAGATTGAAGCCTCTCGTCACGAAAAGAAGCGATGTCTTGCTGGCTGAGACCAATCAACGTGCGGTGCGAGAGGTCGTGACGCCGGAGAACATCGAGGCGCTGCGTTTCCTGAACGGCACCTCGCTTGAGTGGCGTAACCTCGTTCTGATAACGCTCAAGAAGCTCGCCAAGCGTTGTAGTCTCAAGGATCTTCGTGTCCGGCGCCATACCAAAGCGATCGACCTGCGTCTCAAGGTCTCGCGCCCACTTCTCCGCCTCAGCTTTGCTGTCGAAGCTCTTCGCTCGCGGCTTCATTCCGCGACGACGGACCTGTGCTTGCCAGCGTCCTCTAAGTTTTCTGATCGTTGCCATCTCAATCTCCGTTTGTGATCGAGATGATGCGTAGGATGCCCCGTTGAGGGGGCCAAGGACAATTCCGGCGCGCCAGCCTTGGCTCCGACAAGCCTCTACGTTAGTCATAATTCGAAAGAGACGGTCGACGGCATATAGCAACCAAAACCACCCTCAACGCGAAGAACCTTGAAGCTCTCGGCGCACAGCGGCTAGCCGAACTCCTGATCGAGGTCAGCACTGGCAGTGCCGCGCATAAGCGCCGGCTTCGTATGGAGCTTGCAGGGAACCACAGTAGTGCCGAGGTTGCCAGAGAGGTCCGTAAACGGCTTTCCAGCATCGCGCGCGCCAAGACCTTCATTGACTGGCGCAGGGTCAAGGCGACGAAGACCGACCTGGAGACACAGCGCAGGAAAATCGTCGAAACCATCGCTCCCGACGATCCGGTGGAGGCTTTCGAGCTGATTTGGCAGTTCCTGGCGATCGCGGATCCTCTCTTCGGGCGCTCAGACGACGGTAGCGGCTCATTGATCCAGAGCTTCCATCAGGCCGGCACCGACGCGGGGATTATTGCTAAGGCTGCGAAAATCGACGCAGATGTTCTGGCTGAGAAAGTGCTCAAAGCGTTCCAGGACAACGGTTACGGCCAATTTGACAGACTGATCACGGCGATGGCCCCAGCATTCGGCAACGAAGGTCTGGAACGTCTAAAGACGATTTTTGTGACCTGGTCGAGAGAACCCATAGAGAAGCCGGATAAAAAGATCGGCAGGTGATTGGCTGGAGCAGTGCGGGCGCGATCTACAAGGATGACGTCTATGGAAGTGGCAAGGATCTCACCATCCGCATCGCCCTCCAGGAAATTGCTGACGCCCAAAACGATGTGGACGCCTATATCGCGCAACAGCCGGAGAAAACGCGTAGCGCTCCTATGGTCGCAGCTGACATTGCCAACCGCTTGGTCTCGGCCGGACGCGCCGACGAGGCGCTGAAGGCCTTAGGTGAGGTGAAGAGCGGGGGCGGGACGGACGTTACCTTCGAATGGCAGCTAGCGCGCATCAAGGCACTGGAAGCGCTGGAGCGCAGCAAGGAAGCCCAGGAATTCTGTTGGACGTGTTTTGAGCAATCACTGAATGACGATCATCTGCGCGGCTACGTGCGGCGCTTGCCCGACTTCGACGATATCGAGGCAGAGGAGAAGGCTTTCGCCTAGCCCTGCACTTTTTCCTGCGCTGGACTTCACCCGGAGAGGCGGCAAAGCTCGTCAAGAAGCGGGCAGCCCACCTGAAACGCGAGCATGGGCGGAAAGCGGGTTTTGGAGTTTGGTGCAGCGATGATCGCACCTGCGCTTGGCAGCGTCCCCTGAGTTTTCTGATAGTGCCATCTCAATCTCCTGTTGTCGGAGATGCGTAGGACGCCCTGTCATCGGCGAATTCCAAGGATGCCGTCTAAGGGCTAGGCGCTATTCCGGAGCTGGTTCTTGCGCCGCTTACTTAGGTCTCCTATGACAAAAGAGCTGCAATACGCGGTGACCTTGATTTCAACGCCGAACGAATCCTGAAGCGTGAATTCATCGGAAACCGGACATGAGTTTAGGTCTTAGCAAGGGAGCCGACGTTGGACGCACCGCTTAATGCTTCATCGAGCACAGCTGGAGGGCTGATCTCTGGCTCAACGTTTGAGGTTCCCCCTTATCAGCGAGAGTATTCCTGGGGTGAAGATGAGGTTAGAGAATTTTTCGAGGACATTCAACGTAGCCTGGATTCGGATTCCTATTTTCTCGGCCTCATCATCCTCACTGACGAAGATGGAAGAAAAAAAATCGTCGACGGCCAGCAGCGGGTCGTTACTTTAACCCTTCTCGCCTCCGCACTTTACCACGAAGCAAAAAGGAGAGGACGCTCCGCGCTTGCTGAGCGCCTTAATGCGGATTTCCTAACATCGATAAATTACGATACCGATGGAAGTGATCCGCGAGTGGTTTTAACGGATAGCGCGGACAATGATACACTGCAGCACATTGTAACGACGGGCGAAACTCCTGTTCAGACGGCTGGAAATACAGATTCCGTCTCAGTTGAAATTTGCAGGTCTTACCGTTTTATTATCAAAGAATTGCGTGATGACCTAAAACCAGATCCATTTAAACGGTTGGGGAAATGGACAGAGTTCATTACAAACAAACTATATTTTGCTGTATTCGTCCACCCATCGCCATCGTCCGCCTACCAGGTATTTGAAGTTATCAATACTAGAGGAAAAGATCTTACCACTGCAGATCTTCTAAAAAACTTTATTATTAGTCAGGTTCCGCACAATCAACGTGGGGAGATATATGATCGATGGAAGCGCATCGCCGACAGTTTTCAGAATGATGGGACAAACAGCTTTGTCCAATATATCCGCCACGTGGTCACTGTCCAAAGCGGTCACATCCTCCCGAAGGACCTATTCTCTTTCCTTGCTTCGCGTAATGAACACAGCCCACGCATGGCTCCTTCTCCGATTGCGCTTATCGAGATGTTGGAAACGAGGCTGGCACTTTACCTCCAGATGGTGGATCCCAGCTTGCCGGGTCCAGCTGATGAGCACGCCCTGGCAGTCTTCCGAGCTCTCAATCGTCTAAATATAATCACCGTGCGCCCCCTGATGATGGCAATCACCGATGTTGCAGATTCCGACGAAGGGCTAGATCAACTATTGCGCTTGGTTGTAAGACGTATAGTCGTTGGAAACCTAGGGACAGGCAACATCGAACGCCGCTTTGCCGAGGCCGCCCGGAGAGTCGCGGAGACATCGCAATGGTTCGATGCCCTCGCTGAGCTAGACGACCTTAATCCAGAAAGATATTTTTTCATTGACCGGTTGTCTAAGCGTTCGTTGAACAAGATCGTATTGGGATATCTTCGGAATACAATTCTTTCTAACAATATAGCGCCAGATAATTATTATTTCACCCATTTTATCATTCCCAAATCGTTGAAGTTTCATCCCGATTTCGAGGAGGGAGAACTTGCCTTCTGGGGAAACACTATTGGTAATACGTTTCTCAGCACAGAAGAATCTAGAGCGGATAGCGGTAATGATTGGCAGACATTTCAACAAAAGATGTTTCCTGTTGCCGCACCAAACGAATTAGTTACAGATCTTGGTATGTATCCTGAATGGAATGCCGAATCGATTCGCGAAATGGGCGCTGCGCTGGCCAGTAAGGCAGCTGAGGTATGGTATGGCTGACGCGGCGCCCGGAACTACGCTCGCCAAGATCATAAGCGTTTTGGATCGACGCGAGAATATTCCGATGCTGGAGGCCTTGGCGGCGGCCGTAAAAGGTGCAGCGCCCGATACAAATCTGGCTAATTCGGCCTTAGTGCTGGATGCGAACGTATTCCTTCGCATCCCATCCAATAAGAAAAGCGCTGACATAATGGACTATCTCACAGGCGTGCATGAGAAGCCAGTAGTTGTGCCTGGGCAAGTGATCCAAGAATTTTGGAACAACCAACTTAGTGCGACAGATACCGTATATAAGGCACTCTCAAAGAAATATAATGATCTGTCAAAGGATGTTGTAAAATATAGCTCTGCTGGAATTCTCGGAATAGAGTCGGTAGCGGAATCTTTGGATGCATTTAAGCTTGGAAATGAGCATATGTTCGAGCCAGAGCTTATGAGTAAGACGTCGTCTTTTTTGGAGCGTCTAGTGCAAAAGGCTGTGGTTCCGTTCGCACCTAGAGAGCCTTTTACTGAGATAGCGCGTGGCCGGAAACTGGCTAGGACGCCTCCTGGCTTCAAAGATGACGGTGATGGCGACTTTCTAGTCTGGGTAGATTTGCTGTGGGGACTTTGTGAAGCAAAAGCAAGCGGTGCGTCCTTCGACAACGTTATCCTTCTGAGTCACGATGCTAAGCTCGATTGGTCCCGCGGGAAGGTTGCTCACCCTGTTTTAACGGCTGAGCTGCGCGCAGTGCTTGGAGCACATTTCGAGATTTGGACGCTAGACAAATTGTCCGATGCGATTGGATAGGCGTCGGCTTTTAGTCGGGCTGGTATCGACGTCCACTCGATTGAGAGAACAATCCACCGTTCTCGGAGGAGAAAGAGCCGATCTACTATTCGCGCATGCGTGCGGCAGATGAGGGCATTAAGTTGGCAAAGCATCTAGTCATCGCCGTCGACTGGTTTGGGCCATATAAAGGGATCGAGGAAGCGCGCGTTGCAATAGGTGACTTTATGGGAACAGGTCTGTATCTGGCAATCGGCCGAACAGACGCCGACGAGCCTCTCAGCCTTCAGTATGTCGGGATATCAACCTCATTGAGTAAACGTGTCGGCAATGCGCATCATAAACTAGGACGAATCGACGATTTGCAGATCTGGGTAGGGGAGGTAGGAACTGCCCGACCTTCCGGCAGGCAACTTAAGAAAACACCCGCAACCCTCGACTATGCAGAGTGGCTGATGGCATATTTTGTCTACCTGCCACTAAATGACAAGAAAACCAAAAACGCGCCAGATATTGCGGCAACGCTTCTGAACCGGTGGTGGAAGAAGGACTACGAGACACCTTACCATCGCCGTCCGCACCCAGATTGGCCCGATCTGATAGATTACCTTGGGTTCTACTATCCGACGAAAATAGTGTGGTTCGGCAAGAAGCTGAAACGGGTTCCCGCGCTCACTTAGACAAGTGCTACTTCTGCAGACTAAAACCTCATCGTATCTACTGCTCGTCGCGCACTTGTGGAAAACTGAATCCTGATTCATTATGTAGCATGCGAAACGCAGCGGCTCCGTCACTGCGTTTTCTTGATTCGAACGATTAGACGCAGAAGGAGGGGCGATGAGGAAGATTCCTGACTACCGTCTCGTGAAGCGTAAAGCCGCAGAGCTTCTCGAGGAGACCGGAGTCGTTCATCCGCCGATCAACCCTATTTCCATGGCGCGTGAACAGGGCTTCGACGTAAAATTTGTCTCATTCTCCGGCGACTTTGCCCAGGTGGCAGGATTTTATGATCCGGATGAGGAAGCCATCTACATCAACAAGAATGAGTCGCCGCTTCGCCAGACGTTCACGATCGCTCACGAACTCGGTCATGCTCTCCTACATAAGGACTGGGCAGGCTCAGATGATTACAAGGTTTTTTGGCGAGATCCTGAACGAAACAACGATGATCCCCATGAAAAAGAAGCGAATGCCTTCGCCGCGCATTTACTTGTTCCACGTCCCCTCCTTGACCAGTATTATCAGAGACTAAGTGAGTCGGACTTGTCGAAGCTGTTTGCAGTCTCCGTGCCGGCTATCAAAAATAGGCTGGCATTCGAGTATGGCCTCTGAGAGAGAACAAGCTAAACAGTCTGCGAGCGACCCTGAACCGAGCGATCCGGACCTGGGCGAAACTTTAGGTGCGGCAAACCAATTCAATGTTGAGCTGATCCGGGAGACCAATCGTCACCGAGAGCAGATGGCCCACGGGGAGCGAGGCTGGCTGGGCTGGCTTGTTGGCGGCCCAACAAGCGCCCCGACCATTATCGCGTTCATTGTTGCGAGCGCCGGACTATTGATCGCCGTATGGTGTCTCAACCAAGCCGCTACCCAGGCCACAGAGGCGGAGTTTTGGGCTAAGCAAGCTGAGCGGGGCTTTGCTTTTGCGGGGACGGCAATAGGCTTCATTTTTGGACGCAGTTTGAAGTAGGTAGTGCCTTGAGTGTGGCCCTCACCGGTTCTCCGACCTGCATCTAAGATTTAAGAATTTAACACGTTGCAGGAAAGCCTTACGGCCGAAGGTTCATAATGGCGGAGAGGGTGGGATTCGAACCCACGGTGCCCTCGCAGGCACGCCGCATTTCGAGTGCGGTGCTTTCGACCACTCAGCCACCTCTCCGCTTAAGACGTGATGACGCGTTGGTCAGCGCGGGCGTTCTCATAGCGGGCAAACATGGGGCTGGCAAGGGGCGAATATCAAGTCTTTACATCCTTTCGTCTTGACAGTTTTTTGTCGCTCGCGTATGTCCGCTCGCGATCAGGCGTGGAAAAGTATCCATGCCTCTTTGTTTGTGTGGAGGTTGTTGGAACAGCCACGCGAATTCCACCGGCAGCAAGTTCCAGAAGATCGTCTCTTTCGAAACCCTGCTAGAGCCCGACTGATAAAAAGACGGCCGCCTTTTAAATAGGGCAGAGCCGGAACGAACATGAAAGGATAAAAAATGTTCGCAGTCATCAAGACCGGCGGTAAACAGTACCGCGTGGCAGCCAACGACGTGCTCACCATCGAAAAGCTGGAAGCCGAAGCTGGTTCTGTCGTAGAATTCAATGAAATCCTGGTTGTCGGCGTTGGTGCCGATGCCAAGTTCGGCGCTCCCTTTGTTGCGGGTGCGACGGTCAAGGCCGAAGTGGTCGAGCATAATCGCGGCAAGAAGGTTCTTTCCTTCAAGAAGCGTCGCCGTCAGAATTCCAAGCGGATTCGCGGCCATCGCCAGCATCACACGGTCGTCCGCATCACGGACATCTTGGCTTAACAACGGGTTTCGAAGGGTAAAGGAGAACTCCAATGGCACATAAAAAAGCTGGCGGTTCGTCGCGCAACGGTCGCGATTCGAATTCCAAGCGCCTTGGCGTGAAGAAGTTCGGCGGCGAAGCCGTCATTCCGGGCAACATTATCGTGCGCCAGCGCGGCACGCAGTGGCATCCGGGCGCCAATGTCGGCCTCGGCAAGGACCACACCATTTTTGCGCTTACCGAAGGCAATGTGAATTACCGAACCAAGGCCAATGGTCGAGTGTTCGTGTCCGTAATGCCGAAAGCCGAAGCAGCAGAATAAAGCCGGCAAGCGTTTTAAGCAGCCGGTGTCACATCGACCCGGCTGAACGCCCAAAGGTTCAGTCAGAAAAAAGGGAAGATGGGACACCACCATCTTCCCTTTTTCTTTGCCCCAACAGGAGGACTGAACATGCAAGGCGAATTACTGAGGGCGAGCCAATCCCGGCCGCCAGAGGATCGGTTAAGACCCGACCGGTCGAGAAGCGATTGCCCCGTCTTACTGTCGCAGAGGTTAGTTCTGCGCACGCCCCACGAAGAAGACATCGACGCACTTGCCCATCTCGCCAACAATGCGAATATCGCGACCATGGTGTCGCGTATGCCGCATCCCTATACGGCTAAAGACGCAGCCGATTTCGTGCGACGCACGAAGGCCGGCGAGATTGGCAAATGCGTCTACGCCATCACGCGAGGAGACAACGGCGCCTTTCTCGGTTGCTGCGCGCTCGAACCGCAACAGGACGAGAGAACGCTCGAACTCGGCTATTGGCTGGGCGAGCCCCATTGGAACAGGGGTTACGCCACGGAAGCCGCCCATGCCCTGATCGACATGGCCTTCCGCACCCGCAACAACATCGACCATATCGATGCCCGCTGCCGGGTGACCAACATCGCCTCCCGGCGGGTGATCCAGAAATGCGGTTTCCAGTTCCAGGGCACCGGCATGATCGATTGCCTAGCGCTTGGCGGCATGGTCGCCGTCGAGTGGTTCCGGCTCGACCGCAAGACCTGGATGTCCTTGAGAAGCTGGGGAGAACTGCGATGAACGCCGCCGTCCTCCAGAAGACGAGTTCGACTGTCACGACGCCCGGCCCCTGCCCGGTCATCACCACGGAAAGGCTGGTTCTTCGCCCGCACAAGATCACCGATGCGACGGCGATTGCCGAATCGCTCGGCGATTTCAAGGTCGCCCGCATGCTGGCGCGGGTGCCGCAGCCCTATGATCGCCAGGACGCGCTGGACTGGCTCGTCCCGCATGCATCCGGCATCCTGCCGGACTGGACGCTGGCGATCACCACCGGTGACGACACCCATATCGGCGCCGTCTGCCTGGAACCGAGACGCGGTCAATGGCGTCTAGGCTACTGGCTGAACCGGCTCTACTGGGATCGGGGCTACATGACCGAAGCGGTAGCCGGGGCGCTGGAACGTTTCTTCCGGCGGATGCCGGAAGCGCAGGTCTTTTCCGGCGCCTTTGCGGACAATCTGGCCTCGCTGAACGTCCAGAAGAAGCTCGGCTTCACCATCGTCGATGCGAACCAACTCTTCAGCCTGTCGCGCAACCGCCTGGTCCCGCATATCGAGACCATGCTTCTGCCCGAGGATTTCCGGCGGCCGGCCCGACCGTGACGCTCCGGTAACAAAGATCCGGCGGAGAAAACTCCGCCGGATCACTCACTCGACCTCGACCCAGACCGGGAAATGGTCGGAACCAGGCGCCTCATTGTCGATCCAGGCGTTTTTCAACCGCGGCACCAGCCCGGCATTCACGAAGCAATGATCGAGATGCATCTTTATCGGCCCGTCACCCGGCGGCTTCGCCCAGGTATAGGTCTCCGGCGTTACCGACCCAAGGCGGTCCAGCACGTCGACGGGTTCGTTGGCGCGCAGGACGCGGCCGTAATAACGGTCCCGCTGGCCGGCCAGGGCGATATATTCCGTCGATTCCGGCTCCATGTTGAAATCCCCCATCAGCAGGAAATCCTCCGGCAGCGGCAGATCGGGGAAACCCTCTTCGGCGCCGCCGGTGAGCGAACCACCCTCGGAGGTGAAGTTGACCACCCGCTCTTTCAGATAACGGATCTGGCCGAGCCGTTCATCGGCAGAGACATGATCGAGGTGGACGGAATAGACCCGAAGCGGCCCGCCGGGTGCGACGATGACCGCTTCCAGCGCGCCGCGCTGCAGGTTGAGCATCTCGACGGTGCGGCTGCGGGGCAGCAGAAGATGGCGGGTGGCAAGGATCGGCCAGCGCGACAGGATCATGTTGCCGAACTGGGAGCGGCGCTCGATGCGGCGGCCGTTCTCGACCGAGACGTCGAGCAGCAGGTCGCAAGGTGCGCCATAGACATGAAAATGGTCCGGAAACAGATCCGAGAAGCGGGCGACAAGATCCACATGGCCGTTCCTGGGGAAACCGCGGGTCACTTCCTGAAGCGCGATCACATCCGCTCCCTCGATACTCGCGGCGATGCGTTCGGGATCGAACACGCCATCCATGCCGACCCCGTATTGAATGTTATAGCTGACGAACTTCATGATATTCTTTGACCTCCGCCCCAACCGACGATATCGAAACCCCTATCGACATGCACTGAGCGCCCTACCTGAAGCGACAGGCATCCCGACTAACACAAGACTGACGGCGACAAGATGAAATTTCTCGACGAGGCAAAAGTCTATATCCGCTCCGGCGACGGCGGCGCGGGCGCGGTCTCGTTCCGACGGGAAAAGTTCGTCGAGTTCGGCGGACCCGATGGCGGTGACGGCGGACGCGGCGGCGACGTCTGGGTGGAGGCCGTCAACGGCCTCAACACCCTGATCGATTTCCGCTTCCAGCAGCATTTCAAGGGCCAGACCGGCACCCACGGCATGGGCCGCAACCGCACCGGCGCCAATGGCGGCGAAGTGACGTTGAAAGTGCCCGTCGGCACCCAGATCTTCGAGGAAGACAACGAGACGCTGATCATCGACCTGACCCGCGAAGGCCAAAGGTTCCGGCTCGCCAAGGGCGGCAATGGCGGCTTCGGCAATACCCATTTCAAGAGCGCGACCAACCAGGCGCCGAACTGGGCCAATCCTGGCCTTGAGGGCGAGGAAAAAACTATCTGGCTGCGGCTGAAGCTGATCGCCGATGCCGGCCTCGTCGGAATGCCGAATGCCGGCAAGTCGACATTCCTTGCCAGCGTCACCCGCGCCCGTCCGAAGATCGCCAACTACCCGTTCACGACGCTGCATCCCAATCTCGGCGTCGCCACCATCGACGGCCGCGAATTCGTGCTCGCGGATATTCCCGGCCTGATCGAAGGCGCCCATGAGGGTGTCGGCATCGGCGACCGGTTCCTGGGCCATGTCGAGCGCACCCGCGTGCTCCTGCATCTGGTCTCCTCCGTCGAGGAAAAGGTCGGCAAGGCGTACAAGACGGTAAAGCATGAACTTGAAGCCTATGGCGGTGGCCTGATCGACAAGCCGGTCATCGTGGCGCTGTCGCAGATCGACGTGCTCGACGACAAGGAGCTGAAGAAGAAGGCGAAGGAACTGGAAAAGGCCTGCGGCCAGACGCCGTTCCTGATCTCCGCCGTCACCGGCAAGGGCATGACCGAGGTGCTGCGCGCGCTGCGCGACGTGATCGTCGAGGCGAGCGGCGTCAACGAAACCGCGCTGCCCGATCGTTCGACCCCCATCCAGGATCTCGATGAGGACGAGGACGCATGACGGCAGTCCGCAAGCCTCTCGTCGGCCATCGCCGTATCGTCATCAAGATCGGCTCGGCATTGCTCGTCGACCGCAAGAGGGGCCTGAAGTCGCAATGGCTCGACGCCATCTGCGCCGATATCGCCGCGTTGAAGGCGAGAGGCATCGACGTTCTGGTCGTCTCTTCAGGCGCCATCGCCATGGGCCGCACCGTGCTCGACCTGCCCTCGGGCGCACTGAAGCTCGAAGAGAGCCAGGCAGCGGCGGCGGTCGGCCAGATCGCGCTTGCCCGCGCCTGGTCGGAAAGCCTCTCCCGTGACAAGATCGTGGCAGGTCAGATCCTACTGACGCTGGGGGACACGGAGGAACGTCGCCGTTACCTCAACGCCCGTGCCACCATCAACCAGCTTCTGAAGATCGGCGCCGTGCCGATCATCAACGAGAACGATACGGTCGCCACGACCGAAATCCGTTACGGCGACAACGATCGCCTCGCCGCCCGCGTCGCCACCATGACCAGCGCCGACCTGCTCGTGCTCCTATCCGATATCGACGGCCTTTACACTGCTCCGCCGCATCTCGACCCCGACGCCAAATTCCTGGAACTCGTGCCCGCGATCACGCCGGAGATCGAAGCCATGGCCGGCGGCGCTGCGTCCGAACTGTCGCGCGGCGGAATGCGCACCAAGATCGACGCTGGCAAGATCGCCACCGGCGCCGGCTGCGCCATGATTATCGCATCCGGCAAGATGGAGCATCCGCTGCGCGCGATTGAACAGGGTGCCCGCTCCTCCTGGTTCGCGCCCTCCGGGACCCCAGTGACTGCACGGAAAACCTGGATCGCGGGCCAGCTTCAACCGGCCGGCGAACTTTTCGTCGACGAAGGCGCTGAAACCGCGCTCGGCACCGGCAAAAGCCTGCTGCCCGCCGGCGTACGCCGCATCAACGGCCATTTCCATCGCGGCGACACGGTCGCGATCATCGGCGTCGACGGTCGCGAGATCGCCCGAGGGCTCGTGAGCTACGACGCAGAAGAGGCCCGCCAGATCACCGGGCGGAAGTCCGGCGAGATCGAAGCGATCCTCGGTTATGCCGGCCGCGCCGCCATGGTCCATCGCGACGACCTGGTGATGACCGGGCCGGCGAAACGTAAAGCCAAAAAAGAAGACCGCAAGGAGGATGCCGCCCATGCTTGATATGGTTGCAAAGGCAGGCGACGTCGCCGCCGTGATGGGCGAGATAGGTCGCAATGCGAAGGCTGCGGCCCGCGAGCTCGCAACGGCTTCGACCGAAGCAAAGAATAAGGCGCTCCAGGCCATGGCGGACGCGATCCTTGGCAACAGGGACAAGATCCTCGCCGCCAATGCCGCGGATCTGAAACAGGTCGAGGGCAAGGATCTTCTGCCGTCGTTCATCGATCGGCTGACGCTGACCGAAAAGTCGATCGCCGGCATGGCACAGGCGCTGCGCGAGATCGCCGAGTTCAAGGATCCGGTCGGTGAAGTCATCGCCGCCTGGGACCGTCCGAACGGGCTCCATATCGAGCGTGTCCGCACACCGCTCGGCGTCATCGGCGTGATCTATGAAAGCCGGCCGAACGTCACCGCCGATGCCGGCGCGCTCTGCCTCAAGGCCGGCAATGCCGTGATCCTGCGCGGCGGTTCCGATTCGGCCCGGTCCTCGGAGGCGATCCACGATTGCCTCGTCGCCGGCCTGAAGGCGGCGGGCCTTCCGGAACACGCGATCCAGATCGTGCCGACCACCGACCGCGCCGCCGTCGGCGCCATGCTGTCGGGCCTCGATGGCGCGATCGACGTGATTGTGCCGCGTGGGGGCAAGAGCCTCGTCGCCCGCGTCCAGAACGAGGCGCGTGTGCCGGTCTTCGCCCATCTTGAAGGCCTCTGCCATATCTACTTGGACGCCTCCGCGGACCTGGAAATGGCCAAGAAGATCATCGTCAACGCCAAGATGCGCCGCACCGGCGTCTGCGGAGCAGCCGAGACCCTGCTGGTCGACAGTGCCGGGATCGGCACGCATCTGATGCCTGTCCTCGAAGCACTGACGGAAGCCGGCTGCGAAATCCGCGCCTCGGCCACCGTTCTCAAGGTGTTTCCAGGCTTCAAGCCAGCGACGGACGAAGACTGGCGCACCGAATATCTCGACGCGGTCATCTCGGTTGCGATCGTCGACGGCATTTCCGGCGCTATCCGCCACATCAACACCTATTCCTCGAACCATACGGAGGCGGTGATCGCCGAGGATCCTGAGGTCGTCTCCCGTTTCTTCAACGAACTCGACTCAGCGATCCTGCTGCACAATGCCTCCACCCAGTTCGCCGATGGCGGAGAGTTCGGCATGGGCGGCGAGATCGGCATTTCGACCGGCAAGATGCATGCGCGCGGCCCCGTCGGCGTCGAACAGCTGACCTCGTTCAAATACCGGGTGCACGGCACCGGCCAGATCCGGCCCTGATCGCGCGTGACGGAAGAGACCATCGATCGCCGATATCTGGTCATGCCGCATGCCGAACGAGGCATGGCCGTCGGCCTGTTCGGCGGTTCGTTCAATCCGCCGCATGAGGGTCACCTCCTGGTCGCCGAGATCGCGCTTCGCCGGCTCGGCCTAGACCAGCTCTGGTGGATGGTGACGCCGGGCAACCCGCTGAAAAGCCGCTCCGGGCTGGCCTTGCTCGGCGACCGGCTGGCGATGAGCGAAAAGTTGATCGACGACCCGCGCATCAAGATCACCGCCTTTGAGAAGACGCTCGGCGGATCCTATACCGCCGATACGCTCTCCTTCGTGAAGGCCAGGAACCCGCTCGTGCATTTTGTCTGGGTGATGGGCGCCGACAGCCTGAAGACCTTTCATTTGTGGCAGAAGTGGCAGTCGATCGCCTCGACCTTCCCGATCGCCGTTATCGACCGCCCCGGAGCGACTTTGTCGTTCCTGTCGTCGAAAATGGCCCGCACCTTCGATTACGCCCGGGTGGACGAGGATGACGCGGGCACGCTCTGGAAGCGGCGCGCGCCGGCCTGGACCTTCATTCACGGCCCGCGTTCGGCCCTGAGTTCCACGGCGATCCGCGCCGCAAACGACCAGAAATCGGACTAGCATCGGCCGAGCTGCTGTGACGAAAGGGGTCTACATCTTTCTATCACCTTTTCGGACGCTCTCTTGAAAGATTAAGAATTCGATGCCACCTTAAATACAGCGGCCGAGCGTGAATCGGATTCGCTTCAAGTGCCTGTTGCTGTTACCCGGATGAAAGGACAAACCCTGACAACAGTACACGCCAAGGGCAGGACGGCCTCCGTTCTCCCGCAGAGCCTGGAACGTGGCGCCGATGCTGCCGCCCGCGCTCTCGAACTGGTCCTCGCAAGTCTCGAGGACTCCAAAGCTGAAGAGATTGTCACCATCAACATTGCTGGAAAATCAGCGCTCGGGGACTACATGGTCGTTGTCTCCGGACGATCGAACCGGCATGTCATGGCCATCAGCGATCACCTGATTTCCGATCTGAAGGACGAGGGGCTTGGAACAGCCCGCGTCGAAGGACAGGAGACGGGTGACTGGGTGCTCATTGACACCGGTGACATCATCGTCCACGTGTTCCGGCCTGAAATCCGCGCGTTCTACAACATCGAAAAGATGTGGGCGACGCCGGATATCCAGGAAGGCACATTGCTGCACTGACAGGTTCGGGCATTCCCTGAACCGGTCGGACTGAGGTCGAAACCATGCGGCTGGGTGCGAACTCGCCGCAAGGTGGAATTTTCGGCCCTAAAATCAACGGATCAGGACATGCGAATAAGCCTTTTCGCCGTGGGACGGCTAAAGACCGGACCGGAGAAGGAACTTGCGTCCCGATATCTCGACCGCTTCGCCAAGGCTGGCCCGGCGGTGGGTCTGGAATTGTCGAAACAGATCGAGATCCAGGAAAGCCGGGCGGCGAATGCCGATACCCGCAAGCGCGAGGAAGCCGGCGCGCTTGAGAAGGTGCTTCCCGAAGGCGCAGTTCTCATTCTCCTCGACGAACGCGGCAAGGCGCTCGACAGCGAGGCTTTTGCGGCCACGATCGGCCGATATCGCGACAGCGGCAAACGCGACCTGATGCTGGCGATCGGCGGCGCCGACGGGCTCGATCCGGACTTGCGCGAACGGGCCGACATGGTGCTCAACCTCGGCTCGATGACATGGCCTCATCAACTGGTCCGCATTCTGATCGCCGAGCAGCTCTATCGCGCCGTCACCATTCTTTCGGGCCATCCCTATCACAGGGCTTAAACGATCGTTTACCTTCAAACACGATGTTGTTTGTGGCCCCGCCGGGCAAATCAGCTTAGGCTTTCTCGATCCGGCGAATAGCGGAGCGGGAATGCGGACAACCAGGATCATATCGTACCGTCGCGCGCTGCTTCTGGCGGCGGGTCTCGGTTTCGCGCTGGTTCCGCCCCTCCAGATCCCCAATACCGCCCACGCCCAGAACGCGGCCTCGCCGACGGTGCCCCAGGCGGCACCGACTACGGCAGTCGATCCCACCGCCGATCTGCAGCGCCGCCGCAACGAAACCCGCGGCGAGCTGGAAGTCCTGACCAAGAGCATGAAGATTTCGGGCGACAGGGCTGCCGCCATCGAAAAAACCATCGCCGATATCAGGAAGAACACCGCCGATGTCCGCCAGGCGCTGATTGATTCTGCAGCACGCCGCAAGAGCCTGGAAACCAAGATCCTCGACAGCGGAAAGAAGATCACCGAACTGAAGCTCAAGGAGGACGGTATCCGCACCTCCCTGCGCGGCCGACGCGCGGTGCTGGCCGAAGTGCTCGCAGCCCTCCAGCGCATGGGCCGCAATCCTCCTCCGGCACTTCTGGTGACGCCGGACGATGCGCTCGCCTCGGTTCGCAGCGCAATCCTCCTCGGCGCCGTCGTTCCCGGCATGCGCCACGAGGCGGACAAGCTCGTTGCCGACCTTCAGTCCCTGGCCTCTCTCCAGGCCTTGGCGATGACCGAGAAGACCACCGTTTCCACCACCATTGCCGCGAGCCTCGAAGAGGACCGGCGCATGGCCCTGCTGCTTGCAGAAAACGAAAAGTTGAACAAGCGCAACACGGCCGATCTCGACGCCGAGCGCCGCCGCTCCGAGGAACTCACCGACCGCGCCACCACGCTTGAGAACCTCATCCAGTCGTTCGAAGGCGAAATCGCCTCGGTGCGCGAGGCAATCGACCAGGCACGCGCCGAGGAAGAACGCCAGCGCATGATGTCGGACGCCGAGCGCGAAAGGGCAAAGCAGCTTGCCCAAAGCGGTGTGCCTGACAAAAACCGCATTGCGCCCGCATACGCGTTTTCAAGCCTCAAGCAGAAGCTGGAGCTTCCGGTCGCCGGAGATGTATTGCGGTGGTTCGGCGACGCCGACGGGACGGGGCACACGGCGAGAGGCATGACTGTTGCTTCGAACGCGGGTGCGGTGGTGACGGCGCCGGCTGACGGCTTGGTGGTTTTCGCCGGAGCCTTCCGGAGTTACGGACAGATGATCATCCTCAATGCCGGAGATGGATACCATCTGGTTCTGACCGGCATGGACGTTGTGAATGCACGGCAGGGCAAGTTCGTTTTCGCAGGTGAACCCATTGCCGTGATGGGTGAGAAAAGAGTGGCAAGCGCAACCGCATTGGCGCTGGAAACAGATCGTCCAACGCTTTACATTGAATTCCGAAAAGATGGCACACCGCTCGATTCCAAGCCGTGGTGGACCTCGAAAGAAACTGGAAGGGCACGAAATGATTCGTAGGGCTTCTCTTGTCATCGTCGGTGCACTCTTGGGTGCGACCGCGATGAGCGTGATTTATTCGGCCGGTGTGCCGGCGCAGGCCGCCGGCCCTTCGACCTACCGGGAATTGTCGATCTTCGGCGACGTGTTCGAACGGGTCCGCGCCCAGTATGTGACGCCGCCGGATGAGGAAAAGCTGGTCGAGAACGCCATCAACGGCATGCTGACCTCGCTCGACCCCCATTCGAGCTTCATGAATGCCAAGGATGCCGAAGACATGCGCACGCAGACGCGTGGCGAGTTCGGCGGCCTCGGCATCGAGGTGACGATGGAGAACGAACTCGTCAAGGTCATAGCGCCGATCGACGATACGCCCGCTTCCAAGGCCGGCATTCTGGCAGGCGACTTCATCTCCGAGATCGATGGCGCGCCGGTGCGCGGCCTGAAGCTCGAAGAAGCCGTCGAAAAGATGCGCGGCGGCATCAACACCCCCATCAAGCTGACGATCATCCGTCAGGGCGCCGACAAGCCGCTCGACATCACCGTGGTACGCGACATCATCGCGGTCCGCGCCGTGAAGTCCCGTGTCGAAGGCGGCGATGTCGGTTATGTCCGCGTCATCTCCTTCACCGAGAAGACCTATGACGACCTCGAAAAGGCGATCAAGAAGATCAAGGCGGATGTCCCGGCCGACAAGCTGAAGGGCTACGTGCTCGACCTGCGCCTCAACCCGGGCGGTCTGCTCGATCAGGCGATCAACGTTTCCGACGCCTTCCTGGAACGTGGCGAAGTGGTTTCGACCCGCGGCCGCAATGCCGACGAGACCCGCCGCTTCAACGCCGGCCCCGGCGATCTGACCGACGGCAAGCCGGTCATCGTGCTTGTCAACGGCGGCTCTGCTTCCGCTTCGGAAATCGTCGCCGGTGCGCTCCAGGATCTGCGCCGTGCCACGGTTCTCGGTACGCGTTCCTTCGGCAAGGGTTCGGTTCAGACGATCATCCCGCTCGGCGATGCCGGCGCGCTGCGTCTGACCACCGCGCTCTATTACACGCCGTCGGGCAAGTCGATCCAGGGCACCGGCATCCAGCCGGACATCAAGGTCGATCAGCCGCTGCCGGCGGAACTGCAGGGCAAGATCCGGGCTGAGGGCGAATCCAGCCTGCGCGGCCACATCCAGGGTGCAGCCGAGACCGACGAAGGTTCCGGTTCCGCAGCCTACGTGCCGCCGGAAGCCAAGGACGACATCCAGCTCAACTATGCACTCGACCTCTTCCGCGGCGCCAAGAAGGATCCGTCCTTCCCGCCAAGCCCGGATAAGGCGGCGGCAGCCACGATCAAGAAGTAAAGACATCATCGGGCCGGCCAGCGTGACGCGTCGAAAACGTCTCGCTGGCCGGTTCTTCGTATCTGCAGAAGAAACGCGGAACAGACCTTGGGCACCGATCTCCATGCACCGCTCGGACAGAACCGGCCGGCCGCTCGGCGACGGAACCGAAGGTTTTCTCTCGCAATCGTTTTCGCGATACTGGCGGTTGCCGGCGTCCTGGGGCTTTCGCTCTACGCCATGCGCGGCGATGATGCCCTGAAGCAAACCGCTTCCAACCTTCCGGCCGCTTCCAAGCCGGAACCGACCCAGCCTTCCACCAAACCCGACCCGAACGCGGCGCCGCTGCCATCCGCCGGCATGCCTCGTTCCGATCCCGGTTCCGGCGCCAATATCGAGCGGACGCTCACCGATGACGGTTCGGTGGTGACCAAGTACACCCCCCGCCCGCGCGACGGCAGCGGAGCGGTGATGATCGGCACCCAGCGGATCGGCCAGGACCCCCGCGTGGCTGCCCAGCCCAACGACGCGCTTCTGGAGGATTCGCCCCATGGCCGGCTGCCTATTGTCGGACCCGGCGGGCAGCGGCCGATGGATCAATATGCGCGCCCCTGGTCAGGCGCGCGCGGAACCCGCATCGCGATCGTCGTCGGCGGTCTTGGCCTCAGCCAGACAGGCACCCAGCGGGCGATCCGCGACCTGCCGCCGACTGTGACGCTCGCCTTTGCCGTCAGCGGCAACAGCCTGCAGCGCTGGATGCAGGAAGCCCGCCGCGCCGGCCACGAAATCCTGATCCAGGTGCCGTTTGAACCGTTCGATTACCCGGCGAACGATCCCGGGCCTGGGACGCTGCTGACCAAGATGTCAGCGAAGGATAATCTCGGCCGCCTTCACCGGGCCATGGGTGAGATTACCAACTATACCGGCGTGATGAACTATCTCGGCGGCCGCTATCTCTCGGATGCCGGCGCGCTGGAGCCGGTCCTGCGCGATATTTCCAAGCGGGGACTGCTTTTCCTCGACGACGGGACATCCGCGCAGTCGAAGACGGCGATCGTTGCCAAGGCGATAGAACTGCCCCATGCCTTTGGCGATCTGACGCTTGACGGGCAGTTGCAGAAGGACGCCATCCTCAAGAAACTCGACGAACTGGAGCGCATTGCCGGCCGTAAGGGCACGGCGATCGGCATCGCCTCGGCTTTCGACGAGAGCATCGATGCGATAAGGCAATGGAGCGAGGAAGCCTCGCAGCGCGGTATCGAGATTGTCGGCGTCTCGTCGCTCGCGAGCGAAAGCGTCGGACCGTAATCGATCGGAGTTATCCATGAGCAAAAAAGACAAACGTTCGGTCGTCGCCGAGGAGCTTCCCTATCGCCCGTGCGTCGGCATCATGGTTCTGAACCACGCAGGCCTCGTCTGGGCCGGCCGGCGCATCAGCCAGGGCAACAGCGAATATGACGGCTCGCCGCAGCTCTGGCAGATGCCGCAGGGCGGCATCGACAAGGGTGAAGACCCGCTTCCCGCCGCCTATCGCGAGCTTTACGAGGAAACGGGGATGCGCTCCGTCACCCTGCTTGCCGAGGCGCAGGATTGGATCAATTACGATCTGCCCGCACATCTGATCGGCATCGGGCTGAAAGGAAAATATCGCGGCCAGACCCAGCGCTGGTTCGCCTTCCGCTTCGACGGCGACGAAAGCGAGATTGCCATCAACCCGCCGCCTGGCGGACATGCGCCGGAGTTCGATGCCTGGGAATGGAAGCCGATGGCGGACCTTCCCGGCCTGATCGTGCCCTTCAAGCGCGCCGTCTACGATCGGGTCGTCGCGGAGTTCACCCATCTGGCCAAGGTGGCGACCGAACGGCTTTGACCCGCGGGAGCGGGCCTCCGGTTCGGCCGGCTTCCATGTGAACCGGCTTCGTGGCCGCAATGAAAAACCCGGCGAAGCGGATGCTTCGCCGGGTTTGTATGTCCAGGTGCAGCTGATTATTCGGCAGAATCCGCGGATTCCGCGTTGAGGAGGCCGTAACGCTCCTCGCCGATTTTTGCCAGCAGATCGAGTTGGGTTTCGAGGAAGTCGATATGGCCTTCCTCATCCATCAGAAGCTCTTCGAAGAGCTTCATCGAGACGTAGTCGCCGGCCGCGTGACAGATATCGCGGGAAGCCTTGTAGGCCGTGCGGGCATCATATTCGCCGGCAAGATCGGCCTCCAGGACTTCCTTGACGTTCTGGCCGATGCGCAGCGGGGCAAGCGTCTGCAGGTTGGGGTGGCCTTCGAGAAAGATGATGCGATCGATGAGACGATCGGCATGATGCATTTCTTCGATCGATTCCGCCCGCTCTTTTTTCGCGAGCTTCTTGAAGCCCCAATCGTCCAGCAGGCGATAATGCAGCCAATACTGGTTGACTGCGCCTAGCTCGAGAAAAAGTGCCTCGTTAAGCCGCTCGATGACCTTTGAGTCGCCTTTCAATGTCCGCTCTCCTGTTTTCCTCATGGAATTGTCTCAAGCGGGACATATATACGACCACCTCGTCTTCCGTCGAGTGGTGCGCGGCGTGATATTCCTCGGTTGTGCGGATGATCAGGTCGACAACGCTCGGGAAGCAGCCGCAGCAGCGGCCGCGTTTCGCCATGGCGTGATAGACCTTTGACGGTACGATGAGCTGCCAACAGTCGTCGTCAAGGAGCTGCGTGATGACGTCCTTGATTTCCCTGTCGGTGATGTAATTGCAACTGCAAACCAGCATTCTCGGTCGACCTGCCAAACATGACCTGTATCATCTTCTTTTTGCGAAAGCGGACAGGAGATGTCAAGAAAGAATCGACATATATGAGTCACTTCTTAAGGGAGGCTGCCATGCCCACGGCTTCTTCCATCGTATCATTGCATCGGTAATTAGTGGAAATTGCGGCCTTTCGGCATGACGCTCCCTGGTCCGGCTTCGTAGGAATCGCGAGGCACCGCCTCCTTTGCACTTCCCCTGCGTGCCTCCTCCATTCCATTCGAGCGCCTCTTTTGACGATGGTCGCCGCTCGATTGCAGCGCCTCATCCGAGCGGGCCGATACGCCGAGCCGCTTTGCCTCCTTCTGCAGCAGACCCAGCATCGGGGTAATATCCTCGATATGCTCGACCACGGTATGGATGACGCCGCTCTGGCTTTGCAGCCTCCCCCGGATCTTCACCAGCCGCGCGCCCATCACGACCGGCCGGTAACGTTCGAAAATCTTCGACCAGACGATCGCATTGGCAACACCGGTCTCGTCTTCCAGCGTCATGAAAATGACGCCCTTGGCCGAACCCGGCCGCTGCCGGACGAGAACGATCCCGCCGATCGTCACTCTCTGCCCGTTCGGGACAGTCAAGAGATCGACGCTCCGGGTAATCCCCATCGCCTTGAATTCCTCCCGCAGGAAAGAGACCGGATGCGCCTTCAGCGAAAGCGAGAGATAGCGGTAATCCTCGACCACCTGTTCCCCGGGCAGCATTTCCGGAAGCTGGGCCTGTGGTTCCGGCCGGAGATCCGCATTGTCCCCAACATCAAATAGAGATCGGCTCTCGGTCGTCTTTTTTGCATCGAGACCACGAACTGCCCAAAGTGCCTGTCGGCGCGATAACGCAATATCTCCAAAGGCATCAGCATCAGCCAGCCGCTCGATAGCCGATTTGTCGAGACCAGACCGGATCCAGAGATCGTGGACGGACTCATATCCCTGCCCGCGATTGGCGATCAATTTCTTGATCATGTCCTCTTCTGCTAAGCCTTTGACCTGGCGGAAACCCAGTCGCACAGCATATCTCGTCCTGATAACATCCCGCATGGATTCGTGACGCTTATCGATCGCGGTTTTGTCGAAGGCGGTTTCTTCCAAGGTACAGTCCCATTCCGATTTGTTGATATCGACCGGAAGGATCTTAACGCCATGCTCCCGCGCATCGCGAACGAGCTGCGCTGGCGCATAAAAGCCCATTGGCTGCGAATTCAACATCGCCGTACAGAAAACATCCGGGTAATAGGCCTTGATCCAGGAGGATACGTAGACAAGCAAAGCGAATGACGCCGCATGACTTTCCGGAAAGCCGTATTCTGCAAAGCCCTGGATCTGGCTGAAGCAGCTTTCTGCGAATTCCTTGGAATAACGCTCGTTTTTCAGCATACCTGCAACAAAATCGTTCTTAAATTCCTCCACTCTTCCCGATCGCTTGAACGTTGCCATCGATCGACGTAGCTTGTCCGCTTTTTCAGGAGAAAAACCGGCTGCAGTTATTGCAATCTGCATTGCCTGCTCTTGAAAGAGAGGGACGCCTAGCGTGCGTTCAAGGACCTTTTCCAATTCCGGACTGGGATATTCGATCGGCTGTTTGTTCCGTTGGGCTTCGCGCCGTTTTAGATACGGATGGACCATGTTTCCCTGGATGGGACCAGGTCTGACAATCGCCACTTCGACAACAAGGTCATAAAATTTTTCGGGTCTCAGCCTTGGCAACATGCTCATCTGCGCCCGGCTCTCGATCTGGAAAACCCCGATCGTGTCCGCACGGCAGATCATGTCGTAAACAGCCTTCTCGGGCCGCTGCTGCAATCCGGCCAATGTCTCATTGACCTGATAATGCTGCTGCATCAGATCGAACGCTTTTTTGAGGCAGGTCAGCATGCCGAGCGCCAGCACGTCTATCTTCAGGAGCTTCAGGGTGTCGAGATCATCCTTGTCCCATTCGATCATGTAACGGCCCGGCATGGCCGTTTTCATGATCGGCACGATTTCGTCAAGCCGGTCGCGCGTGATCAGGAAACCGCCGACATGCTGGGTGAGATGGCGCGGGAAACCCATAAGTTCCTGCGCATGCGAAAGAACCTGTTTTGTCACAAAGTCGGCAGTGTCGAGACCCGCGGCTTTTGCGTCTCTTTCCGACGTGCCTTCATCCGACCAACCCCACACCGTGCTCGAAAGTGCCGCCTGTACATCCTCTGAGAGCCCAAAAGCCTTGGCAACCTCACGGCCGGCCATTCGGGTCCGATAACTCGTAACCGCCGCCGTCAGGCCGGCATGGCGAAAGCCATAATGCTGATAAATGTACTGGATCACCTCCTCGCGCCGCGCATGTTCAAAATCGACATCGATATCCGGCGGTTCGTTTCGTTCGGTCGAAATGAAGCGTTCAAAGAGCAGTGTCGTGGATGTCGGATCGACTTCGGTAATGCCGAGACAATAACAGACGCTGGAATTGGCCGCTGAGCCACGCCCCTGGCAGAGGATCTTCAACTCATAGCGGGCATGCCAGACGATGTGGCGAACCGTCAGGAAATAAGGCTCGTATTGCATCTCCTTGATGAGATTGAGCTCATACCTGATCTGCTCGGAAACCTTCTCGGGGATCTTATCCGGATAACGCCACCTGGCGCCCTCCCAGGTAAGACGCTCCAAGGTTTCCGATACGGTTTCACCCGGAACGCTCTCATCCGGGTAATTATGGCTAAGCTCATCAAGAGAAAAACGCAGGCGGCTGAAAAAACTTCGCGCGTTCGAAATCGCATCCGGATAAGCATGAAAAAGCCGGGTCATTTCGGCGGCCTGCTTGATATACCTCTCTCCGTTCGGGGCCAAGCGAAAGCCCGCTTCCTGAACCGTTACATGTTCACGAATGGCGGTCACGACGTCTGAAAGCGATCGCCGTTCAGGAAGATGGAAAAGCGGTAGGTTCGTTGCAATCAACGGCAGACGGTTTTGGAAAGCCATCCGAGAAAATATCGCAAAGATAAGTCTATCCCGCCCGTCATAGGTCGGCGACAGGGCGAAATAGATATTTCTGCCGAATTTTTCTCGATAGTCCTTCAGCTTTTTATTCAGGTCAACCAGATACCGGGCGTCTGCAGCACGCGAAAAATCCGGAACGACGGCGAGCATCATTTCTTCTTTGCACCATTCAAGAAGATCCCATTCCTCAAGGAGGCAGGAACCCTTCTCCGTCCTGAGGTTTCCGCGACTCAGGAGACGACAGAGATTCGCCCAACCCTTACGATTCAGGGGATAGGCCAGCACGTCCGGCGTATCATCGGCGAAGACGAGCCGTGCCCCCGGATAAAAGGCGCAAGGTTCGATCGCCTCTTCTTCGTCTTCTTTCCTGCCTTCCTTCTTCTGACGCTCGTAGGTCTCCTTCATATTCCGGACCTGACTATGGGCGCGCACTACCCCGGCAACCGAATTCCGATCGGCAATCCCAAGCCCGGAAAGGCCAAGCACACTCGCGGTAACAACCATTTCCTCCGGCCTTGCCGCGCCCTCCAAGAAGGAGAAGTTCGTCTTGGCGCCGATCTCGAAAAACGCGGGAGCGCCGGTCATGCGAAAATCCCGTGCACCCGCCAGGTCGGTGCAGCCTTGCCGGCAACGTAATGGCCTGCGCGGAAAATCCAGAAGCGGCGGCCAGCTTCACTTTCAAGCCTGAAATAATCGCGTTCCTCCACATCCTCCTCGTCATGCCACCATTCCGGCGAAATCCGCTCCGGCCCTTCGGCGCGGATGACTTCATGGACGATGCGGCGCCAGCGGAAACGCCGGGGAGGCCCATCCGGCACCGTTGCCGCAAAGGCTTCCACGAGCTCCGGATGCCTGAAAAGTCGCAAGGGCCGATCGCTTCTCGGCACGAAGGCGGAAAGCTCCCGGGTTTCTTCCCGGACGATCCGTGCCGCGATCGCCGGCACAAATATTTCCGCGCGCTCCGGCATATGGCTCTGTTTGGGGTCGGCGATCTGCAGACAGTCGGCCCCGAGCCGGGCCGAGACCCGGTCGATAAAATCGGCGAGCGAGATTTCGCTGTCACCATTGCCGGTGAAATCGCCCTGCGAGATCCTGAAGACGTCGTGCTGTAGTACGTTGAGACGCAGGAGCTCGAAACCAAAGCCTGCATCGAGGTCATCGTGCACGGCGTTCAGGCGCTCGGAAAACAGCGAAGAGATCCGTTTCGGATCCTGCAACGGCTGCGAGGCACCGGCGGCGATGCGAAACACCCGGCCATCGACCCGGAAAAGCACCAGTTCGAAAACACGCCCCCCGACACCACGGGCTTCCAGTTCCGATTTCAACGAAATGGCAATCTGGCCGGCCAGCTGCAGAATATGTTCTTCCGCCTGGATCGGTTCGGCGAGCCGTCGCTCGGCGGAAAGGGCAGCCACGGGACGGCGAGGCGAGATGGCTTCCTCATTGTGCCCGAGCGCCTGATCCAGCCGAAGCAATAGATGAATGCCAAAACGGCGAGCCAACGGCGCACGCGGCATCGGCAGAAGGTCGCCGATCCTTTTCAGTCCGAGCTTGTAGAGCGCTGCGATGGTGGCCTCATCGATACGCAAAGCGTTGACCGGCAGCGGCGCCAGCACCGCCTCCGTCACTTGGTCGGCAATCACGCCGCCGCGACCGAAGCGACAGGCGGCCCAGGACAGGCCTGGCGACGAGGAGATCGCCCCTTTGACATCGAATCCCATCTGCAAAAGTCGGCCAAGGATGTCCTTGAGCAGAGCCTCCTCGCCACCGAAGAGGTGGGTGCAGCCGGTTATGTCGAGAAACAGACCTTCGCGGCCGTCCAGCGCCACCAGCGGTGTATAACGATCGCACCAATCGGCGATCGCCTCAAGAAGGCCCTGGTCCGCCGCGCCATCCTCGTCCACCACGTCGATCTTCGGAAACATGGCGCGCGCTTCCGCCAACCCCTGCCCACGCTTCAGCCCGAGACGTTCGGAAACCTCGTCGAGCGCTGTGAGCCGCATGGCGTTTTCGCGCCGGCCGGCACAGAGGATCGGTGGATGATGTTCAGGACGCCCTTTCGAACGCCACGACAGCCCCCAGAGCCGGCGCGCGATCCTGTCGGTCGGCAGGTGCGGGAAGACGAGCGCCAGGATGCGCTGGCGGGTTGCGGAAAGAGAAAGCCTCTCCTGCCTCTCGGCCGAGGGAAAATTGACGGTCATGGGGATTCCACTCCAGAAGTAGGGATAGCGGAGCCGGGATGCGGCTCTTCTCCAGGGTCAGCCTGAAAACGGGATGACCGATGCTGCCGCCAAGCTCGGATCCCTCCGGAAGATGCCGGCGAGCCGCCGGCGCCGGTTCGACAAGGAAGCGGAACGAGGCGCTGCTTGCCTCCTCCTCTCCCGCATGCCGCAGCAGAAAGAGCGGCCGTCCCGCCGCCTTTGCCCTCAGACCCAGCCTGCGGCTTTCGGTGAGACCGAAATGCCTGGGGTTGCCCCGGATTTCGAGAATGATGGCGACAACAGCCCCGCTGGCCACCGCAGTCTCCGCAAGCCACAGGGCATCGTCCAGCTTGCGCGGAGAGGCGTAAAGAACATCCCGCTGGCTCAATCCGAACTGTTTGAGGCCGACGGAATAGGGAATTCCGGCCTCCTGCGTGGACACGACATCGCCGATCCACAGAACCGGCGCGTCGCCTAGTTGTCTCGCTTTCAGGTGAGAGGCCAGCGAGAGAGCAAAGCCGCTTGCTGCTCCGGCATCTCCCATCAGCAGCGAGCGGATTTCCGTGATGCCGTCGAGCGGCAGGCCACCTTCCAACGCGGTATCCATCGGCGGTATGCCGAATGGCAAACGCGGTTGATTATTCCTGGCTTTCTGGCCTTCCGGATCAGCGGCCAAGTCCGCCTGTTCCGCCGCGGCAAGCGCCGGGAGAGATTTTCCTTCCAATCTGGCGATCTGTTCGCGCAGGGCAAAAAGCGTCTCCTGCGCCGTGGCGTGCTCGGCCATGGCGTCAGCTCCATTCGTACACGTTCTCTTTATGTTCTTATGGATTCCAGAGCTGGCCGAAAGAGTCAACAGCCAAATCCTGGGAATCTTTTCCTCGGATCCTAGGCCAATGATTCTTCACTCGAAAAATATCGCGGGAGGTACTATATGGGCCTGATCAGAAGGAGAGCCTATGGCCCGCATCGACCAGACCGACGATTGGCAGGATCGCCACGCACCGACGATCAGCACGTTCGAGTCGTTGGCGATCGAAGCCTATGGTCATTTACCGGAGGAATTCCGGGCTCTCACCGTCAACCTGACGATCGAGATCGAGGATTTCCCGGACGACGACGTTTTCGAGGACATGGCGCTCGAGACACCCTTCGACCTGCTCGGCCTTTTCGAAGGCCGCGGCATTTCCGAGCGGTTCAACATGGAAACGGGCGAATTGCCGAACCGCATCCGGCTTTATCGCCGGCCGATCCTCGATTACTGGGCGGAAAACGAGGAAACCCTGGGCGATATCATCACCCATGTGCTGATCCACGAGATCGGCCACCATTTCGGCCTCAGCGACGACGACATGGAGCGTATCGAGGCCAGCGCCGACGAAGCTGCTCAGCGCTGATCCTCTCTGACTGGAGCTTATTGCTCGCCGAGCTTCATCTCGGGATCGTATTCCTTGCCGTGAACGGTTTTGGTCACCGCCTGGCCGCACTGCATTTCGCCGGTCGTGGCGTTGAAAGCGTAGGTCGGCGAACCGGAAAGTTCCCAGCCTTTGTTCAGCGCCGCCGTCACCTTGTGGCAGAAGGAAGAATCGTCGGGACCGCTGAGGAAGCGATAAAGTTTCATGGCGTTTTCTTTCGTTCGGCGATGATGCGTGCCTTGGCGGCAAGCTTTTCAGCCTCCACCAGGTGCAGCCGCTCGACCATCTTGCCGTTGAGGTTGATGACGTTGAGATGTTGCGCGTCCGGTTCCGCAAAGGCGGCAATCACCGCTTCCGCCTCTTTCACGGCCTGAGGATCCGGCCCGAAATGCCGGTTGGCAGGTTCGATCTGGGCCGGATGGATCAGCATCTTGCCGGAAAAGCCCATGGCGCGTCCCTGGGCGCATTCCGCCTCAAAGGCTTCTGCATCCTTGAACTCGTTGAAGACGCTGTCGATCACATCGATCCCATGGGCGCGGCCGGCAAGCACGATCTGCATCAGCCAGGGCACCAGATAGGCCCGACCGGGCTGCGGCAGCACGCCCGTCTCCTTGCGCAGGTCGTTGAGGCCGACCACGAAACACTGGAGCCGCTCGTCGACAGGGGCAATTGCCGGCGCATTCAGGACGCCCTTCGGCGTTTCGATCATTGCCCAGATGGCAAGATCGTCCGGAGCCCCGGCCTCGGACAGGATATCCGCCACCGCCTGGACCTGCGACATGTGCTCGACCTTCGAGATCAGCACCACGTCGGGAGAGACCTCGGTCACCAGGTCCATATCCGCCTTGCCGAATTCGGTTTCGAGCGGGTTGATGCGGATGACCGTTTCCCTGCCCCGGAGCGGATTTTCCTTAAACAACCGGCGCAGGTTGTCGCGGGCCTCCGCCTTCTTTTCCGGCGCGACGGAATCTTCCAGATCGAAGATCGCCGCATCGCAATCGAGGCCATGCACCTTTTCCAATGCCCTCGCATTGCCGGCCGGCACGCTCAGGATCGAGCGGCGAATACGAAAGGAGGCGGATTTGATATCGGTCAAGGCGATCATCGGCGCTTTGTGCCAATCTTTTTGGTCTGCGGCAATACTGCATGCCCAAAGCCCCTTGCAAGACAGGGCGGAAGGCTCCACATTCTTTGGTGAGAAAGGTATATACCATGCAAAATATTCGCGTCTTCTTCGTCATCATATCGGCCATCGCCGTGCTCGCCATGGCAGCACTTCTGACGGCTTCGCTGACCGTCGCCTTTGCCGGCATTCTCGCAGTTCTGTCCATCGGGCGTGCGCTTTCGGCGCGGCTGAAGCCGGTTCCGGTTCGGGCCAAGACAAGCAAGCGCGAGATGCGCGTCTGGAACGACGGCCGCGGCACGATCATCGACCTTTGATCGTTCTAAGCGCTGACTGAGACGAATACGCCGGTTTCCGGCGTGTTGGCGTACCGGTTCACGCCAAACAGGCCTTCAAATCTGCGTCGATTTGCTTTATGGCAGCTTCCGCAGATAAGTCCACCTGGAGGCAGATCATGGAAAAGTTCACCAAGCTCACCGGCGTTGCGGCGCCGCTTCCGGTCATCAATATCGACACGGACATGATCATTCCGAAGGATTACCTCAAGACCATCAAGCGTACCGGTCTTGGCAAGGGTCTCTTCTCGGAAGCCCGCTACAAGGACGACGGTTCTGAAAATCCCGATTTCGTGCTGAACAAGCCGGCCTATCGCAACGCCAAGATCCTAGTCGCCGGTGACAATTTCGGCTGCGGCTCCTCGCGCGAACACGCGCCGTGGGCGCTTCTCGATTTCGGCATCCGCTGCGTCATCTCGACGAGCTTCGCCGACATTTTCTACAATAACTGTTTCAAGAACGGCATCCTGCCGATCGTCGTCTCCCCGGAAGATCTTGAAAAGCTGATGGACGATGCCGAGCGCGGCTCGAACGCCATACTCTCGATTGACCTGGAAGCCCAGGAAATCACCGGCCCGGATGGCGGCTCGATCCATTTCGACATCGATCCCGGCCGCCGCCACATCATGCTCGAAGGCCTCGACGACATTGCCTCGACCCTGAAGAGCGATGCCGCGATCAGCACTTTCGAAAACAACAACCGAGCAGCTCGCCCCTGGCTCTGATTTCCGGAGCATCCTGATGGTCAAGCGGATTTCCTCCGGATCGCCCTTCGAAGCACGGATCGGCTATTCGCGCGCCGTGGTGGACCGCGACATGGTCTATGTCTCCGGTACCACCGGCTACGACTATGCCAGGATGGAAATGCCCGAAGACGCTGCCGCCCAGACGCGCAACACGCTCGGCACGATCGAAAAAGCGCTGAAAGAGGCCGGCAGCGGCCTCCAGGATATCGTCCGGGTGCGCTACTACCTCACCGACATGGCCGATTACGATGCCATCGTGCAGGTTCTCGGCGAGACCTTCTCCGAGATCCGGCCTGCGGCCACCATGGTCGTGTGCGGCCTCACCACGCCCGAAATGAAGATCGAGATCGAGGTGACCGCCCGCATCGGCGCCGGCAGTCCCTAAAACCTTTCCAGCCTCGTCCTTTGGCAGGCTCGGACGAGGTTATGCCAGGCGCGGAGAACCCGCGCGGGAGGACGCGAGGCTGCGAAACCGCAAGGACACCAAACGATATGGCAAAGAACCTCTTCCTCCTTCCCGGCGACGGCATCGGCCCCGAGGCCATGGGCGAAGTCCGCAAGATCATCGCCTATATGAACAGCGCCATGAAGGCCGATTTCGTCCTCGACGAAGGACTGGTCGGCGGCTGCGCTTATGATGCCCATGGCGCCGCCATTTCCGAAGAGGATATGAGCAAGGCCATGAATGCGGATGCCGTGCTTTTCGGCGCCGTCGGCGGCCCGAAATGGGAACAGGTTCCCTATGAGGTGCGCCCGGAAGCCGGCCTCCTGCGGCTGCGCAAGGACATGGAGCTGTTCGCCAACCTGCGCCCCGCCATCTGCTATCCGGCGCTTAGCTCCGCTTCCTCTCTGAAGCCGGAACTGGTCGAAGGCCTCGACATCTTGATCGTCCGCGAATTGACCGGCGGCGTCTATTTCGGCGAGCCGAAGGAAATCGTCGACCTCGGCAACGGCCAGAAGCGCGGCATCGATACCCAGGTCTACGATACCTATGAGATCGAGCGTATCGCAGGCGTCGCCTTCGAGCTTGCCCGTACCCGTAAGAACGCCGTCTGCTCCATGGAAAAGCGCAACGTCATGAAGTCGGGCGTGCTCTGGAACCAGGTGGTCACCGAGACGCACAAGGCGAAATATTCCGACGTCAAGCTCGACCACATGCTGGCCGATGCCGGCGGCATGCAGCTGGTCCGCGCTCCGAAACAGTTCGACGTGATCGTCACCGACAACCTGTTCGGCGACATGCTCTCCGACGTCGCGGCCATGCTGACCGGCTCGCTCGGCATGCTGCCGTCCGCATCGCTCGGCGCACCCGACGCCAAGACCGGCAAGCGCAAGGCGCTTTACGAGCCGGTCCACGGTTCGGCGCCAGACATCGCCGGCACCGGCGTTGCCAACCCGATCGCCATGATCGCCTCGTTTGCGATGTGCCTGCGTTACTCGTTCAACATGGTCACGGAAGCCGACAATCTCGAAAAGGCGATTGCCAACGTGCTCGATCAGGGTATCCGCACCGGCGACATCATGGCCGAAGGCGCCCGCAAGGTCGGCACCGCCGAGATGGGCGATGCAATCCTCAAGGAATTCGCAAGCCTCTCCGCCTGATACACCGATCGAGGTGCCTTTCCGTCGCGGCGGAAAGGCACCTCGACATTGCGCTCGGCATCCCGCTACCCATATTGCGGAATCTATGGGAAGAAGCGGCGCGGGATCGGTCCCGCGCCACGGAAGAGGCCGATGAAACGAACAATCGAAAAACTGAAACATCGGCGGTATCGCCATCCATCCGGACCGCCTTCGCCGCGATGGTTGCCTTATGCGCTGGTCACGATCAACCTGATCCTGATCGCCTTTTTCCTGCTCGATGCCCCGGTTGGCTCCTATGCCGCCCATACGCCCAACGTGCTGCTGCCGATCGGCAAAGCGATTACCGATTTCGGCACGTCCGGCTGGATCCTTTTTGCGGCAGCGCTCCTCTTCTTCGAAGCCCTCGCCGTTATCCGGCTCGCGCCCGGCCTGAAAGCCCGCTTCCAGGCGATGCTGGTCAGCCATATCGCGGCTTATATCTTTGTGGCCGTTGCCGGTTCAGGCCTTCTCGTCAACCTGGTGAAGCGCATCATCGGACGCGCCCGGCCGGGGCTTTACGAGCAATGGGGCTTTTACGGTCTCAACCCTTTTTCCGGCTCCCGGTTCGAAAGCTTTCCTTCCGGCCACGCAACCACGGTCGGGGCATTCCTGATGGCGCTGGCGCTGCTCGCTCCGCGCTACCGCCTGTTCTTTCTGATCATGAGCTTCTGGCTCGGCTTTTCGCGCGTCATCGTCGGAGCCCATTATCCGAGCGATGTGATTGCCGGCCTCTCCTTCGGCGCCTGGTTCTCGGTGATCATGGCAATCGTATTTTCCCGCTACGGGCTGCTCTTCCGGCAGGAGCCTGACGGTTGGCCGGTTCCGCGCCGGCCCATTCCTCTCCTCCTGCGCCCCAATCGGGCGACAGTGCCATTTCCGCTCCGCGGCATTCCGCCGAAGCGGGAGGCAGGCGAAAACACCAATGACCTGACATGAAAAAGCCCGGCGCAGAGAACTGCGCCGGGCTTTTCATTTTGGCGGGTTTGCCGGGGGAAGAACCCCGGGACCGAAACCCTTATTCGGCGTGGATGTCCCGGTCCTTGGTTTCCGGCAGGAACAGCAAGCCGATTACCAGCGTGATGCCGGCAAATACGATCGGATACCAGAGACCATAGTAGATATCGCCCTTGGCGGCACTCATCGCGAAGGCCGTTGCCGGCAGAAGACCGCCGAACCAGCCGTTGCCGATATGGTAAGGCAGCGACATGCCGGTGTAGCGGATACGGGTCGGGAAGAGTTCGACCAGCAGTGCCGCGATCGGGCCGTAGACCATGGTCACGTAGATCACCAGAACCGTCAGGATGGCGATGATCGTCACCCAGTTGACCGCCTGCGGGTCTGCGACCATCGAGAAGGCGCCGGAGTTCGGGATGGTATAGACTGCCATCTCGGTCACGCCAGTGGCTTCCTGTGCGGTCAGCAGCTTCTGCGTGACCAGGTCAGGACCCGTGACCGAAGCCTTGGTGCCGGCGCGAATGGCGGCGGCATTGAGCTTCAATTCCGGATTGGCTGTGATGAAGGCATCCAGCTTTGCTTCCGGAACCTTCGAAGCCGCGCGCGCCAGGGGATACCCGCTCGCCTGCAGTGCGACATTCACCTGCTTCTGGAAGGAAGCATCCTTGGCCTTGGCGTCAGCGCCGGATGCGATGGCGTCATAGCTGGTGATCGTCGAATTGCCGATCTTCACCGTGGCCGGCGTACCGGCTGGACCTGCAACAACCTCGTAAGGGACCGAATTGCGGGTCAGGAACGAAGTCGCGATGTCGCAGGACGTGGTGAACTTTGCCGTACCAGTCGGGTTGAACTGGAATTTGCAGTCGCCAGGAGCTGCCGCAACCGTCGCACGCACGGTTTCCTGAGCTTGAGCCAGGGCAGGGTTACCTGCCCAGGTCATTGCCTTGAACAGCGGGAAGTAGGTCACCATCGCCAGGAGCAGCCCAGCCATGATGATCGGCTTGCGGCCGATCTTGTCGGAAAGCCAGCCGAAGAAGACGAAGAAGCCGGTGCCGAGAAGAAGCGAAGCAGCAACCATCAGGTTCGCGGACTGCGCATCGACCTTGAGAATGTTCTGCAGGAAGAACAGGGCGTAGAACTGGCCGGAATACCAGACGACGGCCTGACCGACCACTGCACCGAACAGAGCGAGAAGCGCGATCTTCGCGTTCCGCCATGTGCCGAACGCCTCTGTGAGCGGAGCCTTGGACCCCTTGCCTTCTTCCTTCATTTTCTTGAAGGCGGGCGACTCGTTCATCTTCAGACGAATCCAGACCGAAACGCCGAGCAGGATGACCGAGAGAAGGAACGGAACGCGCCATCCCCAGGCAGCGAATGCTTCACGACCCATGGCCATCTGAACGCCGAGAATGACGACCAGCGACAGGAAGAGGCCGAGTGTGGCCGTGGTCTGAATCCACGAGGTGAAGAAGCCGCGCCGGCCATGCGGCGCATGTTCCGCCACGTAGGTCGCGGCACCGCCGTATTCGCCGCCGAGCGCCAGGCCCTGAAGCATGCGCAGCGCGACCAGCAGGATCGGAGCGGCGATGCCGATGGACGCTGCGCCGGGCAGTACGCCGACCAGGAAGGTCGAAAGACCCATGATCAGAATGGTGACAAGGAAGGTGTATTTACGGCCAACGAGGTCGCCAAGACGGCCGAACACAAGCGCGCCGAAAGGACGGACAAGGAAGCCCGCCGCAAAGGCCAAGAGGGCAAAGATGTTCCGGGTCGTTTCCGGATACTGGCTGAAGAAGGCTGCCCCGATAAAGGTGGCCAGTGAACCATAGAGATAGAAATCGTACCATTCGAATACGGTGCCGAGCGAAGAAGCGAAGATAACCTTCTTCTCTTCCCGCGTCATCGGTCCGGCTTTTGCGCCGTCCGTAATTGCGACATCTGCCATTGTCGTCCTCCCTCAAGATGAAAATCGCGTGCCGACTCCAAGCCCGTTTCCTCCAGGGCCTGGATATGGCGACGCATTGTCGCAGATTGCCAGAATTCAAGGGCTAAGGAGAGCGATGCTTTGGGATTATGACTTTCGTCTAATATCGCGCCTGCCGTGCACAGCGGATGCTGCGGCGCGGCATAATGGCAATGCGGTGCATCACCTGCGTCAGCCATCGCTTGACTCGCTCTGAAAATCTTTTAAACAGCTTCGCGAACGGGAAGACACCCACATGCGCGCCTGCGAATTCCATATCGCTGCTTCCGCACTGCCGGCCATCCAGGCTGCGCAGCGGGCGTGTTTTGCCGCTTTCTCCAAAACCAAGGCCAAAACGACGACGAAAACCGTCTGACGTCTCTGGCCGCCGCTCTCTCCCCGGATGGCCGGGGACAAGGAATTCCGCGAGTTGATCGCGGCTTCCCCCTCACCAGATCGAGGAGAGACAGAAAGAGAGCACAAAATGGGTTTCAAGATCGCAGTCGCCGGTGCAACCGGCAATGTCGGCAGGGAAATGCTGACGATCCTTTCCGAGCGCGGCTTCCCGGTCGACGAAGTCGTGGCGCTGGCATCCGCCCGTAGCCAGGGAACCGAAGTTTCGTTCGGCGACCGGACGCTGAAGGTTTCCAACCTGGAAAACTACGATTTTTCCGACACCGATATCTGCCTGATGTCGGCAGGAGGCGAGGTTTCCAAGAAGTGGTCGCCGAAGATCGGCGCCCAGGGCTGCGTCGTCATCGACAACTCGTCCGCCTGGCGTTACGATCAGGACGTTCCGCTGATCGTTCCGGAAGTGAACCCTGACGCAATCTCCGGCTTTACCAAGCGCAACATCATCGCCAATCCGAATTGCTCGACCGCTCAGCTCGTAGTCGCCCTGAAGCCGCTGCACGACTTCGCCAAGATCAAGCGCGTCGTCGTCTCGACCTACCAGTCGGTCTCCGGCGCCGGCAAGGAAGGCATGGACGAGCTCTTCACCCAGACCCGCGCCGTCTTCGTCGCCGATCCGGTCGAATCCAAGAAGTTCACCAAGCGGATCGCCTTCAACGTCATCCCGCATATCGATAGCTTCATGGAAGACGGCTATACGAAGGAAGAGTGGAAGGTTCTCGCCGAAACCAAGAAGATGCTCGACCCGAAGATCAAGGTCACCTGCACCGCCGTGCGCGTTCCGGTCTTCATCGGCCATTCGGAATCGGTCAATATCGAGTTCGAAAACGAGATCAGCGCAGACCAGGCCCGGGATATCCTGCGCGAAGCTCCGGGCTGCCTCGTCATCGACAAGCATGAAAACGGCGGCTACATGACACCTTACGAATGCGCCGGCGAGGATGCCACCTACATTTCCCGTATCCGCGAGGATGCGACGGTGGAAAACGGCCTCAATATCTGGGTCGTTTCCGACAACCTGCGCAAGGGTGCCGCGCTCAACGCCATCCAGATCGCCGAATTGCTCGTCAATCGCGGCCTGATCAAGCCACGCAAGGCTGCTGCCTGATAAATAATAAATTTATTAAGCATGTTCCGATAGAAACCCCGTCAGAAATGGCGGGGTTTTTCTTTCGAATCACTCATATCACGAACTATTCATGAACGGGTGAGTTGCGATTGTCTGCAACCGCCGCCATAAGGCCGAAACAAAACACATTATCCGGACGCTTCTGACTTAAGCGGTCCGGCTCTCGGGACGGGTTTGACCGCATGAAGAAGATTTTGCTGGCAGGATTGATTGCAACCGGTTTCATGACCGCTAGCCCGGCTGTTGCCGCGCTCCAATGCGGCAACGATTCATCCGGCTTCGCCCGCTGGGTCGAAGAGTTCAAGCGGGTTGCCCCTTCGAGCGGCATCAACCCCTCCGTCGTCGAGAAGGCCTTCTCGAACGTCTCCTACAACCGTCCGACCATCAGCGCCGATCGCGGCCAGAAAAGCTTCAAGCTCTCCTTCGAGGACTTCATGAAGAAGCGCGGCGGAGCTGCCATCATCTCCCGCGGCAAGGGCATGAAATCCGGGAACGCTTCGCTGTTTGCGCAGATCGAACGCCGCTACGGCGTGCCGGCCGGCCCGATCATCGCCATCTGGGGCATGGAAACCGGTTTCGGCAGCTTCATGGGTGATCAGCACACACTTTCCGCCGTCGCGACGCTCGCTTACGATTGCCGCCGCTCCGCCTATTTCACCGAGCAGCTTTATGCGGCCCTTCAGCTCGTCGGCCGAGGCGATCTGAGCATCACCGCCCGCGGTGCTGCTCATGGCGAGATCGGCCAGACCCAGTTCCTGCCGCTCAACGTCGTCCGCTACGGCGCCGACGGCGACGGCGACGGCCATATCGACATGGTCCGTTCGCGTGCCGACGCGCTCGCCTCAACCGCCAACTTCCTGAAAGGCCACGGCTGGAGGCCAGGTGCCGGTTACCAGCCGGGCGAGCCGAACTTCGGCGCTATCCAGGGCTGGAACGCCGCGAGCGTCTACCAGAAGGCGATCGCCTATATGGGCGCGCAGATCGACGGCCAATAAGCCTGCCGGCCGTGAAGTTTCGCTTCACCTGAAAAATTCAGGCCGACGCTTGTTCGGCCTGGACGGGCAGTTCGGTAAGGTCGGGACGGACGAAGTCGCCCTTGCTGTCCATAATCCACAATTCGCCGCTCGAGATATCGAACCAGGCGCCGTGAACGCTGAGTTCGCCTTTCTCTCCACGTTTTTTGACGAACGGGAACGTCTCCAGGTTGGCGATTGAATTGCGGATCGACACCCGTTCCAGCGCTGTCTGCCGCTCGGCCTGGGTCATGAACTCGTTGCTCTGGATCTGTTCGGCGGCCGGTTTGACCAGCGCCATCCAGCGGCCGATGAAATCGCCGGGAGAAAGCGGCGACATGGTCGGATCCAGCGCCGCCCGAATCCCGCCACACCGGCCGTGACCCATCACCACGATATTGTCGATCTCCAAAACCTCGACCGCATATTCCAACGCCGCCGAAGTGGCATGGAACTGGCCGTCCGGTTCAAAAGGCGGGACCATGTTGGCGACGTTGCGGACGACGAAGAGTTCGCCCGGACCGCAGTCGAAAATGGTTTCCGGTGCGGCACGGGAATCGCAACAGGCGATGAGAAGGGTGTGGGGGTTCTGCCCGGTCTCCGCCAACACGCGGTAGCGCTCGCGTTCATCGCTATAGCGCCCGCTCATGAAGTTGCGGTAGCCCGCCAGAAGTTTGGCTGGAAAGTCCGTCATGGAACAACGATTATAGCGCCGCCGAGCGAAGATCAACGGCCATTGTGCATCTGCGAACTTCCGATGCCGATTACCGCTTGGTGCGCTGCAACGGATGCATGAGCCGGCGCATCTGGACCATCGCCATGGGAGTGGAGAGGCTGGACGCGTCGGTCTCCAGTGTCAGCTCGTCGCCGCCGCGCTTGGCCGTGCGCGCCAGGACCTCGAAAACGCTCGCGGTAGCCAGCTGCAGCGCCTTCTCCTCGTCCATGCCGGCAAGGATTCGCCCCAGGAACAGGGCGCCCAACAGGTCCCCCAACCCGTTCGGCGGATTGTCGATCAGCCGGTGTTCGGCAAGCAGCGCATGTTTGCCGGTCAGGTAGAGATTGCCGGTGCCGCCCGCCATCATCGGCACGGCCGAGGTCACCAGGATGCGCGGCGGTCCGAGCGCCACCGCGGCATCCATGATGTCGTTGTTGGTTTCGAGCGGGGCGCCGGAAAGCCAGGCGAGCTCGTAGCGGTTCGGGGTGGCGATCGTCGCAAGCGGGATGAGTTCGTCACGGATCGCTTCTGCCGTCGGCTGTGGAATATAGAGCCCGCCGAGATCGCCCATGACAGGATCGCAGACATAGAGAAGGCCCGGGTTTTTCTCCTTCAGCGCCCTTATCAGCCGCGCCACCGAACGCGGCTGGGCGGCATTGCCGAAATAACCGGTCAGCACCGCCTTCACTTCTCCCAGCCATGGCGCGCGAATAAGATCGTCTATAGCCTTGTCGAAATCTGATTCGGGAAAGGTCAGCCGCGTAGAAGGCCCATGACCGGGATGCCAGGGGAGGACGACGGTCGGCATTGCCCAGACGGGAAATCCCAGCGTCTCGAGCGCGAAGACGGCGGCGCGATTGCCGACCGAGCCGCGCACGACATGGCTGGAGATGACGAGGACGGCACTGCTGGTATCCTGCATGAGATTGCTTTCCGGCTACGATGGCCCTGTTGATCGTTTCTTCGTCGCCGCATGTCAACAAGCCTTCACGGAACAATGAAACGTGTAGTGCCGACGGACATGGATCAGCCACGTTGCTGCACGATGACACACATCTAATTTATTCCGTCCAGGGACGGAAAAAGGGGAGAGGGACATGGCCGTCAGGCAGAATCCGAAACGGGAAAAACAGATCGAAAGCGCGCGCAAGATCGTCGCTGCGAGCAAGGGGCCGCATCTCGACCCGCTCATCCTGTTTGCCCGGGCCAGCACTGACGACATCGAAAGCTATACGCCGGAAATGCTGGCGCTTTCCGCCAATCATGCAGCCGAGCGGCTGATGGCCTGGACGCGGATCCGGGCCGACATCACGGTCGAACCGATCGCCGGTGTCGAGCCGGACGGTATTCCGGTCTCGGTGCTGACCGTCGTCGACCGCAACATGCCCTTCCTGTTCGACTCAGTCATGGGCGAGGTGACCGCCACCCACCGCGACCTGACCATGGCGGTTCATCCGATCCTGGTCGTTGAGCCAGGCAAGGAACCGGCGCTCCGCTCCAATGAGCAGCCCAGCAACCCGGCTCATCATGTGAGCCTCATCCAGATCCATCTTTCGCCGCTCAACGAGGAACAGGCGGCTTCGCTCACCGAGCGCATCCGCTACATCCTAGACCAGGTTCATCTGTCGATCACCGACTGGGGCTCCATGCTGGAAGTCCTCGACGGCGCCGCCAAGCAACTCAACAATTCGACAAGCCGCCGCAAAGCCGATCGCGACGAGGCGCTCGCCTTCCTGGACTGGCTGCGCGACGACAACTTCACCTTCCTCGGCATGCGCGAATACGTCTATTCCGGCAAGGGCACAGAGGCCAAGGTCGAACGCGGCAAGGGCCGCGGTCTCGGCATTCTCTCCGATCCGGATGTGCTGGTGCTGCGCCAGGGCAAGGACGCGGTGACGACCACGCCGGAAATCCTTGAGTTCCTGGACGGGCCCGATTTCCTGATCGTCACCAAGGCGAACGTGAAATCCGTAGTGCACCGCCGCGCCTATATGGATTATGTCGGCGTCAAGCGCTTCGACGAAAAGGGCGAAGTGGTCGGCGAGCTGCGCGTCGTCGGCCTTTTCACGGCAACCGCCTATACCCACTCCGTGCGCGACATCCCTCTCCTGCGCGCCAAGACCGGCCGGGTGGAGGAGCAGTTCGGCTTCGACCCCGACAGCCATTCCGGCCGCATGCTGGAAAACACGCTCGAATCCTATCCGCGTGACGACCTCTTCCAGATCGATGCCGATCTGCTAGCCCGCTTCTGCGAGCAGATCATGGAACTGAGCGAACGTCCCCGCGTCCGGGTCCTGCCGCGCATCGACCATTTCGACCGTTTCGTCTCGGTGATCGTCTATGTGCCTCGCGAGGACTACAATTCCCTAGTCCGCGAGAAGGTCGGCGACTACCTGACCAAGGTCTATGACGGCCACGTCTCCGCCTATTATCCGGCTTTCCCGGAAGGCGGCGTCGCCCGCGTCCACATGATTATCGGCCGGCGCGGCGGCAAGACGCCGAGGATCGCGCAGGGCAAGCTCGAGGAAGCGATCCGGCTCATCGCCACCCCCTGGGAGGACCGCTTCGCAGCGCTTGCGGAGGAGGGGCCGCGGCTCACCGTCACCCAGGCCTTCCAGGAAGCCTTTTCGCCCGAGGAAACCTTCGCTGACCTGCCGGACATCGCCGCCTGCGCCGCCGGCGAAACGATCCGCATCGCCTTCTATCGCCGCCCCGGCGACGCCGCCAACACCGTGTCGCTGAAGATCTTCCACAAGGACCGGCACCTGTCGCTCTCCCGCCGCGTGCCGCTTCTCGAAAACCTTGGCTTCCACGCCGTCAGCGAGCAGACGTTCGAGATCGAGGTCGGGCCGGAAAACGACCGCAAGCTGATCGTCCTCCACGACATGGAACTGCAGCTCGGCGACGGGCGCGAGGTCGACCTGTCCCGCGAAGGCCTAGCTCTGGAAGAGGCCTTCCTCTCCGCCTTCGAAGGCCTGATCGACAATGACACCTTCAACCGGCTGGTTCTGCTGGCCGGCCTGTCCGCCCGCGAAGTCACGGTGCTGCGCGCATATTCCCGTTATCTGCGCCAGACCGGCATCGTTTACTCGCAGGCCTATATCGCCGACACCCTGGTGAAATACCCGGCCATATCCGCCGCCATCTTCCGCCTCTTCCGCGACGGCTTCGACCCGAAGATCACTGAGAAGGCCCGCGTCAAGAAACTCACCGACCATCACGCCGAAATCGAAGAAGCGCTCGGCAACGTGCCCAATCTCGACGAGGACCGCACGCTTCGCCGTTTCGTCAATGCGGTCGATGCCACGCTCCGGACCAACTACTTCCAGCGCGATGCCAATGGCGCCCCGCACCGGATGTTCGCCTTCAAGCTCGATCCGAAGCTGCTGGACGGTCTGCCGGAACCCCGACCCTTCCGCGAAATCTTCGTCTACGGCACCGAGGTCGAAGGCGTGCACCTGCGCTTCGGCAAGGTTGCGCGCGGCGGCCTGCGCTGGTCGGACCGCGGCGAGGACTATCGGACGGAAATCCTCGGCCTCGTGAAGGCGCAGCAGGTCAAGAACGCCGTGATCGTGCCGGTCGGCGCCAAGGGCGGCTTCTTCCCGAAAATGCTGCCGCCGGCGAGCTCCCGCGACGCATTCTTCAATGCCGGCAAGGAGGCCTACAAGACCTTCATCCGCACCCTCCTGTCGATCACCGACAATATCGTCGGCGCCGACATCGTCGGGCCGCCGGATACGATCCGCCTCGATGGCGACGACCCGTATTTCGTGGTTGCCGCCGACAAGGGTACGGCGACCTTCTCCGACACCGCCAACGGCCTGGCGCAGGAAGCCGGCTTCTGGCTGGACGATGCCTTCGCCTCCGGCGGTTCGGTCGGTTACGACCACAAGAAGATGGGCATCACCGCTCGCGGCGCCTGGGAAGCCGTGAAACGGCATTTCCGCGAGAAAGACATCGACATCCAGACGACGCCGTTCACAGTCGCCGGCGTCGGCGACATGTCCGGCGACGTCTTCGGCAACGGCATGCTGCTGTCGCGCAAGATCCGCCTCATCGCGGCCTTCGACCATCGCGATATCGTCATCGATCCGGATCCGGATCTCGAAAAGTCCTTCACCGAACGCGAACGCATGTTCGCCCTGCCCCGGTCGAGCTGGCAGGATTACGACAAATCGACCCTTTCCGAAGGCGCGATGATCATTTCCCGCTCGGAAAAGTCCGTAAAGCTCACCAGGCAGGCCGCGGCCGCGATCGGCATCGAGAAGACGACCGCAACGCCTTTCGAGATCATGACCGCGATCCTGAAGAGCCCTGTCGACCTTCTCTGGTTCGGCGGCATCGGCACCTATATCAAGGCAACCTCCGAAACCGACGCGGAAGTCGGCGACCGCGCCAATGATCCGATCCGCATCACCGCGGTGGAAGTGCGCGCCAGCGTCATCGGCGAGGGCGCCAATCTCGGCATGACCCAGAAGGGCCGCATCGCCTACTCGCTGAACGGCGGTCGCTGCAATTCCGATGCGATCGACAATTCCGCCGGCGTCAACTGCTCCGACGTCGAGGTCAACATCAAGATCGCCCTCAATTCGGCCATGCAGGATGGGCGGCTTGCCCGCGACAAGCGGAACCAGCTTCTCGCCTCGATGACCGAAGAAGTCGGCCATCTCGTGCTGCGCAACAACTATCTGCAGCCGCTGTCGATCTCGCTGACCGAACGCAAGGGTACCGGCAACCGCGAAGAGCTTTCACGGCTGATGTCCGTGCTGGAATCGCAAGGCCAGCTCAATCGCAAGGTCGAAACTCTGCCCGATGATGCGGAGCTTGCGGAGCGTTATTCCTCCGGCAGGCCGCTGACCCGGCCAGAAATCGGCGTGTTGCTCTCCTATTCGAAGATCGTTCTCTTCGATGCCCTGCTCGACAGCAGCCTGCCGGACGACCCCTATTTCTCGGCTGTCCTGAAAGCCTATTTCCCGGCCAGGATGCAGAAGGTTTACGCGGGAGATATCCAGTCCCACCGCCTGCATCGCGAAATTGTCGCCACCACGCTCGCCAACGAGGCGATCAACCGCGGCGGCCCGGGTTTTGTGCAGCAGATGAGCGATATGACCGGCGCTACGGCGGCAAATGTCGTCAAGGCTGCCTTCCTTGCCCGCGACGGCTTCGAACTTCCCAAGCTCTGGACCGAGATCGATGCGCTGGACGGAAAAATTCCCGGCCAGCTGCAGAACGATCTCTACGCCCGCACCACCGAGACCTTTGCGGAAGCAACCCGCCTCATCCTGCAAACGCAGGTCGGCAGCGGCGACATGGACGGCGCTATGAGCCGGCTCAAGGCCGCGATCAAAGGGCTGCGCTCGTCACTCGCGGGCGGAGATTTCGTGGAAACCGCAGCCCGCGCCTCGGAACTCGAAGCGCAGGGCATACCGGCATCGCTTGCCCGTGAAATCCTGTTGCTGTCGACGCTGGTCCTGGTGCCGGAGATCATGCTGATCGCCGACCGCACCGGCGAAACCATGGCGCGCGCCACCGAGAGCTATTTCACCGTTACCGAAACCTTCCGGATCAATCGACTGATCGGCGCTGGCGAACGCATCAGCACCTCGGAACACTATGAAAGCCTAGCGCTCTCCCGAAGCCTGCAGCAGCTTGCCTCGGCGCGCCGCGATATCGTCATCGCCGCGATGACTGCCCATCCGAAGGAGAAGAAGCCTTTGGAAGCCTGGGTCGGCGGCGACCGGGTGCGGGTGAACCGCATTGGTGCCGAACTGGTGACCTTGAGCGAAAGCGGCGAGTTGACGCTTCCGAAGATCACCGTCGCGGCCGGTCTCCTGAGCGATCTTGCGCATGGTCGGGCGATGTAGGACAACGAACCGAACTGGCTGATCCGGGGGAAAAATGGCCGTTACTGATGTGGACGAAGCGCCGGCAAAAGCGAGCCGGCGCGGCATCTGGGGCTGGATGTTCTTCGACTGGGCGGCCCAGCCGTTCTTCACCGTCGTCACCACCTTCATCTTCGGCCCCTATTTCGTCTCCCGGCTGACCGAGGACCCCGTCTCGGCGCAGGCGGCATGGAGCAACATGGCGACGGTCTCGTCGCTGGTCATCGCCGTCTTCTCCCCCATCCTCGGCTCGATCGCCGACCAGGCCGGCCCCCGCAAACCGTGGATCGCCTTTTTTGCGATGATCAAGATCGCCTGCGTCTCGGCCCTCTGGTTTGCAGCGCCCGGTTCTCCGATCATCTGGCCGATGATCTTCATGATCTTCGCATCGATCGCCGCGGAGTTCTCAACCGTCTTCAATGATTCGATGATGCCGCGCCTGGTTTCCAAGGAGGATGTCGGCCGCATTTCCAACGTCGCCTGGGGTCTCGGTTATCTCGGCGGCATGATCGTGCTGATCGCCGTCGTGGCGCTGCTTGCCGCCAATCCCGAAAGCGGCAAAACGCTGATCGGCATCCCTCCGCTTTTTGGCCTCGACCCGCATCTCGGCGAGGACGCGCGGATCACCGGTCCGATCTCCGCCCTCTGGTATTTCCTGTTCATCCTGCCGATGTTCTTCTTCACGCCGGACGCCAAAAAGGGCCTGCCGCTCGCCGCGGCGGTCCGCTCCGGTATAAGGGAACTTGGCGGCACGCTGCGGGACCTGAGGCAGCGCACCGGCATCGCGAAATTCCTGGTCGCCCGCATGCTCTACCAGGACGGCGTCAACGGCCTGCTGATCCTCGGCGGCACGTTTGCGGCGGGCATGTTCGGCTGGGCGACGATCGAGATCGGCATCTACGGCATCATCCTGAATGTCGTGGCGATCTTCGGCTGCATCGTCGCCGGGTGGCTCGACCGCCTGCTCGGCTCGAAGATCGTCGTGATCATCAGCCTCGTCCTGTTGCTGGTGGCCACCCTCGGCATCATCTCCACCGGCCCTGGCTTCGTCTTCTTCGGCTTTCTGCCTCTTTCGGCAGAGGATAGCGGCGGCCTGTTCGGCACCGCGGCGGAAAAAGCCTACATCCTGTTCGGATTGCTGATCGGCATCGCCTTCGGCCCCGTGCAGGCCTCGTCCAGATCCTATCTCGCCCGCAGCGTCAGCCTTTCGGAGACCGGCCGCTATTTCGGCATCTACGCGCTCTCCGGCCGGGCGACGAGCTTCCTCGCCACGCTGCTCTTCTCGCTCATGACCTATGCCAGCGGCTCAGCCCGGCTCGGCATGGCCACGCTGCTGATCTTCCTCGTGGCGGGGTTGCTGCTGCTATTTGCGACGCCGTATCCGGCAAACAGGAAGTAGAGACGGATAGCTATTTGGTCGGGACATGGATCCTCGGGCCGAGCCCGAGGATGACGGAGTGCGTGGGTCAAACAGAGAAAAGTGGAGCGTCGCAGCTTGCTCAAATCTCTCTTTGGGCAGCCTGAAACACCCTTTCCGTCGTCATTGACCCGAGGACCCACGCCGCACGCTCAGAGCATACCATCCAGCAACATCAATGCCGGAAATGCCGCATTCCCGTGAACACCATCGCCACACCATGCTCGTCGGCAGCGGCGATCACCTCGTCGTCGCGCATCGAGCCACCCGGCTGGATGACCGCCGTGGCACCGGCGGCAATGGCCGAAAGCAGGCCGTCCGCGAACGGGAAGAACGCTTCCGAGGCGACCGCGGAACCCTTGGTCATCGGCTCGGCCCAGCCCATGGCCCTGGCCGCCTCTTCCGCCTTGATGCCGGCGATGCGGGCGGAATCGATGCGGCTCATCTGGCCGGCGCCGATGCCGGCCGTCTGGCCGTTCTTGGCGTAGACGACCGCGTTCGACTTCACGTGCTTGGCGACCTTGAAGGCGAATTTCATGTCTTCGAGTTCGGTCGGTGTCGGCGCGCGTTTCGTGACGACGCGCAGGTCGATATCCTCGACCATGCCGTTGTCGCGGGTCTGGACCAGCAGGCCCCCTGAAACGGTCTTCGCCGTCAGGCCGCGCGAGCGCGGGTCCGGCAGGCCGCCGGTCACCAGCAGGCGCAGGTTCTTCTTGGCAGCGATGATCGCCTGAGCCTCGTCGGAAACTTCAGGCGCAATGATCACTTCCGTGAACAGCTTGACGATTTCTTCGGCAGTCTCTGCATCCAGAAGCTGGTTTACCGCGATGATGCCGCCGAAGGCCGAGGTGGAATCGCAGGCGAGTGCCCTGAGATAGGCTTCCTTGAGGCTCGGACCGGTCGCCACGCCGCAGGGGTTGGCGTGCTTGATGATCGCGCAGGCCGGCGCCTTTTCCGGCGAGAATTCGGCGATCAGCTCGAAGGCGCCGTCGGTATCGTTGATATTGTTGTAGGAAAGCTGCTTGCCCTGAAGCAGTTTTGCGGTCGCCACGCCCGGGCGGTTTTCGCCGGTCACGTAGAAGCCGGCGCTCTGGTGCGGGTTCTCGCCATAGCGCATCTCTTCTTTCAGCACGCCGCCGATCGTCCGGTAACGCGGGATCTCGATGTCGAGCGCTTCCGCGAACCAGTTCGAGATCGCCGTGTCATAAGCCGCCGTGCGGGCATAGGCCTTGGCGGCGAGCTTCTGGCGGAAGGCATAGACGGTCTGCCCGTCATTCGAGCGCAGCGCCTCGATCAGCGCCGGGTAGTCGGAAGGATCGGTGACGGTGGTCACATAGGCATGGTTCTTGGCGGATGCGCGGATCATCGCCGGTCCGCCGATATCGATATTTTCGACCGTCGTCGGATAGTCGCCGCCAGCGGCGCGCACTTCCTCGAACGGGTAGAGGTTGATGACGGCAAGATCGATGCCCTCGATATCGTGTTCCTTCATCGCCGCGACATGTTCCGCATCGTCGCGGATCGCCAGCAGGCCGCCATGCACGGTCGGGTGCAGCGTCTTCACCCGCCCGTCCATGATTTCCGGAAAACCGGTCACTTCCGATACGTCGGTCACGGCAAGGCCCGCGGCGGCGATGGCCTTGTGCGTACCGCCCGTCGACAGCAGCTTCACGCCCCGCTCGGTGAGGGCCTTGGCAAGCTCGATGATACCGGTCTTGTCGGAGACCGAGAGCAGCGCGGTGCGGATCCTGATGCGGTCGGGAGCGGGGATTTTCTTGGAAACGACGGCCATCGGTCTCTCCTGGAAAGGCGCCGCGGGACCCGGCGCGAAGGTAAGATGGCCGCCCGTTAGCACAGCTTGGCGGAAGAAGAAACGGCCTATTCGCCGCGCCTCAGCATCCAGCGTATTTCCGAAGTCTCCGGCGGAGAAAACTCGATGACGAGCTGCTGGCTCGGCCGCACGCCGGAGACGTCGGCAAAGAAGATGTCCTCGTCGATCATCACCTGCAGCCCCGGTGCCGCAAAGATCCAGGTCTCTCCATCCGGCGCACGCATGCTGACGCTTTCCTCGTCCCGGCGCGACAACGTGATGACAGGATGGATATGGAAACGCGCCACCGCCAGGAAGGGTCCGTTGTCCGGCGCTTCGCCCTCCGGCAGGAAGAGCCTGTCGTGGCCCTTGATCTTGTTGCCCTTCACATTGAGGCCGATCTCGCGTTCGTGGAAATAACCGAACTGGTGGACGTAGCCGTCGTGGCTCGCCCGCAGCCAGTCATTACCATGCAAGTCGTCCCAGCGCTCGACCTCCACCTCCGACACGCCGCCGAGCAGCATGGAGCCTGCGAAGCGGGACCGGATGATGCGGCTGGACGACGTCTCGTTGAGCGTCACGGTCGAATGGGCCGGCGTCGAGCGTGCCATGTGCCGGTAGTTCCGCCCTGCATATTTCGGCGAACCGCAATTGACGATGAAGCGGTGCCGGCCGGCCGACATCTCGAAGGAAAGACAGCCCGCATGCGCTCCGCGGGAAAGCCCTGGAGAGAGCGGCCGGCCGGTATCGACAATCAGCGTCGTGCCGTCGGCCGAGAGGCGATGATAGTTCATGTGCGGCAGCGCCTTGAACGGCTTGCCGGCCGTCTCGTCGTAACGCAGCACCGACATCAGTTCGCTCGCGGGCGTCGAGCTCGCACCGTTGAACAGCGCCAGGTCGCCGTCCTGGTGCCGGAAGAAGCGAAGCGCCGGATACATGCGATCGATCGTCGGGATGAGTTTTTGCGGCAGGTCGTGGCCGAGATTGATATAGGTCTGGCGAAGCGGCAGAAGATCGATCAGCAGGTCGAGCACCGCACGCGGATTGCGCGACACATGCCCGCCATCGGCAAGGATCTGACGTTCCAGCTCCCGATCCAGCCGCCTGCCCTCACGCCGGATATAGGCGGCCCGTGTCGGCATCGAGATCGAGGCCATGGCGAGCGCGATCCTGAGCCTCAGCCGCGTATCGCCCTCGGGCGTGCAGCCGGCTATCTTCCTGAGATACCGGACCTGATAGGCGAGGCTTTTCATGAAACGGCGGTAGAAGCCGGCTTCTGCGCCCTGCATCACGACGGTGGAATGTGAAAGCCAGGCGATCACCCGCTCCGCTGCGACATGCGCTTCCCAGGCAATGCCCTGCGGCCGTCGACCATAAAGCGCGATCCAGTCTGCGACCACTTGGCGGGCGCTGGCACAGGCGGCTTCCGTCTTGTTGGTGCGGATATGGCGGAGCCAGGCGAAAGAATGCAGCCGCTCTGCTGCCGCTCGCGACGGCAGCTCGACGGAGAACGGCGATTGACCGTAGGTTTCGAGAATCCGCCCCGCGAGCGGGAACCGGCCTTCCAGGATTTCCTCCGCCACGAACGGATCGAGCGCCCTCAGATCAGTCGGCGCGACGATCAACCGGTCCGGCACCTGCATGGAAAACGAGGTCACGGCCAAGCGGAATCCGGCGGAACGCCGGCAAAGGCGTCGCCAGATTTCCCGCAAGCCGAAGGACATCAGCCTTCGGCGATCCGCGAGCCGCATCTTCAATCTGGAATACTCCGCAGGAATCAGCCTCCGCCCCGCCGGCGGGAATCAACTATTAGATTGTTCGAAAGTATCAGTCCGTATGGTGAAGAAAACCTTACCGCACCTGAAGGACGCTCGCGAAGAAGCCATCCATGCCGCCAACAAAATTTTCGCTGGCGGGCAGCATGGCCGGCGTGGTGCGGAATTCGCCAAGTGGCGAGATCGCCCCTTCCAGCCCCGGCCAATCCTTAGGGTTGACGGCCACGCGTTTCAATTCGGGATGGTCCTTGAGCACGCGCACGACCAGTTCCTCCCCCTCCAGCGAATCGAGCGAGCAATTGGAGAAAACGATAATGCCGCCCGGTTTCACCAGCGTGACGGCGTGGCGCAGCATCTTTTCCTGCAGAGCGGCGAGCTTCGTCACATCCTCCGGCCCCTTGGTCCAGAACACATCCGGATGCCGGCGCGTCGTGCCGGTCGAGGAGCAGGGCGCGTCGAGCAGCACGCCGTCCAGCAGTTCTGCCGGCTTGAAATCGAAAAGGTCGCCGCCGACCAGTTCCGCCTCGTAACCGAGCCGCCCGAGGTTTTCTTTCAGCCGTGCCAGCCGGTTGCCGGATTGCTCGACGGCGATCACCTCGGCACCGGCCGCGATCAGCTGCGCCGTCTTGCCGCCGGGAGCGGCGCAGAGGTCGGCGACCTTCTTGCCCTTCAGGTCGCCGAACAGCTTTGCGGGAATGCTGGCGGCGACATCCTGCACCCACCAGACGCCTTCGTCGAACCCTTCGAGCGCGGAAACCGCGCCATCGAAGGCCGCAAGGCGGATGCTGCCGGTCGGCAGAACCGTGCCGCCGAGCTTTTCGGCCCAGGCTGCGGGATCGGATTTGACCGTCAGGTCGATGGCCGCCGGAACGAGCTGGGCTTCGGCGATACGATCCGCCTCCACCTCACCATAGAGGGCGACCAGGCGCTTGCGGAACCAGGCCGGCACCGGAGACATGCTGGCAGTCGTGGCAAGGATCTCGTCCTTTTCCCGGTCCAGCCGGCGCAGGACAGCATTCACCAGCTTGGCAAAACGGCGGTTGCGCGGATCGCGATTGGCCTGTTCGACCGCAAGGTCGACGGCCGCATGCGGCGGCACGTCGAGATGCAGGATCTGCGCAGCAGCAATCACCAGCACGTGGTGAAGCGCCCGAGCGCCTTCCGGCAGCGGCGTGTCGATCAGCGAAGCGATCGCCGCCTCGATGCGCGGCAGATGACGAAGCGCGGTGTTGAGGATGGCGCGCGTCAACGCCCGATCGGCATCGCTGAGCGCCCTATAGGCCGGATTGCCATGGACGAGGTCGAGCATGCCGTCGAGCGAGATCTTTCGGTCGACAACGGCCGCCAGAAGCTTTGCGGCCGTGACCCGAACTTCGAGACCCGCCTTGAAGGGGCCGCTTTCCCGCTCCGAGTGAGCCGGTTTCCTGCGCTGTTCCGCAGGTTTGCCTGCTGGCTTGTAAGGCTTCTTGTTCTTCTTGGCTTCGTTCAAGACCAGGGACCTTTGCGCGGTTCATCCGAGCCGCGGCCCCAACCGGTATTCGGAACGGAGCGCGCGGTGCGCTGCGGTCTATCAGCCTGGAACCCGGCCGTCGAGGCACTGGCCCGAGAACCACCGGGGAACTGGCCGGCCATCTGCTGCAGCGCGGCGATCCGGTTGCCGGTGTCCGGGTGGGTAGAGAACAGGTTGTCCATGCGCTCGCCCGACAGCGGGTTGATAATGAACATATGCGCCGTCGCCGGGTTGCGCTCGGCCTCGTAGTTCGGGATCTGATGCGCCGCACCGGCGATCTTGCCGAGTGCCGAGGCGAGCCACAAAGGATTGCCGCAGATCTCGGCGCCGCGCCGGTCGGCCGAATATTCGCGCGTCCGGCTGATCGCCATCTGCACCAGCATCGCCGCGAACGGAGCGACGATCATCGCCACCAGCACGCCAACGAAACCGAGCGGATTGTTGTTTTCGCGGTTGCCGCCGAAAAAGAAGGCAAAATTGCCGAGCATCGAGATCGCGCCGGCAAGCGTCGCGGTGATCGTCATCGTCAGTGTATCGCGGTTCTGGATATGCGCGAGCTCATGCGCCATCACGCCCGCCACTTCCTCATGCGTCAGCCGCTGCATCAGCCCGGTGGAGGCCGCAACGGCGGCATTCTGCGGGTTGCGGCCGGTCGCAAAGGCGTTCGGCTGCGGATTGTCATAGACATAGACTTTTGGCATCGGCAGGCCGGCATTGGCCGAAAGATCGCGGATCATGTTGTAGAATTCCGGCGCGCTGCGCGCATCGACCTCCTGCGCATGATAGGCCGACAGAACCATCTTGTCGGAATTCCAGTAGGAAAACAGGTTCATCCCGGCAGCGATCACCAGCGCGATCATCATGCCGCCCGTGCCGCCGATCAGGAAGCCGATCCCCATGAACAGGGCCGTCATGAAGGCCAGAAGCATGGCGGTGCGCATTACATTCATCGTCATCTCTCCCGTTGCCGATATCGTCCCAGGGCGGTTAAAGGGTTTTCCACTGGGCGCGAACGGCTTATGATGTGGTCAATTCGACCAGAATTTTCAATAATCCACCCGGCGAAGGCCACGATGCAAAGCGCAGACAATGACAATTCAGAAATCATACCGGAAGAAGGTGCGCCCAAGAAGCCACTTTCCCCAGCCGCCGAGCGCGCGCTCAAGGAAGCCGAGGAACGCCGGCAGGCGGCCGCCAAGGCCGAAACACCGCAAGAATTCGGCGGCCGCGGCGGTGCCGACCCCGCCCGCTTCGGTGACTGGGAGATCAACGGCCGGGCGATCGATTTCTAAGTAAATACTGGCTATATTATATTTGACGCACCCACGCGAGAATCGGCTATCATGTGAATCTTAGGTTGAAACCCAAGGAGATTCGCATGGCCGACCAAACCGTGAAGATTGCAAACGACGCTGGCTCAAACTGCCGGGTAGCTTTTGACCTGATGGAAAAGGTAATGTTCCGCGACAAAACCGAAACCTACACGAACAAGAAGGATATAATCAATCTTTACGTTGATTGTCTTCTTGCAACTTATCAGAACAAGCTCTGAATATTTCGTCTTCGGCCTGCTTAACTAGACTAAGCGCTTCCTCGACCCGATGTCGCCGCGATATTGAAGAAAAGCTTCAGGCATTCAAGGCGTGCGGTCTTCTCTGTTCATTTTTGCCTCTCACTATTTGTCGTATATTGGGCATAAAAAACCCGCTTAGTTGGCGGGCTTCTTATCCTTAGTCGGCTTATCGCCTTTCGACGGAGGCGGCGATTTGGCTAATTTTCCTAGGGTCTTGTTGAAGCGGTCTTCGTCGGCGTCTGTTTCCAGCTCCCGAGCGGCCTCGCGGAATTTGTCCGACTGTGATCTAGTGCCCATCATTCAACCCTCGAATAAGCGCGCGATGTCCAACAATTATATCTTTGCCGATGAAGCTGGCTGTTTTACGTTCAACCGAAAACAAAACGTGAGCAAATATTTTATCATTTGCACGGTCACAACCACCAGCCTTGATGTTGGTCATGCTCTCCATGAACTTCGCCACCAATTGCTGTGGGAAAAAGCCGAAGTTGGTGACTTCTTCCATGCCACCGTGGATTCTCAGGCGATCAGAAACCGTGTTTTTGAAGAAATTCTAAAGCACGACTTCCAGGTTCAGGCAACCATCTGCGAGAAGGCCAAAGCCCAGCCCCACGTCTGCAAGGAAAAGTCTCGATTTTACAAGTACCCTTGGTTCTATCAGTTCAAGCACGGCATATCTCGGCACGTCGATAAAGACATGCGGGTGATGATTACCGCCGCGTCTATTGGAACGAAGAAAGAGCGGGCAACTTTTACCAATGCACTGAGCGATGTCATGTCACAGACCATCAAGGGAGTGCCTTGGGCTGTTGACTTCCGGCCGTCTCATTGCGACCCGTGCCTGCAACTAGCTGACTATTGCGCTTGGGCCATCCAGAGGAAGTGGGAGCTAGGCGACACCCGCTCTTACGATCTCATCGAAGACAGAATCTCGTACGAATACGAACTGTGGAAATACGGCAAGACATTGTACTATTGAGGAAGTGCAGCCCGCCATATCGGCGATCTTAGCTATCTCCTGAAAGTCCCGGGGGCCTTTATCACTAAGCAAGGGCTGCACCGTTTATGTACATGCCTGCAGTGATTCAGTCAATAGAATCACTGGCTTATGGGTTAACCTTTGAATCAACCCATTGGTTTCTTAGAGTTCTTTTTTGTTAGGTCCTTCATAGGTGAGGCGACGGCCCTTAGCGCCAACAGGTGCGTTCATTGCCCGGTTACTGTCGTTCACACCAAGCGCGATGCGGTTGTTCCGCCCATGGGCTCCAGTTCGCCAGAACGCATTGCTTCGCGGATGCGGTGCGACAGGAACCAAGCCGACTTGAGAGTGATCTCCAGAATGCGGGAGCTGGTTGGAGCTAATGCCGTTCTTGCTGGAGCAGATCAGGTGGATAGCCTGCAACCACTTGTGAAGCTGGATATGGCTTTCTTCAAAGATCGTGCCCATGCGAACGGGGAACTGCTGGCGGCAAGTTGCGCACTTCTTCTGGCCATGACGTTCAATGCCGTTGGGGCTTTTCTTCGAAGGCTTCGAGTGAACGCCTTCAGCTGCCGCAATGGGGGCAAGTCGGACCGTTAGCCACAAAACACTTTCAACGCGTTCGAAGCGGCAGCATCATTATGAAAATATTCCTTTCTCAAAATCGACACGGCGAACATTCTAACCCGTTGAACCTTTGCAGGCCTTTTTGTTTGGTTTGTCAAATATGATACCGCCCAAATATTCCTATTGACTTCACTCCCGTGTCGGAATTTATTCCTTTTTATGATCAAGTCGCTTCTGATTCTCACTGGCATCGTCGCGGTGTTTGCCACCGAAGCGGAAGCGCGTGACGAGATTTCCGGGCCGGTGGCAGCCGAAATCCTGCGGGTCATCGACGGCGATACGCTGCTGGTCGAAGCGCAGCCCTGGCCGCAGCAGAAGGTGGAAGTTTATGTGCGTATTCGGGGCATCGATGCGCCGGAGCTGAAATCGAAATGCGAGCGGCTTCGTGAGGCGGGCATCGACGCCCAACGGGCGCTCGAAGCGCTGACCGCCCAATCACGCAAAATTCAGCTCACCCATATTTCCGGCGACAAATATTTCGGCCGCATTGTCGCAGACGTGGTGCTCTCCGATGGCCGCAGCGCCGGCGGCGATCTGCTGCTCGCCGGCCTCGTGCAGACCTATGACGGCGGACGCAAGCCGCGCGAGACCTGCGACCTCAACTGAAAAGGCCGCCAGGTTTCCCGAGCGGCCTTTGGGTTCGATCAGCCCGCCTTGTTCTGGCGGTTGGCGATCAGGTCGTCGACCACGCCGGGATCGGCAAGCGTCGAGATATCCCCGAGCGCGCCGAAATCATCCTCTGCGATCTTGCGCAGGATGCGGCGCATGATCTTGCCGGAGCGGGTTTTCGGCAGGCCGGGTGCGAACTGGATCTTGTCGGGTTGCGCGATCGGGCCGATCTCCTGGCGCACATGCTTCACCAGTTCCTGGCGTAGCGCGTCATTGCCTTCGTGACCCGACATCAGGGTGACGTAGCAATAGATGCCCTGGCCCTTGATGTTGTGCGGATAACCGACGACGGCGGCTTCGGACACGAGACTGTGGGAGACGAGTGCCGATTCCACCTCTGCCGTGCCGAGACGGTGGCCGGAAACGTTCAGCACGTCGTCGACGCGGCCGGTGATCCAGTAATAACCGTCTTCGTCGCGCCGGCAGCCGTCACCGGTGAAATATTTACCCTTGTAGGTGGAGAAATAGGTCTGGATGAACCGCTCGTGGTCGCCATAGACCGTGCGCATCATGCCCGGCCAGCTGTCTGCGATGCAGAGATTGCCGTCGGCCGCCCCTTCCAGCACCTTGCCCTCGTTGTCGACCAGTTCCGGTTTCACGCCGAAGAACGGTACGGTCGCCGAACCCGGCTTCAGGTCGGTGGCGCCCGGAAGCGGCGTGATCATGTGGCCGCCGGTTTCCGTCTGCCACCAGGTATCAACCACCGGGCAGCGTTTGTCGCCGACCACGTTGTAATACCATTCCCAGGCTTCCGGATTGATCGGCTCGCCGACTGTGCCGAGCAGACGCAGGCTTGTCCGCGAGGAGCGTTTCACGAACTCGTCGCCGGCGCCCATCAGCGAGCGGATTGCCGTCGGCGCCGTGTAGAAAATGTTGACCTTGTGCTTGTCGATGATTTCCCAGAACCGGCCCTGATCGGGGAAGTTCGGCACGCCTTCGAACATCAGCGAGGTGGCGCAGTTCGCCAGCGGCCCGTAGACGATGTAGGAATGGCCGGTCACCCAGCCCACATCCGCCGTGCACCAGTAGATGTCGCCGTCATGGTAGTCGAACGTATATTCGTGAGTCATCGCCGCGAAGACGAGATAGCCGCCGGTCGTGTGCAGCACGCCTTTCGGCTTGCCGGTCGAACCTGATGTGTAAAGGATGAACAGCGGATCTTCCGCCTTCATCTTCGCCGGCTCGCAGTGCTCCTTCACGGTGGCGATTTCCTGGTGGTACCAGAGGTCGCGGCCGGGCGCCCAGCCGGTCTTGCCGCCGGTGCGGCGCACCACCACGACCTTGTTGACGATCACGTGCTGGCGGGCCGCGATATGGATCGCGGTATCGGTATTGTCCTTGAGCGGCACCGGCTTGCCGCCGCGCACGCCCTCGTCGCAGGTGATCACGAAAGTGGACTGGCAGTCGATGATGCGGCCGGCCAGCGCTTCCGGCGAGAACCCGCCGAACACGACCGAATGCACCGCGCCGATACGGGCGCAGGCGAGCATCGCATAGGCCGCTTCAGGGATCATCGGCATGTAGATGGTGACGCGATCACCCTTCTTGACGCCGTGTTTCTTCAAGACGTTGGCCAGCCGGCAGACCTGATCGTAAAGCTGGTTATAGGTGATCTTCTTGTCGATATAGGGGTTGTCGCCTTCCCAGATCAGCGCCGTGCGCTCTCCATGGGTCTTCAGGTGGCGGTCGATGCAATTGTAGGAAACGTTGGTCAGGCCGTCCTCAAACCACTTGATCGAGACCTTGCCCTTGAAGGAGGTGTTCTTGACCTTGGTATAGGGCTTGAACCAGTCGATGCGCCTTCCATGCTTGCCCCAGAACTTGTCCGGGTCCTCAACGCTCTCCTCGTACCACTTCTCGTATTTATCCTTGTCGATGAGCGCCTTCGCTTTGGCAGACTTGAGGACCGGGTAGACTTTTTCCGACATGAACACCTCCCTGAATTGGCACGCATGACGACGCATCGAGCCGTCAGCGATATGTGCCGCATTCATAACAGGTGAGGCAAGGGCGGCAATTAGACAAACGGTTCATCTCGGTGCGACGATCTCGCTTCAAAGATTTGCAATTCTGTCCCAATTCGATTATAGGGCGGTAAATTCCCGGAAATTGTGGTTGATACCCACGGCCCGCGACACCGGCGCGGACGGACAGAGGACCTATACCCATGGCTCAACAATTGCTCATGCCGAAGGCGACCGCTGTATGGCTGGTCGACAATACCGCGCTTTCCTTCGAACAGATCGCCAATTTCTGCAAGCTCCACCCGCTCGAGGTGAAGGCGATTGCGGATGGCGAAGCGGCGCAGGGCATCAAGGGCCTGGACCCGATCGCCACCGGCCAGCTTTCGCGCGATGAAATCGAACGCGGCGAAAAAGACGTCAATCACAAGCTGAAGCTTTCGGAGCCGAAGGTTCGCGTGCCGGAATCGAAACGCCGCGGCCCGCGCTACACGCCGGTCTCCAAGCGCCAGGACCGCCCGAACGCCATTCTCTGGCTGGTTCGCAACCATCCGGAATTGAAAGACGCACAGATTTCCCGCCTCGTCGGCACCACCAAGTCGACGATCGAGCAGATCCGCGAGCGCACCCACTGGAACTCGACCAACCTGACGCCGATGGATCCGGTGACGCTCGGCCTCTGCAGCCAGATCGACCTCGACCTCGAAGTCGAGCGCGCTTCCAAGGGCCGTCCGCTGCCGACCGCTGCCGAACTCGGCGCTTCCCTGCAGCCTGCGGCTGAAACCGAAAACCTCGGCTTCAGCTATCGCAACGAGCGCGAGGAAGAGAAGGAAAAGGAGATCGACGCGGACGCCGTTTTCGCCAAGCTCTCGTCGCTCAAGTCCACCCGCCGCGACGACGAGGAAGACGAGCGCTTCTGATCGAACCATTTCGATTGCATGAGAAAGCCCCGGGAGACGATCCGGGGCTTTTTTCGTTCAGGCGCTCTGTTTCAGGCCACTGCCCTCGCGGGCATAACCGTTCGCCTTCAGGATCGCGGTGATCTCGTCCAGCACCGTCGCATCCTCGATCGTTGCCGGCATTTTCCACGGCATGTCGTCGGCAATCTTCTGCATCGTGCCGCGCAGGATTTTGCCCGATCGGGTCTTGGGCAGCTTGTGAACCACCATCACCGTCTTGAACGCCGCCACCGGGCCGATCTCGTTGCGCACCAGCTCGGCCACTTCTCTCGCAATATCAGTGATTTCCCGTGAAACATGGTTCTTCAGCACCATGAAGCCGCAGGGGATCTGCCCCTTCGTCGCATCGTGCACGCCGATCACAGCGCATTCGGCGACGTCCGGATGTTTGGCGCAGGCTTCCTCCATTGCCCCTGTCGAAAGACGATGGCCGGCGCAGTTGATGATGTCGTCGGTGCGCGCCATTACGAAGATATAACCCTCCTCGTCCATCACCCCGGCATCGGCCGTCTTGTAGTAGCCCGGGAACTCATCGAGGCAAGCCTCGCGGAACCGCTGGTCAGCATTCCAGAAGCTGACGAGGCAGCCGGGCGGCAGCGGCAGTTTGATGACAATATTGCCGAGCGTCCCGCGCGGCACCGGATGGCCGGCATCGTCCAGCACGTCGAGCGCATAACCGGGCATCGGCCGCGTCGGCGAACCGTGCTTGACCGGCATCAGACCGAGCCCGACCGTGTTGGCGGCGACAGGCCAGCCCGTCTCCGTCTGCCACCAGTGATCGATCACCGGGATCTTGAGCTTCTGCTCGGCCCATTTCAGTGTTTCCGAATCGGCCCGCTCGCCGGCGAGGAACAAGGCCCGCATCCCGGTCAGGTCGTATTTCCCAACCAGCTCGCCCTCCGGATCGTCGCGGCGGATCGCCCGAAAAGCCGTCGGCGCCGTGAACAGCACTTTCACGTCGTGATCGCTGACGACCCGCCAGAACGTGCCGGCATCCGGCGTGCCCACCGGCTTGCCCTCGAAGATCACGCTCGTATTGCCGGCGAGCAGCGGCCCGTAGACGATATAGGAATGGCCGACCACCCAACCGATATCGGATGCCGTCCAGAACACCTCCCCCGGCTTGACGCCAAAGATGTTCTCCATGCTCCAATGCAGCGCCACCATGTGCCCGCCATTGTCGCGCACGACGCCCTTGGGCTGGCCGGTCGTTCCGGACGTGTAGAGGATGTAGAGCGGATCGGTGGCCTTGACCGGCACGCATGGTACGCCCCTGCCCCGCGCCTTCTCCACCGCCTCCGAGAAATCCAGCTCTCCCCGCTCCGACCGCAGCTCCACCTGGAGCTGTTCGCGCTGGAGTATGAGGCAATGTTCGGGTTTTACGCGGGCAAGCTCGATCGCCTGGTCGAGCAGCGGCTTGTAGGCGACGGTGCGGCCAGGCTCGAGGCCGCAGCTCGCGCTGATCACCAGTTTCGCTTCCGAATCGTTCAGCCGCGCCGCCAGCTCCAGCGCCGCAAACCCGCCGAACACCACCGAATGCACCGCCCCGAGCCGGGCACAGGCAAGCATCGAGAAGATCGCTTCCGGCACCATCGGCATGTAGATGACGACCCGATCGCCTTTCTCGATGCCGAGATCCCGCATCACGGCGGCGATCGCCGTTACCTCCTCGAGCACCTCGGCATAGGTGAAGCTCTTCTGCCTTCCCGTCATGGCGCTGTCGTGGATGAAGGCGCGCTGTTCGCCACGCCCTGCGGCCACATGCCGGTCGAGGCAGTTGTGGCAGGTGTTGGTCTCCCCGCCGGTGAACCAGCGGCCATAGACCCCTTCGTCCCTGTCGAAGATTTTCTCCGGTTCCTTGAACCAGTCGATGGCGGCGGACGCGCCTCTCCAGAACCCTTCCGGGTCCTTTTGCCAGCCTTCATAAACGTCGAAATAGCGGCTTTGCATCTGCACCTCCCGTCACATGAGCACAGCCCGGAATGGTCAATCTAGGGTGCGGGAGAGGTGCGGGAAAGCCCGACGAAAGCGCTAGGTACTTGGCGAAAGCCTGTTTTCAGCGCGAGCCGAAGATGGCCGAGCCGACCCGAACGCTGGTCGCCCCGAATTCGACCGCCGTCTCGAAATCGCCGGACATGCCCATGGAGAGCTTTTCGACGCCACATTCCCTGGCGAGCTTGGCAAGCAGCGCAAAATGCAGCCCCGGATTTTCCTCGGCCGGCGGAATGCACATCAGCCCCTCGATCGAAAGCCCGAGCTCGTTGCGGCAAAGCTCCACGAAGGCAACGGTCTGCTTCGGCTCGATCCCCGCCTTCTGCGGCTCAAGCCCGGTATTGACCTGCACATAGAGCTTTGGCGCCTTGCCCTGTTTCCTGATCTCGTCGGCAAGCGCGCGGGCGATCTTTTCCCGGTCCACCGTCTCAATGACATCGAACAACGCCACGGCATCGGCGGCCTTGTTGGATTGCAGCGGCCCGATCAGATGCAGTTCGATCTCAGGCGTCTCGGCCTTCAGTTCCGGCCACTTGCCCTGGCTTTCCTGCACGCGGTTTTCGCCGAATATCCGTTGTCCGGCTGATATCACCGGTCGAATGTCCTGCACGTCGAACGTCTTCGAAACCGCCACGAGCGTCACCGACCCAGCAGGTCGCTTCGAGAGGCGCTCTACCTTCCCGATCCGTGCCTTCACATCCTGCAGCCGTTCTTCGACGCTCATGACCCATGCCTTCCGCTTTTCTTGCAAGCCCAGCGCTTAACCCTCATATAAGGCTCTGCCAAGGGTGTTTCGCCCTGAACTTGGCCTTTCCCGCCCCTGTAAAACTTGACGCTTGCAGGGTTTCATGGTGAAGGTCTCGCCCGACTCTTGATCCTGTTTTCCCGGAATATCATTGAAATGGCGACTGAACGTTATAATCCGCGCGATGCCGAGCCCCGTTGGCAACAGACCTGGAACGATGCCAAGGTTTTCGAGACCGACAACAGCGATCCGCGCGAAAAATACTACGTTCTGGAGATGTTTCCCTACCCGTCGGGCCGCATCCATATGGGCCATGTGCGCAACTATGCCATGGGCGACGTGGTAGCTCGCTACAAGCGCGCCCGCGGCTTCAATGTCCTGCACCCCATGGGCTGGGACGCTTTCGGCATGCCGGCTGAAAACGCCGCCCGCGACAATAAGGTGCATCCGAAGACCTGGACCTACCAGAACATCGAATCCATGAAGGCGCAGCTGAAGGCCATGGGCCTGTCGCTCGACTGGTCACGCGAATTCGCCACCTGCGATGTCGAATATTACCAGCAGCAGCAGCACCTCTTCCTCGACATGATGGAAAAGGGTCTGGTCTACCGCAAGCAGTCCAAGGTCAATTGGGACCCTGTCGACCAGACGGTTCTGGCCAACGAGCAGGTCATCGACGGCCGCGGCTGGCGCTCGGGTGCGCTGGTGGAGCAGCGCGACCTGGTGCAGTGGTTCTTCAAGATCACCGATTTCAGCCAGGACCTCCTGGACTCGCTCGATACGCTCGACCAATGGCCTGAAAAGGTCCGGCTGATGCAGAAGAACTGGATCGGTCGATCCGAGGGCCTGACGGTTCGTTGGGAAATCGTGGGTTCGACGGCACCCGCCGGCGAAAGCGAAGTCGTGGTCTACACGACCCGTCCCGACACGCTGTTCGGTGCGTCGTTCCTGGCCATCGCCGCCGACCATCCGCTGGCCAAGGCCGCAGCCGCGCAGAATCCGGCTATCGAAGCCTTCGCCGAGGAATGCCGCCATCACGGAACCTCGCTCGCAGCGCTGGAAACGGCCGAAAAGAAGGGCATCGACACCGGCGTCCGGGTCAGGCATCCGCTCGACCCATCCTGGGAACTGCCGGTCTATGCCGCGAACTTCGTGCTGATGGATTACGGTACCGGCGCCATCTTCGGCTGCCCGTCCGGCGATCAGCGCGACCTGGATTTCGCCCGCAAATACGGTCTGCCCGTCGTACCGGTCGTCATGCCGAAGGACGGCGACGCTGCGACCTTCGAGGTCGGCGACACCGCCTACGTCGACGACGGCGTGATGATCAATTCCCGTTTCCTTGACGGCAAGACGACCGAGGAAGCCTTCGGGATCGTGGCCAACCGCCTGTCGGAAACGATCGTCGGCAACATGCCGCAGGGCGAGCGCAAGGTGAATTTCCGCCTGCGCGACTGGGGCATCTCGCGCCAGCGCTACTGGGGCTGCCCGATCCCGGTCATCCATTGCGATGATTGCGGCGTCGTGCCGGTGCCGAAAGCGGACCTGCCGGTCAAGCTGCCGGACGACGTGACTTTCGACCTGCCGGGCAACCCGCTCGACCGCCATCCGACCTGGCGCCATGTCGCCTGCCCGCAATGTGGCAAGCAAGCCCGCCGCGAGACGGACACGATGGACACGTTCGTCGATTCGAGCTGGTATTTCACCCGCTTTACCGCGCCTTGGGAGAAGGATCCGACCAATCCGGCCGTCGCCAACCGATGGCTGCCGGTTGACCAGTATATCGGCGGCATCGAGCACGCGATCCTGCACCTGCTCTATTCCCGTTTCTTCACTCGCGCCATGCGCGAGACCGGCCATGTCGAGGTCAAGGAGCCCTTCAAGGGCCTCTTCACGCAAGGCATGGTCGTGCACGAAACCTATCGTCGTGGCACCGGCCCCAACGGTGAATGGGTGGCCCCGGCCGAGATTCGCATCGAGGAAGTGGACGGCAAACGCCGCGCCACCATGCTCGAGGGTGGCGAAGAAGTCACCATCGGCTCCATCGAGAAGATGTCGAAGTCGAAGAAGAATGTTGTCGATCCGGACGATATCATCGCCTCCTATGGCGCCGATACCGCACGCTTCTTCGTACTTTCCGACTCTCCACCGGACCGCGACGTCATCTGGTCGGAAGCCGGCGTCGAAGGCGCTCACCGCTTCACCCAGCGCCTGTGGCGGCTGATTTCGGAGGCCTCCGAAAACTTGGCTGGTGTCGATCCGGTGCCGGCTAAGGACGGCGAGGCGCTGGCGATCTCGCAGCTCGCCCACAAGACGCTGAAGGCGGTTCAGGGCGATTACGACAAGCTCTCCTTCAACAAGGCCGTCGCGCGCATCTATGAGCTCGTAAACACACTTGCAGCGCCACTCGCCCGGGTCGCAGGCGGCGAGGGCGATACGGCCTATCGGGGAGCCGTCCGCAACGCGTCGGAGATCCTGATCCAGCTTGTCGCCCCCATGACGCCGCATCTGGCCGAAGAGTGCTGGGCGGTCCTCGGCAACAAGGAACTGCTCTCCCTGGCCGCCTGGCCGCAATATGACGAAACCCTGGTCGTCGAGAACGAGGTCACACTGCCGGTCCAAATCAACGGCAAGAAGCGCGGCGAATTGACAATCGCGCGCGACGCGGATCAAAGTGCGGTCGAAGCTGCGGTTCTGGCGCTGGATGCGGTCAAAGCGGCACTTGAAGGCCGGGCGCCGAAGAAAGTAATCGTCGTCCCACAGAGGATCGTAAACATTGTCGTTTGACCGCTCTCTTCGTCGTTTCGGGTTCGTATCCAGCCTGGTAATGCTGACGGTGCTCGCCGGCTGCCAGGTTCGCCCGCTTTATTCCGAGGCTTCCGGCACGGGCGAGCGCCTAGCGTCGGTCGGCTTCGAGCAACCCCACACTCGCCTCGACCAAGTTGTCCGCAACCATCTGGTCTTCCTCACCTCCGGGGGTGCCGGCGAGTCCACCCGTCCTGCTTACGACGTGAAGCTGGTAACCAAGAGCACGGCCTCGACCATTATTGACGACGAGGACGACGAAGACGACGACAACGTCTCTCCGACCGGCGTACCGGTCCCCGGCCGCGTTCAGGTGGACGGCACCTACACGATTAGCCGCATCAGCGACGGGCAGGTGCTGAAGTCCGGCAAACGTCAGGTCGTTGCGCTCATCGACATTTCCGGCCAGGGCTATGCAGGCCTCCGCGCTGTTCGCGACGCCGAAAACCGCGCCGCAAGAGAACTTGCCGAGTTCATCCGCGCCGAGATCGCGATTGCGCTTTCGCGCGAACCTCAGCCGCAGACGGTATGGCAGAAGTAAAATCCCACGAATTCGATCGGTTTGCTGAGAAGAGTGCGGAACTCTACAAGATTTTCGTGATCTACGGCCCGGATCGCGGCCTCGTTTCCGAACGGGCGGCACTGATCGCAGGCAAGACGGGCATTTCCCAGGATGATCCGTTTGCGATGCTCAAACTCGACGTTTCGGACCTGCAGGGCGACCCGGGGCGGCTTCTCGATGAAGTGAATTCAATGGGTCTTTTCGGCGGCTCGAAGCTCGTTTGGCTGCGGGGCGCTGCCAACGAAAAGCCGCTCCTGGACGCAATGCAGGTTCTGGCTGACGGCCCGGCCCCAGCCAATATCCTGATCGTCGAGGCCGGCGACCTCAAGAAAGGGAGCGGGCTGCGGAAGATCGCCGAACCCTCCCGATCCATCGCCGTCATTCCCTGCTACGCGGACGATATCAAGGCTTTGAACAGCCTCATCGATTCGGAACTGGGGAGCGAAGGCCTCAGGATCAGCCCTGGCGCCCGCCAGAGGCTCCTGGAGTTGCTTGGGGGAGACCGCGTGGCCTCCCGGAACGAGATCCGTAAACTCGCGCTTTACTGCCGTGGCACGGGTATGGTCGAAGAGGCGCAGATCGATGAAATCATCGGCGACGCGAGCGCAGTTTCGGCCGATGAGGCCGTCGACGCAATCCTCAGCGGCGATTTGCCCGCTCTGCATCGCGCCATCCAGAAGATCGTCTCGTCGAAGACACCGGTTTTTCTCGTCCTGCAATCCTGCCTGAAACAATTCCAGCTGCTGGATCTGATGAAGGCGGAGATGGAGGAGAAGAAACTCCAGACCGCCCAGGTCATGATGACGCTCGGCAGGCATATTCACTTCAAGCGTAAGCCGATCATCGAAAAAGCGCTGAGAATCTGGAGCTCGCCGGCGCTCGCCCGTGAAACGGAAAGATTGCAGGCCGCGATCCTGATGTCGCGACAGAGGCAGAGCCTCGAACCCAATATTGCGTTCCACACGCTGATGGCTACAGCTATTCAGTCAAGTCGTTGAATAGACTAGGTTATCGCCGCTCAAGAAGGCGGCATATCTCCTCGAGCTGCTCAAGCGTGCGGTAACCGATCCTGATCTGCCCACCACCGTTCTTGTGGTTGATCTTCACGTCCAGGCCCAGTGAATCAGAAAGGGTGCGTTCCAGCGCAAGAGTATCAGAGTCCTTTTGTTCCGCTTTCGAAACGTTTGCGGGCTCCGATTGGGCCTTGATGTCGTTTTGAGCCAGCTTCTCAGCATCTCGAACCGACATGCCTTTAGCGATAATCGTACGTGCCAGCGAAACCGGATCCGATGTCGTGATAAGCGCACGGGCGTGACCCGCGGAAAGGCTACCTCCTGCCAGCATGTCCCGAACCGGCTCCGGCAGTTTCAGCAGGCGGAGGCTATTAGCCACATGGCTTCGGCTTTTGCCGATGATTTCGCCAAGATCGTTCTGGGTGTAACCATGCTCGGCAATCAACTGATCATAACCCAGCGCCTCTTCCAAGGGATTGAGATCTGAGCGCTGGACGTTTTCGACGATAGCGATCTCAAGCGCCGTCCGATCATCCACATCGCGAACGATGACGGGAATTTCGACCAGGCCAGCCAGCTGAGCCGCACGCCAGCGGCGCTCGCCGGCAATGATTTCAAATTGATCGGTGCCGCGCGGACGAACAACGACCGGCTGAACGATACCATGCTGACGAATGGAGCTTGCGAGATCCTGCAGCTCACCTTCATCGAAGCTCCGGCGCGGGTTCTTCGGATTGCGCGACACGTGCTCGATCGGCACCATGCGATCCGGGTTGACGCTGCGGGCACCACTGTTGACAGGTGCCGGCTGGTCCATCTCACCGATAAGAGCTGCAAGGCCGCGCCCCAGGCGCCGTTTCGAGAGGTCGTCGTTCATTCTCATTACTCACTTGTCTGCAAAGCGTCAGGCAGCCTTGCGCCTGCGTTCCCGCTGGATGACTTCAGAAGCCAGCTGCAAATAGGCCTGGCTGCCGGCGCACTTCAAATCGTAAAGGATTGCCGGCTTCCCGTAGGAGGGCGCTTCCGAAACGCGAACATTGCGCGGAATCAACGTATGGTAGACCTTTTCGCCCAGATGCGTCCGAACATCGTTGACCACCTGCTGGGCGAGGTTGTTTCGCGCGTCGAACATGGTCAGAACAATTCCCTGGATGTCGAGCGAGGGATTGACGCTACGACGCACCTGGTCGACGGTTTCCAGCAGCTGACTCAGACCCTCCAGAGCGAAAAACTCGCACTGTAGGGGCACCAGAATAGAATGAGCCGCCGCCATGGCATTCATCGTCAACAGGTTGAACGATGGGGGGCAGTCCAGCAGAATGTAGGAATAGGCCAGAGCGTCATCGCCATTCAGGGCGCTTCGAAGCTTGAACGCCCGATCGGGAGCCTGGGAGATCTCCATCTCGAAGCCTAGTAGATCCATCGTCGAAGGGACGATGTGAAGGTTCGGAACAGCCGTTGCCAGCGCTGTTTCGGCAATGGAGTTATAACCCATCAACAGGTCATAAGAAGAGATCTTGCGATCACGGCGTTCAATGCCCAGCCCGGTGCTGGCATTGCCCTGCGGATCGAGGTCCACGATCAGGACACTCTCGCCGATAGCGGCGAGCGCCGTGGCCAGGTTGATCGCCGTCGTTGTCTTACCCACGCCACCTTTTTGGTTGGCAATAGTGATAACCCGATTTCTTTCAAACATGCGGCACCTGAAAATCTAGGGTTCTTTGTGCCTCAAATTGCTTATCTCAAGGATAACTGAATCCGGCTCGACGGCACTCTGGTGTTTTATCAGATCGAATACCCAACGACCACGGGCTTTCTCGACTTCCGCCGCGTAATCCCGGCCTTTATGAAAAAAAGCTCTTGTTTCTTTGCCGATCATCCACCCCGATGTGTAGGAAAGAAGCGGATCAAGCTCTGCAAGAGCCCTGGCTGAGATGCGCTCGCAATCTGGAAGGGCCTTCGAAGCCGATTCGATTCGCAACGGATGAACAGAGCCCCTTGCGCCCGTCTCACTAAGCGCCACTCGAAGAAACGCTGCCTTTTTCTGATTGCTCTCCACCAGATGAACCCAGCCCTCCTGCGCCTCGGCCAGAAAGATCGCGGTTATGATCCCGGGGAAGCCACCTCCGGAGCCCAGATCAAGCCACTTGCATGGCTGCGGGGAGAGTTGAAAGACTTGAGCGCTGTCAGCTATATGGCGCCGCCACAGCTCATCTAGCGTCGATGGCGCCACAAGGTTGATGGCCTTGGCCCACTTCTGGAAAAGCGCAGAAAAATGTTCAAGCTTCTCTTGCGTTTCACGTGAAACACTCTTGCCGTTCAGAAGCATTTACAGGACTCGCTTGAGGCGATCTGGTGCAGCTTCTTCTTTACGAAGGAGCGCCAGGATGAGAGCAAGGGCGGCTGGCGTCATCCCATCAACCTTGCCAGCCTGTGCAAGATTCCCCGGATTGGCCGCTGTCAGCTTCAGTTTAAGTTCATTGGAAAGACCAGGAAGACCAGTAAAATCAAAGCCTTGCGGGATAATTCGGGCCTCATCACGATGGGTAGCGTGAATATCGGCTGCCTGCCGGTTCATGTAAACCGCATAGGACGCTTCAATTTCCAGGGCTTCCGCAACCTTGGGGGACAACTGCGCAAATTCAGGCCATATAGCGGTGAGGCCATCCAAGGATTGATCAGGATAAGCCAGCAGCTCATAAGCAGTTCGGCGCTGCCCATCCTTGTTCAGCTTCAGGCCATGATCGTTAGCCTCATTAGGGGTCAGATTGCGGGACCGAAGCAAATCCCGGCCCGCATCCAGCGCCTGTGTATAGGCGCGCAATTTCGCCGCCCGCGCAGGTCCGACACAGCCCAGTTCAATCGCCTTCTCCGTCAGCCGAACATCCGCGTTGTCGGCCCTAAGCGACAGCCGGTATTCGGCACGGGACGTAAACATCCGATAGGGTTCAGTCACCCCGCGAGACGTGAGATCGTCGATCATGACTCCGATATAGGAGTCGGCACGGCTGAAATGATAGGGCTCACTGCCGGACGCCGTTTGCGCCGCATTCAACCCGGCAACCAGACCCTGCGCCGCTGCTTCTTCATAACCCGTTGTGCCATTGATCTGTCCGGCAAGGAACAACCCCGGAATCTTCTTCACTTCCAGGCCCGCGGTCAGTTCCCGGGGATCCACGTGATCATATTCGATCGCGTAACCGGGCTGCATGATCGTCACTGCCTCCAGACCCGGAATTGTTCGAATGAACGCTTCCTGGACCTCGGCGGGTAGGGACGTCGAAATACCATTCGGATAGACTGTCGGATCGTCCAGGCCTTCCGGCTCCAGAAAAATCTGATGCCCGTCGCGCTCGCCGAAACGGACGATCTTGTCCTCGATCGACGGGCAATACCGTGGACCTACTCCTTCGATCTGGCCGGAATACATCGCGGAGCGATGGATATTGTCTGAGATGATCTTGTGGGTCGCATCTGTTGTGCGCGTGACACCGCAGGCAATCTGCCTTGTGGTGATCTTGTCGGTCATGAAGGAAAAAGGAACCGGATGTTCGTCGGCCTCCTGCAAGCCGACGCGGCTCCAGTCGATCGTATTTCCATCCAGCCGCGCCGGAGTACCGGTCTTCAGCCGACCCAGCCGTAAGCCAAATCGCGCCAGGGTCTCAGACAGTCCCAGGGAAGGGGCTTCACCGACGCGGCCGGCAGGAATCTTCTGGTCGCCGATATGAATCAGGCCGCGAAGAAAAGTTCCGGTTGTCAGAACAATTGTTCCGCATCCGAATCGACGCCCATCTTTCAGTTCAACCGAGCTGACTAGCCCGTCCTCGATTCCGATATCGAAGGCGTCTCCCTCGATTACAGTGAGGTTAGGGTGGTCGAAAATTTCACGCTGCATCGCCAGGCGGTAAAGCTTGCGATCGGCCTGGGTCCGCGGTCCGCGCACAGCAGGTCCCTTTTTGCGGTTGAGGAGGCGGAACTGGATACCGGAGGCATCCGCGACGCGGCCCATCAAACCGTCGAAGGCATCGACCTCCCGCACGAGATGGCCCTTGCCGAGACCGCCGATCGCAGGGTTGCATGACATCACGCCGATGGTCTGCCGGTTATGGGTTATCAGCGCAGTGCTGGCTCCCATGCGCGCAGCCGCACTCGCTGCCTCGCAGCCAGCATGCCCCCCGCCGATGACGATGACGTCGAATGTCGTTTCCATTTGCCTACCTTATGAAACAGCGCGGCCCGCCCTGTTTCACGTGAATCACTTGCCGATGCAGAACTGCGAAAAAATCACATCAAGGAGTTGCTCCACATCGACCCGGCCGGTGATGCGGCCCAGCGACGATGCTGCGGCCCGGAGGCTCTCGGCCCGAAGATCGAGCTCTCGGCCGTTTAACGCTTCTTCGATGAAAATGGAAGCCTCTTTCAGGTACTGAAGGTGTCGCTGCCGGTTGGGAACCAGCGATCCGGACCAGGTCTCGCGGAGTTTTTCCAGGATCAGGGAACGAAGCTCATCCAGCCCATCCCCCGTTTCGCTGGAAATATTCAGATCGTAGGCGGCCGAAGGGCCGCGTATATCTGCCTTCGTTCCTACGCGCAGGACTTCCGCGGTCACCCTGTCGAGGATCTGTTTCGAGTCCGAATCGATCTCTTCGAGCTGCAGAACGAGATCGGCTTGTTCGATCGCTATGCGTGCCCTCCGCACGCCTTCCTGCTCAACGCGATCCTCGCTCTCACGAAGCCCCGCGGTATCGAAGAAGCGCACGAGATAACCATCCATGTCCACGTCGACATGCAGAATATCCCTCGTAGTGCCGGCAATCTCCGTCACGATCGCAACATCGCGCTTTGCCAGCGCGTTGAGGAGACTGGATTTGCCGGCATTCGGTGGACCTGCGATCACCACCTTGTATCCGTCGCGGATGATTTCTCCAGCTTTCGCTGAGGCGATATGATTCTGGATCTTAAGATAAAGATCCGCCACCTCGGTCCAAACCCTGTCCGAAACCGATCCGGGAACGTCGTCCTCATCCGCGAAGTCGAGCTCCGCTTCGATCAAGGCCCGCGCACGGGTCAATCTCTCGGCCCATTCCATATAGAGCGCCGACTGCCCGCCAAAACCCTGTTCGACTGCCAGCCGCCGCTGCATCTCGGTCTCGGCGGCGATTAGATCCGCGAGGCCCTCGACCTCCACCAGATCGAGCTTTCCGTTTTCGAACGCCCGGCGGGAAAACTCGCCCGCTTCGGCCAGACGAAGCCCTATCGCTTCCAGTTCCCGATAAACCGCGGAAACAACGGCGCGGCTGCCATGCAGGTGAATTTCAACACAGTCCTCGCCGGTAAAGGAATTCGGACCCGGAAAGGCCAGGACCAGAGCTTGATCGATTATCGAACCGTTGCGGCTCCGAATCGTCCTGAGCGCAGCCCTCCTGGCGGCCGGCAGCTCGCCCGTCAAGACCTGGGCGGCGTCGAATGCCAGCGTCCCGCTTATCCGGACGACTGCAACGCCGGCGGGGAGGGTGCCGCTGGAATGGGCATAGATCGTATCGTTGACTGCCTGGATCATGGAATCAATCTATCAGAGACGGCTCCAAACTGAAAAGCGCCCGGTTAAAACCGAGCGCTCGTCGTATTCGTGAATCCGGCTAAGGATCAGGTGTTCATCGAGTCGAAGAAATCGCCGTTGGTCTTCGTCTGCTTCAGCTTGTCGATCAGGAACTCGATCGCATCCGTAGTGCCCATCGGGGCGAGGATACGGCGAAGCACGAAGATCTTCTGGAGATCCTGACGCGGCACGAGCAGGTCTTCCTTACGCGTACCGGACTTGAGGATGTCCATCGACGGGAAGATGCGCTTGTCGGCGACCTTGCGGTCGAGCACGATTTCCGAGTTGCCGGTGCCCTTGAACTCTTCGAAGATGACTTCGTCCATCCGGCTACCGGTGTCGATCAGCGCGGTCGCAATGATCGTCAGCGAGCCGCCTTCCTCGATGTTACGGGCGGCACCGAAGAAACGCTTCGGGCGCTGCAGGGCGTTGGCGTCCACGCCGCCCGTCAGCACCTTGCCGGAGGAGGGCACGACGGTGTTGTAGGCGCGGCCGAGGCGGGTGATGGAATCGAGCAGGATGACGACGTCACGGCCGTGTTCGACCAGGCGCTTTGCCTTCTCGATCACCATTTCGGCAACCTGCACGTGGCGCACGGCTGGTTCGTCGAAGGTTGAGGAGACAACCTCGCCCTTGACCGAACGCTGCATGTCCGTGACTTCCTCCGGCCGTTCGTCGATCAGCAGGACGATCAGATAACATTCCGGATGGTTGGCAGTGATCGAGTGGGCGATGTTCTGCAAGAGAACGGTCTTACCGGTGCGCGGCGGCGCGACGATCAGGCCGCGCTGGCCCTTGCCGAGCGGTGCCACCAGGTCGATCACTCGGGCGGATAGATCCTTGGAGGTCGGAACTTCCAGTTCCATCTTGAACCGCTCGTTCGGGTAAAGCGGTGTCAGGTTGTCGAAGTGAACCTTGTGACGGATCTTTTCCGGGTCGTCGAAATTGATCGTGTTGACCTTGAGGAGGGCGAAATAACGCTCGCCTTCCTTGGGACCACGGATCGGGCCCTCGACCGTGTCGCCGGTCTTCAGCGAGAAGCGGCGGATTTGGGAGGGAGAGATATAGATATCATCGGGACCGGGCAGGTAGTTTGCGTTCGCGGAACGCAGGAAACCAAACCCGTCCTGCAAGACCTCGACCACGCCTTCGCCGATGATTTCGACGTCCTGGCTCGCCAGAACCTTGAGAATCGCGAACATCAGCTCCTGCTTGCGCATCGTGCTGGCGTTCTCGACCTCGAGTGATTCGGCGAAGGTCAGCAAATCGGTAGGGGATTTGCTTTTGAGTTCTTGAAGCTTCATTTCAGCCATGAAGAGGGGACCATATTGAGAATTTCGGGGGAATTAGGCGTGTCGGTGAAATTCGCTACCGCGGAAGATGATCCGGGGACGACGGGAAATTACACGCATGCCACGAGATGAGATGGCGAGGAAAATAGCGATTCACGTGGAACGCCGCAAGGGGCAAGACGGGAAATCTTGCCAAAGAAACAGCAAGCCGTGGTTCAGAAGGGTTTTACGATCACCAGAATGACGATCCCGATCATCAGAACGGTCGGAAGTTCATTCATCATACGCCAGTAACGCGGCGCTTTTCGCGGACCATCGACCGCAAAGCTGCGCACCGCGCGACCAAACAGCACATGCACCATTGTGAGCAGCACCACAAGCCCGATTTTCGCATGCAGCCAGCCGCCGCGAAATTCATAGACGTCCCAGGCGAGGTAAAGACCGAGCACCCAGGTGATCATCATCGCCGGGTTCATGATGATCTTCAGGAGCCGCTGCTCCATCATCTTGAAGGTTTCGGACTGCGCCGAACCCGGTTCCGCGTCGCTGTGATAGATGAACAGCCGCGGCATGTAGAGCAATCCGGCCATCCAAGACATCACCGCGATGACATGGAAAGCCTTGACGTAGAGAAGAAAATCACCCGGCTGAGCCAGATAGACCGCAAGCAGGATGGCGACGAAGACGGCAAGCGCGACCAGGGCCCGAAATGCCGACCGCCGCCCGGCTGTCTTGCCTGTCTGCAGCTCCTCCCCGCTCACACCTTCGCTCCGCGCACCCGCTCGATCAGTGTCGTCACATGGTCGGGATTGGCCTCGGGCGTAATGCCATGGCCAAGGTTGAAGATCAGCGGCCCTTGGCCAAGCTTCTCGAGAATGGCGTCGATGCCGTCTTCGAGCGACTTACCGCCGGCGACGACCCGCATCGGGTCGAGATTGCCCTGGACCGGGCCATCCTTCTGCAGCTCGACAGCAAACGAAAGCGGCACCGACCAGTCGAGGCCGATCGCATCCGCCCCGGTCTTCTGGCGATAGGATTTCAGGTTCAGACCGGCGCCCTTGGCGAACGCGATGATCTTCGCCTGCGGCCGCTGGCGGCGAACGATCTCGATCATCCGCGCGACGGGTTTCACCGCATAGGCTTCGAATTCCTTCTCGCCAAGCACGCCCGCCCAGGAATCGAAAATCTGCACGGCATCCGCCCCGGCATCGATCTGGGCGACCAGATATTCCGCGGAAATTTCAGCAAGAGCTGAAAGGAGCTTTTCGAAAGCCTCGGGATGCCGATAGGCAAACAACCGGGCAGGGGCCTGATCGGGCGTCCCATGGCCGGCGATCATATAGGTGGCAACCGTCCAGGGGGCGCCACAGAAACCGAGCAGCGCAGTTTCGTCAGGGAGTTCCCGTCTCAGGCGACGAACCGTTTCCATGACGGGAGCAAGATGTGCAAGAACGCCTTCGCCCCTCAGAGCCTGAATGCCGGCAACATCGATCGGATCCATCTGGGGACCCTCGCCCTGCACGAACCGCACGTTTCGATGAAGAGCATCCGGAATGACCAGGATATCGGAAAACAGGATCGCCGCATCGAAGCCGTAACGCCGGATCGGCTGCAAAGTCACCTCGACAGCCAGATCCGGCGTATAACAGAGATCGAGAAAACTTCCCGCTGTCGCCCGCGTTTCCCGGTATTCGGGCAGGTAACGTCCTGCCTGCCTCATCAGCCAGACAGGCGGTGGAGTGACGGTCTTGCCTTCCAGCACCTCGACGATCTTCCGGTATGAGCCGGTCAATGGGTTCTCCCTAAAAACAAAGAAATGAATCTTAAAAGGTTTTCTATTTCTTAGAGTCGGTGAGTAGCAAGGATTAAAGTCAAATCACAGCCGACGCGACGATCCGCCGCTTTGCCCCCCCTCCAGGGATAAAAAATCACATCTCGGGCAGGTTCACGGGGACAGTATGAATTTCACCAGTCAATTCAGAGGCATGGCGCTCTGATGGATTAGGCGCTATCTGTGGATAAGCTGGGGAGGAAAATGAGGCGTGGGGAGCTTGTCCCCGCAACACACAAGACCACCTGATCCGCATCCGCGAGATCTGCGAATGTGGAAAACTAGGCAGTTTTCCCGAGGCCGGGTCGGGGTCCGGGAGAACCTGATGGTCTTTCCCGAGTTATCAACAAAGGGTTAAGTTTAGCGTGGAGAACAGAAAAAACTTCTTCCATCTGCACCTCATATCTGACTCCACGGGCGAAACCCTCATTTCCGCGGGCCGCGCCGCCTCGGCTCAGTTCCAGTCGTCGCTGGCGGTGGAACATGTCTATCCGCTGATCCGCAACCGCAAACAGCTGCTGGCGGTGCTCGAGGCGCTCGACCGTGAACCAGGCATCGTTCTTTATACGATTGTCGATCAGGAACTGGCCGAGCTCATCGACCAGCGCTGCCGGGAAATGGGCTTGCCTTGCGTCAACGTCCTAGAACCGGTCATGGCGACCTTCCAGGCCTATCTTGGTGCGCCGTCCCGTCGCCGCGTCGGCGCCCAGCACGCGCTCAACGCGGATTATTTCAAGCGCATCGAGGCGCTCAATTTCACCATGGATCACGACGACGGCCAGATGCCGGAGGACTACGACGAGGCGGATGTCGTGCTGATCGGCATCAGCCGCACCTCGAAAACCCCGACCAGCATCTATCTCGCCAACCGCGGCATCAAGACCGCCAACATCCCGATCGTGCCGGGCGTCGATCTGCCCGACAGCCTCTATCGCGCAACCCACCCGCTGATCGTCGGCCTCGTCGCCACCACCGACCGGATCAGCCAGGTGCGCGAACACCGCGATCTCGGCGTCACTCAAGGGTTCGACCGGCGCGATTATACGGACCGCGCGACGATCAACGAGGAGCTGAAATACGCCCGCGCGCTCTGCGCACGCCAGAACTGGCCTGTCATCGACGTAACCCGCCGGTCGATAGAGGAGACGGCAGCCGCAATCGTTGCGCTACGCCCGAAGCTGCGTTAAGCGAATCCGCTCGCAGCCTTTGGGAGATTTCCGTGACAGTGCCGCTCGTACTCGCCTCCTCCAGCCCCTTCCGCAGGATGCTGCTCGAAAACGCAGGCCTCGCTTTTGAAAGCAGGGCGGCGGATATCGACGAGCGGAAAATCGAGGCCGGACTGGAGGGCGCAAGCCCCGATCAGGTGGCGCTGACGCTTGCCAAGGCAAAGGCGGTGGATGTGAGCCGTCATTTTCCTGGCGCGCTGGTGATCGGCTCGGACCAGACCATGTCGCTCGGAAGCCGAGTTTATCACAAGCCGAAAACCCTTGCCGAAGCGAAAGATAACCTGCTTTCCCTTTCCGACAGAACCCATCGTCTGAACAGCGCGATCGCTTTTGTGCGTGGTAACGAGATCGTTTGGGAACATGTCGCCCACGCGGACCTGAGCGTCCGGAAACTGAACGAAACCTTCGTTGACCGCTACCTGTCGCGGGTCGGGGAAAAGGTCTACGGCAGCGTCGGGGCCTATCAGCTCGAAGGGGAGGGTATCCAGTTGTTTTCAAGGATCGAAGGCGACTATTTCACCATACTCGGCTTGCCCATGCTGCCGCTTCTCGAAAAGCTCCGCGAACTGGGAGCGATCGATGGCTGATTCACGTGAAACATTTTTGGTTAATGCTTTCGTAACCGGCTGGCCGGTGAAACATTCCCGCTCCCCGTTGATCCACGGTTATTGGCTGAAGAAGTTCGAAATTGCCGGGACCTACAGGCCCGAGGCCGTGACCGAAGCGGACTTCCCCGCCTTCATCCAATCGCTGAAAGACGGAAGCTCCGGCTTTCGCGGCGGCAATGTCACCATTCCCCATAAGGAGCTTGCCTTCAAGCTGGCCGACCGGCCGGATGATCTGGCGGAAGAGCTCGGCGCGTCGAACACGCTCTGGATGGAAGACGGCCTGTTGCACGCCACCAATACCGACGGCCACGGGTTCACTGCCAATCTCGACGACCGCCATTCGGGCTGGGACAAGATCGGCCGCGCCGTGATTTTGGGCGCCGGTGGCGCAAGCCGCGCTGTCATCCAGGCGATACGGGATCGCGGCGTCGGTGAGATCCATGCGGTCAATCGGACGGTTTCACGAGCCCAGGAACTGGCTGATCGGTTCGGCCCGAAAGTCCATGCCCATCCTGTCGAAGCGCTGCACGAGGTCATGTCCGGCGCAGGCCTTTTTGTAAACACGACATCGCTCGGCATGGACGGCGGCGAAGCGCTGGAGATTGACTTCTCGCCGTTGGCGTTCGGGGCGGTCGTCACCGATATCGTCTACGTCCCTTTGAAAACGCCACTGCTCGTCCAGGCCGAAGAACAAGGTTTCGCGACCGTCGATGGGCTCGGCATGCTGTTGCACCAGGCTGTGCCCGGTTTCGAAAAATGGTTCGGCCGCCGCCCGGTTGTCGATAAAACTCTTCGGGACCTCGTCATCGCCGATATGGAAAGCCACGGATGATCGTCATCGGCCTCACCGGCTCCATCGGAATGGGAAAATCCACAACCGCGAAAATGTTCGCGGAGGAGGGCGTCGCGGTGAATGACTCCGATGCCGTCGTCCATGATCTCTACCGCACCGATGCGGTGGCACCCGTCGGCGAGGCATTTCCCGGTACGGTCAAGGATGGCGTCATCGACCGTCAGGAACTGTCCCGCCAGCTTTCGGCGTCGCCTGAAAAATTCCCGGTCCTTGAAGCGATCGTCCATCCGCTGGTCCGCAAGCGTGAAGTCGATTTCCTGACCCGCCACAGAGAGGCCGGCACTGACCTCGTGCTCCTCGATATCCCGCTTCTCTTCGAAGTGAAGGGCGAAGATCGCGTCGATGTTATTGTCGTTGTCACCTGCGATCCACAGATACAGCGCGACAGGGTGCTTGCGCGTCCCGGCATGACGGAGGAAAAATTGGCGATGATTCTCTCGCGCCAGCTGCCCGATGCGGAAAAACGCAAAAGAGCCGATTTCCTTGTCGATACGGGCCTTGGACTGGACGCGGCGAGAGAACGGGTTCGCGAGATCATCGCATCTCTGAAGGCCGGAAAGACGAGCGAGAAAAAGCCACATGCGTGAGATCATCTTCGATACGGAAACAACGGGCCTCGAATCGAAGGTCGATCGGGTGATCGAAATCGGCGGCATCGAGCTGATCAACAATTTCCCGACCGGCAGGACGCTTCATCTCTACATCAATCCGGGCGACCGCAAGGTTCATCCGGACGCACTGGCGGTTCACGGCATTACCGACGAGTTCCTGAAGGACAAGCCGAGCTTCGGCGATGTCGTCCAGCAGATCATCGAATTTTTCGACGGTGCCAAGTGGATCGCCCATAACGCCACCTTCGACATGGGCTTCATGAATGCGGAATTCGGCCGCCTCGGCCTGCCGCCGGTGATGTCCGACCAGGTCATCGACACCCTGGCCATGGCCCGCCGCAAACATCCGATGGGTCCGAATTCGCTCGATGCGCTCTGCCGCCGTTACGGCATCGACAACGCCCACCGCACCAAGCACGGCGCGCTGCTCGACTCCGAACTGCTCGCCGAAGTCTACATCGAGATGACCGGCGGCCGCCAGACCGCGCTCGGCCTGATGGGTAACGAACGGTCTGCGACGGTGATCGAGGTCGATGAAGTCGTGGCGGCGGTAACTGGCCGTCCGCGGCCTCTTGGTAGCCGCCTGACGGAAGCCGAGATCGAAGCGCATGCGGCCATGGTCACGTCCCTGAAGGACAAGGCGGTCTGGCTGAACTACAAGCCGGCCGAATAAAAAAGCCCGGGTCGAAGCCCGGGCTCTTTTCGTCAAATCCAAAACTCGATCTCAGCTGTCGAGCGCCTGGACCTTGGAACGGGCCTGTTCCTCGGCCATGCGCTGCGTAAACATCTGCGCGAAATCGATCGGGTCGATCATCAGCGGCGGGAAGCCACCATTGCGCGTCACGTCCGCAATGATCTGGCGGGCGAACGGGAACAGGAGACGCGGGCACTCGATGAAGAGCAGCGGCAGCATGTGTTCCTGCGGAAAACCGGTGATGCGGAAGACGCCGCCATACACCAGTTCGGCCGCGAAGACGATCTTGTCGCCTTCCTTGGCTTCGGCGTTCAGCGTCAGGATAACGTCGAAATCGGCGTCCGAAAGCGGATTGGCGTTGACGTTGACATTGATGTTGATCGCCGGCGCCTTGTCGCGCGCCTGCAGCGAACGCGGAGCGCCCGGGTTCTCGAAGGAGAGATCCTTGGTGTACTGCGCCAGGATGTTGAGGGACGGCGTTGCGGCCTGGTTGTTATCGTCTGCCATTGGGATTTCCTCGAGGCTTTGGAGCGTTGAGGCCCTCTAACATTTCGTCTGGGGGCTTACAACCCTGGCCAACCCGCAGGACCTCTCAAGGTTCCTTGCTTTTGGGGCCGGCCCAGGGCGAAGAGGGGTCGGGATCGCGATGGTAATCCTGCTCGTCGAGATCGACCACCGGCCCGGTTTTCTTGGCCTCCGGCGAAGGCTTCGGGCTTTCGTAGCGATAGCTTTCGCTGCGCGGCGACCGGACGACGACGATGCGGCGGCCGACCACAGACCAGATCAGGCTGCGCACGAAGGGAATGAACAGCGCCAACCCGATGATGTCGGTGAGGAAGCCGGGCAGCAACAGGAGGATTCCGGCGACCACGATCATCGCGCCGTCGATCAGGGCGCGGCCGGGCGCGCGGCCGTCGCGGCTCTCGGTCGAAATCTTCCTCAGGATCTGGGTCCCCTGGCTGCGAAGCAGAATGGCTCCGAGCACTGCGGTACCGATGACCAGACCGAGTGTCGCCCAGAGGCCGAGTGCTCTACCGACCAGCACGAAGCCGGCGATTTCGGCGAGCGGCCAGCCGATCAGAAGAAGCGGCACGAGAAAGAAGCGCATGATATTCCCTGTGTCGTGATATCCGGTTGCGCGCAAAGCGCTAACGTCTTCATCATTTGAATGATAGGCGTATGCAGACTATATGAGAGACTGCACCGAATATTTAAACGCCAAATGCGGGTTAAGATGGGCTCCAACGACTTTATAACACTCTTTTTCCTTGTCGCAGCGGTTCTGATCTTCCTGCAACTGCGCAGTGTGCTCGGACGCCGGACGGGAAGCGAGAAGCCGCCGTTCGATCCTTACAGCCCCCGCGACGTCGTGAAAAACCCGGGTGGCGATGACGGCAAGGTCGTGACTCTGCCACGTCGCGACGCCACGGATGACGAGCAGCGTTATGCGGATGTCGACGCTGTCGCCAAGCCCGACACGCCGCTCAACACCGCGCTGCGCGAACTGGTGAAGTCAGATCCTTCCTTCCGCCCCCGCGAGTTCCTGAACGGTGCCCGCATGGCTTACGAGATGATCGTCATGGCTTTTGCCGACGGCGACCGGAAGACGCTGAAGGGCCTCCTCTCCAAAGAGGTTTTTGACGGTTTCGACACGGCGATCACCGACCGGGAATCCCGCGGCGAGGTGGTGAAGTCCACATTCGTCGGTATCGACAAGGCGGATATCACCCATGCCGCCGTCAAGGACGCCGAGGAACAGATCACGGTTCGCATCGTCAGCCAGCTGATTTCCGCCACCTATGACAAGGCCGGCGCGCTGATCGACGGCGATCAGGAAACCGTGGCCGAAGTCACCGACATCTGGACCTTTGCCCGTGACATCCACTCTCGCGATCCGAACTGGAGATTGGTCGCCACCGAATCCGAACAATGACATTGAGCTCTGCGGATTATACTCTACGGCCGGTATCCTTCCCCGATCTTGCGGGGTGGGGCGATGACGATCCGACCGCGCTTTTTGCCGGCATGCGTGCGTCGCTGGAGCATATCCGCAAGGTCAAGCCATACCGCACCGGTTCCCTTGGCCTGACGGCCGAGGAACTCGCCACCTTCATCGAAGCCGCCCGGGACATCCCGGGCGATCCCGTTTCTGCCCGGGCCTTCTTCGAGACCCATTGCACGCCCTTCCTGATCTCCCGCAACGACGGCCGGCGCGGTTTCGTCACCGCTTTCTACGAGCCTGAGATAGAGGTCTCGGAAACGCGGGACGACGTCTGGATCCACCCCTTCTACTATCGCCCCGACGATCTGATCGATCTCGACGACAGCAACCGTCCGGCGGGATTGGACTCCGGCTACATGTTCGGAAGGCAAACGCCCGGTGGCATCGAGCCCTATCCGGACCGCGGCGAGATCGACCGAGGTTTTCTCGAAGGCCGCGGCCTGGAGATCGCCTATGCGAAATCCAAGGTCGATGTTTTCTTCATCCATGTTCAAGGCGCTGCAAGATTGCGATACCCGGATGGAAACATCCGGCGGATCACCTATGCCGCAAAGGCCGGTCATCCGTTCTCGCCGATCGGCAAGCTGCTGATCGACCGCGGCGAGATCGACCCGGCGAAGATTTCCATGCAGAGCATCCGAACCTGGCTGGCTGAGAATCCGGCTAAGGTTGACGAGGTGCTTTGGCACAATCGTTCCTACATCTTCTTCCGGGAAGCGGATGTCTCCGATCCGTCGCTCGGGCCGGTGGCGGCTGCCAAGGTGCCTCTGATCCCGGGACGCTCGCTGGCGGTCGATCGCCAGATCCACACCTTCGGTTTCCCCTTCTTTATCCGGTCCGAGACGCTGACCCATATGGATGGTGGCAAGCCCTTCGCGCGGCTGATGCTGGCGCTCGATACCGGATCCGCGATCGTCGGCCCGGCGCGCGGCGACATTTTTACTGGCTCCGGCTTCGAGGCGGGCGAGCTTGCTGGAACGGTGCGCAACGACGCGGACTTCTACATTCTCCTGCCCAAGGCAGCGTCCGTCAGGTACGGCGGATGAAGGGCGGTCGCAAACTCGATCCGGAAGAGCGGATATTGTGGGGAAGGGTCGCGAAGTCGGCCCGCGCCTTGCCCGGCCGCATGAAGGAGATACTGCAGTTCGAGGAAGCGGAGGCCGCAAAGATCGCCGCGGAGGAAGCGGCCGTCGAAGCGAAAAAGCCAAAACCCGCGCCGCGGCAGCAGAGTTATGCGGTCGAGCTTCCGGCACCCGTCCCGGCCAGGCGTCCCGCAGGTTCTCACCAGCCGCTCGAAAAGCCCGTCAAGAAAAAGCTCGCCAAGGGCCGGCTGCCGATCGACGCCCGTCTCGACCTGCACGGGCTATTCCAGGGCGAGGCCCACGACCTGCTGCTCGACTTTTTGCTGCGGGCACATGAACGCGGTCTTCGCCATGTGCTGGTGATCACCGGCAAGGGCAGCTCGATGGGCAGCGAAGGCGCGCTCCGACGCGCGGTGCCTCTGTGGTTTTCGAAAGCGGAGTTCCGGTTCCTGATCTCGTCTTACGAATGGGCGGCGCGTCATCATGGCGGGGAGGGCGCCATGTATGTGCGGCTTTCCCGCGGCAGAGGGGACAATCGCGGAGATCGGGAATGACTCCCTTCGGCCATGCACTGAGGGAGCTGCGCCGCCGCAAGGGCATCACCCAGCGCGAGCTTGCCGAGGCGATCGGCGTCACGCCTGCCTATCTTTCGGCCCTTGAGCATGGAAAGCGAGGCCGACCGACCTTCGAACTGCTGCAGCGGATCGCCGGTTATTTCAACGTCATCTGGGACGAGGCGGAAGAACTTTTCCGCCTTGCCGAAGCGTCGCATCCGAAAGTCGTGCTTGATACCGCGGGTCTGCCGCCATCATACACCGGCTTTGCCAACCGGCTGGCGCAGCGGATTCGCTCTTTACCGCCCGACGTGATAGAGGAAATGGACACGCTCCTCAAAAAAGCCGAGATGCGAGGCTGAATTCGCTACGCATCCACGGCTTTCATGCCGTATTGGCGAGGCTCAACCTTTAGAAACCGCCCCGATTTCCCTATATTCTGAGGGTGGAATGGCCGGTGATTCGCTTAACCGGCATCTCAAACGAATTGGAAGATACTTGATGACCGATACACCCGTCAGCGACAATGGCGCGAGTGCCGAATATGGTGCCGACTCGATCAAGGTTCTGAAGGGCCTCGATGCAGTGCGCAAGCGGCCCGGCATGTATATCGGCGATACGGACGACGGCTCCGGCCTGCATCACATGGTCTACGAAGTCGTGGACAACGCGATCGACGAGGCGCTGGCCGGCCATGCCGACCTGGTGACCGTCACGCTCAACGCGGACGGCTCCGTCACCGTGACGGATAACGGCCGCGGTATCCCGACCGATATTCACACCGGCGAGGGCGTATCGGCTGCCGAAGTGATCATGACCCAACTCCATGCTGGCGGCAAGTTCGACCAGAATTCCTACAAGGTCTCGGGCGGTCTGCACGGCGTCGGCGTCTCGGTCGTCAACGCGCTGTCCGTCTGGTTGAAGCTGCGCATCCGCCGCAACGGCAAGCTCCACGAAATCTCCTTCACCCACGGCGTTGCCGACGGCCCGCTCAAGGTCATCGGCGAATACGAAGGTCGCTCCGGAACCGAGGTTACCTTCCTCGTAAGCTCCGAAACCTTCACGATGACCGAATATGACTACGGCACGCTCGAGCATCGTCTGCGCGAACTGGCGTTCCTGAATTCCGGCGTTAGAATCCGGCTAACGGACAAGCGCAAGCCGGACGTCAAGGAAGAGGAGATGCTGTATGATGGCGGTCTCGAAGCCTTCGTCCGTTATCTCGATCGCTCCAAGAAGCCGCTGGTCGAAAAGCCGGTCAGCATCAAGGGCGAAAAGGACGGCATGACGGTCGAAGTGGCCATGTGGTGGAACGACAGCTACCACGAAAACATGCTCTGCTTCACCAACAACATTCCCCAGCGCGATGGCGGCACCCATATGGCCGGCTTCCGCGGCGCCCTGACGCGCCAGGTGACGTCCTACGCGGATAGTTCCGGCATCACCAAGAAGGAAAAGGTCACGCTGCAGGGAGAAGACTGCCGCGAAGGCCTGACAGCCGTGCTTTCCGTCAAGGTGCCCGACCCCAAGTTTTCATCGCAGACCAAGGATAAGCTCGTTTCGTCGGAAGTTCGGCCTGTGGTCGAAAGCCTGATGAACGAAGCCTTGAGCACCTGGTTTGAAGAGCATCCGACGGAAGCGAAGATCCTTGTCGGCAAGGTGGTCGAGGCGGCCGTCGCCCGCGAAGCCGCCCGCAAGGCCCGTGAATTGACCCGTCGCAAGGGCGTACTTGACATCGCCTCGCTGCCCGGCAAGCTCGCCGACTGCTCCGAGCGCGACCCGGCCAAGTCCGAACTGTTCCTCGTAGAGGGCGATTCCGCCGGCGGTTCCGCCAAGCAGGGCCGTTCGCGTGAGAACCAGGCGATCCTCCCGCTCCGCGGCAAGATTCTCAACGTCGAACGGGCCCGTTTCGACAAGATGCTCGGAAGCCAGGAAATCGGCACGCTGATCACCGCGCTCGGTACATCGATCGGCAAGGACGAGTTCAACGCCGACAAGCTGCGTTACCACAAAATCATCATCATGACGGACGCCGACGTCGACGGCGCCCATATTCGCACCCTGCTTCTGACCTTCTTCTTCCGCCAGATGCCGGAATTGATCGAGCGCGGGCATATCTACATCGCCCAGCCGCCGCTCTATAAGGTCAGCCGCGGCAAGTCGATCCAGTACCTGAAGAACGAAGTCGCCCTGGAAGAATACCTGATCACCATGGGCCTCGAAGAGGCGACGCTGACGCTCGGTTCCGGCGAAGTGCGTGCCGGCCAGGATATGCGCGAAGTCATCCAGGATGCGCTGCGCCTGCGCAGCCTGGTCGAAGGCCTGCATTCCCGCTACAGCCGCTCGATCATCGAACAGGCCGCGATCGCCGGTGCCCTCAATCCGGAACTGACCGACAACCGCGAACGGGCCCAGCAGACTGCCGACGAAGTCGCCCGCCGCCTGGACATGATCGCCGAAGAGACCGAACGCGGCTGGACCGGCCATGTGACGGACGAAGGCGGCCTGCGTTTCGAGCGCATGGTGCGCGGCGTCAAGGAAGTCGCCTCCGTAGACGTGGCACTGATCGGTTCGGCCGATGCCCGCCATATCGACCAGATGACGGCGCGCCTGCAGGAAATCTATCGCACCCCGCCGGTCCTCACTCGCAAGGATGGCCAGCAGGAAATGTCCGGCCCCCGCGCGCTGCTGGAATCGATCTTCGCGACAGGCCGCAAGGGTCTTTCCATGCAGCGTTACAAGGGTCTCGGCGAGATGAATGCCGAGCAGCTCTGGGAAACGACGCTCGATCCGAACGTCCGCTCGCTGCTGCAGGTCAGGGTCAACGATGCGACCGATGCCGACGGTCTCTTCTCGCGCCTGATGGGCGACGAAGTCGAACCGCGCCGCGAGTTCATTCAGGAAAACGCGCTGAGCGTCGCCAACCTCGACATCTGACGTTGAAGCTTCACAAAAAAGCGGCGGTCCCTGGGGCCGCCGCTTTTTTGTTTGTCCAGTTCGAAAATGTTTCACGTGAATCTTTCCTGTGGATACGGATTCACGTGAAACAATTTCGAGGCATCGCCGGCGTTCAGGGCTCTCCGGTGAATTTTCCCTCGAAGGCGATCTCCGAAACCGGCTTGCGCTTGCTTGGAAACTCCCGCTCGGCAAGGTCGTCGGGAAGCGTGCTCCGGTCCGCGATGCGGCCGATCGCAGCCGCTGCCTCGGCCCGGTAACCTTCCGGAATGCCCAGCACTTCGACGGCCTTTTCCTTGTCGAAACCCTCCATGCCATGCGCGTGATAACCGAGTTTCATCGCCTGGCAGATCACCGAGAACCAGGCAGCACCCGTATCGTAGGAATGGGTGTAGGCGAGCCGGCGCTCGCCATTGCTCGCGACGCGATAGGTCTTCGAGACAACGATCATCAGCGCTGCCGCGTTCTGCGCCCAGCGCTGATTACCCGGCGAAAGAATGTCGACGAGCACCGGAAAATGAGGCGTTCCGCGCAGCGCATAGATGAAACGCCAGGGCTGGTTGTTGCCGGAGGAGGGCGCCCAATGGGCAGCATCGAGGATCGTCAGCATGGTCGCCTGATCGATCGTTTCCTCGGTAAACGCCCGCGGCGACCAGCGGTCGAGGAAGAAGGTATCGATCGGAAACTCCGAATCGCGGGTGTTGCTGCTGGTCATGGGCATTCTCCGAAATTGCAGGCCGGGAGTAGATTTGGGACTAACAATAGGCCCACCGACCTGCTTGGCAACAGACTTCTGGTGGACTGAAAACGGGCGTGACAAGCCGGGACGCATGTTCCATAAACCTCCTCGCTTAAATGGAGGATCATGTTTTGAAACTGATGCGCATTGGTGAGCCGGGCCATGAAACGCCGGCACTTTTTGACAACAAGGGCAAGATCCGCGATCTGTCCGGCCATGTCGCCGATATTGCCGGGCCTGCCATTTCCCCGGAAGGCCTTGCCAAGATCGCCGCTCTCGATCCGGAAAGCCTGCCCGAATTGCAGCCGACCCGCATCGGCGCCTGCGTCGCGGGCACCGGAAAGTTCATCTGCATCGGCCTCAACTATTCCGACCACGCGGCCGAAACCGGCGCGACCGTACCACCGGAGCCGATCATCTTCATGAAGGCGACCTCCGCCATCGTCGGCCCGAACGACGACGTGGTCATCCCGCGCGGTTCCCAGAAGACCGACTGGGAAGTCGAGCTCGGGGTGGTCATCGGCAAGACTGCGAAATATGTCTCGGAAGCCGATGCGATGGATTATGTCGCCGGCTACTGCCTGACCAACGACGTCTCCGAACGCGCCTTCCAGACCGAACGCTCCGGCCAGTGGACCAAGGGCAAGTCCTGCGACACCTTCGGCCCGATCGGCCCCTGGCTCGTCACCAAGGACGAAATCGCCGATCCGCAGAACCTCGGCATGTGGCTCACGGTCAATGGCGAGAAGATGCAGAACGGCTCCACCAAGACCATGGTCTATGGCGTCCGTTATCTCGTCTCCTACCTCAGCCAGTTCATGTCGCTGCATCCGGGCGACATCATCTCCACCGGCACGCCTCCGGGCGTCGGCCTCGGCATGAAGCCGCAGCGTTTCCTGAAGCCTGGCGAAGTCGTCGAGCTCGGCATCGATGGCCTCGGCACCCAGCGCCAGACCTTCGTCGCCGATATCTAAATGATCGGGGACTCATGCCCGCCGGCGGGCATGAGTCCTTAACCAGGCTTGGAAGGTGGAACTTTAAGGCTTACATGTCATTCTCAAGACAGCAGAATGATCTGCGGTTCCGCCTTCCTCTTGGCCAATTCAGCCGGTATCCCCCATAATGTTGCACCGCAATAGAAAAGTGCTAGCCTATCCCCACGCTGCTCCTGAACCGATCGGTTCGATGCCCCTGTCGAATGCGCTGTCGGAAATCAAGAAAGGTAGCACCTCGATGTTCTATCAGTTCTACGAGATGAACCACGCCGCGATGGCTCCGGTCCGCGCTGCCGCGGATGCCATGCACTTCTTCTATTCCAACCCGCTCAATCCGTTTTCCCATACGACGATGGGCCGGACGCTGTCCGCCGGCCTTGAAGTCTTCGAGCGCGTGACGCGCCGATATGGCAAGCCGGCCTTCGATCTCCCGTTCACGACCGTCGACGGCGAGACTGTCGAGGTGACGGAAGAGATCGTCTGGAACAAGCCGTTCTGCAATCTCCTGCATTTCCGCCGCGATCTGCCGGCCGGCCGTGCCCCGGACCAGAAGATCCTGATCGTCGCGCCGATGTCCGGCCATTATGCGACCTTGCTGCGCGGCACCGTGGAAGCGCTGCTGCCAAGCGCCGATGTCTACATCACCGACTGGATCGACGCCCGCATGGTGCCGATCACCGATGGCCGCTTCGATCTCGACGATTATATCGACTACATCATCGAGATGCTGCACGCGATCGGCCCCGGCGCCCATGTCATCGGTGTCTGCCAGCCCTCCGTCCCGGTTCTGGCTGCCGTGGCGGTGATGGAATCGCAGCGGGATTCGATGGTTCCGGCCTCGATGATCCTGATGGGCGGCCCGATCGACACCCGCATCAACCCGACCGCCGTCAACAAGCTAGCGGAAAAACATCCGATCGAATGGTTCCGCGACAACGTCATCATGAACGTGCCGTGGCCGCATACAGGCTTCATGCGCCGCGTTTATCCGGGTTTCCTGCAATTGTCCGGCTTCATGTCGATGAACCTTGACCGCCATGTCAGCGCCCACAAGGAATTCTTCCAGCACCTCGTCAAGAACGACGGCGAGTCCGCCGAGAAGCACCGCGAGTTCTACGACGAATATCTGGCGGTCATGGACCTCACCGAGGAGTTTTACCTCCAGACGGTCGACACGGTCTTCATCAAGCATTCGCTGCCGAAGGGCGAGATGATGCACCGGAATGTACCGGTCGATACCAAGCTCATCCATCAGGTGGCACTTCTGACCGTCGAGGGCGAGAACGACGATATTTCCGGTCTCGGCCAGACCAATGCGGCGCAGACCATCTGCCCCAATATCCCCGATGACATGCGCCTGCATTACATGCAGCCGGATGTCGGCCATTACGGCGTGTTCAACGGCTCGCGTTTCCGTCGGGAGATCGCCCCCCGCATCGTCGCCTTCACCCAGAAACATGCCAAGTCCGCACCGAAGAAGACTCCGGTCAAGCGTGTGATAAAGGGCGGCAAGGCCGGCTAAGCCGGCGGGTTCTTCGAATTCCGGTTTATATTTCAGCATCTTCTTGAATTTAATGATCCGTCTTCTTGAAGGCGGATCATGGGCTCACCAAATCGAGATGAGACGGGCTGGCATGTGGCCACCCGCTGAAACATCAGGGTGTGACCAATGAACCAGTCAGCATTGATTCGTCCGGATTGGACGCCGGCCACCATCGCGCTCATGGTGCTCGGTTTCGTCGTTTTCTGGCCTCTCGGCCTTGCCATGCTCGCCTATATTCTCTTCGGGGACAGGCTCCGCGGCTTCAAGCGCGATGCCAACGACCGCGCCGATCGCATGTTCGCCGGCTGCCGCCGGGCGAAGTCCCGTTACAACACGCATTTCACCACCGGCAACATAGCCTTCGACGATTGGCGCAAGACCGAGATCGACCGGATCGAAGAAGAACGCCGCAAGCTGGACGAAATGCGCGAAGAATTCGACAACTATGTGCGCGAGCTTCGCCGCGCCAAGGACCAGGAAGAGTTCGATCGCTTCATGCGCGAGCGGCAGAACCGTTCTTCCGGCCAGAACCCGGTTGTCGATCTCTGATCCTCCCAAGGATTCACGTGAAACGTGATGGAAAGCCGGCGTCTGTGAGGCGCCGGCTTTTTTATGTAAGGGAATCGGCTAGAAAGGGTCCATGTTCGCGCTTCTGAAAAAGCCAGTCCGCTCCAAACCGAAACCGCTCGAAACGGTGAAGCGGACCCTTGATGTCGGCGATCGGGCGATGCCGCTGACGATCAGGGAAAACCGCCGTGCCACCCGCATCACGCTCAGGATCGAACCCGGCGGCCGCGCGCTCAATCTCACCGTGCCGGCGGGCCTGCTGAAGCGCGAGATCGACGATTTCCTCGACCGCCATCAGGGCTGGCTGCTGACCAAGCTGGCGAAATTCTCCGCGGACAATGCGATTCGCCCGGGCGGCCGCATCGCCTTTCGTGGCGTGCCTCACCGCATCGAACATACCGGCACGCTCCGCGGCCTCACCGAAGCGGTGCTGATCGACGGCGAACCGGTGCTGAGGGTGAGTGGCCTTGAGGATCACATGGGCCGCCGGCTCTCCGCCTTTTTCAAGAAGGAAGCGCGCAAGGATCTCGAAGTGCTGGTAGCCCGCCACGCCGCCGCCATCCGAAAGCCGATCAAGTCGGTCTCCATGAAGGATACCCGCAGCCGCTGGGGGTCCTGCTCGTGGGATGGAAATCTCAGCTTTTCCTGGCGCATCGTCATGGCTCCGCCTCTGATCATCGACTATCTCGCCGCCCATGAAGTGGCGCACCTGAAGGAGATGAACCACGGCCCAAAATTCTGGGCCCTGTGCAGGGAGCTCTGCCCGCGCATGGAAGAAGCGCGCAAATGGCTGAAACAGCACGGCTCGCAGCTGCATGCGATCGACTTCGAGTAGGAGACCGCCTGTGGGTCCTCGGGTCAAGCCCGAGGATGACGAGCTTGGATGTTATCGCCCGTTGGCGATCACCAGCCGTCCGCTCCTTAGCCATCCGCCGCCTTCTCCGTCGTCATCCTTATCTGTTGCGTTGGTTTTGCTTTGAGTTGAATCTGAGCAGGCCGGCGGCGTACCTTCGTCATCCTTGGTCTGAGAGACCGTGCCCGAGCGCGGTACGCCGCCTTTAGACATGCTTCCACCCGAACAGTTGACCGGGAGGCCGTTGGCGCGGCGATCCCGCAGGATAAGGATGGGTCTCATGAGCTTACCATCTTGCGTCGTCGGGATCGACATTTCCAAGTCGTTTCTGGATTGTTTTCTTCACCCCGCCGGTATGGTCCGTCGGTTTGACAATGACAGCCAAGGCCATCAGGCACTCATCGGCTTTGTCGCCGAGTATCAGGCCTTCGGCGTCCTGGAGGCGACCGGGCCTTATGACCGGGCACTTTGCCGACAGCTGCATCAGGCGGGATTGGCCTTCCATCGCGCCAATCCCCGCAAGGCACGCCAGTTTGCGAGAGCGGCAGGCTTTCTTGCCAAGACCGACCGGGTCGACGCACGCATGCTTGCCCTTTATGGAGCGACCATGTCTCTGGCTCCCGAGGCCAAGCCTGACGCAGCCCGTCAGGTTCTTCGAACCCTTGTCGAGCGGCGCGACCAACTTGTGGCAATGCGCAAGAGCGAGCGCATCCGTCTCGCCCAGCCCCATTGCCGGGACATCGACGAGAGCCTGCGACAGATGATGGAAGTGCTCGACCGGCAGATCGCCGCCATCAATGTCCGGATCGACATCCTGGTGAGGCAGGTCGAGGCTTTGGCTGAAGATCAGGCGATCCTGCGTTCGGCGCCGGGCGTCGGTCCGCAGACGGCAAGCGTGCTTCTAGCCTATATGCCGGAACTGGGTCGTCGTGATCGCCGTTCCGTCGCAGCTCTTGCCGGCCTCGCACCGATCGCATGCGATTCAGGTGCCATGCGCGGCAAACGCTGCATATGGGGCGGGCGCAAACGCGTCCGCGACGCGCTCTATATGGCCGCACTTGCGGCCTGTCGGTCAGGTCCCTTCAAGCGCATATTCCAAGCCATGCGCAATGCCGGCAAACCTCCAAAGCTTGTCCTGATCGCCATAGCAAGACGGTTGCTCGTCGCACTTAACGCCGCAATGAGGGACCGAAAACCCTTCCAAGCTTGACACCAACAACACAGTTGCTCGGGCTTGACCCGAGGATCCATGCCTCAAACGCGGCACTCTCGGCTATGATTTGCCTCGACTCCGGCGGAATTTCATGCCACTCCGCACCTCATGAAACCTGATATCAAGATCTGCGGGTTGAAGACCCCCGAGGCTGTCGATCGCGCCGTGGCGCGGGGCGCCTCGCATATCGGCTTCATCTTTTTTGCCAAGAGCCCGCGGTATGTGGAACCGGACCTTGCTGGAGACCTTGCCGATCGAGTCCGCGGACGGGTGAAGCTCGTCGCGGTGACGGTCGATGCCGATGACGAGGAACTGGACGACATCGTATCCATGGTGCGGCCGGATATCCTGCAGCTGCATGGCAACGAGAGCCCGGAACGGGTTCTGCAGGTCAAGGCGCTCTTCGGCCTGCCGGTCATGAAGGCATTTTCCGTGAAGGAAGCCGGCGATCTTGACCGGGTCGATGCGTATATCGGCGTCGCTGACCGTTTTCTCTTCGATGCCAAAGCTCCCGCCGGATCTGAATTGCCGGGCGGCAACGGCATTTCCTTTGACTGGAGCCTGATGGCTTCCCTTGACGAGGGCGTGGATTACATGCTTTCGGGAGGATTGAACAAGGATAATGCCGCCATCGCCCTCAAATCGACGCGGGCGACCGGTATCGATCTATCGTCCGGTGTCGAAAGTGCGCCGGGTATCAAGGACCTTGGAATGATCGATGCGTTTTTCGATGCCGTTGCAGATGCGGGTCGGAAAAGCGCGTGAGGGAGTAGACAGTGAACGAGACGCCAAAACCCAATTCGTTCCGTTCCGGCCCCGATGAGGATGGCCGTTTCGGTATTTTCGGCGGGCGCTTCGTCGCCGAAACGCTGATGCCGCTGATCCTGGATCTCCAGGGGGAATGGGAAAAGGCGAAGAACGATCCGGCCTTCCAGAAGGAACTGGCTGATCTCGGCGCCCATTATATCGGCCGCCCGAGCCCGCTCTATTTCGCCGAGCGCCTGACCCAACATCTCGGCGGCGCCAAGATCTATTTCAAGCGCGAAGAGCTGAACCATACCGGTTCGCACAAGATCAACAACTGCATCGGCCAGATCCTGCTTGCCAAGCGCATGGGCAAGACCCGTATCATCGCCGAAACCGGTGCCGGCCAGCATGGCGTTGCCTCCGCGACCGTTGCCGCCCGTTTCGGCTTCCCCTGCGTCGTCTACATGGGCGCCACCGACGTTCAGCGCCAGGCGCCGAACGTCTTCCGCATGAAGCTCCTCGGTGCTGAAGTCCGTCCGGTCACCGCCGGTCACGGCACGCTGAAGGACGCCATGAACGAGGCGCTGCGCGACTGGGTCACCAATGTCGACGACACCTATTACCTGATCGGCACCGCCGCCGGCCCGCATCCCTATCCGGAAATGGTCCGCGACTTCCAGTCGGTCATCGGCACCGAAGCCCGCGCCCAGCTGCTGGAAGCCGAAGGCAGGCTGCCTGACGTGGTCATTGCCGCCGTTGGCGGAGGGTCGAACGCGATCGGCATCTTCCATCCTTTCCTCGATGACGACAGCGTCCGGATCGTCGGCGTCGAAGCCGGTGGCCGTGGTCTCCAGGGCGTCGAGCACTGCGCCTCGATCACCGCCGGATCGCCTGGCGTCCTGCATGGCAACCGTACCTATCTGCTGCAGGACGGCGACGGCCAGATCCTCGAAGGCCATTCGATTTCGGCCGGCCTCGACTATCCGGGCATCGGTCCGGAGCACAGCTGGCTGCATTCCATCGGCCGTGCCGAATACGTGCCGATCATGGATGACGAAGCGCTCGACGCTTTCCAAATGCTGACCCGCCTCGAAGGCATCATCCCGGCGCTGGAGCCGAGCCATGCGCTCGCCGAAGTGATCAAGCGCGCCCCCAAGATGGGCAAGGACGAAATCATCCTGATGAATCTGTCGGGCCGTGGAGACAAGGACATCTTCACCGTCGGCAAGATTCTCGGCATGGAGCTTTGATATGACCGCTCGTATGGACAAACGTTTCGCGGCCCTGAAGGCCGAGGGTCGCCCCGCGCTGATCACCTACATCATGGGCGGCGATCCGGATTTCGAGACTTCGCTCGGCATCATGAAGGCACTGCCGGATGCCGGTGCCGATCTGATCGAGCTCGGCATGCCGTTTTCCGATCCGATGGCCGATGGGCCGGCGGTCCAGATGGCCGGTCAACGCGCTCTCAAAGGCGGCCAGACGCTTGCAAAGACGCTCGAGCTCGCACGCAGGTTCCGCGAAGGCGACACCGAAACGCCCATCGTCATGATGGGTTACTACAACCCGATCTATGTCTATGGCGTCGAAAAATTCCTCGATGATGTGATCGCCTCCGGCATCGACGGCCTGATCGTCGTCGACCTTCCGCCGGAAATGGATGACGAGCTCTGCATCCCGGCACTGGCCAAGGGTGTCAACTTCATCCGCCTCGCCACCCCGACCACCGACGACAAGCGCCTCCCGGCCGTTCTCAAGAACACGTCGGGTTTCGTTTATTACGTCTCGATGAACGGCATTACCGGCTCGGCCCTTCCGGATCCGTCGCTGATCGGCGGAGCCGTCAAGCGCATCAAGGGCCACACGGCTCTGCCGGTCTGCGTCGGTTTCGGCGTCAAGACTGCGGATCACGCCAAGGCAATCGGTGCTGCGGCGGATGGCGTCGTTGTCGGTTCGGCAATCGTCAGCCAGATCGCCGGCAGCCTCACCAAGGACGGCAAGGCCGGTCCGGATACCGTTGCTGCGGTCGCAACCCTGGTTCGGGGCCTTGCAACCGGCGTGCGCGCTGCCCGCCTTGTTGCCGCCGAATAGTTTCCCACATTAGGCTTGAGTTAATCGGGAGTACGCCAAGTGAACTGGATCACCAATTACGTCCGGCCGCGCATCAACTCCATGCTCGGTCGTCCCAACCGGGACGTTCCGGAAAATCTCTGGATCAAATGCCCGGAAACCGGGGAAATGGTCTTTCATAAGGACCTGGAGGAAAACAAGTGGGTCATCCCCGCTTCCGGTTTCCACATGAAGATGCCGGCCAAGGCTCGCCTTGTCGATCTTTTCGACGGCGGTGTCTTCGAAGCGTTCCCGCAGCCGAAGGTCGCCCAGGATCCACTGAAATTCCGCGATTCGAAACGGTATGCCGACCGCCTGAAGGACAGCCGCATCAAGACCGAGCAGGAAGACACGATTCTTGCCGGTCTCGGCGAAGTCCAGGGCTTGAAGCTCGTTGCTATCGTGCATGAATTCAACTTCATCGGCGGTTCGCTCGGCATGGCGGCCGGCGAGGCGATCGTCCGCGCCTGCGAACGGGCTCTCACCGAAAAATGCCCGCTGGTGATCTTCCCGGCCTCCGGTGGAGCCCGCATGCAGGAAGGCATCCTGTCGCTGATGCAGCTGCCGCGCACCACCGTTGCGGTCGACATGCTGAAGGAAGCGGGCCTGCCCTATATCGTCGTGCTCACCAACCCGACGACCGGCGGCGTCACGGCCTCCTACGCCATGCTGGGCGACGTTCATATCGCCGAACCGGGGGCCGAAATCGGCTTTGCCGGCAAGCGCGTCATCGAGCAGACGCTGCGCGAAAAGCTGCCCGAAGGTTTCCAGACCTCGGAATATCTGCTGGAGCACGGCATGGTCGACATGGTGGTGAAGCGCCACGACATTCCGTCGACGCTGGCCAAGATCCTGAAGATGCTGACAAAGCAGCCTGTCCAGGAAGCGCTTCCGGCGCCCATCGCGCTCAGCGCCTGACCGAAAGAGAGCATCGAGAGCCGGAGCGGCGGGATGACCACCATGAACGAGCCCGTTGTGAGCGAGGCGGAACGGGAAATCGATAGGCTGATGACCCTTCATCCGAAGGGTTTCGATCTTTCACTCGACAGGATCACCCGCCTGCTCGAACTCCTCGGCAATCCGCACAGGAAACTGCCGCGCGTCATCCATGTGGCCGGCACCAACGGCAAGGGCTCCGTGACCGCGTTCTGCCGTGCCCTGCTCGAGGCAGGCGGTTACGCTACGCATGTCCACACGTCCCCGCATCTCGTCAACTGGCATGAACGCTATCGAATCGGCGTCAAAGGCGGCCGCAGCCAGATCGTCGGCGATGAGATGCTGGCGGATGCCCTGCGGCGCATCGCGGCGGCCAATAACGGCCAGATGATCACCGTCTTCGAGATACTGACCGCCGCCACCTTCCTGCTGTTCTCGGAACAGCCCGGCGATGCGGTGCTCCTCGAAGTCGGCCTCGGCGGCCGTTTCGATGCCACCAACGTCATTTCCGATCCGGCGGTCTCGGTTATCATGCCGATCTCGCTCGACCACCAGGCCTATCTCGGCGATCGAGTCGAACTGATTGCCGCAGAAAAGGCGGGGATCATGAAGCGCGGCCGCCCGGTCGTCATTGGACAGCAGGAATTTGAGGCGGCCCGCGACGTGCTGGTTTCGACTGCCGAACGGCTCGGCTGTCCGACCGCCGTCTATGGCCAGGAATTTTCGGCCCACGAGGAATTTGGCCGGCTGATCTATCAAGACGAGTTCGGCCTTGCCGATCTGCCTTTGCCGCGCCTGCCGGGGCGTCACCAATACGCCAACGCCGCCGCCGCCATCCGCGCCGTCAAGGCAGCTGGCTTCACCGTCACCGAAGCGATGATGGAAAAGGCGATGGCGACCGTCGAATGGCCGGCCCGCCTCCAGAAGCTGACCGAAGGCAAATTGCTGCAATATGCGCCCGAGGGTTCTGAAATCTGGCTGGACGGCGGGCACAATCCCGGCGCCGGCGAGGTGATCGCCGAGGCGATGGCATCCTTCGAGGAACGCCAGGCCCGGCCGCTTTACATCATTGCCGGCATGATCAATACCAAGGATCCGATCGGCTATTTCCGCGCCTTTGCCGACATTGCCGAACACGTCTTCACTGTGCGCATCCGCGGCAGCGAATCCGGGCTCGACCCGGTAGTTCTCGCCCATGCCGCATTCGATGCGGGCCTGGTGGCCGAACCCGCCGGCTCCACGGCCGAGGCGCTGCAGGAAATCGCCCGTCGCCAGGTGCCGGGCGCTCCGCCGCCGCGCATCCTGATCGGCGGCTCGCTTTATTTCGCCGGCAACGTACTTGCCGACAACGGCACCCCACCGACCTGACCGGAAGGGCCGGGACCGACATAGAAAAAGCCCGGCTGCAGGGATCAGCCGGGCTTTTTTACGCGGGCATGCGACTGGAAGTTAGGCGGCGCTGGAAATCCAGGCCGAAAGGGCGGTCTTCGGAGCGGCGCCAACCTTGATGTCGGCGACTTCGCCACCCTTGAACATGGCAAGCGTCGGGATCGAGCGCACGCCGAACTGGGCAGCAAGCTCAGGATTTTCGTCGATATTCAGCTTGACGACCTTCACCTTGCCGGCGAGCTCGTTCGAAATTTCTTCGAGGCTCGGGCCAATCATTTTGCAAGGGCCGCACCATTCAGCCCAGAAATCCACGATCACCGGCTCGGCGGCGTCGAGGACTTCGGCCTGGAAGTTGCTGTTATCGACTTTTACGGTAGCCATAGGGCTCTCCTTCACGATTCTCTGTTGGTGTAAATGTGAGCTTCCCGCTCAAAGTTTTCAATGGCCGCTATCTCACTTTGTTTTGAGTTCCGCAAGCGAGCGTGACAGCAGTTCCGCCGGCAGCGTAACCACTTGCGCCGACTCGGTATAGACCAGCACGCAGTCGAAATTCTTTGCCGGATAAAGCGGCCGCAGGATTTCGCGATAGATGGCGAGCTGGGCGCGATGCGAGAGCGGTATTGCGTCGAGGTTCTTCGGCGGCACTCGATTGGTCTTGTAGTCGAGGATGATCACCCGATCCTCGGTCACCACCAGCCGGTCGATGCGGCCGGAAATCGCATAGTCGCGGCCTTCTAGCGTCAGCGTGCCCATGATCGAGACTTCCGATTGGCTGCGCTCGGAAAACACCGGCCCGAGTTCCGTGTGCGACAGCACCGACATGACGCTGGCGACGAGCTTCTCGCGCTCCGCCGCCGGCCAGAAACGGGCCGCACGGTCCGCATAACGGCGGCCGGCGGAGGCACGTTCGGGCTCTGGAAAATCCGTCAGCATCTGCAGCATTCGGTGGACCAGCTTGCCCTTCTGCAGCGCCAGCCCCGCACGGTCCTTCTGGTCAGTGGCGAACAGCGGCGATGTGACGATGAGGTCGTCCGCGTCGTCATCGATCATCGTGCCGGCGCCGGAAGGGCTGAGCGGCCGCGGCAGGATTTTTTGCGCGGGCAGGGGACGGGAAAGCGCTGTGGGAAGCGGCGTTCTGTCCGCTGCCGCCGCCTCCTTGTGCGCCGCCTTCGGCGCCTGTCCGGGGGCGGCCGGAAGCCGCCATTTGAAACCGCCCCATTCGCCATCCGAGCCGCGAAACTCCGCCGGGCTGCAATGGTGTTCGTCGGCGGCGAGCGCCTTCGAGATCATCGACTGCCAGGTATCGGGATTGTCGATCTTGCCGCGATAACCGCAGACGATCAGCCGGTCCGCAGCCCGTGTCATCCCCACATAGAGCAGCCGGCGATATTCTTCCTCGGTCGAAGTCCTGATCCGATCGTCGTCGGCTGATGTCATCGCATTGGTCAGCATCTTGCCTGGCACCCAGGCGGGTACGTTCTCGCCGGCGATCCGAAGCAGCCGGAATTTCGGCACATGCGAGGAAATGAAAGCCTTCGAGCCGCTGTCGACGAGGAACACCACCGGCGCCTCCAGGCCCTTGGAAGCGTGCACGGTCATGATCCGCACCTCGTTGCGGCCGCCGTCCTGCTCGCGCTTCACCTCCGGCGATTCGATTTCCAGCGTTGAGATGAAGGCCTGCAGGCCCGGTAATCCATTTGTCTCGTGGTCGAGCGCGAAGGTCAGGAATTCGTCGAGAATATCGCCCGCCTCGGTCCCGAGCCGGCCAAGGAATTTCCGTCGCCCGCCTTGCGTCCCGAGAATCCGGGCAAACAGATCGTGAGGGCTGAGCTGCCGCGAGAGGCTGAGAAGGTGCTGAAGCCGGTCGGCCGCATCGCGGAACCGGAGCGGCTGTTCGTCGCTCAGACGGTTGAGTTGCGTCCAGGCACTGATGTTCTCGACCCGCAGTGCCGCGACTTCGAAGACATCCTCCTCGGAGAGATTGAAGAGCGGGCTCTTGAGCAGCGCCGCCAGCGAAAGATCGTCCTGCGGCAGCAGCAGGAAACGGCCGAGCGCCAGGAGATCCTGCACGGCGATATGGCTCGTCAGCCGCAGCCGGTCGGCACCGGCGACGGGAATGTTGTCGCGGCGTTTCAGTGCCCGGGTCAGCGCATTGACGAAGGCGTCGCGCTTTCGGACCAGAACAAGGATGTCACCGGCTTCAATCGGCCGTTCGACGCCCTTTTCGATGATCGTTTCCTTGCCGATCATCTCCTCGATCCGGTTGGCGATCCGGCCGGCGAGAATGGCGGAAGGCGCCTTATCGGGCGTCGAATCGAATGGCGCCGTCCAGTCCTCCTCCTGTTCGGCGACTTCCGGCACCACGACATCCCAGAGATCGACGGCGCCCGGGTGGCCGATCCGGTTGGAGCGGTGCTGCACCGGTTCGCCGAGCGCGCTGAGGCCTCGAAAGTTCTCCTCCAGAGAAAACACCTGGTCGACGGCTGCGAGCACATCGGCCGTGGAGCGGAAGGAGAGCGGCAGCCGCACCGAGTGGAAGGCCTGGTCGCTGGCCCGCACCCGCTTTTCGGTCTCGCTGCGTTCTTCCGCAAACCGCTCCGGCCGGGCGCCCTGGAAGGAATAGATCGACTGTTTTTCGTCGCCGACGGCAAAAATGGTGCGGCGGGTCTCGCGGGCGCTGGCGCCGGAATAGAAATCCTCCGCCAGTGACTTGATCACCGTCCACTGGATGGGGCTGGTGTCCTGCGCCTCGTCGACGAGAATGTGGTCGATGCCCTGGTCGAGCTTGTAATGCACCCAGGCGCCGACGCCGTCTCGGGTGAGGAGATCGGCGGTGCGGGCGATCAGGTCCTCGAAATCGAGCAGGCTGCGCTGTTTCTTCAGGTCCTCGTAATCGTCGTTGAGGCGTTGCGCGAGCGTCAGAGCCGCCTTGGTGGCGAGGAACATCCGGATCAGCCGCAGCCGGTCGCGACAAGCGACGACATGGGCACGGGCGGTTGCCACCGCTTCGGCGAGTTCCGGCGCCGTCGTTGTCATCGCCTTGGCGACCAGCGAACTGTCGGCTTTCGGCTTGCCCTCGCGGGTCAGGAAAATCTGGTCGAGATGCTGGGCCCGCTTCAGGACATCCGGCTCCTTGGCGACCAGTCGAAGGCCGTAAGCGACCTCCGTGACCTTCTGCCCGCCCTTCTGGTCGGCAAGCGCCAGATAGAGATCGAGCGTCAGGCCGGAGAGGCCGGGCAGGGGCCAGTAGGCTGCTGCTATACTGTCTTCCGTGTCGGCTGGCCCCAACCCCAGCGCGCGCTTCAGCTCGACGCCGATGCCGCCGTGACGTTCGGCATGGGCAATGAAACGGCGGATCGCGGTGCGGTTGGCGATAATATCGCCGAGCAGCGTTTCGAGCCCGAATTCGTCGCCGAGATCCAGCACGTGCGCAAAGGCTTCTGCGAGCACCGGGTCTTCTTCCGCCGAGGTCGCCGTCAGCAGCGAGCGCCGCGCATCGGCGAGCAGGGCGGAGGCGGCGCGGTCGTCGAGCACCGAAAAATGCCCGGCGACATTGGCTTCGAGCGGAAACTGGTGCAGCAGCGCTTCGCAGAAGGCGTGGATGGTCTGGATCTTCAGCCCGCCCGGCGTTTCCAGAGCCTTCGCGAACAGCCGCCGCGCCTCCGCGAGCTTAAAAACATCCGGCTCAGCGCCTTCGATGCCAGCGATCCGCTTGCGCAGCTCGTCGTCCGAAAGCACCGTCCATTCCGAAAGCCGCTGGAAGACACGGTTCGACATTTCCGATGCGGCCGCCTTGGTATAGGTGAGGCAGAGGATCGATGAAGGCCGGCAACCGGCGAGCAGCAGGCGGATGACCCGCTGGGTCAGCACATGCGTCTTGCCGGAGCCGGCATTGGCGGAAACCCAGGCGGAACTTATAGGATCGGAGGCGAGCGATTGCTGCACCGTCGTCCAGTCGATCCACTTGATCGGGTCGTCGCCCTCCGGAGCCAGATCACTCATCGACTTCCGCCTCCTCGTCGTCGGCCGTCGACCATTCGGCAACACGGGCGAGGTGGTCGTATTCGCCGCCGAAATCATTCTGCGCCATCGGGACGAGCCGTGATGCAAAGCCGGCTTCTCCATTGCGGAGCGTGATCACGAACCGGGCCAGCTGTTCGAGGGATTCGTCCGCCAGATCGATCGCGGATTTAGGCTGCCGCTTGGCCGTCGCGTTCGAACCCTCGTTGTTGACCTTATCTTCCCGGAACCGGTCGCCGGGACGCAGCCGGACATAGAGCAGCTGGTCGGGCGTCAAGGGACCGGCATCCTTGAAAGCTCCGGCCCGAAGCGCCGCCGCCTCAAGCCCGAGCTGCGGATCGAGCAGTGCCCGCGCCTGGGAAACGGATGGGCTGAGGCCCGTCTTGTAGTCGACGATGTCCGCAAGGCCCGAACCTTTGATGTCGATCCGGTCGGCGATCCCGGTGACGCGGATGCCGGCGGGCTCCAGCTCCCAGCCGGCACCGACTTCCGTCATCGTCCTGCGGATATCCGGCGCCCGCTCGACTTCCCAGTCCAGGAAGGCACGGGCGACTTCGACAAAACGGGGCCGCCAGACGCGATCGATATGGGTTGGCAGCTGTTCGGCGTCGAACAGTTCCTGGGTGATCCGGCGCATTGCCTCTTTGGCCGCAGGCGTTCCGGGCTTGTGGCCCTCGCGCGTGTAGCGGTCCACGATCGCGTGGTAGAGTATACCGCGTTCGGAAGCGCCGGGATCGCGGTTGAACGGGTCGAGCGGATCGAGTTTCAGGATGCGGCGGGCATAGGTCGAATAAGGGTCGCGGCGCAGGCGCCCGACCTCGCTGAAGGAATATTTCACCGGCTGCAGATCCGCCGGCGGTTTCGGGGCCGGGCGCTTGGCGACCGGCTGGTTTTCGCCGGCGTCGATCATGAAGGCCCAATCGCGATATTGGTGGCCACGGCCCTTGAGATCTTCGGCAAATCGTCTTCCGCCCAGGGCCAGCAGCCGCTGCAGCCAGCGCGAGGCGACGGTCGGCGTCGATCCCTGCCGCGTCGAGCGCGACAGGATCAGATGCCGGGTGCCGCAGGCCATTTCGAAATCGTGGGCGAGCTGGCCGATCCGCCGTTCCGGCGGCTCGAGGCCCATATCGGTCTTCATCGTCCGGGACAGGAAGGGGTTGTTGACGGTTTGGCCCGGCCAGGACCCTTCGTTGAGGCCGCCGAGGATCATCGTATCGACGCTCTGCAGCCGGGCTTCCAGCGTGCCGAAGATGAAGATGCGCGGATGGCTGAGCGAACGGGGCTTTACCGCCTCGCCTGTTGTCAGTGCCATGACGATGTCGATCCATTGGGGACCGTCCGCCTCCATCTGCCCGTCGGTGTCGATGACTTCGGAGAGCAACCCCGCCAGCCGCTCGCCAGCTTCGCCGGGCCAGAGCGCCGCGAGGTTTTTCCCCTCATCCACGCAGATGGCTTCCAGCGCGCGGCCCGTGCGTTCGGCCCAGTCGGAGAGCGTCAGCTTGGCGGTGAGGCCGCGCCCGTCCGGCCGGCGGCGGATGAGGGCCGAGGCGAGCGGCTCGACGGCTTTTGCCAGCCGCCGGGCGAGGTCACGGGCCTTGTCGACGGCGTCGGCAGGCAGCGACAGCCGCCAGTGAGGCGTATGCCGGTCTTTAAGCTGGGCAGCAAGCTGGGTTTCGAGCAGCGGCTCCAGCGCCGAAATGTCCATGTCGCCCAGACCGCCGCGCAGCGCCAGGATTTCAAGCGCTTCGACGGAAGACCGCAGATCGGCAGTGGGCAGGCCGAGCCGCATCAGCGGGTGTTTGATCAGCGCCACGATCGCCAGCGGGTCGCCCGGCCGAAGCGTCGCTTCGAGCAGCAGCTGGGTCAGCGTGCCCTGCGGCGTGCCGGAAAGCGGCGAACCGGCGGAATCGTCGGCGAGCAGGCCGAAACGGGAAAGTTCGGCGGTGACCCGGCGGGCCAGCGCACGATCGGGTGTGATCAGTGCCGCCTGGCTCTCGCCGCCTTGCCTGCCCGGCTGCTCGAGCGCCAGCCGAAGCGCGATGGCGATCGCCACAGCCTCTTCGCGTTCGTTCGAGGCTTCGATCAGCGAAACATCGGCAAAGGCCTGGGCCAGGAGGCCGGGATCGGCGCTGTCCCGCCAAGTGCTCCAGCGGTCGGTCGCCTTGGCGGGCACCAGCGCCTGGGAGAGCGCTTCGGCGCGGAAGGTGAGATCGCCCGGGACTTCGCCAAGCACCGCCACGTCTTCCCGCGTCACGCCGAGCTTCCTGAGCAGCCGTGACAGGCCGAATTGCGAATGGCTGCGGCTGGCGGGTTCGGGTTTACCGTCAATGGCCTGTTCGCCGATCATCGCCCACTGATCCGCCGGCATCGAGAGATCGAGCCCCGGCAGAACCACGGTACCGTTCGGAAGGTTGGAGATCGCGGCGATCAGATCGGCAGCGGCCGGCACCGACCCGGTCGAACCCGCGACGATCACCGGGCCTTTATGGTCTCTCAGAGAAATCCGCCGTGCCTCGCCGCGCAGGATCGCCGCCTGGTGTTTCGCCGGCGAAGAACGGCGCAGTTCTTCGAGCCGAAGCGGCCAGAAGGCGCTGGCGATCGACAGGAACTCGGCGGTCAGCTGCCACCAGAGCGCATGTTCGCCGGTGTCGAGTTTTTTGAGATCCGCCCAATCGCGCTCTTCGGTCTCGACCGCGTCGATGAGCTCCGCAAGCGCCCGGGCGAGCCATATGGCATCGGCGGGGCTGGCCGGTGCGACGAGCGGGGATTCCGAATGCACGTCGAGCACGATCTTCGGAAGCTGGTTGCGCCAGGCAAGGATCAGCCGGCCGAGCTCCAGCAGTCGGGCTGTGCCGCCGATTGGCAGTGCGAGGTCCATTTCCTCGGGTGCCACGAGGTCGAAATAACCGCTGTCGTCGTCGGTTTCGCCAAGCGGCCGGATGACCGGCAGGATCGCCGATCGGCCGCCGAGGAGGTCGACGAATTCCGAGCGCAACACGCGGGCCGAACGGCGCGTCGGCACATAGATGGTCACGTCGGCGAGCGAAAGCGGATCGGCCGGATCGTAGCGGAAGGTCTCGTTGAGCCGGCCGTCGCAGAGTGTTGCTGCCACGGTCTTGAGGAACGGCGCTCCGGCGGGGATCGAAAAGACCCGCTTCTTGCCGGATAGCGTGGTCATGCCTCCACCTGATAACGGGCGATCACCGCTTCGGCTTCCGGCAGCGCTTCCGGTGTGCCGACGGTGATCCAGTGGCCGTCGAGCATAGTTCCATAGAGCCGGCCGCGGGCGATCGCCTTGTCGAAATAGATATTGATGTTGAAGGCGTCGGACGGCGCGCCATCCAGAAAGGACGGGCTCATCGCGAAGGCGCCGGCATAAACGACCGGATTGGCCGGATCGTCCCGGTAACGCCTCAACCGGCCATCCGCATCCATGCCGAAATCGTTGATACCGTTGTGCCCGGTCGTGTTGTCGATATCGACGCAGAGCATCGCCATGTCCATGCGCTCGGGGTCGAAGAAATTTGCCAGGTGCTGCAGGTTGGTCGGTTTGCCGAGTGTCTCGCCGATCCAGAAGAGGTCGGCATTCATGATGAAAACCGTGCCGCGATCGAGGAGCTTCAGCCCCTTTACGATACCGCCGCCATTGTTCATCAGCGCGTCGCGCTCGTCGGAGATCAGGATTTCGAGGCCCTTGTAAGCTTCAAGATGCGCTGCCATCTGGTCGGCGAAGTGGTGCACGTTGACCACCGCGCGCTCGACGCCGGCTTCCTTTAGCGAATCCAGCACGTAGTTGATCATCGGCTTGCCGGCGACCGGCACCAGCGGCTTCGGCATCGCGTTGGTGATCGGCCGCATGCGGGTGCCGAGCCCTGCGGCAAGCACCATGGCCTGTTTGATGGGGGCTCGTTTAATGGTCATCTAAAACCGTATTTATGATTCGGGCAGTTCTATTCCAGCCCGGCGACACCAATCGCGCAAGGGGGTGAGTACATCGTGGCTCAGCGCCGTCGCGAGATGGCGGAGCGTCCGCGGCATGTGCTTCAGATAGCCCGGCTTGCCATCCCGCTGCAAGAGCCTCACCCAAAGGCCGGCGAGTTTGCAGTTGCGCTGCGCCGCCATGATCGCCCAGGCCTTCAGGAACGTCGGCTCGTCGAAGGCTCCGAGTGCGCGGCGGAGCGTCACGTAATCCAGCATCAACTGGTCGGCCAGCGCCTTTGGGATATCCACCCGCGCGTCCTGGACGATCGAGGCCAGGTCATAGGCAGTCGGGCCGATCATCGCATCCTGAAAGTCGATCAGGCCGACGCGCCGGACACCCGATTCATGCGGCCGCCAGATGATATTGGGCGAATGAAAATCGCGCAGCAGCAGGTTCTTCTCGACGCCGTCGAGTTCGCGGATGAGGTTGTCCCAGATCGCCAGATATTCCTGGCGTTCCTCGTCGGTCGCCGCCGTGCCGCGTTTCCACGGTAGGTGCCAGTCGATCAGAAGCCGGGCTTCCATCTTCATCGCGGTCGGATCGAAGTCGGGAATGTGGTGGATATGGCCGTCCCCGACCGGCAGGTCCTGGCGCATCTCATGGCTGTGCAGGAAGGCTAGGCACACGACGCTTTCGCGGTAGCGTTCCTCGATGGGATTGCCGTCTTCGTCGACGGCCCCCTCTTCGCCGAGATTTTCGATCAGCAGGATGCCCTGGTCGTAATCCACGTGCAGCACTTCCGGCGCCGCCAGGCCCAGTTCGCGCAGGTATTCGTCGATCGCCACGAAGGGATAAGGGTCTTCGGCCAGATGCGCGACCTTGGGATAGGGCTTGCCGTCGAGAACCGGCGGCCCTTGCGCCGGGCGCGGCCAGTCCATCAGGATCAGCGTTTCGCCGTTTGCGATCGTCACGCTCTCATAGGCGCGCGTCGAAGCGTCTCCAGTGAGGAACCGCCGCCGGGCGCCGGAGTAACCATGGCTGTCGAGAAATTCCCGGATCGCCAGCACACGGCGGATACGCTGCATCTGCGTGTCCGGGGCTGTGATCGTCGCCGTCCGGCCGCTGCCGCTCTGTTCGAGCCTGAGCTGGATGCGGGCCTGCGGCAGCAGGTCGTCGGCGACCTCGGGCCATTCCACCAGGCAGATGCCGTTGGAAAGCGCCTCGTCGAAACCAAGTTCGTCGAGTTCCGAGGAATCCCCAAGCCGATAGAGATCGAAATGCGCCACCGGAATGCGCAGCTCGTAACTCTGCACCAGGGTGAAGGTCGGGCTCGGCACTTCCAGCTCGTCTTCATCAGCCAGCGCGCGCAAAAAGGCCCGGGCGAAGGTGGATTTGCCGGCGCCGAGATCGCCGGAAAGGGCGATCCAGTCGCCCTTCTTCAGCGCCAGCGCCATATCCTCGCCGAGGCGGATCGTTTCGGCCTCGTCGGCAAGCGTCAGGGTAAGGGCCGTCTCACCACTCATTCGGCGGCGACGGACCGCGCCGTCGTGCCGCTCGGAATGCGGCACGTAACCGTGGTTCCCTGACCGGGCTTGCTGTCGATCGCGACATCGCCGTGATGCAGTGTCACGAAGCTCTCGACGATCGAAAGGCCGAGGCCCGCGCCCGAGCGTTTGCCGCCCTTGGCATTGGCCGAGAAGCGGTCGAACACTGTTTTCAGGATATCTTCCGGAATGCCTGGGCCTTTGTCGGTCACCGAGAAGAACACGTCGCTATGGGTGCGCCAGCAGTTGAGCGTGATGGCTGAGCCGTCCGGCGCAAAGTTGGTGGCATTGGTGAGCAGCTTGATGAGGATCTGCTTCAGCCGCTGCTGGTCGGCGACGATGGTGCCGAGACCGGCCGGCGCGGTGATCGCCAGCGTCACGCCGTTTTCGTGCAGCCGGTCGGCGATCTGCATGGCCACGTCGTCGAGCAGGTCGTCGATCGCCATTTCGGAATAGTTGAGCTGCATGATCCCGGCATCGACGGTCGCCAGATCGAGGATGTCGTTGACGATCGTCAGGAGAACCGACGACGACGTCGAGATATGATCGATATATTCCGACTGCCGCTCGTTCAACGGGCCGATGCCCGGCGTCTTCAGCAGATCGGTGAAGCCGATGATGTTGGTCAACGGCGAGCGCAGTTCGTAAGAGACGTGCTGGACGAAATCGTTCTTGAGCTCGTCGGCCTTCTGCAGTGCCTCGTTCTTTTCCTTGAGCGCCCGTTCCGCCCTGGCACTCGCCGTCATGTCGACGAAGGTGAGCATCGTCTGGGCGTTCGGCAGCGGCGTCACGGCATAGTCGAGGATCAGGCCGGAATAAAGCTCGAACGTACCCTGCAGCGAGGGGCGCTCGTCGTCGAAATTGGTCAGCATCTGGCCGAAGCGGCGCCAGCCATCCTGCCTGTCGTAGGATGGCGCGCAGGCGGTCTCGATCGCCTTGATATGCGTGCCCGGCTTGGATTCTTCGGCGGTGATGCCCCAGAGCGCCCGGAAGGCGGGGTTGGACAGGCGGATGCGCCCGTCCGGCCCGAAGACGGCGACGCCTTCGGACAGATGGTCGATGGTTTCGCCCTGAACCTGGACCAGCGTATTGTAACGGGTCTCGAGATCCACCTGTTCGGTAAGGTTCTCGAACACCCAGGTTGCGCCGCCCTGCGGATGGGCGGTGGCGATCACGCGCAATGTCTGGCCGTTCGGCAGGTGCCAGAGGTCGGTCTGGGTGTTGGGAGATTGATAGACGGACAAGGCCGCGTCCTTCCAACTCCGCCAGCTGAGCTGCTCCGGCAGCTTGCCTTCGCTGCGCAATTTATCGAGCAGCTCGCTATTGTCCGGCCTGGAATCGAGGAAGGGCAGGGTGAACCCCCAGAGCTGCACGAAAGCCTGGTTGTAGAACTGCAGCCGGCGCTCGCCGTCGAAGATGGCGACAGGCGTTGCCAGATGGTCGAGCGTTTCGGCGTGGCTCTTCAGCGTCCGCTTCAGTTCCTCGCGCACGGCTTCCACCTCGGAAACGTCGACCGCCAAGCCTGCCGAACCGCCGGGTATGACGACGTCGACGACGTCGAACATGGTCCGGTTTCCGTGCACGACCGTGGATATCCGGTCATGGAAAGGCGAGGTGGAGGTTGCCGCCGATCTGATCTTTTCGCGTGCGATCGAGCCCAGAAATTCGCGGCCGTCCTCGAGCGCCTGCGCAGGCGTCGGAGCCTCCACGGCATCGCCATAGGCGTGGTTCACCCAGGTGAGCCTGCCCTGCGAATCGCGGCGCCAGACCGGGTGCTCGATGGCGTCGAGCAGCGAATGGAACATCATGATCGAGTTCGTCAGCCGCTCGCGCTCGATCTTGAGCTCGGCCAGTTCGGCGCGCAGGTTGTTGAGTGCGATGAAGCGGACGAAGGCCTTGCCGCCTGAAACGCGGCCCTGCACTTCCAGGATCTCGTCACGGTTGGTCTCGACGACCATGTCGAACGAGCGGGCTTCGACCCGCAGCAGTTCGACGGATTTGTCCAGTTCGCTGGCCGAACTGCCGCGCATCCAGCGGCCGAAGGCGAGAAATTCGCGGTCCTGCTGCGGTGCGCCGGTTTCCGCCGGCAGCTGGCCGAGGAATTCAGGTTTCGAGGAACCGCTTTCCCACACGACGATCCGGCGGTTCTTGTCGGCGATCAGGGCTTCGAACTTGGAAATCCGCTGCTGCGCATCCGAAAGGGCGCTGCGCATTTCCTGTGTTTCAGCTTCCATGTTGCCGCGCTGACGCACCAGCCAGATGGCGGAAAACAGGGCGGCACCAAGCGCGCCCATCACCAGCGATGAAACGATGACTTCCGTCGAGGAAAACAGGCGGACGGCTGAATCGCCCGACTGCTGCGCAAGCGCTGCGGTCGCGAGCCCTGAAAGGGCGGTGCCCGAAAGGAAAGCGCTGCCGAACAGCGCCAGGCGGCGAAGTCTTCCAACGGTCGCATTATCGTCCGGTGTCCCCGAAACGAAACGCAAAGCCGGAGCGTCCGCTCCGCCGCAAAGGGGATCGGCCCGTTCTGACGAGCTCATTTTTTTTACCGACATATCCGGTCTGTCTCCGTCCAATTGCCGCTCATCGACAAGACATACCACTCCGTGCCTTGCCCGTAGCCGGACGGCTCCCAATCACATGGTGGGAGCGCGACGATGGTCGAAAACCGCTGGCGGCTTCCGGCATCACGCTCCAGGGAAGGCGCGAATCAAGTTCTAAAACAATACTTGCTTAGGGAATCGCCGGGAAGGGATGCGCCCAAAAAAGAAACCGCGACCTTTGTCAAGGCCGCGGCTACCATATCTTGTGGATTGACCGGCTATTGATTAGTACCGGTAGTGTTCAGCCTTGAACGGGCCCGTCTGCGAGACGCCGATATAGGCTGCCTGCTCGTCGGAGAGTTCCGTCAGCTTCACGCCGAGCTTGGCGAGATGCAGGCGAGCGACCTTTTCGTCGAGGTGCTTCGGCAGGATGTAGACGTCGTTCTTGTACTCGCCCTGCTTGGTGAAGAGTTCGATCTGGGCGAGCGTCTGGTTGGTGAACGATGCCGACATCACGAAGGAGGGATGGCCGGTGGCGTTGCCGAGGTTGAGCAGGCGGCCTTCCGACAGAAGGATGATGCGGTTGCCCTTCGGGAACTCGATCATGTCGACCTGCGGCTTGACGTTGGTCCACTTGAGGTTCTTGAGCGCGGCGACCTGGATTTCGTTGTCGAAGTGGCCGATATTGCCGACGATCGCCATATCCTTCATCGCGCGCATGTGGTCGATGCGGATGACGTCCTTGTTGCCGGTCGTGGTGATGAAGATGTCGGCACTGTCGACGACGTCTTCGAGGACGACGACTTCAAAGCCGTCCATGGCGGCCTGCAGGGCGCAGATCGGATCGACTTCGGTGACCTTGACGCGGGCGCCGGCGCCGGCAAGCGACGCGGCCGAACCCTTGCCCACGTCGCCGTAACCGCAGACGACGGCAACCTTGCCGGCCATCATCACGTCGGTGCCGCGGCGGATGCCGTCGACCAGCGATTCCTTGCAGCCGTATTTGTTGTCGAACTTCGACTTGGTGACCGAATCGTTGACGTTGATCGCCGGGAAGGGCAGCAGGCCCTTCTTGGACAGTTCGTAAAGGCGGTGCACGCCCGTCGTGGTTTCTTCGGTAACGCCCTTGATCGCGTCGCGCTGCTTGGTGAACCAGCCCGGCGATGCCTTGAGGCGCTTCTTGATCTGCGCGATGAGAATCTCTTCTTCTTCCGAGGTCGGGTTCGAAAGAACGTCCTCGCCGGCTTCGGCGCGGGCGCCGGTGAGGATGTACATGGTGGCGTCGCCGCCGTCATCGAGGATCATGTTGGTGAGACCGCCATCGGCCCACTGGAAGATCTTGTCGGTATAATCCCAATATTCTGTCAGGGATTCGCCCTTGACGGCGAAGACCGGAATGCCGGCGGCAGCGATTGCCGCAGCAGCATGGTCCTGGGTCGAGAAGATGTTGCAGGACGCCCAGCGGATTTCCGCGCCGAGTTCCTGAAGGGTCTCGATCAGAACGGCCGTCTGGATGGTCATGTGGAGCGAGCCGGAGATACGGGCGCCCTTCAGCGGCTTGGTGGTGCCGAATTCTTCGCGGCACGACATCAGGCCCGGCATTTCGGTCTCTGCGATGTCGAGCTCCTTGCGGCCGTAGGCGGCAAGATTGATATCCGCGACGACGTAATCCTTCTCAGTGCTCATAAAGCTCTCCATGTTCGGTGGTGCTCTTTCCGGCGGGGTACCGCCGGACGTGGCAAGACCCGCTTTGGCCAAGCGGAAACTGGCCAGCGGTTTAGCAGGCTTCCGGCAAGCTGGCAACGGGATATAAAGAAGTCTTTATATGTTTATGTCAGTGAAAGGTTAAGCCGCGGGCGCGTCAGGCTTCTTCGCCGAACTTGTTGGCGACGAGCTGTTCCAGCGCGTTCAACGCTTCCTCGGCCTGATGGCCTTCCGCTGAGACCTCGATCGAGCATCCCGTGCTGGCGGCGAGCATCATCAGGCCCATGATCGATGTACCGCCGACGGTCGTTCCGTCTTTGGAAACGGTAATCCGCGCATCGAAGGTTTCCACCATCTGCACGAATTTGGCGGAGGCGCGCGCATGCAGTCCACGCTTGTTGACGATCAGGAATTCACGGGAAGAGGGGGATGACATCCGGTCTGGGTTCTCATTTGCCGCTGAGGACGCGGCTTGCGACATTGATGTATTTGCGGCCGGCTTCGGAGGCTTCGGCGAGCGCCTTGTCCATGTTGTTGTCGCTGCGCACGCCGGCTAGCTTGATCAGCATCGGTAGGTTCATGCCGGCAATCACTTCGATCCTGCCGCTTTCCATGACGGAAATGGAAAGATTGGAGGGCGTGCCGCCGAACATGTCCGTCAGGATGATGACGCCATGGCCTTCGTCGGCATTGGTGACGGCATCGACGATATCCTGCCGCCGCTGATCCATGTCGTCCTCGGGACCGATCGATACGGTTTCGATGAATTTCTGAGGCCCGACGACATGCTCCACCGCATGACGAAATTCCTCAGCCAGCTTGCCATGGGTGACAAGCACTAGTCCGATCATGAAAACTGCCCCCTGCTATGGAAACTCGGCGCCAATATCGCATTGCAATAAGGCGGTCCAGCGGTGGGATGCCATCTTCTCCAAGTAGACTCGAAGTTCAAGTTAAAAAATCAGGCTTCAGGATGATCGAAACGGCATCTCGGCGTGAAAATCAGACGCGAACGCCACCAGAACCGCCAAAGGGTCCGGTGCACCGCGCCATATCCGGACAAGCGGAAGGTCGCCGAGATCGGGGATCCGGAAGCGTTCGTTTTCCGGCGGAAGTCTTTCATCTTCGGGAAGGGAGATGATCTCGACCGCAAGGTCCAGCGCCGCGGCGGAGAGACTTTCAACACGGGCGATGCCGCTGCCGCGCAGTTCGATGAGGCCGGCGATCGGTTCCGGCTGGGTGGCGAGCAGATGATCGCCGTGGCGCGAGACGAGCACCTGATCGTCGGCCACCAGGGCCGCGAAAGCGCCCTGGCGCCGGGCCGCGGCGATACAGGTAAAGGCGAGCATGGATTTGCCGCTGCCGGACGGGCCGGTGAAGAGGAGACCCTTGGTGCCGATGACGATCGCGGTCGCATGGATATTGACCGGCGTCGTGCTCATTGGTCTTCGCCGCCCGGCAGCGACAGCGTGAAGCGCGCCCCCGTCACAGCATCCGTCTTGGCGTCGTGCACGTTTTCCGCCTTCAGCGAGCCGCCATGGGCCTCGGCGATCTGCCGGCTGATAGACAGGCCGAGACCGGAATTCTGGCCGAAACTCTCGCCGTCCGGCCGGTCCGTGTAGAAGCGTTCGAAGATGCGGTCGATGTCCTCCGCCTGGATGCCTGGACCGTTGTCCTCCACCGTCACGATTACGCGATCCCTGGTGTGGGAGAGCCGGATGGTGATGCGGCCGCCCTTCTCAGGCACGAAGGATCGCGCGTTCTCGATGAGGTTGGTGATGATCTGCCCGAGGCGAAGATCATGGCCGTTGACCAGGAAGGCCGACCGGTTGCCGGCCTTGTTGTCTACCGTGAGACTGATTTCCACCGGCTTGCGGCCGCTGCGGATCTGCCGCGAAATATCGACGAGATTGCCGAGCAGGTTTTCCATGTCGACGGACGTCGAATCCGAGCGGGCAAGCTCTGCGTCCAGCCGCGAAGCATCGGAAATGTCGCTGATCAGGCGGTCGAGGCGGCGCACGTCATGGAAGATGATTTCCGTCAGGCGCTGTTTCGACTCCTCCGATTTCGCCAGCGGCAGGGTCTCGACGGCGCTGCGAAGCGAGGTCAGCGGGTTCTTGAGCTCGTGGCTGACGTCGGCCGCGAAACTCTCGATGGCATCGATGCGGTCGTAGAGCGCGTTGGTCATCTCGCGAAGCGCGATCGAAAGATTGCCGATTTCGTCCTGGCGATAGGAGAAGTCCGGGATTTCCTCGCGCTGCTTGGCGCCGCGCCGCACACGGATTGCGGCTGCCGCCAGCCGCCGCAGCGGATTGGCGATGGTCGACGACAGCAGCAGCGACAAGAGGATGTTGACCAGCGTTGCGACGCCGAAGACGCGCATGATCGCCAGCCGTTCCGCATGCACGATCTTGTCGATGTCGCCGGCCTGGGTCGACAGAAGAAGCACGCCGAGTACGGCGCGGAAACGCTGGACCGGCACGGCGACGGAAACGATCAGCTCGCCGCGGTCGGTGACGCGCACGAGCGCACCCCGAACCCCGGTCAGCGCGTTCATCACCTCCGGATAGATCGAACCGTCGCCGCCCGGCGCTTCCTTGTAGACCGGCAGGTTGCCCGGCTGCAGCAGGCGGTTGATGAGGCCCGCAAACCATTCGCTCCAGGTCTGCGCTTCGTTTTCCACCGGCGGCAGGTCGAAACGCAGCACCTGTCCGCGCGAATAGAGATGGCGGGAATCGAGCAGCAGGTTCGCGTCGGCATCGAAAATCCGGGCGCGTGTGCGGGTCGGTGAAATCAGCCGCCTCAGAACCGGCGCGACGCGCTCGGGATCGATCGGAAAATCGAGATCCTCGTCGTTCGGCACCGGCGTAATGCTCTGGCCGGCCTGCAGTTCGAGGAGTTTCTGGGGGTCGATGGTGATCGAGTTGGTATCGACCGAGGCTGAGGCGGAAATCGCGCCGGCGATGATCTCGCCCTGCGTCAGCAGGCTTTCGACGCGGGCGTCGATCAGCCCCTCGCGGAACTGGTTGAGGTAGAGAATGCCGGCGACCAGCACGACCGTCGCGGCGATATTGAAGAACAGGATGCGGCGGGTGAGGCTCGAAAAGACCGCGTGGCCGAACACCCGCCGAATGAGCGTGAAGGGACGCGACCAGAACTTCCGCGGCGCGCGGCGTGTCCCAGCCTTCTCCATTCGGGCGATATTGCTGTCGAACGTTTGATCTGCCACTGCAGTCCTTCCACCGGGCCAGCTTAGCGCTGGTCCGGCCGTGGCCTCAAGTTAACCTTTCGCAAGGGTCAAGCCGACTCGCGGAATCGATAACCCACGCCATAAAGCGTTTCGATCATATCGAAGTCGTTGTCGACCATCTTGAACTTCTTGCGCAGCCGCTTGATGTGGCTGTCGATGGTGCGATCGTCCACATAGACCTGCTCGTCATAGGCGGCGTCCATCAGCGCATCGCGGCTTTTGACGACGCCGGGCCGCTGGGCCAGGGAATGCAGGATCAGGAACTCGGTCACCGTCAGCGTCACCGGCTCGCCTTTCCAGGTGCAGGTATGGCGCTCCTGGTCCATGGCAAGCTGGCCGCGTTCGAGGGTGCGGGCTGCCTGCTGATCGGCTGCCATCTTGGCCCCGGCACCGCCGGCGGCTTGTGCCTCGCGGCTGCCGGCCCGTCGCAGGATCGCCTTGACGCGCTCCACCAGAAGACGCTGCGAGAATGGCTTGGTGATGAAGTCGTCGGCGCCCATCTTCAGCCCGAACAGTTCGTCGATCTCTTCATCCTTGGAGGTGAGGAAGATCACCGGCAGGTCGGACTTCTGCCGCAGGCGGCGCAGAAGCTCCATGCCGTCCATGCGCGGCATCTTGATATCGAAGATCGCCAACTGCGGAGGGCGGGCGATCAGCCCGTCGAGCGCGGAAGCGCCATCCGTATAGGTCTCGACCTTGTATCCTTCTGCCTCGAGTGCAATCGACACCGACGTCAGGATATTGCGGTCGTCGTCTACGAGCGCGATTGTCTGCATGCTCTCCATCTCCGTCATCATCTATGCGCATCTCCTGGAAATCACCCCAGCCAGGCGGCATCAGCCGACGCGCTTCTTGAGTATAAAGGTGGAACAAATTGTGGCAAAGATAAAGGGGCCGCTGACGATCGTGCGTTTTGGCAATGGAGTTTAAGATAGCGCGGATGCGGATTGAAACCTTTATTAAACCGATTTAAAGAGGAATAAAATTTTTTAAATCGATTAAATAATTGATATTATTAAAGAATTTGCAAAGGACCTCTTGCCCTTTTAGAAATCTGTCATTAATTTCGCGTCAGTCCCCACGGCAAGCTGAAGGAGTGCGCGCATGGAGGAGTTTGGACTTCACAACCCGTCCAAGGGTTTAGCGGCGATCGGTCTCGGCGGTGTATCGCGTGTTTATTACAATTCGTCCGAGGTTGAACTCTACGAAGAAGCAATCCGCCGCGGTGAAGCCGATCTGACGATCGACGGCGCCCTCCGCGCCGTTACCGGCCAGCACACCGGCCGCTCCCCCAAGGACAAGTTCATCGTCCGCGATGCCGGCACCGAGAAGCGTGTCTGGTGGGGCAGCGACAACAAGCCCATGAAGCCTGAACACTTCGACGTCCTGAAGCAGGACATGCTCGCCCATGCGGCCGGCAAGACGCTGTTCGTCCAGGATCTGGTCGGCGGCGCCGATGCCGAATATGCGCTTCCGACCCGCGTCGTCAGCGAATTCGCCTGGCACGCCCTCTTCATCCGCAATCTTCTGATTCGTCCGGATCGCGCCACGCTCGAAAGCTTCGAAGAAAAGCTGACGATCATCAACCTGCCGAGCTTCAAGGCGGATCCCGCCCGCCACGGCTGCCGCACCGAGACCGTGATCGCCTGCGATTTCACCAATGGCCTCATCCTGGTCGGCGGCACCTCCTATGCTGGCGAAAACAAGAAGTCGGTCTTCTCCGTGCTCAACTACTTCCTGCCGGAACAAGGCGTCATGCCGATGCACTGCTCGGCCAATGTCGGCCCGGACGGCGATACCGCGGTGTTCTTCGGCCTGTCCGGCACCGGCAAGACCACGCTGTCGGCCGATCCGAACCGCACTCTCATCGGCGACGACGAGCATGGCTGGGGTGAAAACGGCGTCTTCAATTTCGAAGGCGGCTGCTATGCCAAGGCCATCAATCTTTCGGCCGAAGCCGAGCCGGAAATCTATGCGGCGACCCGCCGTTTCGGCACGGTGATCGAAAACGTCGTGCTCGACGGGAACCGGGTTCCGGATTTCAACGACGATTCGCTGACCGAGAATACCCGCAGCGCCTATCCGCTGCATTTCATCCCGAATGCATCGAAGACCGGCATGGCACCGCAGCCGAAGTCGATCATCATGCTGACCGCCGATGCCTTCGGCGTCATGCCGCCGATCGCCAAGCTGACGCCGGAACAGGCGATGTACCACTTCCTCTCCGGCTACACCGCCAAGGTCGCCGGCACGGAAAAGGGTGTCACAGAGCCGGAAGCGACGTTCTCGACCTGCTTCGGCGGCCCGTTCATGCCGCGTCATCCGGCCGAATACGGCAACCTGCTCAAGGAACTGATCGCCCGCCACGGGGTCGATTGCTGGCTCGTCAACACCGGCTGGACCGGCGGCGCTTACGGCGTCGGCCGGCGCATGCCGATCAAGGCGACCCGCGCCCTCTTGAGCGCTGCGCTCGATGGCAGCCTCAAGAATGTGGAGTTCCGGACCGACCCGAATTTCGGTTTCGCGGTGCCGGTCGCCGTTGACGGCGTCGACAATGCGATCCTCGATCCTCGCTCGACCTGGGCGGATGGTGCGGCGTTCGACGCCTATGCCAAGAAGCTCGTCTCGATGTTCATCCAGAACTTCGGGCAGTACGAAGACCACGTCGACAGCAAGGTGAGAAGCGCCGCTCCGGTCATGCTTGCCGCCGCCGAGTAATCTTTGAAGGATTCACGTGAAACCGCCGGCCCGGGATAAGACCCTGGGCCGGCGGTTTTCTTTTTGCCGGCTTTGTGGGAAAGATGCGGGCCTGCCGTATGTCGCCCGAACGTGGGTGCCGGTTCCGGACAACGGCATGCGCCCAAGAACAAAGACCAGAGACCCATGGCCAGCAATCCCCTTGTCATCAACAACCGCATCACCATCGCCGGAGGGGAACTGACGGAACAATTCGTGCTGGCGGGCGGGCCGGGCGGCCAGAACGTCAACAAGGTCTCGACGGCGGTCCAGCTTTTCTACGACATCGTGAATACGCCGTCTTTGCCGGAGCGGGTGAAGGAAAACGCCATCAAGCTCGCCGGAAAACGGGTGTCGAAGGACGGCGTGCTGATGATAGAAGCGAACCGGTTCCGCAGCCAGGATCGCAACCGGGAAGACGCACGCGAGCGGCTGAAGGAACTGATCCTCAAGGCCGCCGAACCGCCGCCGCCGCCACGCAAGAAGACCAAGCCGACCAAGGGTTCGGTGGAGCGTCGGCTGAAAGAAAAATCCGGCCGTTCGGACGTCAAGAAGATGCGCGGCCGGCCAAGCGGCGACTAACAGCGGAGATTGATCTTTGGCGACGCATGCGAATGGCATCAGGCACCTTCCCGACTATCTGGATCGACCGGCGCAGGAGCATCTGGTCGAACTGATACGAGACGTCGTGGCCGAGGCACCGCTCTACACGCCCGAAATGCCCGGCACCGGCAAACCCATGTCGGTGCGCATGACCAATTGCGGCCCCCTCGGCTGGGTAACGGACAAGGACCAGGGGTATCGATACCAGTCTTTTCACCCGCTGACGAAAAAGCCCTGGCCCCCGATGCCACGGGATCTGCTCGATCTCTGGGAAAAGCTCGGCGGCTATCCGAAGCCGCCGGAAGCCTGCCTCATCAATTTCTATTCCGACGATGCCAAGATGGGCCTGCATCAGGACCGCGACGAGAACGATCTGGCCGCCCCCGTTCTCTCCGTCTCGCTAGGCAACAGCTGCCTGTTCCGGGTCGGTGGCCGCAACCGGAAGGACCCGACCGGCTCTTTCCGGCTGGCGAGTGGAGATGTCGTCGTGCTGGGCGGAGAGGGACGCCTCGCCTTTCACGGCGTCGATCGCATCTATCCGGATACGTCGACGCTGCTGAAGAACGGCGGACGCATCAACCTGACGCTCCGCCGCGTGAATAGTTGACGATTTAATTCAATAGCCGACGATCGATCGCCTACAGTTTCCGCAGTTCGACCGTTTCGACCAGATGATTGCGGCCCTTGCGCAGGATGAGGTCCGCCCGGGGCCTGGTCGGCAGAATGTTCTGGCGCAGGTTCTTCAGGTTGATGTTTTCCCACAATCCTTCGGCAACGGCGCGGGCCGCATCCGCATCGATTGCCGCGTATTTCTTGAAGAACGAGGTCGGATCGCGGAAGGCGGTCTGGCGCAGCTTCATGAAGCGCTGGACGTACCAGTTGTGGATCTGCTCCTCGTCGGCGTCGATATAGATCGAGAAGTCGAAGAAGTCCGAGACGATCGGCACGATCTTACCGTCGGCCGGCAACGCCCGTGACTGGAGGACGTTGATGCCTTCGAATATCAGGATGTCCGGCCGGTCGACCAGCGTGTATTCGTCCGGCAGAACGTCGTAGGTGAGATGCGAGTAACGCGGCGCCTTGACGTTCGGTTCGCCGGCCTTGATCGCCGACAGGAACCGCAGGATGGTGCCGATATCGTAGCTTTCCGGAAACCCCTTGCGCTCCATCAGGTTTTCACGGCTCAGCACGGCGTTGGGGTAGAGGAAACCATCGGTGGTGATCAGATCCACTTTCGGGCTCGACGGCCAGCGGGCGAGCAGTTCCTTCAGGATACGTGCGGTGGTCGATTTGCCGACCGCGACCGACCCGGCAATGCCGATGATGAAGGGCGTCTTGGTGATGTCGGAAAGGCTCAAGAAACGGTTTCGCTGCTGGAAGAGGCGTTGCGTCGCCTCCACATGCGTCGACAGCAGGCGCGACAGCGAGAGATAGATGCGCCTGACTTCATCGAGATCGATCGGGTCGTCCAGCGAACGCAGCCTCTGCACCTCGTCGGCGGTGAGCGTCAGGGGCGTGTCTGCGCGGAACTTCGCCCATTCTTCCGCACTGAAGTGGTGATAGGGCGAGTAATATTCCGCATTCGAGCCGGTCTCGAGCTCCGGCGCCTCGGCGGGCTGGGAAACGATATTCATGATGTCGGCCGGCTTGCCTTTTCTTGAAGGCCGGACTGGCCGGTCCTTCGCTGGAGTTCGTCGAGCACATCCTGCAACGGTACCGCCGCAATATTCAAGACGACTAAAAGATGATAGAGAAGATCGGCGCTTTCCGCCGTCAGATTTTTGGCGTCGTGCTTGATCGCGGCGATCACCGTTTCGACGGCTTCTTCGCCGAGCTTCTTTGCGGCCTTCTCCTGGCCGGCGGCGACCAGTTTTGCCGTCCATGACTCTTCCGGCGAGGCCTTGGCCCGCTCGGCGACGATCCGCTCGAGGTCGATCAGGGAAAATTCACTCATAACATTCTCTCCGACCGCTCAATCGAGCCGCATGGCGATGCCGTGCTCTGCCATATAGTGCTTTGCCTGACCGACCGTATAGGTCCCGAAGTGGAAAATCGACGCGGCCAGCACTGCCGTTGCGTGGCCCTGTTTGATGCCGGCGACCATGTCGTCCAGGTTTCCGACTCCGCCCGACGCGATAACCGGTGCCCTGACGCTGTCGGCGATCATCCGCGTCAGCTCCAGATCGTAGCCGCTCTTGGTGCCGTCCCGGTCCATGGAGGTGACGAGCAGCTCGCCGGCGCCGCGCTCGACCATCTTGACGGCGAACTCGACGGCATCGATGCCGGTCGCGTTGCGGCCGCCATGCGTGTAGATCTCCCAGGCGCTCAGATTGTCGCCACCGATCGCCTGGCTGCGCCGCCGCTTGGCGTCGATCGACACGACGATGCACTGGTTGCCGAACTTGTCGGCGGCCTCAGCCACGAAGTCCGGATTGTTGACCGCTGCCGAGTTGATCGCCACCTTGTCGGCGCCGGCCAGCAGCAGCTTGCGGATGTCCCCGACGGCACGCACCCCGCCGCCGACGGTGAGCGGCATGAAGCAATGGTCGGCGGTACGGGCGACGACGTCGAAAATCGTCTCGCGATTGTCGGAGGAGGCGGTGATGTCGAGGAAGCAGAGTTCGTCGGCACCGGCAGCGTCATAGGCTTTTGCAGCCTCGACGGGATCGCCGGCATCGATGAGATCGACGAAGTTGACGCCTTTCACGACGCGGCCGTCCTTGACGTCAAGGCAGGGGATGACGCGGGCTTTGAGGGTCATGCGGCACGTCCTTGTCTGGAGCGGATCAGGGCCAGCGCTTCGTGGGGATCGATGCGGCCGTCATACAGCGCACGGCCGGAAATCGCGCCTTCGAGCCGGGCCGCATCCGGCTCCAGCATGCGGCTGATGTCGTCGAGCGAGGCAAGTCCTCCCGATGCGATGACCGGAATGGAAACGGCATCTGCGAGTTCCAGCGTCGAGGCCCAGTTGATGCCGGCCAGAATGCCGTCGCGGTCGATGTCGGTATAGATAATCGCCGAAACGCCGGCGCCTTCGAATTTCTTCGCCAGCTCGATCACGCCCAGCTCGGACGCTTCCGCCCAGCCCTCGACCGCCACCTTGCCGCCCTTGGCGTCGATGCCGACGGCGACCTTGCCGGGAAACTGCTTGCAGGCCTCGATGACCAGAGCCGGATCGCGCACCGCGACCGTGCCGAGGATGACGCGGGCAAGCCCGCGCGCCAGCCAGTTTTCGATATGGTCGAGCGTGCGGATGCCGCCGCCGAGCTGCACGGGGTTCTTCGTGGCCTTGAGGATGGCGTCGACGGCAGTGCCGTTGACGCTCGTCCCCGCGAAGGCGCCGTTCAGGTCGACCACATGCAGCCACTCGAACCCCTGGTCCTCGAAGGCCTTGGCCTGGGCTGCGGGATCGGGATTGTAGACGGTGGCCTGGTCCATGTCGCCGAGCTTGAGGCGCACGCACTGGCCGTCCTTTAGGTCGATTGCAGGAAAGAGGATCATGTCTTCGGTCCTTGAGAGTTCGCGCGAGCTCAGGGCTTCCAGCGCAGGAAATTGGAGATGAGGGCAAGCCCTAGCGTCTGGCTTTTCTCAGGGTGAAACTGGGAGCCCGCCACATTGTCGCGGCCGACGAAAGCGGTCATCGAACCGCCGTACTCGGTGGTCGCGATCACGTCGCTGCGGTGCTTGGCCGCCAGATGGTAGGAATGCACGAAATAGGCGTGCAAGCCGTCCGGTCCGGTCGGGATGCCGTCAAACAGCGGGTGGGGGTGATGGATATCGAGCGTGTTCCAGCCGATCTGCGGGATCTTGAGGTTGGGATCGCTCGGGGTCATCTCGACGACATCGCCTTCGATCCAACCGAAGCCGTCGGTGGTCGTCTTTTCAAGCCCCCGCGACGACATCAGCTGCATGCCGACGCAGATGCCGAGGAAGGGGCGGCCCTTGTGCTCGACGACGTCGAGGATGGCTTCCCGCATGCCCGGCACGGCGGCGAGGCCGGCGCTGCAGTCCGCATAGGCGCCGACACCCGGCAGCACGATACGGTCGGCGCTGGCAACGGCCTCGGCCTTGTCGGTCAGATCGATGACCGCGTCGATTCCGGCTTCCCGGGCGGCTCGTTCAAAGGCCTTGGTCGCGGAACGGAGGTTGCCGGACCCGTAGTCGATGATTGCGACGCGCATCAGCGTCCTCCATGTTCGAAAAGGCCCATGTGTGGGGCCTGCCATCCGGCGGCGGGCGGCTTTGCCTGCTTTGCCCACTCGGCCGAGACCGGCATTGGTTGTTGTTCCGGCTGCGGCAGGCCAGAGAAGTAGATATCTTCGGCCGTACGCAGATCGTGGGCGGAGATCACCGTTTCCAGTGTCCAGCCGCGGCGGATCAGCGCTTCGGAGCGATAATGTCGGCCCTCGAATGCCGTGAGCAGGCTGGTGGCGAAACCAAGCAGCAGGCCGGCGGTCCAGAAACCAGGAACCTGCATCAGGATGCCGCCGCCGATCTGGACCAGCAGCACCACGATCCCGGCAATCCATAGCCCATGCCAGAACAGCCAGATCCACGGAAACAACAGCGCCAGCCAGGAAAACCCGTCCCGCAGAACGAGGGTCGACTGGAGATCCCTTTCGGGTCCGCGTCGCGGGTCATTGGGCGGTGTCAGAACGAGATAGCTTCTCAAGGATTGTCTCCTCAAGCAGTCAGACCAGCATTCCCTTGGTCGAAGGAACGCGATTGGCCTGCCGCGGGTCGATTTCAATGGCGGCGCGAAGTGTCCGTGCCACGGCTTTGAAGCAGGTCTCGGCGATATGATGGTTGTTGGCGCCGTAATGGTTCAGGACATGCAGCGTGATGCCCGCATTCTGGGCAAGCGCTTGAAAAAATTCCCGCACCAGTTCCGTATCGAACGTGCCGATCTTCGGCGCGCTGAACGCGACGTTCCAGACCAGGAACGGCCGGCCGGAAACATCGATAGCCGCCTTGGTCATCGTCTCGTCCATGGCAAGGTCGAGCGAGGCATAGCGGGCGATGCCGCGACGGTCGCCGAGCGCCTTGGAGATTGCCTGGCCGATCGCGATACCGGTGTCTTCCACGGTATGGTGGTCGTCGATATGCAGGTCGCCGGTGACCTCGATGTCCATGTCGATCAGCGAATGTCGCGAGAGCTGGTCCAGCATATGGTCGAAAAAGCCGACGCCCGTGGAAATCCTGGCCGCGCCGGTGCCGTCGAGATTGACGGAAACGGAAACGGAGGTTTCGTTGGTCTTGCGGACGATGTTGCCCACGCGTGCGGTAGTCGTCTCACCCATCTGGGTCTGCTCCATGCGATCGATCTGCGCTCCTTATCAGGCACTACGTCAAATATCCAGCAAAAGCAGGGCAGTGGCGGCGGCATAGCATCATGAGATTGCATTCGCCCTGGACCGTCTTACATAAATGTCCAACGGGGCCGAAATGCTCTGAAAACCAATGCCCGCAAGACGGGCCAACAGGTGGCTTATGACAACCATTATTACTGTTCGGAAAGGCGGCAAGGTCATCATGGCCGGCGACGGCCAGGTGAGCCTTGGCCAGACCGTGATGAAGGGCAATGCCCGCAAGGTGCGCCGCATCGGCAAGGGCGAAGTGATCGCCGGTTTCGCCGGCGCGACCGCCGATGCCTTCACGCTGCTCGACCGGCTTGAAAAGAAGCTCGAACAATATCCGGGCCAGCTGATGCGGGCCGCCGTCGAGCTTGCCAAGGACTGGCGCACGGACAAGTACCTGCGCAATCTCGAAGCGATGATGCTGGTCGCCGACAAATCGACGACACTGGCGGTTACCGGCAACGGTGACGTGCTGGAACCGGAGCACGGAACGATCGCGATCGGCTCGGGCGGCAACTATGCCTATGCCGCAGCACGCGCGATGATGGATTCGGACAAGTCGGCCGAGGAGATCGCCCGCAAGGCGCTGGATATCGCCGCCGATATCTGCGTCTACACCAACCATAACCTGGTCATCGAAACGCTGGATGCCGATGACTGACGGCGCGCCCCGCTATTCGTTTCGTGATGTCGCGGCAGAGGATTTTCCGCTGCTCGCGCAGTGGCTCGCCGAGCCGCATATCGCGAAATGGTGGGGCGGGGTCGATGAGGAACTGGCAAGCATCGAACAGTTGATGACGAGCGTCGAGACACGGCCGATGATCGTGGAACTGGACGGCAGGCCGATCGCCTATCTCCAGTACTACGATCCGCATCTTGAAGAGGACCATCCCTATCAGGATCAGCCGAAGGGCACGCTCGGCATCGATATCTCGATCGGCATCCCCGAACTTGTCGGCATCGGCCATGGCAGCGCGATCATCCGCCAGCTGGCCGCTGAGCTTTTCGAAAGGGGCGCGAGAAGGATCGTCATCGATCCGGACCCGGAAAACGCCCAGGCGATCCGCGCCTACGAGAAGGCCGGCTTCCGCTACGTCGACACCAGGACATCCATATACGGTCCGGCCCATTTCATGGCGCTGGACGCAAGCCAAGAAACGGATTTGACATGAGTAACTTTTCACCCCGGGAAATCGTCTCCGAGCTGGATCGGCACATCATCGGCCAGCACGACGCCAAGCGCGCGGTGGCGATCGCGCTGCGTAACCGCTGGCGCCGTCACCAGCTCGACGAGAGCCTGCGCGACGAAGTGATGCCCAAGAACATCCTGATGATCGGCCCGACCGGCGTCGGCAAGACGGAAATCTCGCGTCGCCTGGCGAAGCTTGCCGGCGCGCCTTTCATCAAGGTCGAAGCGACCAAATTCACCGAAGTGGGGTATGTCGGCCGCGATGTCGAGCAGATCATCCGCGATCTCGTCGAGATCGGCATCGGCCTCGTGCGCGACAAGATGCGCGCCGACGTGCAGGCGAAGGCCCATATGAGCGCCGAGGAACGGGTGCTGGACGCCTTGGTCGGTGCGACATCCTCGCCCGCTACCCGCGAAAGCTTCCGCAAGAAGCTGCGCGCCGGCGAGATGGATGACAAGGAAATCGACATCGAGGTGGCCGATAGCGGCTCCGGCATGCCCGGTTTCGAGATCCCCGGCATGCCGGGCGCCAATATAGGTGTGTTGAACCTGTCGGAAATGTTCGGCAAGGCGATGGGCGGCCGCACCAAGAAGGTCCGTACCACCGTCAAGAAATCCTATGGCGAGCTGATCCGCGACGAATCCGACAAGCTGATCGACAACGAGGTCATCCAGCGCGAGGCTGTCCGCTCCGTCGAAAACGACGGCATCGTCTTCCTCGACGAGATCGACAAGATCGCCGCCCGCGACGGCGGAATGGGCGCCGGCGTGTCCCGCGAAGGGGTGCAGCGCGACCTGCTGCCGCTGGTCGAAGGCACCACGGTCTCGACCAAATACGGACCGGTGAAGACCGACCACATCCTGTTCATTGCCTCGGGCGCCTTCCATGTCTCCAAGCCCTCCGACCTCCTACCGGAACTCCAGGGCCGCCTGCCGATCCGGGTCGAGCTGAGGCCGCTCACCAAGGAGGACTTCCGCCGCATCCTGACGGAAACCGAGGCAAGCCTTATCCGCCAGTACAAGGCGCTGATGGAAACGGAAGAGCTGACGCTCGACTTCACCGAGGATGCGATCGACGCTCTGGCGGATGTCGCAGTGCATCTCAACTCTTCGGTCGAGAATATCGGTGCCCGCCGGCTGCAGACCGTGATGGAACGGGTGCTCGACGAAATCTCGTTCAACGCCCCGGACCAGGGCGGCACGGCCGTCACGATCGATGCGGAATACGTCAAGAAGCATGTCGGCGATCTTGCCGCCGACACCGATCTGTCGCGTTATATTCTCTGAGCGGGCAATCGTGGCAGCCGGGCAACGTCCGGCTGCTCATTTGCCGGCGCTGACGGGATTTTGAACGCCCGCGTCTCGACACGGTCCTTGCGCCTCGCGTAAGGGAAGCGCGTTTTCATGGAAATATCCGGCGCTGAGTGAGTCGGTTTGGAATGGCTTTCAGCATCCCGTGCCGGAGAACGGCATAGTCTAAGTCCTGGGACACGCAAAAATCTTGAAACGCATCCTTCTGGCACTGATCCTTGTCGTCGCGACGTCTGCGGCTTCTTCCGCGCTCGGAGGCGGACTTACGATGGTTCCCGAAGGAAACCGTCACGCGGAACAGCCGAAGGTTCCCGGCGCTTCCGTACGCCGGACCCGAGCCGGCCGCACCACCTTCGATGACAAATACGAGAAAATCCGCGACCTCCTGGCCTCCGACAAGAAGCTGATTGCCAAGGTCAGGTCGACGGCCGCCGATTACGGTATCGATCCGATCCACATGATCGGCGCGATCGTCGGCGAACACACCTACAATGTCGATGCCTACGACCGGCTGCAGACCTATTACGTCAAGGCCGCCGCCTATGCTGGCAACAGTTTCCGTTTCGGCTACGGCGACGAGACCATCCAGCAGTTTCTCGATCGGCCGGAATTCAGCAAATGCGGCGATTTCGCCGATTCCTACAAGCTCTGGACCTGCCGTGAAGGCGTCTGGGAAAAGAGTTTTCGCGGCCGTTCGGTTGGCGGCACCTCGTTTCCGGACAACCGATTCAGCGCGGTCTTTTTTCAGCCGTTCTATGCCGGCCAGACTTTTGGCCTCGGCCAGGTCAATCCGCTGACGGCGCTGATGCTCTCGGACATGGTGGCCAGAACCTCCGGTTATCCGAAGCTCGACGAGAATAAAGCGGCCGCGGTCTATGATGCGATCATGGATCCGGACAAGTCGCTCGCCTATATGGCAGCCAGCATCCGCCGCTCCATCGACGACTACAAGACGATCGCCGGCATGGATATCTCCCGCAATCCCGGCATCACCGCGACGCTCTACAATACCGGCGGTTCGACGCAGCGCGCCGCGGCCTTGGCTGCCCGCGGCGGCCTGCCGGAGGAGAATTATTACGGCTGGCTGGTCAACGACAAGCTCGCCGAGTTGAAATCTCTCCTCTGACGGCTGATACTCCCTCCATAGGAAACCCCTGAGGAGGGCTGTCCATGGACATCCGCCCCGAACCCTTCGTTCCGCCGGCACCTCCGCTTCGAGATCGACTGCTGAACCCGATCGAGGTCATCTGGACTGCGCTGCGCAATCCGCTGGAGCTCTGGGGCAAGGTTTCCTACACGCTGCCCTGGTTCGAGACGAAGTTCTTCAAGGAACGGACGCTGATCGTCAATCATCCCGGGCTTATCCGGCATATCCTGGTGGACAATGTCAGCAATTACGAAATGTCGGAAATCCGCCAGCTCGTCCTTCGCCCGATCCTCCGGGACGGCCTGCTGACGGCGGAAGGCGAGGTCTGGAAACGCTGCCGCAAGGCAATGGCACCGGTTTTCACGCCAAGGCATTCCCGCGGTTTTGCCGGCCAGATGCTGAGCCAGACCGAGGAGTTCTCAAGAAAATATGCCGAGGCCGGCGCCGAGGGCTCGGTCCGCGATATTTCCGTCGACATGACGGAACTGACCTATGCCATCCTCGCCGAAACCCTGTTTTCCGGGGAGATCGCCGGGAACAAGGAGACCGTTGCCGACGATGTCGACCAGCTTCTGCATCGCATGGGCCGGATCGATCCGATGGACATGCTGCGCGCGCCGCCTTGGGTGCCACGCGTTACGCGCATCGGCGGCAGGCGGATCCTCGACAAGTTCCGGCGGGTGGTCGCCGAAACCATGCTTATGCGGCAGGAGCGGATGCGCAAACATCCGGGCGACGTGCCGCAGGATTTCCTGACGCTGTTGCTGCAGCTGGCCGGTCCCGACGGACTGACGATGGGCGAGATCGAGGACAATATCCTTACCTTCATCGGCGCGGGGCACGAGACGACGGCCCGGGCGCTGGCCTGGACGCTCTATTGCGTCGCGGAATCGCCATCGGTACGGCAGAACATGGAGGAAGAGATCGACCGTGTTCTGGCGACCGGCGCCGATCCGGTCGAATGGCTGGAACTGATGCCATGGGTGCGGGCGGCATTCGAGGAGGCATTGCGGCTCTATCCGCCGGCGCCTTCGATCAACCGCGAAGCGATCAGCGACGACAGCTGGACGAGCCCGGAAGGCAAGACGGTCAGGATCGACGCCGGCGTGACCGTGCTGGTCATGCCCTGGACGCTGCACCGCCACGAGCTTTATTGGGAAAAACCGCGGGCCTTCATGCCCGAGCGTTTTCTGCCCGAGAATCGCGGCAAGCTGAACCGGTTCCAGTATCTGCCTTTCGGCGCGGGCCCGCGCACCTGTATCGGCGCCACCTTCGCCCTGCAGGAGGCGGTGATCGCGCTTGCGGTTCTGATGGGTCGCTATCGTTTCGATGTTACGCCGGAAACCAAGGTCTGGCCGGTCCAGAAGCTGACCACCCAGCCGCGAGATGGTCTGCTTATGCGGGTCAGTCCGCGACATCAGAGGTCTCCGCTGGTGAATTGATCTTGGCGGCCTATGCGCTATTGATCCATGGACCCGATCTTCAGGATTCTCGCGTGGCCCCTTCCTTTCCTCCCGGCCCTCTTCTTCTCGGAATTGATACCGGCGGCACCTATACCGATGCGGTGCTGTTCCGCGAGGGCGAAGGCGTTATCGCCAAGGCAAAATCGCTGACGACCAGGCATGATCTGGCGGTCGGCATTGCCGGCGCGGTTGATGCGGTACTGGAAAAAAGCGCGGCTTCCGCTTCGGCTATCGGCCTCGTTTCGCTGTCGACGACGCTTGCCACCAATGCGCTGGTCGAGGGGCAGGGCGGTCGTGCCGCCCTGATCATGATCGGTTTTGCTGCGGAGGACCTGACCCGCGGCGGACTTGCGGAGGCGCTGGGAAATGATCCGGTGATCTTCCTGCCCGGAGGCCACGATGTGCACGGCAACGAAACGCCGCTCGACATGGGGGCTCTGGAGGCAGCCATGCCCGCGCTTGGCAGTACGGTGTCTTCCTTTGCCGTCGCAGGTTATTTCGCCGTCCGGAATCCGGCTCATGAAATCCGGGTCAGGGACCGTATTCGCGAGCTTTCGCATCTGCCCGTCACCTGCAGCCACGAGCTTTCGTCGAAACTCGGCGGTCCCCGCCGTGCGTTGACCACGCTTCTGAACGCCCGGCTGGTGTCGATCATCGACCGGCTGGTGGGCTCCTGCGAAGGTTTTCTGACCGCGCGCGGCATCACGGCGCCGATGATGGTGGTGCGCGGCGATGGTGCCCTGATCTCCGCCGCCGAAGCCCGGCTGCGGCCGATCGAGACCATCCTTTCCGGTCCTGCCGCAAGTCTCGTCGGTGCGCATTTCCTGACGGGGCTCGATCAGGCGGTCGTTTCCGATATCGGCGGCACGACCACGGATGTTGCGGTTCTCGATGGCGGGCGACCGAAGCTGGCGGAAGAAGGCGCCGTCGTCGGCGGTCATCGCACCATGGTCGAGGCGGTGGCGCTGCGCACCTACGGGCTCGGCGGCGATTCCGAAGTCCATATCGACGACCGCGGCCTCGACGCCCGGCTCACGCTCGGTCCGCGCCGGCTTCTGCCGCTGAGCCTTGCCGCGATGGCGCATGGCGAGATCATCCTGTCGACGCTGGAAAGGCAGCTGCGGGCCAGCCATGCCGGACGGCACGACGGGCGCTTTGCGGTGCGAACCGGCGTGCCGGATATGATGGCCCAGGGCCTGCAGCCGCCGGAACAGGCACTTTTCGCCCGCATTGGCATTGCGCCGGTTTCGCTCAATGATCTTCTGACCATGAATTCGCAAAAGGCGGTTCTCGACCGGCTGGTTGCGAGAGGGCTGGTGCATCTCTGTGGCATCACCCCATCTGATGCCCTGCACGTGCTCGGCCGCCAGAACCAATGGTGCGGAGAGGCTGCAAGTCTGGGTCTCGAACTTGCCGCCCGGCGCAAGGACGGCGCAGGGCGCGGGATCGCCGCGTCCCCGGGAGACTTGGCCGAAAAGATCGTGAGCCGGCTGACGCGCCAGTCGTCCGAGGCCGTGCTCGCGGCCTGCCTTTCCGAAGACGGCGCCGAAGCCATCGATCCCGCGGTTTCGCTTGCCGTCGACCGAGCGCTGAAACGCGTTCCCGGCATCGCCCGGTTCTCCGTCTCGCTCGATCGTCCCTTGATCGGGCTCGGCGCTTCGGCACCCGTCTATTATCCGGCGGTTGCGGATATGCTGGGCGCGCAGCCGGTCATACCGGCCGATGCCGATGTCGCAAATGCCGTCGGGGCGGTGGTCGGCCAGGTCCGTGCCAGCGTCACCATTGTCGTCACTTCCCCGGAAGAGGGGCGATTTATAGTGTCCGGCGCGGGCGAGCGCATTGCGGTCATCGGCGAAACGGAAGCACTGGCAACGGCCCGTGACCGCGCAATCGCAGCCGCGCTGGCACAGGCGAATGCGGATGGCGCCAGGGACGCCGCCGTGACCGTCTCGGAAGAACTGGATGCGCCGGAAATCGAGGGCTCGCGAAAGCTCATCGAGGCACGGATTACTGCCGTGGCTGTCGGTCGGCCGAGGATAGCTGTTTTTCAGGTCGCTTAGCCGGCCCATGCTCCTCGACGCTGGGGGTGTGGACCACCTTTAAGCTCTCTTCAAAAGGGCGTAAGTTGGCCGGCATTTATTCCAGCCGGGAAAAACTGCAGTGATCACCAATCTCGCCGATCTGGAAATCTTCGTCAAAGTGGCGGCCACCGGAAACATGTCGGCGGCGGCAAAGAGTCTCGGCATTTCGCCGGCAGTGGTTTCCAAGCGTATCAAGAGGCTGGAGGAGCAGCTGGGGACGCGGCTCCTGCAGCGGACCACCCGCCAGGTCGGGATGACCGACGCCGGCAAGGGTTTTTACGACAGGATCGCCAACGTCCTGACCGGGATCGAGGATGCCGAGCAGTTCGTCTCGGGCCGGTCGACCGAGATCGCCGGCAATCTGCGGATCTCCGCGCCGACTTCATTCGGGCGGATGCATATCGCGCCTCATTTGCCGGCATTCATGCAGGCAAACCCGCATCTGTCGATCGACCTGATGCTGTCGGACGAGTTCACGGATATTATCGCCCAGGGTTTTGATGTGGCGATCCGCATATCCGAGCTGAAAGATTCGAGCCTTGTCGCCCGCAAGCTTGTGCAGGTCCGACGCATTCTCTGCGCCTCTCCCTCCTACATCGAGCGGCACGGCGCCCCGACAAGCCTTGAGGAACTGGCGGGTCATCACTGCCTCACGGCCCACAATGGCGAACCCTGGAGGCTGGAAGGCCCCAAAGGCCCGCTGATTTACCGACCGGCTGGAAGGCTGAACACAAATTCGAGCGAAGTCATCCGCGAAGCGGTAATCGCCGGCCTCGGCATCGCGCTAAGATCCACCTGGGACATCGGCAACGAACTCCAGGACGGGCGTTTGGTGAGTGTAATGCCAGGGTACGAAGGCTCCAAAAATGTCTCGGTCTCGGCGGTCTATCCCAGCCGGCAGCATCTTCCCTCCAAGGTCCGGGCGTTCATCGAGTATCTGGCGGACCTCTATGGGCCGACGCCTTATTGGGAGCGGCATTCCCCGGAGGCAGGCCGGAAATAGCTGCTATCGTTCGTGATTAATTCCAATATGGCATAGGTCATTCAATATTTGTGCAATTGCAATTTCGCTCGCTAACAAAGACAGTCGCGGCATGAAAAATTCGGAGGAACCGATGGCCCGTATCGAAAAAAATGGTCTCGCAATCGACGAGAAGCTCCATGACTTCCTGGTGAAGGAAGCGCTGCCGGGCACCGGCGTCGATGCCGACCGCTTCTTCTCCGAGTTTTCGAAGATCGTCCACGATCTGGCGCCGAAGAACCGCGAACTTCTCACCAAGCGCGACGCCTTCCAGGCCAAGCTCGACGACTGGTACCGCAAGAACGGCGCCCCCAGCGATCTGGCAGTTTACGAAGCCTTCCTGCGCGACATCGGCTACCTGCTGCCGGAAGGGCCGGACTTTACGGTTTCGACCGACAAGGTCGATCCGGAAATCGCCGAAATCGCCGGGCCGCAGCTGGTGGTACCGGTCATGAATGCCCGTTATGCGCTGAATGCCGCCAATGCCCGCTGGGGTTCGCTCTACGATGCGCTCTATGGCACGGACGCCATTCCCGAGACGGACGGTGCCGAAAAGGGCAAGGGCTACAACCCGATCCGAGGCGCCAGGGTCATCGCCTGGGCGCGTGACTTCCTCGATCATTCGGTGCCGCTATCAGGAGCAAGCTGGACGGACGTCACCTCGTTTGTGGTGACGGGCGGAACGCTTGCGGCGGCAGCCCAGGACGGTAAGACGGTCAATCTTGCCGATCCGGCGCAGTTTGCCGGCTATCTTGGAGAGCCGGCTAAGCCGACCCATTTGCTGTTGACGAAGAACGGCCTGCATATCGAAATCCTGATCGATGCCACGACGGCGATCGGCAGGGAGGATCCGGCCCGGATTTCCGATGTCTGGCTGGAATCGGCGCTGACCGCCATCATGGACTGCGAGGATTCGATTGCCGCGGTCGATGCCGAGGACAAGGTCGTCGTCTACCGCAACTGGCTCGGCCTGATGAACGGCGACCTTCAGGAGGAGGTTGCCAAGGGCGGCAAGTCCTTCATCCGCAAGCTCAACCCGGACACCACCTTCAAGGCACCTGCCGGCGGTGATGTGACGGTGAAGCGCCGCTCGCTGATGCTGATCCGCAATGTCGGTCACTTGATGACCAATCCGGCGGTTTTGGACAGCGAGGGCAGGGAAGTTCCGGAAGGCATCATGGACGCCATGATTACGGCGCTGATTGCGATCCGCGATATCGGCCCGAACGGACGCCGCCAGAATTCGCGGGCCGGCTCCATGTATGTGGTCAAGCCGAAGATGCACGGGCCGGAAGAGGTCGCTTTCGCCTGCCAGATCTTTGCCCGCGTCGAACAGGCGCTCGGCCTTCCGACCAATTCCATGAAAATGGGCATCATGGATGAGGAGCGCCGTACCACGATCAACCTCAAGGCCTGCATCCGCGAGGCGCGCGAGCGTGTCGTCTTCATCAATACCGGCTTCCTCGATCGTACCGGCGACGAGATCCACACCTCGATGGAAGCAGGCCCGATGATCCGCAAGGGCGACATGAAACAGGCTGCCTGGATCGCAGCCTACGAGAACTGGAACGTCGATATCGGTCTCGAATGCGGCCTGTCCGGCCATGCGCAGATCGGCAAGGGCATGTGGGCGATGCCGGACCTGATGGCGGCGATGCTGGAGCAGAAGATCGCTCATCCGAAGGCCGGCGCCAACACCGCCTGGGTTCCGTCGCCGACGGCGGCCACGCTGCATGCCACCCACTATCATAAGGTCGATGTTGCAGCCGTCCAGGCAGGTTTGAAGAGCCGCACCCGGGCAAAACTGTCGGACATCCTCTCGGTGCCGGTCGCCGTTCGGCCGAACTGGACGCCGGAGGAAATCCAGCGCGAACTCGACAACAATGCGCAAGGGATTCTCGGCTACGTCGTCCGCTGGATCGATCAGGGCGTCGGCTGCTCCAAGGTGCCGGACATCAACAATGTCGGCCTGATGGAAGACCGCGCAACGTTGCGCATCTCGGCCCAGCACATGGCGAACTGGCTCTATCACAAGCTCACCAGCGAAGAGCAGATCGTCGAGACGATGAAGCGCATGGCCGGCGTCGTCGATGGCCAGAACGCCGGAGATCCGCTCTACATCCCGATGACCAGGGATTTCGAGGATTCCGTCGCGTTCCAGGCCGCGCTTGATCTGGTGCTCAAGGGCCGCGAGCAGCCGAACGGTTATACCGAGCCGGTCCTGCATCGCCGCCGGATCGAGCTGAAAGCCAAGCTAGCTGGCTGACCGGAGAGCAGGGAACTGAACAAAGAAAAAGGCCGCCGGAGACATCTCTCGGCGGCCTTTTCGTATTCTCGTCGAATTTCGCGATTACTGGACCACCACGACCTTGGTTTCGCGGCCCGGACGGACGCGGCTGTAAAGGTCGATGACGTCCTGGTTGATCAGGCGGATGCAGCCGGACGAAGCCGCGGTGCCGATCGAGTTCCATTCCGGCGTGCCGTGCAGACGGAAGAGTGTATCCTGGCCCTTTTCGTTGAACAGGTACATGGCGCGGGCGCCGAGCGGGTTGCTGAGACCGGGGCCCATGCCGTCTTCGACGTATTTTGCAACGTCCGGACGACGGCCGGCCATTTCCTTCGGCGGGTGCCAGGTCGGCCATTCCTGCTTCCAGGCGACATAGGCCGTGCCCGACCAGGCAAAACCCTGCTTGCCGACGCCGATGCCGTAGCGCATCGCCTTGCCGTTCGGCATGATGTAATAGAGATGGCGTTCACGCGTGTTGACGACGATCGTGCCCGGCTTTTCGCTGGTCTGATAGCTGACGATCTGGCGGACATACTGCTTGGCCACCTTGTTGATCGGGATCGCCGGCAGAGTATATCCGGCGTCTCTCACCGAACCGTAGGAGTCGGTAAAGATCTGTTCGGTGTAGGAGGCCGTGGCCACCTGGGTGCCGCCGCCGGGAATCGTGGAGGCGCAACCGGCCAAGGCGGCAGTTGCCAACAAGCCGAGTGCGAGCATGCTAGTGCGAAAGCGCATGGAGATCTCTTGGATAAACGAATCGATTTAGACGGGCGTCTGGCCCATCTTTGATGACGGGTTATTTTCGATTAAACTACGCTTGGCAAGCGCTGCAGCGCATCAAAACAGAGCCGGCGCATGATTGAAAAAAGCCATGGCGTTTTTGCAACATCATGGAAGCGGTTTTTCGGGATTCTATGACTATACTCAACCTTGCCAGTAATAATCCGTTAATAGATGGGCGGCAGTCGGCCCGCGCCATGCTGGTGCGCAAGGGCGTCCAGATTCTGCTCCACGACATGCGACATGCGATATTGCCGGAACTCGTGCTGTCGAGCGGAAGGCGAGCCGACCTGGTGACCATTTCGGAAAAGGGCGAGATCTGGATCGTCGAGATCAAGACGTCGATCGAGGATTTTCGCGTCGATCGCAAATGGCCGGAATACCGTTATTTTTGCGACCGGCTGTTTTTCGCGACGCACAAGGATGTGCCTCTCGACATCTTCCCGGAGGATTGCGGTCTTTTCCTCTCGGACGGTTATGGCGGGCATCTGCTGCGCGACGCACCGGAACACAGGCTGCCGCCCGCTACCCGCAAGGCGATGACACTGAATTTTTCGCGTGCCGCCGCCCAGCGCCTGATGCTGGCGGAATGGGCGACCGGCAAGAATTTCGACGAGATGTGACTTATTTCGGCGCGCGCTTGGCAAGGATGCGCTGCAGCGTGCGGCGATGCATGTTGAGCCGGCGCGCCGTCTCGGACACGTTACGCTCGCACATCTCGTAGACCCGCTGGATGTGTTCCCAGCGGACGCGATCCGCAGACATCGGGTTTTCCGGCACGTCCGCCCGCTCGCCCGGCCGCTGCGTCAGCGCGCCAAAAATGTCGTCGGCATCGGCGGGCTTGGCGAGATAATCGAGCGCCCCGAGCTTCACCGCGGTCACGGCCGTTGCGATATTGCCGTAGCCGGTCAGCACGATCACCTTAGTGTCCTCGCGGCTCTGACGGATCGCCTCGATCACATCCAGCCCGTTGCCGTCGCCGAGGCGCAAATCCACCACCGCATATTTCGGCGGCCGCGCCTTCGTCTTGGCGATGCCTTCCGCGACGGACTCCGCCGTGTCGACCAGGAAGCCGCGGGTCTCCATGGCGCGGGCCAGCCGGCGCAGGAACGGCCCGTCGTCATCTACGATCAGCAGCGAAGGGTCAGGCCCGAGTTCTGGGTCGGCATGAGCCTTGGTCGGTTCCGGGTGTGTTTCCATCTCTTTTTCTCCGCGGGTTTCAAAGGCCCGCTTGCCTTTTCATGATGATCGGCCGGCTGGCCGGCCTATTTCAAGTCCTGCGCGTCCATCACCGAGCGCGGCCATTCGATATGAATGCGGGCACCCGGTTCGCCGCTGTCGCGGTTGCCGAAGCGGATCGAGGCGCCGGACCGTTCGAGCAGCGTCTTCGCGATGAAGAGACCGAGGCCAAGGCCACCGGCCCGTTCGTCTTCCTTGGGCCTCTTCGTCATATAGGGTTCGCCGATCCGCGAAAGAATATCCGGCGCATAACCCTGGCCGTCGTCCTCGATGGTGATCGCCACCCGCTCGACGTCGTGCTCCACCGTGACGATCACCTTGCTCTTGGCATAATCGACGGCATTTTCGATCAGGTTTCCGAGCCCATATATAATGCCGGCATTGCGGTTGCCGACCGGTTCGTCGGTTCGGTCGTTTTCCTCGACGAGTTCGATCTCGATGCCGAATTGCCGATGCGGCGCCACCACCTCCTCGACCAGGGAGGAAAGCGGCAACCGGCGCATATGTTCCTCGCTCTCGGCGGAAAGCGAGGTGAGCCGGCGAAGGATGTCGCGACAGCGTTCGCTCTGGCTTCGCAGCAGCAGCACATCCTCGCGGAACCGATCGTCGGGACCGAGCTCGCGCTCCATCTCCTTGGCGACGACGCTGATGGTTGCGAGCGGCGTGCCGAGTTCATGGGCGGCGGCGGCGGCCAGCCCGTCGAGCTGCGAAAGATGCTTCTCCCGCTCCAGGACCAGTTCGGTCGCCGCCAGCGCATCGGCAAGCAGCGTCGCCTCATGGCTGACGCGATAGGCATAGAAGGCGGCGAACATCATCATAGAGGCGATCGAACACCAAACCCCGAGCTGCATGACCGGCTGGATCCGGAGCGGCTCGCCTTCGTACCAGGGCACCGGATAGGGCGAAAAGGCGAGCACCGTGGTGCAGACCAGCGCAAAAACGATCAGCACTAGCGAATGGCGCAGCGGCTGGGAAGCGAAGGCGATGATGACCGGAACGCAGATCAGCGGTGCAAAGGGGTTGGCAAGCCCGCCGGTGATGAACAGCAGCGCCGCCATCTGCAGCAGGTCGAAACCGAGCAACGCCAGCGCCGATTTCGGGCCAAGCCGATGGGTCGGCGGAAACCAGGCCGACAGGGTGAGGTTTGCGACCGCAAGCGCGCCGACCAGGATACCTGCTTCCTGAAGAGGCAGCGGAAACTGCAGCAGCAGCCCGACGATGACCACGGTGATCGTCTGGCCGGCGACCGCAAGCCAGCGCAGCCGCACCAGCGTCTGAAGCCGAATCCGCCGGCTCGAAGGGCCGAATTGCGCAAAACGCACTGAAGGACTGTCTACGCTCACCGTCTGCTCTTTACCTTGCCTTATACAAGTGACTTGCGGCCGCCTTCATAAACCGGCTCGACTTCAGGTCGCAGGCGGCATTCTGTCACGTCCCGCGCGGTTTGGCACGTGTCGTCGGGGCAGCCTCGGCCGGGTCCTCCGGCCAGGGATGTTTGGGATAGCGGCCGCGCATTTCGGCCCGCACATCCTTCCAGGAGCCGGCCCAGAAGCCGGGCAGGTCCCGCGTCGTCTGGATCGGCCGATGCGCCGGCGAGTTGAGTTCGAGCAGCAGCGGCAGCTTCCCACCGGCAATCGCCGGATGTTTCTTCAGCCCGAACAGTTCCTGCACCCGGATCGCCAGGACCGGCTCCTCGCCGTCGTAACGGATCGGATGCCGCTCGCCCGTAGGCGCCTCGAAATGCGTCGGCGCCAGCTTGTTGAGATCCTGGGAAACCTCATGCGGAATGAGCGAACGCAACCCTTCCGAAAGGCTGCCGGGATTGATGGAATCGATGCCCGACATACTGCCCTGGAACGGGACGAACCAGTCGTCGAGCCGGGCAAGCAGCGCCTCGTCGCTCATATCAGGCCAAGGCGCGCCGATCGACCGGCTGAGGAAACCGATCCGGTCGCGCAATTGCGCACCTTCCTTGGAGAACGGCAGAACCTGAAGCCCCAGTTCCCGCACGCCGTCCGCAAGCGCCTGTGCGGCCCGTTCGCCACTCGGCCGTGGCAGCGGCCTTTCCTCAAAGATGATGGCGCCGAGCCGCGTCACCTTGCGGGCGCGCACCTGCCGGCTCGCCCGGTCGAAGAAACACTCCTCGCTCTCGCGGATCGCGCCGGAAAGCTCAGCCTCGACGTCCGCCCGGCTGATCTCCGCTGCCGCGAGAATACGCGCCTGCGCTGCCCGGCCGGTCAGGTCGGCGATGACAAGCATCTGCGATGCCGCCAGCCGCTCGGTCTCCTGCAGTTCCGCGCCGCGCCCGTTTGCCATCACGAAACGTCCGCGTCCGCCGCGCTGGAGCGCGATCCTGTCCGGATAGGCATGCAGGAGAAGCCTGCCGGCGAGTACCGGTTCCGTCGATTGCGATCGCCTCGGCAGGTTCGAAGCGACCCTGTCCGCAAGCTTCCTTGCAGCGTCGGCCCTGTCGCCGCGTTCGTTGCGGAACCGCCGCAACCGCTCGTCGAGATCGATGTCGCTGCCGCCGAGCCCCTGTTCGGTCAGGAGCACCGCAAGCAGGCTTGCCTGCCTGCCGAAACCCTCCTCCGCCGCCGAGATAGCCATGGCCGATAACCTGGGCGGAAGCGCCAGTTCCCGCATCAGCCGGCCCTTTTCCGTCAGCCCGCCCTGGGGGTCGAGCGCGCCAAGCTGGGCCAGCAGCACCTTTGCCTCGTTGAAGGCCGGTCCGGGAGGCGGATCGAGAAAGGCAAGCCCCTTCGGATCCTGGACGCCCCAATGGGCAAGATCGAGAACTAGGCCGGAAAGATCGCTTGCCAGTATCTGCGGTGGCGTGAACGCCTGCAGCGCTGCCGTCTGCCCCGGATGCCAGAGGCGCATCGCGATGCCCGGTTCGGTACGGCCGGCACGACCCGCCCGCTGGTCTGCCGAGGCGCGGGAAACGCGCACCGTCTCCAGCCGGGTGATCCCGGTCGAGGGCTCGAACACCGGCAGGCGCTGCAACCCGCTGTCGATGACGATCCGGACTCCGTCTATAGTAATGGAGGTTTCGGCGATCGACGTCGCCAGCACGATCTTGCGCTGCCCGGCGGGCGCCGGCCTGATCGCCAGATCCTGCTCCCTCTGGGAAAGGTTGCCGTAAAGCGGCACGACCACGGTCTCCGGCCCGAACCGGTTCGCGAGCCGCTCGGCCGTGCGCAGGATTTCCGCCTGGCCCGGCAGGAAAGCAAGGATGGAACCCGTGTCATTCGCGTGCGCCTCGACGATCGCCCGCGTCATCGCGTCTTCGATCCTTTCGTTCGGTGCGCGGTCGCGATGCTGGATGTCGATCGGAAAGGTCCGGCCTTCGCTCTTGATAACAGGAGGCTCGCCAAGCAGGCCCGCCACCCGCTCCACATCCAGTGTCGCCGACATGACGAGGATCTTCAGATCGTCGCGCAGTGCCGATTGCACATCCAGCGCCAGCGCCAGACCGAAATCCGCGTCGAGCGACCGCTCGTGAAATTCGTCGAAGATGACGGCGGAAACGCCGTTGAGCTCGGGATCGTCGAGGATCATCCGGGCGAAAACGCCCTCTGTCACCACTTCGACCCGCGTCTTCGCCGAGACCTTGTTGTCGAGCCGCATCCGGTAGCCGACCCGATCGCCCACCTGCTCGCCAAGCAGCGATGCCATCCGGGATGCAGCTGCGCGCGCTGCCAGCCGCCGCGGTTCGAGCAGGATGATCTTTCCCGTGCACCAGGCCTGGTCGAGCAGCGCGAGCGGCACCAGCGTCGTCTTGCCGGCGCCCGGTGGGGCGGAAAGGACCGCGCGCGTACCTTCGGCCAGCGCCACCATTATATTGCCCAGTACGTCGGTAACGGGAAGCCTTGGCAGGGTCTTCGTGATCGGACCTGCCTCATGCGCTGAGGCCATCAGTGCGAAACCTGTCCGCTGACATGACGATAGGCGAGGATCGCTCCGGCAAGATCTTCGAGCGCTGCGCCCACCGACTTGAAGAGCGTGATCTCGTCCGCGCTTGTGCGGCCGGGATGTTTTCGATGCGCGAGTTCGGCGAGTTCCGCCTTGATCCCGTCTTTCGATAGCGCGCCGCTTGCAAGCGGCAGAACGATGTCGCCACCTTCCTTCATGGCGCCGGCACGCGTATCGACGAAAACCGACGCGCGCCGCACCGCCTCGTCGTCGCTCTCGCGCATGCTCGGCTTGAAGGCGCCGACGAGATCCAGATGCGCGCCCGGCTTCAGCCATTCGCCACGGATCAGCGGCTCGCTCGATAGCGTCGCACAGGAAATGATGTCCGCCTGTCCGGCCGCGTGGGCCAGATCCTTGACGGCCACCGCGTCGAGCCCGAGCATCCGTGCTTCGTGCGCAGTCTCTTCGGCCTTCTCTATATTGCGCCCCCAGATGCGGAAATGTTTGAGCGGCCGTGTGATCGCATGGGCCTGCATGAGATTGAGCGAAAGCCGGCCGGTTCCGACCATCAGCATGATCTCGGCATCTTCCCGCGCGAGATACCGGGCGGCGAGCGCCGAGGTCGCGGCAGTG